>NZ_JAUSBN010000080.1 GCF_030651995.1 Reyranella sp.
CGCTATCTCACCGGCCGCAAGCCGGGCGAGCCGCCGCCCACGCTGTTCGAGTATTTCCCCAAGAATTCGCTGCTGATCTGCGACGAGAGCCACGTCACGGTGCCGCAGATCGGCGGCATGTTCCGCGGCGACTTCAACCGCAAGAGCGTGCTGGCCGAATTCGGCTTCCGCCTGCCCTCGGCGATCGACAACCGGCCACTCAAGTTCGAGGAGTGGGACGCGCTGCGGCCGCAGACGACCTATGTCAGCGCCACCCCGGGCGACTGGGAGATGGAACGTACCCAGGGCGCCTTCATCGAGCAGGTGATCCGTCCAACCGGACTGATCGACCCGACGGTCCTCATCCGGCCGGTCGAGAAGCAGGTCGACGACCTGATCGGCGAGTGCAAGGACTGCGCGAAGAAGGGCCAGCGCGTGCTGGTCACCGTGCTCACCAAGCGCATGGCCGAGGATCTGGTCGAGTACATGCACGAGTCCGGCATACGCTGTCGCTACCTGCATTCCGACATCGACACGCTGGAGCGCATCGAGATCATCCGCGACCTCAGGCTCGGCGCCTTCGACGTGCTGGTCGGCATCAACCTGCTGCGCGAGGGCCTCGACATCCCCGAGTGCGCCCTGGTCGCCATCCTCGATGCCGACAAGGAAGGCTTCCTGCGCTCGCCGACCTCGCTGGTGCAGACGATCGGCCGCGCCGCGCGCAACGTCGAGGGCCGGGTCATCCTCTATGCCGACAGGATGACGGACTCGATCAAGTACGCCATTTCGGAGACCGATCGTCGCCGCGCCAAGCAGACCGCTTACAACAAGGAGCACGGCATCACGCCGGCCTCGGTGAAGCGCAACATCGCCGAGATCCTGCAGTCGACCGCCGAGCGCGACCACTACACGGTCGACACCGGCGTGTCGGGCGACGTGCATCTGGTCGGGCACAATCTGCGCACCCACATCGCCGAGCTCGAAAAGCGGATGCGCGCCGCCGCCGCCGACCTCGAATTCGAGGAAGCCGGCCGCCTGCGCGACGAGATCCGCCGCCTGGAGGCTCATGAGCTCGAGCTGCCGGGCCAGGCCGCCAGCGCCAATGTCGGCGTCCATCTCGGCAAGATGCAGCATTCCCGGGTCTTCCGCGGCGTGCGCACCGGTTCGGGCGGAGGCGGCAAGCCGGCGCGGCGCAGCGGTCGGTAGCAATTCGAGCCTCGGCAGTTTCGCCTGACCGTGTCTCGCCGAGAGTTTTCTCGCCCGCCGGAATCCGGTCGCTATAGTTCCGGCGCATGCCCGCCGCGCCGACCGACCTTCGTCGCTATCTCGTCGCCCTCGCCTCGCTGACCCTGATCCAGGTCATCTCGACGATGGTCTTCAACCAGGCGTCGGTGCTGGCGCCGGCCGCCGCCGCCGAGTTCGGCGTCGCCGCGGCCGACATCGCCTACTATGTGTCGATCGTCTATCTCGCGGCGATGATCTCGACCGTGGGCGGCGGCCCGCTCACCCGCCGGCTGGGACCGATCCGCTTCATCCAGACCGGGCTCACCATCGCGGCGCTGGGCTCCTTCGTCTTCGCGACGGGCGGCATCGCGATGGCCGCCCTCTCGGCCTTCATCGTCGGGCTGGGCTCGGGCCCCCTCACCATCGCCAGCTCGCACATCCTGGCGCGCGTGTCGCCGCCGCGCCTCGCAAACGTCACCTTCTCACTGAAGCAGAGCGGCGTGCCCGTCGGCTTCGCGATCTGCGGCGCCGTGCTGCCGACCCTCGCCCTCGATTTCGGATGGCGCTGGGCCGCGGCCTCGGTCGGCCTCCTCTCGATCGCCGCGGCCGTTGCCATGCAGCCCTTGCGCGCCCTGTACGACGACGAGCGCAGCGGTGGCTCAGCGCGCCTGCCCACGCTGACGGAGATCTTCGAGCCGCTGCAGCTCGCCTGGCGCGACCCGATCCTGCGACCGATGTGCTTCATCGGCATGCTGTTCTCGGCCACGCAGGCGATCGTCGTGAACTTCACCGTCGTCTATGCCGTCGATGGCCTGCAGATGTCCTACGTGCTGGCCGGCGCGCTTCTGTCGGCGGCAACCCTCGCCGGCGCCTTCGGCCGCGTCTTCTGGGGCGCGCTCGCCGACCTGCTGCGAAGGCCGTCGGCGGTGCTGGCGGGCATCGGCGCCATCATCGCGATGGCCGCGACCGTGATGGCCTTCTCGACGCCCGCCTGGCCCACCAGCGCCGTCTATATCGTCTGCACGATCCTGGGCGGCACCGCCGTCGGCTGGAACGGCGTGTTCATCGCCGAAAGCGCCTCGCGGGCACCGCCGGGACGGGCCGCGGAATTCACCGGCGCGACCCAGCTCTTCGTGTTCTGCGGCGCACTCCTGTCGCCGCTCCTCTTCCGCAGCGTGTTGGCCATCACCGGCGTCTATGAGGCGGGCTATCTCCTGCTGGCGGCGGGCGTGGCGACGGCGTCGTACTTCCTCGGCAGGGCAGCGCTGCGCTGATCTCGACTCACTCCTCCTTCAGCGCGCTTTCGTGCCAGCGGCGCAGCAGCAGGTGCGAGACCAGGGACAGCAACAGGTATATCGCGATGCCCGCCGCCGAGATGAGCACCAGGGCCGCGAACATGCGCGGGATCTTGAGCTGGTAGCCCGATTCGAGAATGCGATAGGCGAGGCCTGACTCGCGGCCGCCCGAGCCGGCCACGAACTCGGCCACCACGGCGCCGATCAACGCTAGCCCACCCGAGATGCGCAGGCCCCCCAGGAAGTACGGCAGCGCCGCCGGCAGGCGCAGGTCGAGCAGCGTGCGCCAGCGGCTCGCGCCATAAAGTCCGAACAGGTCGAGCAGGTTGCGGTCGACCGAGCGCAGCCCCAGCACCGTGTTCGACAGGATCGGGAAGAAGGCCACCAGCCAGGCACAGATCAGCAGCGAGACATTGACGTCATCGACCCAGGCGATGATCAGCGGCGCGATGGCCACGATCGGCGTCACCTGAAGGATGATGGCGTAGGGAAAGAGCGACAGTTCGATCCAGCGCGACAGCGAGAACAGCAGCGCCAGCAGCACGCCGACCAGCACCGCGGCCAGCAGCGCCTGCAGGGTGATCGTGAGCGTGACCACCAGCGCCGGCCACAGCGTGCCCCAGTCCGACACCAGCGTCTTCGCCACGAGGAACGGTCCCGGCAGGATGTAGGGCGGGATCTCCATCGCGCGGACGAGGCCCTCCCACAGGGCCAGCATGAAGATCCCCATCAGGACCGGAGCGACGATGCGGGCGCTCATGGGATCATTCCCAGCCTCATCCTGAGGAGCGACGCGCAGCGTCGCGTCTCGAAGGATGAGATCAGGCGAAGCGTTCGTAGCACATGCTTCGAGACGCCGGGCTGCGCCCGGCTCCTCAGCATGAGGTCGTGCTCTGAAAAAGGGGCGCTCATGCCGCCATCGCCTCGGAAAGCTGCGCCGAGGTGAGGCGGCACAGCGCAGCGTAGTCGGCGGAGGTGCCGAAGGTCTCGCTGCGCGGATAGGGCGCCGGGATGGTGAGTTCGGAGCGCACCCGGCCGGGACGCGCGCTCATCACCACGATGCGCTGCGACAGGAACACCGATTCGAACACCGAGTGGGTCACGAACACGGCGGTGAAATGCGTGCGCTGCCACAGTTCCAGCAGGTCGGTGTTCAGTCTGCGCCGCGTGATCTCGTCGAGCGCTGCGAAGGGTTCGTCCATCAGCAGCAGCTTGGGCGCGGTGACGAGCGCGCGCGCGATCGAGACGCGCATCTTCATGCCACCGGACAATTCGCGCGGATAGCTCTTCTCGAAGCCTTCGAGTCCCACACCCGCCAGCGCTTCGGCCGCGCGCGCCTCGCGTTCCGAACGCGCCAGCCCGCGCAGCTTGAGCGGCAGGGCCACGTTCGCCAGCGCCGTCGTCCACGGCATCAGGGTCGGCTCCTGGAAGACGAAGCCCAGGTCCGGCCTGCCCAGCGGCCACTCGATCGTGCCGGCGCTCGGCTCGGCGAGGCCGGCGATCAGGCGCAGCAGGGTCGATTTTCCACATCCCGAGGGGCCAAGCACGCTCAGGAACTCGCCGGCCTCGATGTCGAGCGAGGCGCCGCCCAGCGCCTGGACGCCGTTCGCGAAGACCCTGGAGACGTTGCGGACCCGAACGAGCGGCATCAACCCGCCGGAAGGGTCAGGTCGAGACGCGTGGCCCAGACCGGCAAGGGCAGCGTGTCGCGCGCGGCGAGGCTGGCAGGCAGCGTGGCGCGGTCGGTGACCTTGGCGAACGGCAGGACGAGGCCGGCGCGCACGCCGAACACCGCATCGCCATCGAGATGCGCGTCATCCTCGGGGAAGAATTCGGTGATCAGCGGCGGATGGCCGGGCGCCTGGATGATCATGTGCAGATGGGCAGGCCGCCAGGCGTCGCGCCCCAGGACGCGCAGCATGTCGCCGGCCGGGCCGTCGTCCGGCACCTTGTAGGAGACCGGCCGCACGGTGGTGAAGGCGAAGGTGCCGTCGTCCGCCACGGCGAGGCGCGCGTGATAGTTGGTCGGCGATTGCGCGGCGTCCTGCTGGGCATAGAGGCCATTGCCCGCATTCTGCCAAATCGCCAGCACGGCCCCTCTTGCCGGCGCGCCCTTTCCATCGACGACGCGACCGCTCACGACGAGCGGGTCGCCCATCTGGCCGCGCCACAGATCGCCGCCATTCGGCAGCTCGGGCGCTCCCTCGATGTGGAACGGGCCGAGCACGGACGACGGCGTTCCGCTGCCGGCGGCGTTCACCATGTCCACGAGCGACGACACGCCGAGCAGGTCGGAGAACAGGATGTATTCGTTGCGCTTGTCGTCGGTGAACTGCGTCGCGCGTGTGAGGGCGTCGATGGCGGCGCCCCACTCCGCCTGCGTGACCTTGTTCTCGCGCACGAAACTGTGCAGGTGGCCGGCCAGCGAGACCAGCAGCGTCCGCGCCCGCGCGGACGGGGCGTTGCGCGCATAGTCGGCGAAGGCCTGGGTGATCGAGGTCGGGGTGAGGTTGCGCACGGAAGCCTTCCTGGGGTCGGGGCCTCGGCCCGTTACCGCGGCGCCCGCAGGAGCGCGTCGTAGTCGGCCCGCAGCAGCGCAAAAAGCAGATGGTCGGCCCACTGGCCGTTGATGCGCAGATACTGCCGGGCCAGCCCCTCCTCGTGAAAACCGACCTTGGTCAGCACGGCCTTGGAGGGTTCGTTGTGCGGCAGGCAGGCGGCCTCGAGCCGGTGTAGCCGCAGGTCGTCGAACACGAACGGCAGGGTGGCGCGCAGACCGTCGGTCATCAGGCCCTGGCCGGCATAGGGCTGGCCCATCCAGTAGCCGACGGACGCGGCCTGGGCGACGCCGCGACGGACGTTGCTGAGGTTGATTCCGCCGACCAGCCGGCGGCCTTCATTGGTGAAAACGAAGAGGCCGAAGGCCTCGCCCGCCCGCCATTCCTTGATCTGCTGCCGCAGCCGACGCCGGAAATGGTCGCGGGCCAGAGAATCCTCGGGCCAGGTGGGCTCCCACGGGGTCAGGAAGGCCCGGCTGCGGGCGCGCAATTCGGCCCATTCCGGCCAGTCGTCCAAGCTCGGCGCGCGCAGAAACACGCGCTTCCCGGTAATCCGGGTCATCCCTGACAGCGACAACGGGACGTCGGCAAAGCGGAACATCTTGGGCTATACTCGTGGTTCGTCGGAATTCTTGCATGTTTTCCGGGGTTCGACGTAGGAAATTGAGACGGTCCGCCACGTACCGGGTCGCCGGAAGAGCTGCCGCCATTCGGCCAAACGGGCGTATTACATCCCTCCATCGCAAGTCCTCGAGGCACATCGGCCATGGAAACGGCTAGCAAACCCAGTGTCGGCGAAAAGGGCAGATTCTATCTGACCAAGCACATCTGGCTTCCCCAGCAGCCGCTGGAGGATTTCAACCTCAAGCTTTCGGACATGATCCTGCGGAACATGCCGAAGCTGCCGCTGGGTGGCGAGGACGCGATGAAGGTCTTCCCGGTCCTGGGTGAGCTCAAGAAGAGCCACGCCAAGATCAAGGCCGACCTCGAGTATCTGCTCAACCATCATGAAGAGATTCCTGCCCTTCACGAGGTCCACCCGCGCGACCTCTACGTGCCGGGCCGCGCCTGGCGCACCTTCCTGCTGAAGCTGTGGGGCCATGACGTTCCGGAGAATGCCGCAGCGGTGCCGGACACGATGGCTGCGATCGCGAAAATCCCCGGCGTCCACACGGCCCTGTTCAGCATCCTCGCCGGCCGCGCCGAGATCGAGCCGCACCGGGGATCCGCCGCCGGCATCATCCGCTTCCATTACCCGCTGATCGTGCCGAAGGAGCCCGAGAAGTGCTGGATCGAGATCGGCGGCCACCATTTCTTCTGGAAGGAAGGCGAGCCGCTGGTCTTCGACGACACGCGCGAGCATTGGGTGAAGAACCAGACCGACGAGACGCGGGTCGTGCTGATCATCGACTTCAACGCGCCGATGCCGTTCCCGATGAATCTCTACACCGGCCTGCGCTACAATGTGGTCCGCCGCAGCGCCGAGATTAAGACCGCCATCGAACGCGCCGCGATCGGCGTCCCTCCGCGCACGGCACAAACCGAACTGCCGAAGGCGGCCTGAGCAAAGCACCACCTCACCCCGAGAGCTTGCCCAATACGCTGACAAGCTCTCAGGATGAGGATTATTGGTAGCGCGCGCTCTCTTACGCCGCGAGGCGGCCGGCGATCTTGTCGAGCGATTCCAGGCC
The DNA here is from genome assembly GCF_030651995.1 of Reyranella sp. GTDB lineage: Bacteria > Pseudomonadota > Alphaproteobacteria > Reyranellales > Reyranellaceae > Reyranella. Next base: position 6,748 of record NZ_JAUSBN010000080.1, read on the forward strand.
GTCGATGGGCCCCAGGGCGGCGAGCGTGAGTTCGCCCTTCAGCAGGCGACGAGCGACGCGACGGACGGCGTCCTGGTCGACCGCTTCGATACGCGCCACGATCTCGGCATAGGGAATGGTGCGGCCGTGAACGATCAGGTGCCGCGCCGCCTGTTCACAGCGCGCGCCGCTGGATTCCAGCGCCATCAGCGTGCCGGCCTTGATCTGGTTCCGGGCGCGGACGAGTTCCTGCTCGTTCAGCGTATCGGCCACGGTGACGAATTCCTCGCACACCGCGGGTACCAGCTCGGACAGATCGTCCTCGCCGGTGCCGGCATAGATGCCGAACAGGCCGCCATCGGCGTAGGCCGTGTTGAAGCAGTGGATGCCATAGACCAGCCCCCGCTCCTCGCGGATGCGCTGGAACAGGCGCGAGGACATGCCGCCGCCGAACAGGGTCGAATAGATCGCCAGCGCGAAATAGTCCGGGTCGCGGTAGCCGATTCCCTCGCAGCCCAGCACGAGATGCGCCTGCTCGAGCACCCTCTGCTCGCGACCGTCGCCGCCGACATAGGCGAGCGGCACCGGCCGCTCGGCATTGGCGGGCGTACGCGGAACCGAGCCGAAATGCTTCTCGGCGAGATCGACGATCTGGTCGTGCTCGACCCGGCCGGCCGCCGACAGGACCATGTTGGAAGCCGTGTAGTGGCGGGCGAGGTAGGCGAAGAGATCGTCGCGGCCGATCGCCTCGACCGACGTGGCGGTGCCGAGTACCGGCCGGCCGAGCGGCTGGCCGGGCAGCGCAGTCTCCTGGAACTGGTCGAAGATCAGGTCGTCGGGCGTGTCGAGTGCCTGGCCGATCTCCTGCAGGATGACGCCACGCTCGCGCTGCAGCTCGTCGGGATCGAACACCGAGTTGCGCAGAATGTCGGAGATCATCTCGACGCCCAGCGCCACGTCCTCCTTGAGGACCGAGGCGTGATAGGCGGTGATCTCGCGGCCGGTGTAGGCGTTCAGGCTGCCACCGACATTCTCAATCTCCTCGGCGATGGCGCGGGCGCTGCGGGTGCGGGTGCCCTTGAACGCCATGTGCTCCAGCATGTGGGCCATGCCGTTCAGCTCCGCGGTCTCGTGGCGAGTGCCGCAGCCGACCCAGATGCCGAGCGACGCCGATTCCACCTCGGGCATCGGGTCGACGGCGACCCGCAGGCCGTTGCCCAGTGTCGTAACCTTCACTTCGCTCACGTGCGCACCTTGCTCCTGGCCGCGGGCGTGGCGGCCATCTCCTGGCGTTCGTCGATCATGGATTTTAGGGCCGCAATGTCGTTCGGCATTCCGTCGGCGCGCTCGGCGCGGTCCAGCAGGTCGGCGAGCCGCTCCGGCAGACGCGGCCGCCGGCCGGTCGCCTTCTCGACGGCGTCGGGGAACTTGGCGGGATGCGCCGTCGCCAGAACGACCATGGGAATGGCGGGATCGCGGCGGTGCTGCTGGGCCAGCGCATAGCCCACCGCGGTGTGCGGATCGATCGTCTCGCCGTAGCGCGCCAGGCACTCCTTCATGGCGGCCAGCGTCCCGGCATCGTCCAGCCGGCCCGCGTCGAAGAGCTGCCGCACGCCCGCCAGCACGTTGCCGCCGACCTTCAAGGTGCCGGTGCTGCGGAAGGCCGTCATGGCGTCGGCCAGGGCGACGCCGTCACGTTCGTAGAGGTCGAACAGCAGGCGCTCGAAGTTGCTCGAGATCTGGATGTCCATGCTGGGGCTCAGGGTCGGCACGACCTCGGAGGTCGTCATCGTGCCGCTCTCAAAGAAGCGCGCCAGGATGTCATTGCTGTTGGCGCCGACCACGAAGTGCGAGATCGGCAGGCCCATCTGCTTCGCGGCATAGCCTGCATAGACATTGCCGAAATTGCCGCTGGGCACGCTGAACGCCACCGGGCGCTCGGGGGCACCCAGCTTCAGCGCCGCCCAGAAATAGTAGACGATCTGCGCCATCACGCGGGCGAAGTTGATCGAATTCACCGCCGTCAGCGCGTGCCGGTCGCGGAACGCCAGATCGTTGAAGCAGGCCTTGGCGAGATCCTGGCAGTCGTCGAACGTGCCCTGGACGGCGATGTTGTGCACGTTGGGCGCCAGCACCGTCGTCATCTGCCGGCGCTGGACCTCGCTCACGCGGCCGTGCGGGAACAGCATGAAGATGTCGATGGTCTTGCGGTCCCGCACCGCCTCGATGGCGGCCGAGCCGGTGTCGCCCGAGGTGGCGCCGACGATGGTGGCGTGCTGGCCGCGCGCCGTCAGCGTCTGGTCGAGCATGCGGCCGAGCAGCTGCAGCGCCACGTCCTTGAAAGCGAGCGTCGGACCGTGGAACAGCTCGAGCAGGTGCAGGCCGGAGTCGCCGAGCGGCTTCAGCGGCGCGACCTCCGGCGTCTCGAACGAGGCATAGGCCTCGCCGATCAGGCGGTGGAAGGTCGCCTCGTCGAAGGCGTCGCCCACGAACGGGCGCATGATGCGGAAAGCCAGCTCGGCGTAGCCGAGGCCCTTCAGGGCCGCGATCTCGGCATTCGAGAACTGCGGCCATTCGGCGGGCAGGTAGAGGCCGCCGTCGCGGGCAAGGCCCGCCAGCATGATGTCCTCGAAGCCGAGCGGCGCGGGATTGCCCTGCGAGCCGTGGCGGGTGCTGATGTAACGCAAAGGATTTCTCCGGCTAGGCGACCTGCCGACAGGCCTCATGGTCCTTGCGAACCCGTTTCGTGGAGGCCGGGAACTTGGCCAGCGCCCTCTCCGGGCGGGTGGGCCGCTTGACCAGATCGCCGCCGCAGTTCGGGCAATGGCCGCCCAGGCGGGTTTGCGCGCAGTCGGCGCAGAAAGTGCACTCGAAGGTGCAGATCAGGGCGTCGGACGCGCCGTTGGGCAGGTCCTTGTCGCAGCATTCGCAGTTAGGACGGAGGTCGAGCATGGGTCCCTCTTACGCCTGCAGGTAGCGGCTTTCCAGATGGGCTTTGAAGGCGGCGGCGCTGAGCGGCGCCCCGGTGGCCTCGGTCAGGATCTCGTCGGTCGTCGCAATCGAGCCCTTGCCGTGGACATTGGCGCGCAGCCAACCCAGCAGCGGGGCGAAATCGCCCTGCCCGATGGCGTCCATCAGGCCGGGATGGGCACGGCGGGCGGCGGCGAAGAGCTGGGCCGCGGCCAGCGCGCCCAGCGTGTAGGTCGGGAAATAACCCCAGCCACCATCCGGCCAATGGATGTCCTGCAGGCAGCCCAGCGAGTCGTCGGGTGGTACGATTCCCAACAAGTCCCGCATGCCGTCGTTCCAGGCGCCGGGCAGGTCGGGCAACGCGAGGTCGCCCGCCAGCATCGCCCGCTCCAGCCGATAGCGCAGCATGATGTGCAACGGATAGGTGACTTCGTCGGCATCGACGCGGATCAAGCCCGGCGCCACGCGCGTGTAGAGCCGATGGATGTTCTCCTCGGTCCAGGCCGGCCCCTCCTTGCCGAAGGCGGCGCGCATGCGCGGGGCGGCAAACTCGAGAAAGGCGTCGCTGCGACAGGCCTGCATCTCCATCAGCAGGGACTGGCTCTCGTGCAGGGTCATGCCGCGCGCATTGCCGACCGGCTGGCGGCGCCAGGCCTTGGGCAGGCCGGCTTCATAGAGGCCGTGTCCGGTTTCGTGCAGCACCCCCATCAGCGAGCGCTCGAAATCCGCCTCGTCGTAGCGCGTGGTGATGCGCACATCGTCGGCCGTCCCGCCGGTAAACGGATGCGCCGACACGTCGAGCCTGCCGTGATGGAAGTCGAAGCCGATCCGGCGGATCAGTTCCTCGCCCAGCCGGCGCTGCGCCTCGACGGGAAACGGACCCTTGAGCGGTAACGGATCGGGCTCGCTCTTCTGACGCTCCAGCACGTGGCCCAGCAGGTCGGGCAGGAAGCCGCGCAGCTCGGCGAACAACGCGTCGATGCGCGCCGAGCGTCCGCCGGGTTCGAACTCGTCGAGCAAGGCATCGTAGAGCGAGGTGCCCAGCGCGGCGGCCTTGGCCTCGCCCACCCGGCGCATGATCGTCAGCACCTCGGTGAGCGTCGGCAGCAGCGACTTGAAGTCGGCATTCTTCCTGGCCGAGCGCCAGGCCAGCTCGCAGGCCGAGCAGGCCCGCGTGCGCGCCTCGACGAGGTCGGAAGGCAGCGCGCTCTCGTGCACCCAAGAACGGCGCATCTCGCGCAGGTTGGCCGCCTGCCAGGGATCGAGCGAGGCGCGGCCCTCCTCGGCGCGCGACAGAAGATCGGGCATCTCGGGCGCGGAGATGATCTCGTGGGCGATGACGCCCAGGGTCGCCAGCTGGTCGGCGCGATCGCCGCTGGCGCCGTCCGGCATCATGGTCGAACGATCCCAGTTCAGGATGGCCGTCGCGCGACCGATATCGCTCAGCCGCGCGAAGCGATGTTCCAGCTCGGCATAGGGATCGGTGGCGATCACTGCGTCTTCCTGCGACCGTTGATCTCCAGCCGGCCGTTCTCCCAGTGATAGGCGAGATAGACGCCGGCCAGCGCGAGAGCGATCAGGAACCAGGTGATGGCGTACTGGAGATGGTCGTTGGGAATCTCGAGCCGGGTCTGGCCGCCCACCGGTATGCCACCCGGATTGGGCGTGGCGTCGGACTCGAGGAAGAAGGTGTCGAGCTTGGGATCCGACGGCGCCCCCGCCATCTTGCGCATCAGCGGCACGTCGGCCTGGAACCAGAAGTTCTTCTCCGGGACGTTCTCCGGCGCGAAGCGCGCCCTGGTCTGGGACCGGCGAACGAGGCCGGTCAGCTCGACCCGCCCCGACGGCTGCGCCGCCGCCTGCGTCGCGGCCTTGCGATCGGGCACCCAGCCGCGATCGAACAGGACCACGCGACCGTCATCGGTCTTGAGTGGCACGATGACCTGCAGGCCGACCTTGTTCTTCAGGCTCCGCGCCGCCAGGAAGAACTCGTGCCCATGCTCGAAGGTACCGGAAACCTTCACACGCCCGTATTCGTGGCGCAGTGGAACGCCGCTCAGCAGCTTGTCGAGCGTCATCGGCGGCGCCGCCTGATTCGCGGCGATGCGATCGATGATGTCGCGCTTCCACTCGCGACGCTCCATCTGCCAGATCCCCAGGCTCAGCGAGAGGACCAGGATGGGCAGCGAGACGAGCGTGGGCCAGAGAGCGGGCCTCAGCCGGATCATGGTGTCTCCTCTACTCGTCGAGTTCGGTGGTGCGATGGACGAACTGCTGGGCGACCAGCAGGGCCTTTAGGAAGCGCAACATCCAGACGGCCAGCGCGAAGGTGAGCGGCAGCCAGATCGCTACGTGCACCCACCACGGCGGCTCGTAGCGGAACTCGACCCAGAAGACGAGCATCATGATGATGGCGCCGAGTCCCAGGATGACGAACACCGCCGGCCCGTCGCCGGCATCGTTGCCGCGCAGGTCGAGGCCGCAGGAGGAGCAGCGGTCGACCACGTTCAGCAGGCCGGCGAAGAGCCGTCCCTTGCCGCAACGGGGGCAGGCGCCGCGCAGGGCGACGTCGAAGGGCGATTGCCGGGGCCAGTCGGACACGGGGTGGTCTCCCAAAGACGAACCGCCGGGGAGCACCCGGCGGTTCCAAGATAGCCTGTAAGACTGCGTCAGTGCAGGGCGATCGGCGCCTTGCCGGCGCCCCACCAGTAGATGCAGAAGAACAGGAACAGCCAGACCACGTCGACGAAGTGCCAGTACCACGCAGCGGCCTCGAAGCCGAAATGCTGCTTGGGCTTGAACTGGCCCTTCGCGGCGCGGATCAGGCAGACGATCAGGAAGATGGTCCCGACGAGCACGTGGAAGCCGTGGAAGCCCGTCGCCATGAAGAAGGTCGACGTATAGATGTCCTGGCTGAACGTGAACGGCGCGTAGATGTACTCGTAGGCCTGGACGCCCGTGAAGATCATACCGAGAAGGACGGTGCACAGCAGGCCGCGGACGGCGTCCTTCTGGTTGCCCTCGATGATCGCGTGGTGGGCCCAGGTGCAGGTGGTGCCCGACAGCAGCAGGATCAGCGTGTTCATCAACGGCAGGTCGAACGGCGCGATGATGCTGATGCCCTTGGGAGGCCAGATGCCGCCGGTCGCCTCCGCACGGACCGGCATGTTCGGCGCGCCCGGATAGAGCGCGGCGTCGAAGAACGCCCAGAAGAAGGCCGCGAAGAACAGCACTTCCGAGGCGATGAACAGGATCATGCCGTAGCGCAGCCCGAGCTGGACCACTGCCGTGTGATAGACGCGCGACTCGGCGATGACGTCGGACCACCACCAGTACATGACGCCCACTACCAGCAGCAGGCCGGGAGCCAGCCCCCACCAGTGCACGGCCTTCATGACGTTGCCGATGCCCTGGCCCATCATGTCCGGATGCAGCGCGAAGCCGAAGCCGAGCGCCAGCACGAGGGCCGCCAACGAACCCAGGGCCGGCCACGGGCTGGGGTCGACCAGATGATAGGGATGCTTCGGAGTACCGCCGGCCATGTTCATCCACCCTTTCCGATATCGCTGCCGGGCAATCCGCCCAGCAAGGTCCTGGCCCGTTCCGTCTTCGCCTCGAAGAATGTGTACGAAAGCGTGATGGTCCGGATGTTGTCGTAGCGCCGATCCTTGTCCAACTCGGGATCGACGAAGAAGATCACGGGCATGTCCACGGACTGCCCGGGGAGCAGCAACTGCTCCGTGAAGCAGAAGCACTGGATCTTGTTGAACCACCCGCCGGCCGACTCAGGGGTGACGTTGTAGGTCGACGTCCCGACAGCCGGGCGCTGCGAAAGGTTGGTCACGCGGTAGTGGGCGAGACACTCCTCACCCAGACGGACCGTGACCTCGCGCTGCAGTGGCTGGAAACGCCACGGCAGGGACGTGTCGACGTTGGAATCGAAGCGGACCTTGACCGTGCGGTCGAGCATCGGCCGGTCGCCTTCCTGCGCCACGACCGGCGTGCCGCCGAACCCGGTGGTTCGGCAGAACAGGTCGTAAAGCGGCACCGAGGCATAGGCGAAACCGCCCATGCCCGCCGTCATGAGGAAAAGCCGTCGCGCCAGCCGCTTGTTCCTGGCGGCGGTGTCGGGCGTGTCATCCGTCATCCGTAGCCTCCCATGCGCACGATCGTAAGAGCAAAGAACAGGATCACGAGCACGACCAGAAAACCCGCGATGAACAGGTTCTTGCCGCGCTGGCGGCGGTGCATCTCGGTATCGCCCGGTCGACGGTCCTGTGCCATGGCCGCGCTCATCCCGCGATCCGGCTCACGACGAGATCGACCGGCAAAGCCGCGAATACAGCGGCCAGATAGATCAGCGAATAGCGGAACATCCTGCGGGCGGCGCCGAAGGCCGTTTCGTCGTCCGCGGTTCGCCAGACGGCGATCGCGTGCCCGATGAAGCCCAGGCTGAGCGCCAGGGCAACCGCACCATAGACCCAGCCGACCGCGCCCAGCAGCGTCGGCGCCAGGGCGACCGGCAGGAGCAGCAGCGTGTAGATCACCATCTGCCGCTTGGTCTCGCGCGGCCCCGCCACCACCGGCAGCATCGGCACGCCGGCGCGGCGATAATCCTCGCTACGGTACAGCGCGAGCGCCCAGAAATGCGGTGGGGTCCAGAAGAAGACCAGCAGGAAGAGCGCGATCCCGACGGCGGACACGTCGCCGGTCGCGGCGGCCCAGCCGATCATCGGCGGAAAGGCGCCGGCGGCACCGCCGATCACGATGTTCTGCGGCGTCCGGCGCTTCAGCCAGATCGTGTAGACGAAGACGTAGAACAGGATCGCCGCCGCCAGCAGCGCGGCCGCCACGAGGTTCGTCGATACCGCCATCAGCAGGACCGAGAACATCGACAGCAGAACGCCGAGGCCCAGCGCATCGTCCGGCGCCACGCGACCGGCCGGCAGCGGGCGGTTGCGCGTGCGGACCATCAGCGCGTCAAGGTCACGCTCGTACCACATGTTGATGGCGCCGGCCGCGCCCGAGCCCAGGGCGATCGCCAGAACCGCCAGCGCCGTCTTGAACGGGTGGAGATGCACCGGTGCGATCAACACGCCGATCCACCCGGTGAAGACCACCAGCGACATGACACGCGGCTTCAGCAGGTCGATGTAGTCGCGCACGCGCGCACGCGTCGCGGCCCCTTCGATGCTTCCCGTGAATGTGTGTGCGGTGTCGCTCATGGGCCCTTCAAGGCGAAGGCGCCTTCGTGGGGCGCCTCCGCTCCGTTCCTAGTGGTTCGCCGTCGGCGAGATGTGCGGCAGTTCTTCGAAGGTATGGAACGGCGGCGGCGAAGCCACCGTCCATTCCAGCGTCGTCGCCCCCTCACCCCAGTAGTTCGCACCGACCTTGCGGCCGTACAAGAGCGTGCCGAACACCACGAAGACGAGCCAGAACAGGGTCGCGCCGAACGACAGGAACGCGCCGATCGAGGAGAGGTAGTTCCAGTGCGCCATCGCGTCCGGATAGTCGACGTAGTGGCGCGGCATGCCGGCCAGTCCCGAGAAATGCATCGGGAAGAACGTCAGGTTCACGGCGACGAAGGTGACCCAGAAGTGGATCTGCGCCGCCCACTCCGGATACTGCCGGCCCGACATCTTGCCGATCCAGTAGTAGAAGCCGGCGAACATGCCGAACACTGCACCGAGCGATAGCACATAGTGGAAGTGCGCGATCACGTAGTAGGTGTTGTGCAGGGAGTAGTCGACGCCGGCATTGGCCAGGACCACGCCGGTCACGCCGCCGACGGTGAACAGGAAGATGAAGCCGATCGCCCACAGCATCGGGATCGTGAGCCGGATCGAGCCGCCCCACATGGTGGCGATCCACGAGAAGATCTTCACGCCCGTCGGCACCGCGATCACCATGGTCGCGGCCACGAAGTAGGCGCGCGTGTCGACGTCCATACCGACCGTGTACATGTGGTGCGCCCACACGACGAAGCCGACGACGCCGATCGCCACCATCGCGTAGGCCATTCCGAGATAGCCGAAGATCGGCTTGCGGGCGAAGGTCGAGATGATGTGGCTGATGATGCCGAAGGCCGGCAGGATCATGATGTAGACTTCGGGGTGACCGAAGAACCAGAACAGGTTCAGGAACAGCACCGGATCTCCGCCGCCCTCGGGCTTGAAGAACGAGGTTCCGAAGTTGCGGTCGGTCAGCAGCATCGTGATGGCGCCGGCGAGCACCGGCAGCGCCAGCAGCAGCAGGAACGCCGTGACCAGCACCGACCAGGCGAACAGCGGCATGCGGTGCAGCGTCATGCCCGGCGCGCGCATGTTCAGGATGGTCGTGATGAAGTTGATCGCACCCAGGATCGACGAGGCACCCGCTATGTGCAGCGAGAAGATCGCGAGATCCATGCCCGCGCCCTGGTTGATCGTGAGCGGCGGATAGATCGTCCAGCCGGTTCCCACGCCACCGCCGATCAGCGCCGACATCAGGAGCAGGATGAAGGCCGGCGGCAGCAGCCAGAAGCTGATGTTGTTCATGCGCGGGAACGCCATGTCGGGCGCTCCGATCATCAGCGGCACGAACCAGTTGCCGAAGCCGCCGATCAGGCCGGGCATGACCACGAAGAACACCATGATCAGGCCGTGCGCCGTGACGATCGTGTTCCAGAAGTGGCCGTCCGGCGTGCCGTCCGCGCCGTTGAAGTACTGCACGCCCGGCTGCATCAGCTCAAGGCGCATGTAGACCGAGAAGCCTCCCCCGATCAGCGCCGCCAGGATCGAGAAGACAAGGTACATCGTGCCGATGTCCTTGTGATTGGTGCTGTACAGCCACCGCTTGATGCCGGTGGGAGTGTGGTCGTCATGCCCATGGGCGTCGTGGGCGGCGCCGTGCGCGGTGGCCATTCTTAGTCTCCTGCGGAGAAGCGCTTAGCGGGTGGCGGGAGTGGTGGTGGCGGAGGCAACGTCGGTCGCGGGCACGAGCCCGGCGGCCTTCTTCTTGTCCGCCACCCATTTGTCGAAGTCGGCCTGGGAGACCACGCGGACGCCGATCGGCATGAAGCTGTGGTTCTGGCCGCAGATCTGCGAGCACTGGCCGAAGTAGAGGCCCTCTTCCTTGACGCTGATCCAGCCCTCGTTGAGGCGACCGGGGATCACCGTCTTCTTGACGCCGAAGCCCGGGACCGTCCAGCCGTGCATGCTGCCGCCCTCGGCCGTGCCGATGATGCGCACCACGGTATTGACCGGGATCACCATCTCCTCGTCGACGGCCAGCAGGCGCGGCACCTGCGGCTTGGTCTTGGCGCGGTCGGCCTCGCTCAGCATGCGGCTCTCGATCGTGAAATCGCCCTGGTCGGGATAGTTGTACGACCAGTACCACTGATGGCCGGTGACCTTGATGGTCAGCGCCGCGTCGGTCGCCTTGTCGCTGAAGTAGAGCAGGCGGAACGACGGGATGGCGATCACGACCAGGATCAGGATGGGGATGATCGTCCAGGCGATCTCGAGCCCCGTATGATGGGTCACGGTCGTCGGTGTCGGGTTGCGACCGGCGTGGAAGCGCCAGACGGCGTAAACCAGCAGCAGCAGCACGAAGATACAAATCGCGGTAATGATGACCAGCAGCAGGTCGTGCAGCGATTCCACCCGCTCCATGATCGGCGTGTAGGGCGGCGGGAAGTTCAGCTGCCAATCGTGCGGCACACCGATGACTTTCTGCGCCTGGGCCGGCGCAGCCAGGCCGAATCCGGCCATTACCGCCAGCAGTCCAACGACGCCCAATACACGCTTAACGACCATGCATCCGTCCCCTCGGCGGTTCAGATCCGGCAGGTTTTTCCGACCCGCAAAATCCCCCGCATTTCAAACGGGTTAGTACCAGATATAGCCGTGGGTGGTAACGGGTTTTCACCCCCGGTCGGTATGTGGCGGCCAGTCGCAGCCGCGCCCGCAACGGCACATCACGCAGGTGCAGCAAACCGCTCCGGCGCCGCCCCGAAGTTGCCGCTTGTCTTTCGAAAGCCGGCCTATAAGGTCCCGCCCGCCGCGGCAGGACCGCGGAATCGCCTAAGGAAATCGTCATGCGGCTCGCCTTTCTGACGCCCGTCCTTGCCGTCATTCTCATGTTCGCAGGAGCAGCCTCCGCCATGGATAAGGAAAACACCCTCTACATCGACCTGAAGGATGGTCGCGTCGTCATCGAGATGCGCCCCGACCTCGCCCCCAACCACGTGGCCCAGATCAAGAAGCTGGCGCGCGAGGGCAAGTATGACGGCGTGGTCTTCCACCGCGTGATCGACGGCTTTATGGCGCAAACCGGCGACCCGACGGGTACCGGCACCGGCGGCATGGGCGAGACGCTCAAGGCCGAATTCTCCAAGGAGCCGCACAAGCGCGGCTCGGTCTCGATGGCGCGCACCAACGATCCGAACAGCGCCCGCAGCCAGTTCTTCATCGTCTTCAAGGACTCGAACTTCCTCGACGGCCAATACACCGTCTGGGGCAAGGTCACGTCCGGCATGGAGTTCGTGGACAAGATCAAGAAGGGCGCGCCGGGCTCGGGCGCCGTGTCCGCCCCGCCGGACAAGATGATCAAGGTCCAGGTCGCGGCCGACGCGAAGAGCTAGGCTCCTCGCGCCCCGCTCCATTCTTCTACTTCGTAACCGTGTGGAAGGCCTTGGCAATGACCTGCCAACGGCCTTCTACTTTAAGAAGCGTCAGATAGTCCGTGAAGTAGCGCGGCGGGATCTGGCACTCGACCTTGGCGAAGGCCGTCGCCGGGCCGGAAAAGTCGATCGAAACGATGCGGTCGCGGCGCTCGCTGCCGCTGTCCCTGGCCGATTTGCGGCTCTCGACCATCTTGAACCAGTCGGCGCGCGGCATGTCCGCGGCCTTGCCGTCGGGACCGGCGCTGTAGAGATGCGAGGCGGGATGGAAGGCCTCGCCCAGCTTCTTCGTGTCGCCCTCGTACAGGCCGTCGAAATAGACCTGAAGCACCTTCTCGATTGCCGCGACGTCGGAATTCATTGCGTATCTCCCTCGTTCAAATCGCGCCGTTGGGCGCCACCAGGATCTTGCCGTTGCGCCCGCCCTTGTCGGCATGGGCCAGCGCTTCCTTGATCTTCTCGATCGGATAGACCGTGTCCACCGGGGCGTAAAGCGGACCGGCCACCACCTGCGCAGCCAATTCCGCATAGATTTCGCGGATCTTCGCGGCGTCGCGCCTGGCAAGGCCACGGCCCAGCATGAACCCCGTCAGCTTGATGCCGCGGTAGATGAGGTTGCTGCGCCCCACCCGGGGATCCTCGCCGCTCATCGATCCGTAATGCACGACGGTGCCCTCGGTCGCGACGCAGTCGACGAGGCGGCCCGTGGCGGCGCCGCCGATCGCCTCGATGCCCAGCCGGATCGCGGCATTGCCGGTCGCCCCGGCAACCCGCTCGGCGAGATCGTCGCCGTCCACCAGCACGACATCGGCGCCCAGTGCCCTCAGCTCGTCTGCCAGCTCGGCGCGGCGCACGACGTTGACGGTGCGCAGTCCGCGCTGGTGGGCCTGTACGATCAGCAGCCGCCCGACCGCCGAATTGGCGACGTTCTGGATGACCCATTCGCCGCCGGTGAGGTCGACGAAGTCCGACAGCATGAGCCGCGCCGTCGGCGGGTTGATGCGCACCATCGCGGCCTGGCGCAGGTCGATGCCGGCCGGCAGCGGGATGGCGTCGTGGCCCTTCACGCGCCGCTTCTGTGTCCAGTTCTCGCGCTGCAGGTTGATGACCAGGTCGCCCGTCCCGACATGCTTCACGGCCGATCCGACGGCGGTGACCCGGCCGACGCATTCGGCGCCGGGCGTCGCCGGCAGCGGCGGCTTCAACCGGTAGCTTCCCTTGCAGAACCACATGTCCGCAGGGTTGATCGGGAAGGCCAGTACGTCGAAGACGACTTCGTCGGCGGCCGGTTCGCCGACGTCGGGAACGTCGGCGCAGCGCGCCACGTCCCAGGGGGTCCCGTACCGATCGATCAGCACCTGCTTCATGCCGCGCCTCCGCCCGATGAACACGGGCACTTTGTTGGCCCGTCGATTGCTTATATGGTTATTCGACAGGGGGTGAAATGCCGGATGGTAGCCAAGGCATTCGATGAAATGAATTCGGGCACCGACGGTTCGGTCCGCGCGCCCTATCGCGGTGTCGCCGACTGGCTGGCCCGGACATCACCCGAACGGTTGGAGGCGACACGAAGAGAGGTCGATCTCTTCTACCGCCGGCACGGCATTACCTTCGGCGCCTATGGCGCGGCCGAAGGTTCCGAGACGACGATCCCGTTCGACATCATCCCGCGCGTCATCGCGTATGACGAGTGGCAGTTCCTCCACAAGGGCCTGTCGCAGCGCGTGCGCGCCCTCAACGCCTTCCTGACCGACGCCTATGGCGAGCGCGAAATCTGCCGCGCCGGCATCATCCCCGAAGAGCAGATCCTGATGAACGGCGAGTTCGTCGCCATGGCGCAGGGACTGCAGCTCCCCGGTGGCGTGCACGCCCACATCGCCGGCATCGATCTCGTCCGCGTCGGCGAGAAGGATTTCTACGTCCTCGAGGACAATGTCCGCACGCCGTCCGGCGTGTCATACGTCCTCGAGAACCGGGAAGTCATGATGCGGCTGGCCCCGGAACTGTTCGCGGCCATGAGTGTCCTGCCGGTCGCCGACTATTCCGAGGAGCTGCTTGCCACGCTGCGGTCCGTATCGTTCAGCGACGGCCATGAGCCGAACGTCGTGCTGCTGACCCCCGGCCACTACAACAGCGCCTATTTCGAGCACGCTTTCCTCGCCGACGAGATGGGGATCGAGCTGGTGAAGGGCTCCGACCTGTTCGTCGACGAAAGCCGGGTCTATATGCGTACCCCACGCGGGCCGCAGAGGGTCGACGTGATCTACCGCCGGGTCGACGATGCATTCCTCGATCCGCTGGCGATGCGCCCCGACTCCTTCCTCGGCGTCGCAGGCCTGCTCGGCGCCCTGCGCGCCGGCCGTGTGAACATCGTCAATGCGCTCGGCAACGGCGTCGCGGACGACAAGTCGACCTATACCTACGTGCCCGAGATGGTGCGCTTCTATCTCGGCGAGGAGCCGATCCTGCAGAACGTGCCGACGTGGCGCTGCGACCGGGCCGATGACTACAAGTACGTGCTGGAGCATCTCGCCGAGATCGTCGTCAAGGAGGTGCACGGATCGGGCGGCAAGGGCATGCTGGTCGGCCCGACCTCGAGCAAGGCCGAGATCGAGGAATTCGCGGCGCTCCTGAAAGCACGGCCGGACAACTACATCGCCCAGCCGACGCTGGCGCTGTCGACCTGCCCGACCTTCGTGAGCCAGGGCGTGGCGCCGCGGCACGTCGACCTGCGCCCGTTCGTGCTCTCGGGCAAGAAGATCACGATCGTGCCGGGCGGCCTCACGCGCGTCGCCCTCAAGGAGGGATCTCTGGTCGTCAATTCGAGCCAGGGCGGAGGCACCAAGGACACCTGGGTCCTGGCATCCGACCAGGCGGACGACAGGTAGGCCCCGCCGATGCTGAGCAGTACCGCCAAGAATCTCTACTGGATGGGTCGCTACCTGCAGCGTGCCAAGTCGACGGCCCGGCTGATCGAGGCGACCCAGCGCATGGCCCTGCAGTCGCGCGGCGAGGAAGCCGCCGGCGTAGCGGCGATCTTCGGCATGGAGGACGAGTTCCGCCAGAGCCAGGCGCAGGGCGAACGTCTCGCCAGCCTGATCGACTTCCTGGTGATCGACGAGAACAACCCCTCCTCCATCGTCAATTCGATCGGCGCGGCGCGGCGCAACGCCCGCGAGGAACGCAACAACATCACGGTCGACGTCTGGGAGAGCTTGAACGCGCTGTGGCTGGAGCTCAGCGCCCGGCTGCGCGGCAATCGCGCGACCCTCGACCGCGGCGCCCTGATCGAGACGGTGAAGAAGCAGGCGGTGATGATCTTCGGTGCCGCCCAGGTGACGCTGCTGCGCGACGAGGCCAACAACTTCCTGCAGCTCGGCGCCTTCCTCGAGCGCGCCGACAATACCGGCCGGATCCTGGACGTGAAGTTCCACCTGCTGCGGCCGGACGGCAATCCAAGCGCCGAGGGACTCGACTACTTCGCCTGGTCGGAGCTGTTGGCCTGCGTCGGCGCCGTGCGCACCTACCGGCGCATCTACCGCAGCTCGCTCAACCCCATGAAGGTGGCGGAGCTGATGATGCTGCGGCGCGACGTGCCGCGCTCGGTGCACCATTGCCTGTGGATGGTCGACCTCAACATGCGCGAGCTGGCCGATGCCTACGGCACGCGGGGCGAGGCGGACCGGCTGGCGGGCGAGCTTCATGCGCGCCTGCGCTACGCCCGCATCGACAAGGTCTTCGAGATCGGCCTGGCCACGTTCCTGGGACAGCTGCGCGGCGACATCGGCACCCTGTCGGACGAAATCGGCCGACAGTTCCTCCTGGATTGAGCAAACCATGCGCTTCTCCGTCCATCACGCCACCCGCTTCCAGTTCGACCAGCCGTCCGGACATTCGATCCACGACGTGCGTCTCACGCCCAAGCCGGCGGCGGCGCAGCGCATCGTGTCGTGGCGCATCGAAGGTCCCGGCAAGAAGTCGGAATGGAAGGACGGCCACGGCAACCAGGTGACGACCTTCTCGGTCGCCCAGCAGCACGACGGCGTCGAGATCGTGGTGCAGGGCATCTACGAGTACAGCGGTACCGACCAGTGGCTGCGCTACGTCGAGGAGCCGACCCTGCCGGCGCCCTTCTGGCTGCGCAACACGGGCCTCGCGCGCCACGATGCGAGCTTCGATCCGGTGATCGAGGGCCTTGCCGACCGCACCGCGGACCCCACGCAACGGGTCGCTGTCCTGCATGAGCTGATGGAGCGGATTTCGGCGCGCGTGGCCTACAGGACCGGCGCCTCCACCGTGGACACGACGGCGGTCGAGGCGCTGACGCGCGGCGCCGGCGTGGCGCAGGACGAGGCCCACATCTTCATCGCCTGCTGCCGCCGCCTCGGCGTGCCCGCCCGCTATGTGAGCGGCTATCTCCGCAACGACGATCCCGAACTGCGTGTCGGCCGGACCAGCCATTCCTGGGCCGAAGCCTGGGTGCCGGGGCTCGAATGGGTGGGCTTCGACCCCGCCAACGGCATCAGTCCGCGCGGCGACAGCCTGCGGGTCGCCGTCGGGCTCGACTACCGCGATGCAGCTCCGGTCAGCGGCCGGCGCGTCGGCTTCGGCGATGCGAAAATGACCGTCGACTGCTCCGTCCGCCTCGCGGATTGACGAACTGCCGAGACAGGCGGCCTGCCTTAGCAGCGGTACGGCCCGCCTGACGATAAATACAATGCGGTCGCCTTGCGGAAAGGCGTCGTCGCGACTAGCTTCGCGCCGCTCTCAAAATGCCCAAGGAGGCATACTCGTCATGGCTTTCATCGCCGATCGTCTCAGCCGCATCAAGCCGTCTCCGACCAATGCCGCGCAGGGCAAATTCCTGGAGATGAAAGCGGCAGGCAAGGACGTGATCGGCCTGGCCGCCGGCGAACCGGACATGCCGACGCCCGACCACATCAAGGAAGCGGCGATCCAGGCGATCCGCAACAACGACACCAAGTACACCGCGGTGCCGGGAACGCCCGCGCTGCGCCAGGCGATCGTCGCGAAAATGAAGCGCGACCATGGCCTCGAGTACAAGCCGTCGCAGACCGTCGTCACCTCGGGCGGCAAGCAGATCATCTTCAACGCCATGCTGGCGACGCTGGATCCGGGCGACGAGGTCATCGTGCCGGCGCCCTACTGGGTTTCGTACCCCGAGATGGTGCTGTTCGGCGACGGCACGCCGGTCATCGTGCAGTGTCGGGAAGAGAACGGCTTCAAGCTGACGCCGGAAGATCTCGACCGCGCCATCACGCCCAAGACCAAATGGATCATCCTGAACTCGCCCAGCAACCCGACGGGTGCCGCCTACTCCAAGGCCGACCTCCGCGGCCTGTGCGACGTCCTGCTGAAGCATCCGCACGTCCACATCCTCACCGACGACATGTACGAGAAGCTCGTCTACGACGACTTCGAGTTCTTCACGCCGGCCCAGGTCGAGCCGCGCCTGTACGACCGTACGCTGACCATGAACGGCGTTTCCAAGGCCTACAGCATGACCGGCTGGCGTATCGGCTACGCGGCCGGCCCGCAGAAGCTGATCGATGCCATGATCACGGTGCAGTCGCAGAGCACCTCGAACGCCAGTTCGATCAGCCAGGCTGCCGCGGTGGCCGGCCTCAACGGGCCGACCGACTTCATCGCGAAGAACGTCGCGATCTTCAAGCAGCGCCGCGACCTGATCGTGTCGATGCTGAACCAGACCAACGGCATCAAGTGCCCGCGTCCCGAGGGCGCCTTCTACGTCTATCCGTCCTGCGCCGGCCTGATGGGCAAAAAGACGCCCGACGGCAAGGTGATCAAGGACGACACCGACTTCGTGAACTACCTGCTCGAGGCCGAAGGCCTCTCGGTGGTCCAGGGTTCGGCGTTCGGTCAGGGTCCGGCCTTCCGCATCTCCTACGCCACGGCGACGGAACTGCTGGAGGAAGCGGGCCGTCGTATCCAGCGCGCCTGCGCCGCGCTGTCGTAAGGACTGCTGACCTATTTCATCCCCGCCCGACGTTTGACTCACCCGGGCGGGGATGAAACCATTTTCATGACAAGTGGGCTTCGCTCCGGCTGATCGTTCGGAAGCGTAACGTCTATTCCGCGACTTTCGTCCGGGGCTTCTGCGCTTTTGCGAAGAAGGAGGACGTTGTCATGGCCGAGTTAAAGACGGAGACGATCACCGGCGGCAGACCAGGCAGCGGCGCGCATCGCGTGGTGGCGCTGTGCGGGCCGTATCTGTCGGGCAAGACCAGCCTACTCGAAAGCATTCTCTACGCGACCGGAGCCATCGGCCGGCGCGGCTCGACGCGTGCAGGCACTTCCATCGGTGACGGCGCCGCCGAAGCGCGCAAGCGTGGCATGGGCACCGAAATCAACGTCGCCTCGGTCGACTATCTCGGTGACCAGTGGACCTTCCTCGACGTGCCGGGCTCGATCGAATTCCAGCACGACGCCTTCGCAGCGCTTGCGGTCTGTGATGCAGCCGTCCTCGTCTGCGAGGCCTCGCCCGAGCGGGTGATGGCGCTGACGCCGCTCCTGAAACAGATCGAGGACCGGCACATTCCGCACATCGTCTTCGTCAACAAGATCGACTCCGCCGAGGTCCGTGTGCGCGACCTGCTGTCGGCGCTGCAGTCGGTGTCGCGGCGCAAACTGGTGCTGCGGCAGGTGCCGATCCGCCGTGCCGCCGCCGACGGCAGCAAGGAGACGGTGGGCTATGTCGATCTCGTGAGCGAGCGCGCCTATCGCTACAGGAGCAGCGGCGCGTCCGACCTGATCGAGATGCCCGCAGACGTGCTGCCGCGCGAGACCGAGGCGCGCCGCGAGATGCTGGAAACGCTCTCCGAGTTCGACGATGCGCTCCTCGAACAGCTCATCGAGGATATCGCGCCCGAAAAGTCGCTGATCTACCGCGATCTGCACGACGAGTTCTGCACCGATCAGATCGCACCGGTGCTGCTCGGCGCCGGCGACCGGGAGAACGGCGTGCGGCGCCTGCTGAAGGCGTTGCGCCACGATACGCCCTTCGTCGAGCAGACCGCGCGGCGCCGCGCCCTGCCTTCGGAGGGCGCTCCGATGACCGAGTGTTTCAAGGTCGTTCACCAGAGCCACGCCGGAAAGCTGTCGCTCTGCCGCATCTGGTCCGGGACGCTCGCCGAAGGCCACTCGGTCGGCGGACAGAGGATCGGGTCGATCCTGCGCCCGTTCGGACAGAGGCTCGACAAGATCGCCGCGGCGCGCGCCGGCGAGATCGTGGCCCTGGCCAAGGTCGAGTCCCTCTCGTCCGGGCAGATACTCAGTCCCGCGGGGATCGTCGCCTCGGCAGATTTCCCGACGGCCGACACTCCCGTATTCGGGCTGGCGCTGTCGGCCCGCAACCGGAACGACGAGGTGAAACTCTCGGGCGCACTCCAGAAGATCGTCGAGGAAGATCCGTCGCTATCCTTCGAGCAGCGCGGCGAGACGCATGAGTTGCTGCTCAGGGGCCAGGGCGAGATGCACCTCAAGGTCGCCGTCGACAAGCTCGCCGGGCGCTACAATGTCGCCGTCGAGACGTCGGCGCCGCGCGTCGCCTATCGCGAGACCATCCAGGCCGGCACACAGCAGCATGCCCGCTACAAGCGCCAGACCGGCGGCCACGGCCAGTTCGCCGACATCAAGGTCGAGATCAAACCATTGCCGCGTGGATCGGGCTTCCGCTTCGTCGACCGCATCGTGGGTGGCGTTGTGCCCCGCAACTTCATTCCTGCCGTCGAGGAAGGGCTGCGCGAGTCCCTGAAGGAAGGGCCGCTCGGACAGCCTGTGGTCGACCTCGAGGCGACGCTGTTCGACGGCCAGTACCATGCCGTCGACAGTTCCGAGATGTCGTTCAAGATGGCCGCGCGTATCGCCATGAGCGAGGCCATGCCGAAGTGCAAACCGGTCCTGCTCGAACCCATTCTCCGGGTCACGGTCGCCGGACCGTCCGAGTCGACCCCGCGGCTGCAGCGGCTGATCTCGGGACGCCGTGGGCAACTTCTCGGCTACGACACGCGACCGGACTGGGCAGGATGGGACGAGGTTTCGGCCCTGATTCCGGAGGCGGAGATCGCCGACATGATCGTGGAGATCCGGTCCGTCACCCAGGGCATCGGCACCTTCCGCGCCGAGTTCGACCACCTGCAGGAACTCGCGGGACGCACCGCCGAACGCATCGTCGACGAGACCAAGAAGCGTCAGGCCGCCTGAGGGCGGCCTCCGCTCGGGTCACAAGGCGGTGAGCCCGGCTTATGGCGCTTTTCCCCCGCGGACCGGCCTCTCATATTCGTCCCGTGGAATGGTTCCACGGGAGTGATGTTCATGTTCAACAGACGGTCTTTGATGGTGGGTGGCCTGGCGATGGCTTCCGCATCGTCACTGGCCCGCGTCGCCAGTGCCCAGTCTGGGCGCCCGACGCTGGTATTCGTCGGCCACGAGCTTTGAGGCGGCTGCAAGATCTGGCGTGCCCAGTCCGAGCCTGATTTCCTCAAGTCGGCCGCTTTCAAGAAGATGGACTATCAAGTGGTTCATCCGGCCAATCCAGACCTCCTGATGGTCGACGAAAGCTGGCCCGCGCCGGCGAGACCCATCCGGGCGGCCTTCCTGGCCAGCGAGGATGGCAAGAAGAGCCCCAACGCGACCCCGCGCTTCATCCTCTTCCAGGACGGCAAGATCGTCCTCACGGTCACCGGCAACGGCGGCTGGAAGGACAAGATGTGGCCGAAGATCCAGGAACTGACCGGCACCAAGGCCTAGTTTCCGGCCGGGCGACATTGTTACATATTACCCTCGTGGGATCTCTCACGAGGGGGACGTGGATTCATGTTCAAGAGACGTAGTGTGATCGCGGTGGGCCTGTCGCTGGCCGCCGCGCCAGTGCTCGCCCGCACGGCTGCCGCCCAGGGTCCGGCACAGGGCACGACGAAGCCCATGCTGATCTTCGCCGGCGACGAGACGTCGGAGGCCTGCAAGGTCTGGCGCACGCAATGGGAGCCGCTCTTCAAGCAGGCCCCGGTTTTCCAGAAGGTCGACTACCGCGTGGTGTTCCCGAAGACGCCGGCGCTCCTGCTGAAGCCCGCGAGCTGGCCCTCGGACCTGCGTTGGGTGCTCGACGCCTTCCTGATGAGCCAGGTCGGCGTCGAACAGGGGGCCGAGACGCCGCGCTTCTTCCTCGTTCAGGGCGGACAGATCACCTTCACCGCGGTCGGCAACAATGCCTGGCGCGACGTCATGTGGCCGACCCTGCTGGACGTGACCAACTCCAAGCCGTAGCGCAGCCCAATTGGGGGCAGCGTCACGGGGCAGTGAGCAGGGTTGATTTGCGACCGCCCGTCGCGGGGCCCATCTAGGGGCACGGCGTAAACAGGAGCGAGGAACGATGCTGATCAAGCGCATGAAGGGCTGGGAGCTTCCGGAGTCGAAGACGACCTCGGAAAGCCACTACCTCAATCGCCGCGCGATGGTGCGGGCCATGGGACTCGGCGCCGCCTCGATCGCACTGCCCGGCCAACTCATGGCGCAGGACAAGTCGGCCGATCCTTCGGCCGGTCTGTATCCGGCGAGACGCAACGACAGGTATGGCGTGCCGACGCCGATGACGGCCGAGAAACTGGCCACGACCTACAACAACTTCTACGAGTTCGGCACCGACAAGAGCATCTGGCGCGAAGCCCAGAAGCTCGAGGTCCGGCCGTGGACGATCAAGGTCGGCGGCATGGTCGAGAAGCCGTTCGAGATCGGCATCGACGATCTCCTGGCCAAGGTACAGCTCGAGGAGCGGGTCTATCGCCATCGCTGCGTCGAGACATGGTCGATGATCGTGCCGTGGAGCGGCTTTCCGGTGCGCTCGCTCGTCGAACTCTGCAAGCCGCTCGGCAGCGCCAAGTTCATCGTCATGAAGACCCTGTCCCGGCCCTCGGTTATGCGCGAGCAGCGCGACCCTCTGTACCCGTGGCCCTACACCGAGGGGCTGGCGATGGACGAGGCGATGAACGACCTCGCCTTCATCGCCACCGGCCTCTACGGCAAGCCGATCCACAAGCAGAACGGCGCGCCCCTGCGTCTCGTCGCGCCGTGGAAGTACGGGTTCAAGAACGTGAAATCGATCGTCAGCGTCGAGTTCACCGACAAGAAGCCCAAGACGTTCTGGGAGGGGCTGCAGTCCAGCGAGTACGGCTTCTGGGCCAACGTGAACCCGGAGGTCGCCCATCCGCGCTGGAGCCAGGCCACCGAGAAGCCGCTCGGGAGCGAACAGCGCATCCCGACCCTGCTCTACAACGGCTACGCCGAGTTCGTGGCCGGGCTCTACGCCGACCGCAAGGCGGAAAAGCTCTTCATGTGACCGGCCCTCCTTTGCCTCGTCGCGCCGGGCCGCTAAAACGGGCACCGGCCGGACGAGGCCTGAGGAGGAAACGTGAAGCTCAACCGTCGTACGACCCTCGCCGGCGCCGCCGCGCTGGCCGCAGGTTCCCTGTCCAGGGCAGCCTTCGCCCAGGCCTATCCCAACAAGCCGATCAGGATCGTCGTGCCCTTCGCCGCCGGGAGCGCCACCGACCTGACGGCGCGCGGCCTGGGCGCCAAGTTGCAGGACATTCTCAAGCAGCCGGTCGTGATCGAGAACAAGCCGGGCGCCAGCGGACAGCTGGGGGCCTCCGCCGTCGCAACCGCGCCGGCCGACGGCTACACGCTTCTGATGGGCACCAACACGACGAACGCCGCCAACGGCGCCCTGTTCAAGAAGCTGAGCTACGACCTCGAGAAGGATTTCGCGCCGATCATGCGCTGCGTGATGGGCGTCAATGCGCTGGTCGTGAACAACGATCTGCCGGTGAAGACGACCGCCGAGCTGGTCGACTACGCCAAGAAGAATCCGGGCAAGCTCAACTACGCCGAGGCCAGCGCCTCGCAGCGCCTTTCTGGCGAGATGTTCAACAAGCTGGCCGGCGTGAAGTTGGAACGGGTGCCCTACAAGGCCAGTCCGCAAGCGCTGGGCGACGTGGCTTCAGGCCAGGTCCAGGTGATGTTCCCCGATCTGCCGCAGGCGCTGACCCAGATCGAGGCCGGCCGCGTGCGCGGGCTCGCGACCACCGGCCCGAAGCGCACGACGGTCACTCCCGACCTGCCGGCCATCGCGGAAGCCGTGCCGGGCTACTCGCTGGTCTACTGGCTGGCCGTCTTCGCGCCGGCGGCGACGCCGAAGGACGTCCAGAAGGTCCTCGCCGATGCGATCACCGAGGCGCTGAAGGACCCGGCCACCGCCAAGGCGATGACGCAGGGCCGCATGGAAATCGCCCCGCTCGCCCTCGACCAGTTCGCCGCCTACGTGAAGACCGAGACGGCGTGGTGGACCAAGGAGATCAAAGCCGCCGGCATCGAGCCCGAGTGAGCAGCACCATGAGCAAGGTCATCATCGAGAAGAGCGGCCCGGTCAAAACCATCTGGATGAACCGGCCCGAGAAGCGCAACGCGCTCGACAGCGAGCTGATCGAGGCGATGATCGAGGCGCTGGGGGCTCCCGTCGCGGCCGACGATCGTGTGGTCGTGATCCGCGGCAAGGGCCAGGTGTTCTGCGCCGGTCTCGACATGGCCGAGCGCCGCGAAACGATCGGCAGCGGCAATGCGAGCGGCATCGAGGTGATGCTGCGCGCGGTCGAGCTCTGTCCCCTGCCCGTCGTTGCGGTCGTCCATGGCGACGCGATCGCCGGCGGCAACGAGCTGGCGCTTCATTGCGACATCGTGGTGGCGAGCCAGAAGGCGCGCTTCGGCATGTCGCTGGCCCAGGTCGGCCTCGCCCCCAACTGGTTCCTGGCGAAGAAGCTGATGGAAGTGCTGGGGCCGGTGACGACGCGCGAGATGCTGCTGCTGGGCGACCCGCTGCCATCGACCAAGCTGCATGCGCTGGGCCTGATCGCCCGCTGCGTGCCCCCGGAGGAACTCGAAGCCGAGGCCTCGAAGGTCGTCGACCGGCTGGCCGCCAACGCCCCGCTGTCGCTGAAGGCCATGAAGGCGCTGACGGTGAAGCAGCTCGAGTTCCGCGACGGCATCAAGCACGACGATGTCGACGCGCTCGTCCAGGCGGCGATGAAGAGCCAGGACGCGCAGGAAGGGATGAAGGCGCGGCTGGAGAAGCGCACCGCGAAGTTCCAGGGGAAGTAGCCGTGTCCATCAGGCTCCGCCTCGACAAGCCGTGGCGGCCCCTGACGGCCGACGAGATCGCCCGCCTGCCGGGCCAACTCGGCGTCTACCAGGTCGCCGATGCCACGGGCGCCATCCTCTACATCGGCCAGGCCGGCGCACGCGCGCCGTTCGGGCTGCGCTCCGAGTTGCAGCGTGAGCTAGCAGAGCGTGGGCCCAGTAATCAGTTCCGCGTCGAAGTGAACCAGCAGTACCGCACGCGCTGGTTCGAGCTGCTGATGGTGCACCAGGCCGACCATGGCATCCTGCCGCCCGACAACGCCAAGAACCCGCTCCCGCTGGGACGGTTGAGTCCGTCGTGAGGCATTGCCCTTCTTCCTCCTCTCCCCCGTTAGGGGGAGAGGTTGGGTGAGGGGGCGACGCACCTCCTGTAACCCCCTCACCTAGCCTCTCCCCCTAACG
>NZ_JAUSBN010000083.1 GCF_030651995.1 Reyranella sp.
CAGACCTTCCGCCGCGCCTGGGAAATCCTCAAGGATCGCGCGGCGTAGGGCGGCTTCGCCGCGATCGCGTCACCTGCCGCGAATGCTCATCGTCGGCGCGGAGACGGGCCCGTTGACCGTCATCACATAGTCGGTCGCGCCATTCGAGCCGGAGTCGAGAGCAATCGTGGTCTCCGTGGTCGCCGCGGTCAGGCTGGTGCGGCTGTTGATTCGCGCCGTCGCGCTCGGCCCCTTCAACGCGTGGTTCTGCAGGTTGATCTCGCCTTTCGAGAGGGTGATGTCGCCCTCGATCGTGCTCTGCGCGTTGATGAAGCCCGAGATGACCGCCGAATTGAACCCCATCTCGGTGCTGAAGAGGCTGCCGATCCCGGTCGCGAACGAGGCGAAGCCCAGCGAGCCACCGGCGACGGAGGGATAGATGACACCCGACAGATGGCCCTGGCCCGTCATGGAATCGCGGATCTGCCCGGGCGAGTTCCCCTGCCCCTGCAGCGCGATCCTCATGACGTTGATCTTGCCGTCGACCGCCACCTTCAGATGCTCGTTGCCGAAGACGTTCTGCCCGGCCGCGCCGCGCAACATCTCGCCGACGTAGATGCCCTGGAGGGTGCCGGCCACGTCGACCGTCATCGTGTCCTTCGAGGCGTCGACCGTGCCCGCGAAGTCGACGGCACCGCTGTAGAACTGGCCGGTGAGCTTGGAAACCTTGAAGACGCCGTTGCGCAAGGTCGCGTTCATGTCGGCGTAGGTGACCCTGAGAGCACCGACCTCGATGGCGCTGGTTTCGAGGTTCAGCGTGGCGTCGAAGGCGCGCAGGCCCGAGAGGTCGATCTGCTTGTCCGTCGCGACGCGCGGGCCCCCCGAGGGCAGCGGCACGGCGGCGGCGTTTGCCCCGCCCGGAGTGGCCGGCAGCGCGGGGGTGGGCACGACAGGGACGGGCCCGTCGGTGACGCCCAGCCAGTCATCGAGATCGAGCGTTCCCGGGATGCGCAGATTGGCCGAGAAATTGGGCCTCGCCCCCAGGGTGGCATCGATGCGCCCCGACATCTGCGTACCGATCGCCGTGAGGCTCCCCTCGAACGAAGCCCGCTGGTCGTTGCCCTTGAAGGCGCCCTGGGCGGCCAGCCCGCCGAGGCCGGTCTGTGGTCGCCCCGTGGCGACCGACACCAAGCCGCTGGCATCCTGCGCCTCCAGTGCGAAGCTCGCGAGATCGAAGGCGAACTTGTCGCCCAGCACCAGTGAGCCGGTGGCGCGGGCAGTCGCCCCGGCCGCGGTGACCGATGCGTTGCGCAGGGTCAGCGCGTCCATCGTGCCGGCAACGCTGCCGCCCGCCGTCGAGGCGCCCAGCTTGCCGTTCAGGAACTTCGGCATGCCGGCATAGACGAGGAGCTTGTCGGTATCGGGCATCGTGGCGTTGACGGTGAGGTCGAAGCGCGGCGCCGTGCCGAAGTCGGCGACCTGGCCCTTGAGGTCGAATTTTGCGCCCAGGACGTCGGCAACCTTGAGCGCGTTCACCTTCAGGACATTGCCCTGCACCGCGAGGTCAGCCTCGATGCCGTTCAGCGTTCCGCCGCGGAAAACCAGCTTTGCGACCTTGGCCTTGAGTCCCAGGACGGGCAGGGTCTTGTCGGGGACAGCAGGGTTCGCGGCCGGCGCGGGTGCCGGTGCCGTCGATGCGGCCGGGTCCGCGGCGACCGAGGGCTCGCGGGGCGGCGGCAGGTAGGCATCGAGGTCGAAACGGTCGAGTTGCACCGAGGTCGCCACCGTGAGCGGCAGGCCGAAGGTGATACTGCCGGCGCCGGTCGCGCGCTGGCCGTCCAGATCCATCGCGAGATCGGAGATCTGCAGGCTGTTGGCCGTCGCGGCGACCCTGCCGGTGATCGACAACGCCTGGAGCTTGTCGGGTGGCACGCCCGACGTGTCGATCGCCAGCCACGCCAGAGTCTCGCGCAACCGCGGGCCGGCGAGGCTGAACTCGCCGGCCGACTGAACGGGATTGGGCTGCGCCTTGGCGGAAGGAGCCGCGGGCGCTGCCGCTGTGGTGTTGGCGCGCAAGACCATGTCACCCGGCAGGGTGGCGGCGAGCCGGGGCACGGTTATCACCCCCTTCCGGATCTCCACGCCGAGCGCCACGTCGCGCACCGTGTCCTTCCGGTAGAGCACTTCCTTGGCATCGATCGACACCTGAACGGTCAATGCCGGAGGGAACGGCGACAGGGAGGGTGCCGCCGCCACCGCGGCCGGCGGCTTTCCGGCAGCAGTCGCCGCGGGCTTGGCATCGACGGGCTTGGCCGTCGCAGGCGTTGGCTTGAAGAGGCCGGGATCGGCCAGCAATGCGCTCCACTTCTCGACGTCGAGTCTGGGCAGAGACAGGCGAGTCTTCAGCGACGGGGTGGCGCCGCTCGTCAGGGCGACATCGCCCGATACGGTCTCGTTACCCATCGACATCGTGAAGTTGGTGAGCGCGAGCTTCTCCGCCGAGAGGTCGATATCCCCGTCGAACGAGAACTGGCCGGTGACCGAAGCGTCGAAGGACGGCGGTTCCTGCCCCCCCGCCCGCACGAGAGCGGCAATGAAGTCGGTCAGTCCACCGGTCGTGAGGGAGACCCTGCCCTTCACGTCGGCGTCGACGGAGATGCGGCTGACATGCCCGTCGAAGTTCAGGGCACCACTCTGCACCTTGAGCTTGAAGGACATGTCGCTGCCCGTGTCCGTCGGCTCGCCGACGGCAGCCATCAGCGACAAAGGCACGCCGTTCACCGTTGCCGTGCCGTCGAAGCTGAACGGCCCCTGGAGGGAACCGACCGACGCCAGAAGCTCGACGTTCTCGGCCTTCAGCGTCTGATTGGTCCTGGGATTGGTGTAACTGAGCGTCCCCTCGCGGATCTTGAGGGTGCCGATCGCCAGGTGCAGGCCGCTGCTGGGCGCACCCTCCGGCTGGGCGGCGCCGGCGCCGGGACTGAATTCCCAGTTCGGCCGCCCCTCGGCATCGGTCTCCAGAATAAGGGTCGGCCGGAAGAGCGTGAGCCTCCCGACCTCGATTCTGCCGCGCAGCAGCGCTTCCAGGGATGGCGAGACGCCGATCCAGCGCACATCGACCATCTGCGCGCCCCTGCCACCCAGTGCATTGGCGAAGCGAACCTGCCGCGCGCTGATGCGGGGCCTCGGGAAGAGGGTGAGCTTGAGCGGACCCTCGATCACCAGTTCGCGGCCCGTCGCCTCCTTCACGGCGGCGATCATGGCCGGCTTGTACTGTTCGACGTTCAGGAGCGTTGGCGCGGCCACGATGGCGAGCGCCAGCAGGGCGATGACCGCCCCGACAGCCGCTCCGATCCGGATCAAGGTTCGCTTCCGCATGGCCATGGTCTTGTCAAACGCCCCCGGCCGTGTGAACGCCGCGCGTCGTCGCTGGATGCCGACATACTAGTTGAGAGCCGGCATTGGGGCCATTCCAAGGTATCCCGCCACGGGCCGTGGGCTTGCAACGTCGACATGAACGAGGCGCGTGCCACCCGCGGCCGATGAATTGTATTGCTTGTATCGCGTGACGTGCCGTCCCTTCCCGCTCGGTGTCGACCGGTCCTAGTGTGCAGGAATGAGCCTTCCGCCCGCCCTGCCAGCCTATAAGATTTGAGGCTTGCCGCGGCCGAGCGGTCGGGCGCCGCGTAAGGGTTTTGCGAATGCGTACGAGGCTGCTTGTCGGCTCCCTGGTCCTGTTGTTGTGCTGGAGCGATGCTGCATTCGCCCAGCGCAGCGGCGGCATGCTCCGAATCTTCCATCGCGACAATCCGGCCAGCGCGTCGATCCTCGAGGAGACCAACGCCTCGACCGTCGTGGCATTCATGCCGATCTTCAACAACCTGGTGATGTTCGATCCGGCTGTTGCGCAGAACACCGACGATTCGATCGTTCCCGATCTCGCCGAATCCTGGTCCTGGAACGACGACAGGACCGAACTGTCCTTCAAGCTGCGCCGCGGCGTGACGTGGCACGACGGCGTGGCGTTCACCTCGAGCGACGTCGAATGCACGTTCAACCTGCTGACCAACCGCGCCCGAAACCGGCTGCGTGCCAATCCGCGCGGCGCCTGGTTCGGCAACATCAACTTCGTACAGGCGCCGAGCGATCACGAAGTCACGATCCACCTCAACCGGCCGCAGCCGTCCCTGCTGCCCATGCTGGCGTCGGGCTTCACGCCGATCTATCCCTGTCATGTGCTGCCGTCGCAGATGAGGATGAAGCCGGTCGGCACCGGCCCCTTCAGGCTCGAAAGCTTCAGCCAGTTCGACCGCATCCGACTGACCCGAAATCCCCGCTACTGGAAGCCTGACCGTCCGTACCTCGATGCCATAGAGTTCTCGGTGGTCGCGAGCCGTTCGACGGCCCTGCTGAGTTTCGTCGCTGGCCGCTACGACATGACCTTCCCCGGTGACGTCTCGATGACGCAGCTTCGCGACGTCCGGCGGCAGTCGTCGCGCGTGATCTGCGAAGAGGCGGCGATGAACAACAATACCAATCTGATGCTGAACCGAAATGCCCCGCCGTTCGACGATCCCGACATCCGCCGGGCCGTCACGCTGGCGCTCGACCGCCAGGCGTTCATGGATGCACTCGAGGGCGGTGGCGTGATCGGCAGCCACCTCCAGCCGCCCCCCGAAGGGCGTTGGGGCATGCCGGCCGAAGCGCTCGCCGGGATGCCGGGTTTCGATGCCAATCCCGAAAATAACCGCGAGGCCGCGCGCGAACTGATGCGCAAGGCCGGCTACGGTCCGGACAAGCCGCTGCAGCTCGGGATACTCACCCGCGCCGTTTCGCTCTATCGCAGCCCGGCCGCAGTGCTGGCCAACCAGCTGCGGGAGATCTTCATTGAACCGACGCTCGACATCGTCGAGACCGTGCACTGGTTCACCCGCCTGCAGCGCCGCGATTTCGCGCTGGCGATCGACACGACCGGCAATGCCGTCGACGATCCCGACCAGGTCTTCTACGAGACCTTCTCCTGCCGCTCGGAGCGCAATTACAACAACTACTGCAATCCCGAGATCGAGCGCCTGTTCGAAGCGCAGTCCTCCGAGTTCGACGTCGAGAAGCGCCGGCGCCTCGCCTGGGACATCGACGCCAGGTTGCTGGCGGACAGTGCCCGGCTGCCGCTGATGTGGAACCGCGCCGCGACCTGCTGGCAGCCCCACGTCCGGGGCTACGTGCCGCAGACCAACAGCTCCTACAACGGCTTCCGCTTCGAAGACGTCTGGCTCGACCGGCGCTAGGCCCGGCGTCGACGGATCTTCTGGATGGCCTCGTCGAGCGCCGACAGGAAGCGTGAACGGTCGCGTGGCGCCATCGGCTTCGGCCCGCCCGTGATCTCGCCCATCGCCCGGAGGTTCGACAACAGTTCCCGGTTCGCCATCGCCATGCCGATCGAGGAAGCGGTGAACGGCACGCCGTTGGAGCCGATCACCGAGGCTCCCTTCTTCAAGCTGCGATCGGCGAGTGGAATGTCGGAAGTGATGACGATGTCGTCCGGCCCGGCCCGCTCGGCGATCCAGTCGTCGGCCGCATCGAACCCGTCGCTCACGACGACGCGCTCGATCTGGGGATCGCGCGGCACGTTGATGTAGGCATTGGCCACCACGAAGACCTTGAGTCCGTAGCGCTCCGCGACGCGATAGACCTCGGCCTTCACCGGACAGGCATCGGCGTCGATGTAGATGTCGATTCAAGCCTCCCCGGCTTCGTTCCCGTCGAGCTCAGCTCAGGACGGCGACTTTCTTGCGCTCGATCAGGGCGAAATCGATGTCCGCTCCCAGGCCGGGGCCGTTCGGCACATGCACCAGACCGTCGCGTCCGACGACGATGTCCTTCTCGAGACCGTACTTCTGCGCGCCGTCAGGCAGCAGCACCTCGAAGAATTCGGTGTTGCGGATCGCGGCGATGACGTGGAGGTTCGCCACGTTGTTCAGCGAGTTGCCACCGTGATGGACCTCGTAGTTCATGCGGAAGGCCTCGGCGAGATGCGCCGTCTTCACCAGCGTGGTGATGCCGCCCTTCACGGCCACGTCGCCGCGCAGATAGTCGGTGGCCTTTTCCATGATCCAGGGCTGGTAGGAATCGAGCCCGGTCTGCGGATACTCGGTGGCCATGATCGGGATCGAAAGCTGCTGCTTCAGCTTGGTGTAGTTGTAGATGTCCTGGTCGGCCAGCGGGTCCTCGTACCAGTAAAAGCCCATCTCCTCGACGGCGCGGCCGACGCGGATGGCGGCCGGGTAGTCGTAGCTCCAGGTCGAATCGAGCATGATCGTGTAGTCGCCGACGGCGCGGCGCACCGCCTCGCAGACCTTGATGTCTTCCTTCCAGCGTGTCGGCGGATGGATCTTGTAGGCGGCCCAGCCATTTTCCTTGAATCGCATCGCTTCCTCGGCGTACTCGGCGGGCGAAGCCAGCACGGCGGAACTGGCATAGGCCGGCACGGTCTCGCGGTAGGTGCCGAGCAGACGGTGGATCGGCTGGCCCATCGCCTTGCCGACCAGATCCCACAGCGCCACGTCGACCGCACCGATGGCGCGCACACCGGCCGAACGCTGGCGCTTCCAGATCTCCTGGTTGACGTGCTCGCGTTGGAACGGGTCCTTGCCGATCAGCACCGGCTTGAGGTGGGAGATCAGCCCCTGCCCGTCCGTCGTCGCAGGATTCATCGCAGACCCCAGGAAGGCGTGGCCTTCGAGCCCTTCGTCGGTGATGAGGCGCAGCAGTCCCAGCGCGCTCTTGCCCGAGAAGCGGCCGGTGTGCGCGCCGTAGGTCGTGGGCGGGATGTCGTCCCAGGCGAACAGCGTCAGCGTGACGTCGGTGATCTTCATTGCTTTGTCTCCCAGACCCGCCGCTCCGTGCCCAGCGGGTCGATATCGAGGTGGCAAACCGTATCGAAAATCATCGTGGCCCGCATGCGCGGCGAGTAAGAAGGCCACACCGGCAAGCCGGGGTGGCTCGGATCGCCGCTCCTCGCGAAGGCGATCCAGGCCCGGCTCATGATCTCCCCGAGTGACAGACGCGCGGGATCCTCGCCGGTCAGCGCCGCCGTTTCGAGATTGGAGAACACGAAGGGAATTTCGAGCGTATGGCAGGAGCGCAGCCGGCCGCCCAGAACCGGCGTCTCCCAGGCAAAGAGATAGACGAACACCGGCGCCGCCTCCTGCGCCAGCTTGCGCTCCGCGATGACGAGCGACGGTGCGCGGATGCCCTGGTCGGAAACGATGGCGATGGCGATCTCGTCCGGCCTGAGCCTCGGCTGCGCCTTGCGATAGATCGCAACGATCTCGGCCGCCCGCGCGCCAAGATAGGGCGTGAGCGACTCGGGCAGGCTCTCGAAGGTTGCATCGGCGACCCAGGGCATGTGGCCGAGAAACAGGGTCATCTCGTCCTTGTTGCTGCCGATCATCAGCGGCACGTTGATCGAAGGCAGCGGCGCTTCCGGCGCAAAGGGCCCGCCCGGAAACAGAGTGCCGTCGATCACCGGATTGAAGCCGAGCCGCCGCCGGTCGGCGAAGGCGGCGCGGCTGACCCCCGCCAATACCTTGACCTGTGCTTCGAGGAGCTTCGCCGGCGGCAGCTCGCGAAGCCTGCCGGCATCGGCCGCATCCAGCCCCAGATGCTCCAGCATCTGGCGTGCGGTCCGGGTGCCGTCCTCGCGATTGGCCATCTGCACGGCCGGCCCGCTCTGGATGATGGCCTTGTGGAACAGGCCCTTGGCCGGCGGCATGGCCATCAGCACACTCACCTTCGCGCCGCCGCCCGATTCGCCGAAGATGGTGACGTTGTTCGGATCGCCGCCGAATTGGGCGATGTTGTCGCGCACCCATTCGAGGGCCGCCACGATATCGAGCATGCCCGCGAGCCCCGCATTCTCGAAGCCGCCGGCCATGTCCTCGAGATGCAGATATCCCAGCGCGCCCAGCCGATGGTTGAACGAGACGACAACCACATCGTCGAGCCGGCAGAGATTGGCGCCGTCCGACCAGGGCGAGGAGCCCGAACCGGTGATGAAGGCGCCGCCATGACACCAGAACAGGACCGGCCGCTCCGATCCCTCACGCCCCGAGGTCCAGACGTTGAGATAGAGACAGTCCTCGTCGAGCTTCTGCTTTCCGGCGAGCGTGAAGATACGCAGCAGGTCCTCGGGCAGCGCGAAGACATTCAGGCTCTGCACCGCCATGTTGCCGTACTCGGTCGCGTCGCGAACGCCGGTCCAGGGCCTGGGCTTGCGCGGCGGCCGGAAGCGAAAGTCGCCAAGCGGCGGCTCGGCATACGGAATGCCCTTGAAGATCTCGACGCCGCGGTCGCTTGTGCCGCGGATCCGTCCGGCGGTGGTCTCGACGACGATTTCTGCTGTCATGGTTTCCAGTCTAGCGCGAACGGGCGGGCCGGCGCTGCGATTGGATCGCATCAATTTCGCCTGGCTGGACGCCAAGCTCCTTCGGGGCCGTGAGCTGCCTGGACATGCGCATCAATCTATCATCCAGCACCGGTTGGCCATAGACTGCCGCCATGAACGACAAGATCCGAGCCCAACTTGCCCCCACCGGCGTCCTGCGCGCCGGCATCAATCTCTCCAACTTCCTGCTGGTCACCGGCCGCAGCGAAAGCGGCGAGCCCACCGGTGTCGCACCCGACATGGCGCGCGAAATCGCGACCGCTCTGGGCGTGCCGGTCAAGTACGTCACCTTCAAGTCTCCCGGCGAGCTGGGCGACCAGGTCGGCAAGGACGTGTGGGACATCGGCCTGATCGGCGCCGAGCCGCAGCGCGCCGAGAAGATCCAGTTCACGGCCGCCTATGTCGAGATCGAGGCGACCTACATGGTCCCCGAGGACTCGCCGATCAAATCGATCGCCGACGTCGACACGAAGGGCGTGCGCATCGCCGTCTCCGCCCGCTCGGCCTACGACCTCTGGCTGGTGAACAACATCAGGAACGCCACGCTGGTGCAGGTGAGCGGCCTCGATGCCGCGTATGAGAAGTTCATGTCCGACAAGCTCGAGGTGCTGGCGGGCCTCCGCCCCGGCCTTCTCAAGGACGTCGAGAAGGCGCCGGGCCTGAAGATCCTGGACGGCAAGTTCACGGCGGTGCAACAGGCGGTCGGCACGGCCAAGGCCAATGTCGAGGCTGCGGCCTTCCTCGCCGACTTCGTGGAGAAGGCCAAGAAGTCCGGCATGGTCCAGAACTTCATCGACCGTCACAGGGTCAAGGGCCTCTCCGTTGCTCCGCCCGCCTGATCGTTCATGAGACTACCCGGCCCGTCATGGAACTGAACGTCAAGACCCTCTATCTGATTGGCGGCATCGTCACCATCGCCAGTGCCGGCGCGGTCCTGCTGACCTGGTACCACCATCGCAATGCGCCGGGGCTTCGCGCCTGGGCAGCCGCCCTGCTGCTGACGGTCCTCGGCGCGCTCATCCTGCGCCTCCGCACCTCCGATGCCGATCTGGCCCCCGTCCTGGTCGCGGACATGGTGATCGTCGCGGGCTTCGCCGCGATGTGGCTGAGCCTGCGCTTCGCCAACCAGGGCCGCACCGACCTCGTCCGGCTGCTTGCCGTCGCGATCGCCATCGGCGCAACCTTCCTCGCGTTGTTCGTCGTCCTGAGAGCCTTCGGTGCGGGACGACAAGCCGCGTCGATTCCCTTCTCCCTTCTCCTCGGCCTGCTGGGACTGGCTTGCGCCTGGGAGATCCGACAGGGCCGCCACAAGGACGATCTGCGCAGCCGGCTGCCTGCGGCGCTCGCCTTCGTCGGCCTCGGCATCGCGCGCGTCGTCCGCGCGGGAGTCCTGGGATTCGAGGTGATCCACCTCCTTCCGCCGGGCGCGGCGGCAGCGACGCATCCCTACACGCTCTACGCCACGATCGTCTTTACCCTGGCGGTGACCTACGGGCTCGTGATGATGGCCAACGAACAGGCCGGTCGTCGCGAGGCGATGCAGTTCGCAGAGCGCTGACGCCGAACTTTCGCTGCCGACGAACTTGCCACCTCCGAAGAATTGTTGCGGCTGGTCAACCTGCGACCAGTCCACGCGTGCTGGAAACAGGGCGAAGTCGAGGCGGTTCCCGCTGTAATCGAGGTCTGCGTCGTCAACTTTCGCATCGACCTGCCGTTATCACCGTCCAACCCGGAGGTGATACGACACATGGCGAGAGACGTTCGAACTACGCCCAAAGGCCTGATCGCACCACTGACCCAGGCCGCTCTTGCTTCCCTGCGTGCGCTGGCCGAAGGCACAGCCGCGTCGATGCCCGAAGAGCATCGCCAACGCCTCCTCCACCTTTCCTTGATCGAGACGAGTCCCGCAGGCGATGCCATCACCGCGCTCGGCCGCGAACGGCTGATCTGCGATCGCTAGTAATTGCCACCGGTGGCCGTGACGCAACCCGGATCGACCGCCGCCTTGACGATCTTGAGAAAGGTTTCGAGGGGACAGGCATTGTTCACGAGGTCCGCCGAACAGGCCGGCAGCGCCACCTGCACCATGCCCGGCGGATCGCGGTAGTTGAGCGGCGCGCGACGGCGCATCTCGTCCAGCGTCTGCGCATAGTAGGCAATGCGCACGTAGCGCTTTTCGGTCCTCACTTCGCGAAACTGCTCGAAGGCCAGCGCGCCACCCGGCGAGGCCTCGCCCGGGAGGAAGCCCGGGATCTGCCAGGTGAGGCCGAGCAGGGCGGCAATGTTGTGGATGTTGCTCTCGTGCCCCACCAGAAAGCCCACGCGCACCGGCTGGCCCGTGGCCGCATGGCCGGGGAAGCTATGGCCGTTCACCAGGATGGCGCCGATCAGCGTCAGGAGGTTCGACCCGCGCTGCTGGGCAATGGGCATGGTCTTCTGGGTGAGATCCTGATCGAACTGGTGGAGCGTCAGGAGTTCGCGAAGCGTGGCGTCGTGCGCCAGCCGCCCCCATGCGACCTGATCCTTGGGCATGCCCTCGGCCGTCTGCATGAGGAAGTTCTCGGCGGCGGTCGAAGCGTAGCCGATCGGGCCGCGCAACCGGACGCCATCTTCGGTGCCGCTCACGATGCTCGTCGGCATGCCCGCCTCGCCACAGCTGCCGCCGCCGGCTCCCTTGGTCGCGTCGGCCGGACACAGGACGGACTGCATCATGGCGAGCGGCGCGCCGTAGTCGCGCTGTATTGACGCGAAACTGCCGCCCAGACGCTTCAGGATGGCCGCGCGATTGGCCGCGAGATCCATCGGACAGGACGCGGTGGCCTGAGGATTGAAGAGGGGATCCGGGACGGTGAAGTTCGCCTGGTTGCGCAGGGGCAGGTTGGCGCATCGCGGATACATGCCGGCCAGGAGCGCGGCGCCCGAGGTGCGCGTGCGCTGCGCGAGATCGGTCCATGCGGCGACCGTGCCCGCGGTCGGGCAATCGTCGGCCTGGACCAGCCCGCGCCCGCCATAGAGCACGCGATAGTAGCCGCCCATCAGTCGCATCAGCTCTTCGCCGCGAGGCGAGAGGTAGCCGGGCTCGACTGGCCAGGCGGGCCAGGGCGTTGCGCTGTATCTGTCGAGCCGCTCGTTGGGCTCGGTCGGCGAGCGCACGCCGTGCCGGTTCACAAGGACGGCCCGATCGACCTGCCAGCCCGGCGGCGTCGGCAGGATTTCGGCGCTGGCCGGCATCAAGGCCGCCAGAAGCGAGGCAACGAGGACGACGGTAAAGACGCGAATGCTCATGGTACTCCCCCGGAGGCCGCACTATGCCGTCTCCCGGTCCCGCGCGTCATCCATTCCGTGCCAGAATTCCCTTCATGCCCGTCAAATGGACGATCTCGCATACTGACCGGCTGGGCGTCGCCGTTGCCCGGGACAGGGTGACGGTGAGTGACAAGACACAAGGACCTGATTTCGCGCCCATAAGGCTCTAGCCGGAGAAAGAATCGCTCCACTCGGGCCCTCCGGTCGCGAGGACGGGAAAATAGTCTTCCCTCGCCTCTACATGGCCGGGGGAAGCTCCTTCAGCGCCTGCGTTGCGATCGGCATCATCTTCTCGCAGAAGTCCTTCTTGTTCTTCTCCGCTTCCTTCTCCATCTCGGCGTAGGCCTTGTCGAGCTTGCGATCGGCGATGTTGAGCTGTTGCTCGGCCCAGTCGATCCAGAACTCGAGGCGCGTTTCCTGCTCCTTGGTCATGTCGAGATCGCAGGTGTCGACGGCGACGGAAACCGCGTAGAGGCCGATCACCATCTTCTCCGCGTCTTCCTTTTTGAGCGTCTGCGCGGAAGCCGCCGCAAGCGGCAGGACCAGCAGCGCGAGAGAGCAGGCGAACGCACGAAACATCGAAATCTCCACGGCATGCGGGGCGCCGCAAGAGGCGGCGCACCCTATCTTGAGTGCCAGAACCTACTTCAAAGTCTTGCGGAGCGTAATCCCAGCACTGAGCAACCTGGAGACCGGACAACCTTTCTCGACTTGCTGGTCTTGAAGCCCTCACCGTCCTGGTCGCGCGAAACCGCCGCCTCAAGCTGGAGTTCCACGGTTCGAGCGTCACCTCCGACGCCGGCTTGCTGACCGATCGCGAACTGGATGATGCGCTCGGCCTGATGGCTGTTGCAGACCAGCACCTCGTCGGGGGGCAGGGGAACTTGCGTCTGCCGCTCGCGGCTACCCCGGAACCCGGCAGAATGATAGCATTCCTCCCGTTCCAAAGGTTCGTCTGGGAAGTGTCGGATGAAAGCGTCAAGGACGCAGGAGGTGTTGCCGCCGGGTCTCGTGAGACTCGACTCGGACGGTACGATCCGCTTCCCGGATGAAGCCGCGCGGCGATTTCTCGAAAGGGATGGAGTCCCCTGCGAAGGTCGAAAAATGGCGGAAATCATCGGGCCAATGGCCGGCGCGTGGCCGCCCGATGGGCGCCAGAAGGCTACGTTCGGTGACTGGACCGTGGCAGACCTCTCCGTCGAGGTCCGTGTTTGGCCGCTTCCAGGCTCATCGAACGGCGAGTTCGTTGCCGTTCTGAGCGATGTGACGGCTGAGCGCGCATCCATCGCATCCCTGGAACAGACCGACGCCCAACTTCGGGCGGCCATCGAGGCGTTACCCGACGGCTTCGTGATGTTCGACGCCGACGACCGCATCGCCTTTTTCAACAAGACCTATCGCGACATGTACGGCGAGAGCGTCTTGATTTTCCCAGGGGCATCCTACGAACTCGGCCTTCGCGAAGGGGTGCGCCGGGGCCAGTACCCCGAGGCGCGCGGCCGGGAACAGGCTTGGATCGCAGACCGTCTTCGACAGCATCGCGACCCCGGAGGACCAATCGAACAGTACACGGCCGGGGGGCGTTGGGTCCGCATCCTGGAGCGCCGAGTGCCTGGAGGCGGCACGGTAGGGTTGCGCATTGACATCACGGACCAGAAGGAACGCGAGTTGGCGTTGCTCCACAGCCAGGAGCGGCTGGCAAAGCTGGCAGGTGCGGCGATCGATTGCGTCATCGGCATCGACGATCAGGGGCGCATCCTGGAGTTCAATCCTGCTGCCGAGAGAACGTTCGGATATCTACGGGCGGATGTGGTCGGCAAGGAAATGTCCAACCTCATCGTGCCCGAGAAGTACCGGGAGGCTCACCGCAACGGCTTGCGTCGCTATTTCTCGACGGGAGAGAGCACCGTCCTCGGGAAGCGAATCGAGATCGAAGCACAACGCAGCGATGGTTCCGTATTTCCCTGCGAGCTCTCGATCGTTGCAATCAAGTCGCCGGATCGGCCGGGCTTCATCGCCTACCTTCGCGACATTACCGATCGCCGGCAGTCGGAGGAGAGGCTGCGACTGTCGGAGCAGAGCTATCGGCAGCTGTTCGAGAATTCGAGCGAAGGGATATTCGTCATCCAGGACGAGCGAATCGTACTCGCAAATCCGGCAGCCGAGAGTCTCCTGCGTGACCGCCAGCGACCCCTCGCGGGAACATCCATCCAGGACCTTGTCGTGGCCGAGGATTGGCGTGAGGTGCGCGAGCACTACGGTCGCGGGATGCGTGCCGAGGGGGCGCCCCGCAAGATGGAATTGCGGATACGGTCCGGCGGGGAGACGGTGCGCTGGTTCGAACATTCGGCCGTCTCGATCGAGTGGGAGGGCCGGCCGGCTTTGTTGTCGTTCGCAACCGATGTGACGGATCGACGGCAGAAGGAGCAGGATCTGCGGCAAGCGAAGGAGGCAGCGGAGTTCGCGGATCGTGCAAAGTCAGACTTCATCGCGAAGATGAGCCACGAAATACGAACGCCGATGAACGCGGTGATCGGGTTGTCCAGCCTCCTGGCCGGTTCAGCGCTCGATTCGACCCAGAAGCACTATGTTCGCATCATCGAAGAGTCTGCGGGGAATCTCCTCACCATCATCAACGACATCCTCGACTTCTCCCGGCTGGCGGCCGGCCGGCTGGAGATCGAGAGGAGCCCGTTCAATGTCCGCGAACTGGCGGAAAAAGCCGTCGACCTGGCGCGGAGGCTGCCGGGTGGAGCGGCCCTCGGTATATCCGCAAAGCTGGCGGCGGACCTGCCTGACGTGTTGGTGGGTGACGCGGGAAGGTTGAACCAGATCTTCCTGAACCTTCTCGGCAACGCCGTGAAGTTCACGGAGCATGGGACGGTTACCCTGTCCGCGGAAGTCGTCGAACGTCGTACCGATAGGATCCGCCTGCGCTTCGAAGTGCGCGACACCGGCGTGGGAATATCCCCCGCCACCAGAAGCCGTCTTTTCAAGCCTTTCGAGCAGGGCGCCGAATTGCAGATACGTGGGCAGGGCGGCACCGGTCTCGGGCTGGCGATCTGCCGGCAGCTCGTCGAGTTGATGGGCGGCCAGATCGATGTCGAGAGCGAAGCCGGTCGCGGCGCTCGATTCTGGTTCGAACTCGAGCTCGAGCGGGCCCCGGCACAGGGTTTCGTCGCGCCTGACATTCTCGCTACAGACGCCGCGGCTCCGGTTGCGCGCCACCTTCGTGTGCTGGTTGCCGAGGACACGCCAGCCAACCAGATCGTGGCGCGCGCCATGCTGGAGAAGATGGGGCATGAAGTCGAGGTGGCGAGTGACGGCGGCGAGGCTCTCGTTGCCGCGAAGGCCGGGCGGTTCGACGTGATCCTGATGGACGTTCAGATGCCGATCATGGACGGTCATGAGGCGACCCGCAGGATTCGCGCGCTGGGCGGCGCCGCGGGTCGGGTTCCGATCATCGCGCTTACTGCATTTGCTCGGGAGGTCGACCGCGAGCTGGCCCTGGCCGCTGGTATGACCGACTACCTCAGCAAGCCCATTCGAGCCACAGACCTGGTCGCGATGATTGAGAAGACGTTGATGCGAGAGGCCGCCGCCGCCCCACTGACAGCCGCCGCGGGCCCGCTGGACATCGAAGCGCTCGTCGCGTTGCGTGAGGCAGTTGGGGCCGATACCTTCGCGCTTCTGTCATCCAGGTGTCAGCAGGATGCCGTGGCCTCGCTCGCCGAGGTCGAGAGCGCCGTCGCGACAGGAGACGTGGTACGCCTGCGCAAGGCGGCACATCGCCTGAGGGGCCTGTTCGGCCAGTTCGGAGCGCCGCAGGCTGCGGTGGCTGCCGGTGCCGTCGAGAGCGCCGACGATTCGGAGATCATGCATCGTGTCGCCGAGCTGCTGCGGCTTGGTCCCGCCGCAATGGAAGCGCTGAAGATCTGGAGCGACGCCGGCTCCTGATTGCCAATCGTCGCAGCATTCCACGAATCGCGGTTTGCTACGGAGGGGGAGTTTCTGGGGAGCAGGTCGCACCCCGGTACCCTGAGGGTTGCCGGAGGGAACGCCGGGAATCGCCTGTGAGGACGTCGGTGCCGTCCCTTGGTATCGGGTGGGTCGACGCCGGTCGGGGCCTGTGCCTCTCTGTGCTAATCTCGGGCGTCGGGCGAGGAGATGAGTTCATGCGGGTAGTTTTCGCGGCGCTGATGTCGGCGCTGCTGTTGATCGGGTTTGCGACCGGCTCCTGGGCGCAGAACGGGCTGGAGCGCTTCGAGAAGGAGATCAAACCCCAGTTCGAGCTCAAGACGCTGAGCTATGCCGGCGCCGAGCCGCTCGGCGCCACGGGGTTCGTGCTGAAGGACGTCTTGGCCGTGGTGCCGGCCAATCCGGCGACCGGCGACAAGGAAAGCACGATCAGGATCGACAAGGTGACGGTCGACGATCTCGACTTCGAGCGCCTCGCGAAGGATTCGAAGGACGACCGCGCGCCGCGTTTCGCCAGGCTGAAGCTGGAGGGCATGACGGGCGACGACGAGATGTTCACCGCCCTCGAGCCCTACGGGGTCCCGAAGGTTCCGTTCGACGTCGCACTGGACTATCGCATCGACCCGGCCGCCAAGGTCCTGACGCTGAACATGCTGGAAGTGACCCTGCGCGGCCAGGGCCGCTTTGCCCTGTCGATGATCGTGGACGGGGTGAGCGACGACACCGACATGGACACCGCCAAGGACGAGGGCCGGCTGCGCAGCGCTTCCTTCACGATCGACGACAAGCAACTGCTGGACAAACTCCTCCCCGCGCTCGCCAGCGAGGAAGGGATCAAGCCCGAGGAGCTGATCACGACCGCGCTCGACGCGCTGGCCGGCTTCGCCCAGGCCCAGACAGGCGATACGCTGAAGGCGCTCGACGCCCTCGCCTCCTTCGTCGGCGACTGGAAGGCCCCCAAGGGACCACTGGTGCTGGGCCTGAAGCCCGCCAAGACAGCCGGCCTGGGAGACCTCGACAAGATCATGGTCCCCGACGCGCTCTCGACCCTCTTCGGCTTCACCGCGACCTATCCCGGCACGCGCAGCGGAGCAGCCAAGGCAGGCTCCAAGGGCAAGTAACCAACCAAGACGTGAATGGAGGAAACGATGAAGCGGCGTACCCTTCTGGCCGGCGCGGCGATGCTGCCGCTCGGCCTTCCGCTCCAGGCCCAAGAGGCCTGGCCGTCGCGGCCGATCACCATGATCGTACCGTTCCCGCCCGGCGGCGTGGCCGACATCACGGGCCGGCCGACGGCGCATGTCATGGGCAAGCTGCTCAAGCAGTCGGTAGTCGTGCAGAACAAGGGCGGCGCCGGCGGTTCGGTGGGCACCGCACAGGCCGCGCGCTCGGCACCCGACGGCTACACGATCCTGATGGCGCTGTCGTCGATCTCGGTCCTGCCGGTGGCCGATCGCCTGCAGGGCCGCACGCCCGCCTATGAGCTCGACCAGTTCGCGCCGATCGCCCTGATCAGCGCCGACCCCACGGTGCTCGTCGTTCGCGAGGACGGCCCCTACAAGACGCTGAAGGATCTGGTCGAGGCCGCGAAGGCCAAGCCCGGGACCATCAACTATGGCTCCTCCGGCGTGTACGGCACGCTGCACGTGGCGATGGAGATCTTCGCCGACGCCGCGGGCATCAAGCTGTTCCACATTCCCTACCAGGGCGGCGGCCCGGCAGTCGCGGCGCTGCTCGGCGGCCAGATCGATGCGCTGGCCTCGGGCCCGTCGGCGGCCATCGGCCAGATCAAGGCCGGCAAGA
Organism: Reyranella sp.; assembly: GCF_030651995.1. GTDB lineage: Bacteria > Pseudomonadota > Alphaproteobacteria > Reyranellales > Reyranellaceae > Reyranella. Next base: position 17,513 of record NZ_JAUSBN010000083.1, read on the forward strand.
TGCGCGCGCTCGCGGTATGGGGCGACAAGCGGCTGGCCTCGCTGCCGGAAGTGCCCAGCATGAAGGAGCTGGGCTACGACGCCACCTTCTACATCTGGTCGGGGCTCTTCGCGCCCGCGGCCACGCCCTCGCCGATCCTCATGACGCTGCGCGACGCGGTTCGGCGCACGGCCGAAGATCCGGAGTTCAAGGAGGCGATGGCCAAGGTCGAGACCCCGATCGCCTATCTCGACGCTCCCGCGTTCAAGACCTTCCTCGACAAGGACGCCGCACGACTGAAAGTCGCCGTGGAGCGCATCGGCAAGGTACCGGAGAAATAGGAAGCGCTCTCCGTCAAGACACCGCGGCCGCGACGGCAGTCTGTGCACGTCCGACTGCATGAAGATTCGCTGCAACTGCGTACTTCTTGTTCGACCTTCGGCACCGCAAGAAACGGCAGGACGTGCAACTCCTTTCCCGAGGGCGGCGTTTGGTAAGCAGCGGTCGCCAGTCCGGCGATCGCGGCGAACATGGAGAAACGCCATGAACGACCAGAAGCAGAACCCGTCGCAGCAGCCGGATCGCGATCGCCAGCAGCGCGAGCAGGTCCAGCGCGAGCAGCAGCAGAAGCAGAACCAGCAGCCCAATCAGCCGGGCCAGCCGGGTCAGCGCCCGCAGCCGCAGAACCAGGAACGCTAGACCTTGGTCCAGGACAGTCGAATGCCCGCCTCACGGCGGGCATTCGTTTTGGCATTTGCGCGAACGAACAGGAGAGATCGATGACGTTCCAGGCCGCCGACCCGCCGCGTGAGATTCCCGCCGTACCGCCTGTGCCCGGCAAGGTCGATCCCGTGCCGCCGGAGATGCCGGCCCGGCCCGATATGCCGATGCCGGAGGATCACCCGACGCCCGTCCCGCATCCGTCGGGCCCACCCAGCCCGATCGCCTGAGTCGGCGTGTGCCTTCTTGTTCCGCGCTCGCGACAGCTTCACTGACGGGTTGGTAACCCGGTCACCAATGTGTCGCTTGTCGGAATATAGAGCCGCATTCAGGATGAGGCCCCGCGTTCTGTTTGGAGAAGTACTGCCATGAATTTCGACGCACTCGGCGCAGCCTGGGCCCCGCGCCTGCTCAGTATCGTGCGCATAATGAGCGGACTTCTCTTCCTCCAGCATGGCACCGCCAAGCTGCTGGCGTTTCCCGCCGGCGCCGTTCCGCCGAATTTCACGCTCATGTCGATGCCGGGCTATGCGGGCATGATCGAGTTCGTCTGCGGCATCCTGCTGGTCATTGGGCTGTTCAGCCGTCCGGCCGCCTTCATCGCTTCCGGCATGACGGCCGTTGCCTACTTCATGGTCCACGCACCGATGGGCTTCTTCCCGATCCTCAACCGCGGTGAGCTCGCGGCCCTCTACTGCTTCGTCTTCCTCTATCTCGCCGCGGCCGGCCCCGGCCCCTGGAGTATCGACGCCGTGCGCCGGAAGTAGGGCTTAACGCGCCTTCGCCGAAACGCTATGGAACGAACGGACGGCTGCCTCGTGCAGCCGTTTCGTCGTGTGCACGACCGACAAGACAGAACAGGCGGCGCGTTCGTGTCCCCGCGGGCCTCGCGAAGCCCTGAACAGGAGATTGTCATGGCGCTGAAGAAGGTGGCCCTCGAGATCGGCATGGGCACCGACATAAGGGGTGGCGACTACACCAAGGCCGCGGTCCGTGCCCTGCGTGACGCGCTGTGGCACAACTCGCTCACCGTCGCGACGGCGCTCGGCAAGTCGAGCGACGACATGGTGGTCGAGGTCCTGATCGGCGTGCCCCAACCCGACAAGGTCGACACCGCCCAGGTGCTGGCGGTGCTGCCGCACGGCACCGGCACGGTGAAGGTCGTCGAGGGCGGGCTGGAGATCGAAAACGAAGCCGGCACGGACAAGACGGTGATCGCGCAGGCGGCCGCCATCGTCCGGCTCGACCTGTAAAGCGGAGCCAAGACCATGACCGCCAAGCGCGTGATCCTCGAACTCGGCACCGGCAACGATCTGCACGGGGGCGACTATACCAAGGCCGCCCTGCGCGCCGTACAGGACGCCCTGCACCATTCCTCGCTCGCAATGATCCGGACCCTCAGGGTCGACACCAAGACCGGCATGTTCGTCGACGTCACGATCGGCGTGCAGCAGCCCGACAAGGTCGACGCCGAGAAGGTTAAGGCCTCGCTGCCGCACGGCATCGTGACGGTGAAGGTGGTCAAGGGCGGGCTCGACATCGCCGATCCCGAGAACAACGACCCGGCGGTGATCGCCAGCGCCGCCATCGCGGTCCGCATGGAGATTCCTCAAGCGAAGTGAGCGCCATGCTGCTCTATGAACATCCGCTGTCCTCCTATGCCCAGAAGGTGAAGATCGCGCTGCGCGAGAAAGGTCTCGACTTCACGGTCGAGACGCCGGCCGCGCTGGGCACCGGGACGGCCGGCGGGGCGTTCGCCGCGGCCAGCCCGCGCAACGAGGTGCCGACGCTGATCGACGGCGAGGCACGCATCTTCGATTCGACGATCATCCTCGAATATCTCGACGACAAATATCCCTCGCCGCCCCTGCTGCCGCGCGACCCGGCGGCGCGCGCCGAGGCAAGGATGATCGAGGATCTCTGCGACACGCTCTACGAGGCGGTGAACTGGGGCCTGAGCGAGATCCGCTGGTTCAAGCGCGCCGAGGGCGAGCAGGCGGAGAAGATGAAGGCCACGGCGGCGCGCCAGACCGCCCAGTTGCAGGCCTGGCTTGCGGGCAAGCTGGGTGACCGGCCGTGGTTCAACGGCGCGAGCTTCGGCTGGGCCGATCTCAGCGTGGCGCCGTACCTCAACCGCTCGTTCTTCTATGGGCTGGGAACACCGGCCGGCTCAACGCTGGCACAGTGGCGCGAACGGCTCATCGAACGTCCGTCGGTTGCCGCAACCTTCAAGGAGTTCGAGGCCGCCGCCGCCGGCATGGCAAGCGCAGCCGAGCGGCTCGCCTCGGGACAGATCCGACGCGAGTACCGCGATCATCGCCTGGAATGGATGATGAAGTCGGGCGGCCAGCAGGTCGTTCTCGACGGCCTGGCCAGAAACAACATCCGCTTCACCTGGCCGCTGGGCTGAAGAAGCCTCAGCCGCGGGCGGCGCGGCCCATGAACAGGAGGCCCGCACCGGCAATCACGGCGACGATGCCGGCGATCGTCGGGATGGGAATCGTGCGCTGTTCGTCGGCCGTGATCTTGAGCGGGCCGGCATCGACGATGGTCTTGCGCTCGGTGAAGGAGATGTTGTCGATCGCCAGACCGGCGATGCCGATCGCGATCAGTAGTACGCCCACAATTGCCATCGGCTTCATGCCGTAAACTCCTTATCGGTTCCCCGGACAACGCAAAAAGCCGTCCAGGGTTGCCGAGTGGGGAATTCAGGCCTTCGGCCGGACCAGCATCGCCAGGCCCTGCTCGATGGCCGTGCGGGCCATGGCGCGGAGCTGGTCGTCGGTCGCGCTGCTGACCGGATGGCCGATCTGGGCAAACGCATAGCCCGGCATGCCGAGCACGCGGCTCATCATGTCGGCGGCACTCGCGAACCGCGTGGTCATCACGCTGAACGCAGGCACTTCCAGTCTTTCAGCGGTAACTGAGTCGTGCAGACTGCACGATGAGCAGCTCCCTCAATCTCCCAGGCCCGAGACGACGGCATCCCAGCCCTTGATCTCGGCCACGATGTGAGGATCGGCCGGCGCGCTGTAGTTCGACTTGGTGCGGCTCACCACCTGGGCGACGCCGTATTCCTCGCGCAGGATCTGGTCGAGGTGCCTGAAGAAGCCCTTGGTGCCTTCCTTGCCGTTGGAGATGAAGCCGATCGTCTTGCCTTCCAGCGTATCGAGGCGCGGGGCGAGCTGGCCGGCCGGCGGGGCGGTGCCCGGCGTGGGATCGAGAACTTCGAACATGGTGTTTCCTCTTACTTCTTGGGAGGTTCGCAATCGACGCAGACGCCGATCGGCAACGTCACGGCATAGCTCTTGTTGCCGAGCCAGGGCGGGATGACGGCACCAAAGCCGCCGGCCGGGCCGCCCGCCGCCACGACCAGGAGCTGGTCGGGCGAATCCATCGCGGTGTAAACGCTGTCGCCACGATCACGCACGACGGCGCCCTTGCCGACATCGGCCCATTCGCGGCGATGGATGCGGGCGCGTTCATGGATGAAGGTCGCGATGTCGGCCTTGGTCCAGCCGCCCGCCTGCAGATGCTCGCGCAGCTGCTTGGGGATGATCAGGGCGTAGTTGCCGGGATGGATCGAGTAGTGGCGCATGTTGGCGCGCATCTCGGCCGCGAAGGTCTCGAGGATCTCCTCCGGCTTGGTCGTCCATTCGTTCATCAGCTGGCGCGGCGCGCCGGCCGCCAGCACGGTCACGGAAGACGCGCCCTTCGGCACGCCGCGATGCTCGGCCAGCGGCAGCCAGGTCGTGTCCTCCTCGTCCTCGGCGACGCAGTAGCTGAACTTGCCGGGATGGCCGAGGGTCGACCGGTCGATCACGCCCGGTCGGTCGTCCAGCAGGTTGATCAGGCAGAGCCGGATGGCGCGGCCGATGACCGCCGTCGCGCGATCCGAGTTGGCGAGCGCGTTGAACGAGCCGCTGGCGCCAATCTCGAGCCGGATCGGTCCGTTCAGGATCACCAGCACCGCGCACCCACCAGTGCTCGCCGTCGCACCGTGCATCAGGAATTCTTCCTGCATCATGGCAGTCCAGGCCGTCACGACGACCGGGAAGTGCATGGGCAGGCAACCCGCCATCACGGCGTTGATCGCGAGCTTCTCGGCGGTGATCGCGAGCCCGCGCACCGGCTCGATCCCGATCAGCTGGTCGGGCGGCATCATCACCCACTCGAGGCACGCTTCTACCGCCTCGCGCGTCGGCGGGACGATGGGCAGACCGTCGGTCCAGCCGTTGGAATGATAGAGCTCCTGAACGGCCGAGATGCTGTCGGCCGAGTAGGATCGGGATGCAAACTGCACGTTGTTTCCTCCACCTTTCACAGTAGCGCGTCGGGCGTCGTCTGACGATGAACTAGGCGGCCAGCATGCGTTCGCGGTTGCGCTCGCGCAGGATCGGCATGATCCACTTGCCGAAGCGCTCCGCCTCCTCGTCGTGCAGATAGCCCGAGAGGCAGAAGGAGTGGCAGCCGAGGTCGATGAACTTCTGCAGGGTATCGGCGCACTGCTCCGGATCGCCGACGATGGCGATGCCGGCGCCGGGGCGAACCTGGGTGATGCCGGTCCACAGGTGCGGCTCGATCGTCTCACCGATCGCGGCCAGCTCGCGCACGCGGCGGTTGGCCTCCGAGGTGGCGAAGCGTTCCTTCACGAAGGCCTTCTGCGCCTCGCTGGCATGTTCGACCAGCCCATGGGCGAAGTCCCAGGCTTCCTTCTCGGTCTGGCGGCAGACGACCTGCAGGCGCATGCCGAAGCCGATCTCGTTCTCGCGGCCGTGGCGCGCCGCCATCGACTTGATCTCCGCCATGTTGGCGCGGATGCGCTCGTAGGTATCGCCCCAGAAGAGATGCACGTCGGAATGCTTCGCCGAAATCTCCCAGGCCTGCCTGGACCCACCGCCGAGATAGAAGCGCGGATGGGGCTGCTGCAGCGGATAGGGCCGGATCTGCGCGCCCTTGAGCTGATAGAATTTGCCGTCGAAGTTCACCGGCCCGCGCGTCGTCCACAGCGCCTTCAGGATCGAGACTTCCTCGTCCATGATCTCGTAGCGCTCTTCCTTGCCCCACTTGATGCCTTCCGACGCGTTCTCCGCCTCGCTCTGGCCCGCGATCAGGTTGATGCAGATGCGCCCCCCCGAGAGCTGGTCGAAGGCGGTGATCATCTTGGCCAGCAACACGGGATTGATGTAGCTCGGCCGCGCGGCCACCAGCATCCGCATCGACCTGGAGCGCGCCACCATCATCGCGCTGGTGATCCAGGCCTCCCAGCACGCGGTCTGGACCGGCACCAGCATGTATTCGAAGCCCGCCGCCTCGGCCGCGCCGACGATCTTGTCGAACAGTTCGAGCGACGGCGGCACCAGTGAGCTCGGCAGTCCATAGGCGGTGGTGTCGCCCGCGGTGGGCAAGAACCAGCCGAATTCGAGTTTGCGCATGAGATCCGTTTCCTTCCGCTGGCAGCTTAGCGCAATTCAGTGTGGTCGCGACCGTCTGGAAACGGCACGATCCGCGCCACCTTAAGGGAGAGACGGGCAGATGCTGCAACATGGTAAGCGTCCGACAATCGCATCGCGGCACGGCATGGTCGCGGCGGCCCATCCGCTGGCGGCGGCGGCCGGTGCGCGCATCCTGTCGAACGGCGGCAACGCCTTCGATGCGGCGGTCGCGACGGCAGCGGCACTGAACGTCGTCGAACCCTACATGTCGGGCCTTGCCGGCCGCGGTGTCGCAACCTGCTACATCGCCCGCGAGAAGCGCGTCCGCACGCTCGACTTCGTCGGGCCGATCTCCAGGAACTTCCCGGTCGACAAGCTCAGCAACCGTTCGCAACTGCAGCGCGGTGCCGTGGCGGTGGGCGCGCCGGGCAATCTCGCCGGCTGGTGCGAGCTGAACCGCGCGCACGGCAAGAAGAAGCTGCCCGAACTTTTCGCGCCGGCGATCGCCATTGCGCGCGATGGCTTCCAGCTGATCGAGTTCAACATCGAGGAGATCCAGGGCGTCGCCGGCGAACTGGCCGGCTACGAGGCGCTGCATCCGGAATGGTCGCGGGTCTATACCGGCGGCGCCGGCAACGTGACGCCAGGCTACGTGCTGAAGCAGCCCGACCTGGCCCGCACGCTCGAGGCACTCGCCAACGAAGGCCCCGGCCTGCTCTACGGCGGCGCGCTGGGCCAGAAGATCCTCGACCGGCTGACCGAGCTGGGCGGCTGCCTGGTGATGGACGACCTGCTGGACGCCAAGGCGACCTGGCGGGACCCGGTCTCCGTCACCTATCGCGGCCGCACCGTCCACGTGCCCCCGCCACCCTGCGAGGGCTTCCAGTTCCTGCTGACGCTGCGCATCCTCGAAGGCTTCGACCTCGCCGCGATGAAGCGCAATTCGACGGAGCATCTCGACACGGTGCTGCGTGCCGTCCGCCTCGCCGCCGGCGTTCGCATCGCGGCCGGCGTGCCGGCGCCGCAGAAGCTGGCGGAGATCCTCTCGGACGCCCATGTCGAGACGTTGCGCGCCCGGGTGCGCGACGGCAAGCCGGTGATCGGCCCGACCGAACAGTGGACGCCGCCGCAGCAACCGGTCTCGCCGACCGACGAGAGCCACACGACGTCCTTCTCGATCGCCGACAGCGACGGCAACCTGATCTGCCTGACGCAGAGCCTGGGCAGCGTCTTCGGCTCCGGCGTGGTGGTGCCCGGCACCGGCCTCTGCCTCAACAACTTCCTCTACTGGGCCGACGTGAACCCGCAGAGCCCCAACCGCGTGAAGCCGGGCGACCAGCTGCCGATGTGCATGGCGCCGTCGATCTCGACCAAGGATGGCACCCCGATCCTCGCGCTCGGCACGCCGGGCAGCTACGGCATCCTGCAGACCCAGCCGCAGGCCATGGTTCAGCATGTCGATTTCGGCCTGCCGCTGCAGCAGGCAATCGAGGCGCCGCGTGGCCGCCTGACCGATGGGGCGGAAGTGTACCTCGAATCGCGCCTGCCGCCGCAGATCCATGAAGACCTGCGCAAGCTCGGCCACAACGTCACGACCGGCCCGGAATGGACGATGAAGGTGGGCGGCATGCAGGGCGTCGCTGTCGATCCCGACACCGGCATCTTCACCGGCGGCTGCGATCCCCGCCGCGACGGCTATTGCGTTCCGGCCTAGACCTGACCGGACGAAGCAGAATCACTCTCCTCGTCGTTCAAATGGGGGAGGTGGCGACGCTTGGGTAATGCCGCTCTCGCGACATGGTTGTGACCGGCTCAGGCATTCCTCTTGCACGGAGAGGCAAGGCAAGATGGAATGCACTCCAACGAGAATGTTCACGAGGGGGATGGGTTGATGCGTAAACTGGCATGGCTCGCGATTGCCGCGATCGCCGTCATCGGCGCCGGCACGGCGAATGCGCAGCAGACGCCGCGCAAGGGCGGCACGCTCCGGATGACGGCACCTTACGCCGCGAGCTTCGGCAGCCTCGACCCGCACGTGACACCGCGGGCCCAGGACGACATCGTCGGCAAGGCGCTGCAGCGCTCGCTCTACAACTGGGACACCGCCGCCAACAAGCTGTCGCTGGAACTGGCCAAGTCGGTCTCGGTGTCGGCCGACGGTCTCACCTACACCTACAAGCTGCGCGACGACGCTTTCTTCCACAATGGCCGCAAAATGACGGCCGACGACGTGATCTTTTCCTTCACCCGCATCATGGACGGCAGCAAGGGCTATCCCGGCGCCCGTTACGTCCGGCTGATCAAGGGCGCGGTCGATGTCGAGAAGGGCACCGCCAAGGAAATCTCCGGCCTGAAGAAGGTCGACGATTACACGCTCGAGATGACGATCACCGACCGCGTCGACCCTGGCTACTATTTCTTCGGTGGCTCGACCGCAATCCTGCCCAAGGAGGAGGTCGCGAAAGGCAATTACGCGTCGAACCCGGTCGGTCTCGGCCCCTTCAAGTTCAAGGAGCACATCCCGGGTTCGCGCGTCGTGATGGATCGCTTCGACAAGTTCTACAAGACGGGCCAACCCTACCTCGACAAGCTCGAGGTGCTGATCATGGCCGAGGCCGCGGCCCGCGACGTCGCCTTCCGCAACAAGGAGATCGACACCTCGATCCTGGGCCCGGCGCAGTACGTCGCCTATCGCGCCGATCCGCAGCTCTCGAAGGGCATCCTCGAAGTGGCCGAGATGTTCACGCGCTCGATGCACATCAACCTGAACTCGATCAAGCCCTTCCAGGACAAGCGGGTGCGTCAGGCAATCAACTATGCAATCGACTCCAACTTGATCATCTCGCGCCTGGTCAAGGACAAGGCCTATCGCGCCACCAGCTGGCTGCCGCCCTCGTCGGCGGCCTTCGACAAGACCATGAAGCCCTACCCCTACGATCCGGAGAAGGCCAAGAAGCTGCTGGCCGAGGCGGGCTTCCCCAACGGCTTCGAGTTCGAATGGACCACCAGCCAGAACGAGAGCTGGGGTCTGCCGATCGTCGAGGCGGTGATCCCGATGCTGGCGCGCGTCGGCATCAAGGCCAAACCCAAGCTGGTCGAGGTCACGGTGCTGACCGAGATCCTGATGAAGGGCGACCACCAGGCGCTCATCGGATCAAGCCTTACCGGGCCCGATTCGCTCGCGACGCTGCGCTGCTACTACTCCAAGACGCCGCGCACGGCTTGCAACTACACCGGCTTCAACAATGCCGAGTTCGACAAGCTGCTCGACGCGGCGGCCCAGGAAGGCGACATGGCCAAGCGCGACGAGATCCTGAAGAAGGCCAACAACCTGCTTTACGACGAGGCACCGGTCTGGTTCTTCAACTACAACAAGGCGGTCCTGGCCTTCCAGCCGTGGGTCCACGGCCTGCAGCCCAACCCGACCGAGATCACGCACCAGTACCCGGAAAACATCTGGGTCGATGCCACCTCGCCGGCCAAGTGACGGTGTCGAAAACACCGTCACCCCGAGCGTAGTCGAGGGGTCTTTCTTGTCTTTGGTACATGACGGATCCCTCCGCTCGCTTCGCTCGGTCGGGATGACGGGCTAACCATGCTCCTCGTCCTTGGCCGCCGCCTCGCCAACATCATCCCGACGATGCTCGCCGTCGTGGCGCTCGTCTTCCTGCTCTTCTCCGTCCTGCCGGGCAGCTTCATCTCGGGCATGAACGAGGACGGGCGCTCGACCATCGACCCCGCGGTCATGGAGCGCATGCGCAAGGAGATGGGCCTCGACGATCCGCTGATCGAGCGCTTCGCCAAGTACGTGGCCGCGACCGCCACGGGCGACCTCGGCATCTCGTTTCGCACCCGCGAGCCGGTCACCAAGATGCTGGCCGGCCGCATCTGGCCCTCGCTGAAGCTGGTCTTCGCGGCCATGACCTTCGCCATCCTAGTCGGCGTCACTCTGGGCTTCCTGGCCGCGCTCAAGCCCGGCAGCCTGATCGACACCGCCGCCATGGTCGGCGCCATTTCCGGCCTCTCGCTCAGCCAGTTCTGGTTCGGCCTGATGCTGATGTACCTGTTTGCGTTGAAGCTCCAGTGGTTGCCGAGCTTCGGCTACGGCGATGGCGGCCTGCGCAACCTCATCCTGCCGGCGATCGCGCTGGGCGTGGGCCCGATGGCCCTGCTGGCCCGCACCACGCGCGCCGCGGTGCTCGACGTGCTCAACGCCGACTTCGTCCGCACCGCGCGCAGCAAGGGCATGAGCGAGCGCCGCGTCGTCGAGTGGCATGTGCTGCGCAACGCGCTGGTCCTCGTCATCACCATCGTCGGCCTGCAGTTCGGCTCGCTGATGGGACAGGCGGTCGTCGTCGAGAAGCTGTTCGCCTGGCCGGGCGTCGGCTCGCTGATGGTCGACTCGGTGTTCCAGCGCGACATGCCGACGGTCCAGGGCTGCATCCTGATGATCGTGCTGTTCTTCCTCGTCATCAACACGCTGGTCGACCTGGCCTACGTCGTGATCGACCCCCGGATCCGGTACCGATGAGCCTCGCCCTTAAGCTTCCCCGTCTGCGCCTGAAGGGCGGGTCCTCCCTTTGGGTCGGCGGCGGGCTGGTGGCCATCGCCATTTCCTCCGCCATCCTGGCGCCGTGGATTGCGCTGACCGACCCGGTGCTCGACGCCAACCTGATGAACGCCGAACTACCGCCCAGTTGGGAGTTTCCCTTCGGCACCGACGCACAGGGCCGCGACATCTACTCGCGCATCGTCTGGGGCGCCCGCGTGTCGCTGAGCGTCGGCATCATCAGCCAGATCTGCAACAGCCTGATCGGCGTCACGCTCGGCCTCACCGCCGGCTACTGGGGCGGCTGGTGGGACGATGTGGTGAGCGGCCTCACCAACCTGATGCTGGCGATCCCGTCGCTGGTCTTTGCGCTGGCCATCATGGCGATCCTCGGCCCCGGCCTCGTCAGCCTCGTGATCGCGCTCGGCCTCACCAGTTGGTCCTATTCCTGTCGCATTGCGCGCGCCCAGGTCCTGTCGCTGAAGAGCCAGGGCTACATCCAGGCCGCGCGCATCCTGGGCTATGGCGACCTGCGCATCATGTTCACCCAGGTCCTGCCCAACATCCTGGGACCGCTCATAGTGATCGCGACCCTGGGTATGGGCGGCGCCATCCTGGCCGAAGCGGCGCTGTCCTTCCTCGGCCTCGGCATCCGCCCGCCCTTCCCGAGCTGGGGCAGCATGCTGTCGGAGGCGCGCGACCAGATCACGACGGCGCCCTGGCTGTCGGTGTTTCCAGGCCTCGCCATCTTCTTCACGGTGCTGGGCCTCAACCTGCTGGGCGACGGCCTGCGCGACTATCTCGACCCGCAGTCGACGACGCGACGCGGATGAGGCCACGCGCATGACGACGCCTCTGCTCAAGGTCGAGAACCTACGCATCGCGCTGGCCGGCGACGGCGTCACCTACGACGCCGTCGAGAACGTCTCGTTCGAGATCGGCCGTGGCGAGGCCTTTGGGCTGGTGGGCGAATCGGGCTGCGGCAAGAGCATCACAGCACTGTCGGTTATGGGCCTGCTGCGCCGGCCGCTGTCGCTGGCCGGCGGCAGGGTCATCCTCGACGGAAAGGAGATCCAGAACGTCTCCGCCGCCGAGATGCGCCGCCTGCGCGGCAAACGCATCGCCATGATCTTCCAGGAGCCGATGACGGCGCTCAATCCGCTGTCGCCAGTCGGCCGGCAGATCGCCGAGATGTTCGTGCTGCACCAGGGCGCCAACTGGAACGAGGCGATGGACCGCGCCGAGGACGCGTTGCGCCAGGTCCGGGTGCCCTCGCCCGAGCGGCGCATCAAGGACTATCCGCACCAGCTCTCGGGCGGCATGCGCCAGAGGGTGATGATCGCCATCGCGCTGGCCTGCGGCCCCGACCTGCTAGTCGCCGACGAGCCGACCACGGCGCTCGACGTCACGGTACAGGCCGAGATCATCGACCTGATGGCCGAACTCTGCGCCGCCAAGGGTACCGCCGTGCTGATGATCAGCCACGATCTCGGCCTGGTCGCCAACATGTGCCAGCGGGTCGCCGTGATGTATGCCGGCCGCATCGTCGAAAGCCAGGTGGCCGATGCCATCTTCGCGGCGCCAACCCATCCCTATACGCAGGGGCTGATCGATTCCCTCCCGCGCCTCGGGGAACGCGCCCGGCGCGGCCGCCAGAAGCTGCGCGAAATCTCGGGCGTCGTGCCGTCGATCGCCAACTATCCGGCCGGCTGCCGGTTCAATCCGCGCTGCCCCGCCGTCACCGAAGTGTGCCGATCGGTCGTCCCCGAGGCCACGCCGCTGCCGGCCGAGGGTGTCGTGAGGTGCCATCACCATGGCTGAGTCCCTGCTTTCGCTCGACGGCCTGGCCGTCCACTTCAAGGTCGGCAACGCGCTGGCCGGCGGCATCAAGACCCTGAAGGCGGTCGACGGTGTCACGCTCGACGTGAAGCCCGGCGAGTGCCTGGGCCTCGTCGGCGAATCCGGTTGCGGCAAGTCCACGCTCGCGCTGGCCATTATGGGTCTGCTGCCGCCGACGCGCGGAACCATCGGCATCGACGGCCATCAGATCTCCGGCAGCACGCCGCCCGACCGCATGAAGATGGCCCGCACGGTGCAGATGGTCTTCCAGGACCCCTATGCCTCGCTCAATCCGCGGCAGACGGTGCGCCGCACCCTGGCCGATCCGCTGCGCCTGCACGGCATCACAGACAAGGCCGAGGTCGAGACGCGGGTGATCGACATGATGGCCAAGGTCGGTCTGCGCCCCGAGCAGGCTGACCGCTATCCGCACGAATTCTCGGGTGGCCAGCGCCAGCGCATCGGCATCGCGCGTGCACTCATCCTGAAGCCCAAGCTGGTGCTCTGCGACGAGCCGGTGTCGGCGCTCGACGTCTCGATCCGCGCCCAGATCATCAACCTCCTGCTCGAGCTCAAGGACGATATGGGGCTGGCCTACATCATGATCAGCCACGATCTCGGCGTGGTCGAACATGTGAGCGACCGGGTGGCGGTGATGTATCTCGGCCGCATCGTCGAGCAGGGCGGCTGGCAGGAGATCTTCGAGAATCCGCGCCATCCCTATACGCGCGCGCTGATCGCCGCGATCCCCGACCCGTTCCACCGTGCCGCGATCAGTGCCGATGCGAAGGCGCGCGGCGAGATCGCCAGCGCGCTCAACCCGCCCCCAGGCTGCCATTTCAATCCGCGCTGCCCGCTGAGGGCCGACATCTGCACGGCCGAGTACCCGGCGTTCGGCGAGGTATCGCCCGGCCATCGCGCAGCTTGTCATTTCCGTGACCGCGTGAGTTGATGGGGCAATCGTCCCATGGCTCCCCTCGACACCGACATCCTTCTCGACTGGATCGTTCGCCGCGGCCTTGAGGGCGCTGGGGGCTCCCAGCTGGTGCGAGAGTTCAGCGAACGGTGCAACGAGGCAGGGCTCGCACTATCGCGTTCCCTCGCGTTCATCGATACGCTGCATCCCGTGCATGAAGGCACCGTCTATCGCTGGCGCAGCGATGACGTCGAGGAGAAGGCCGCCGTTGAGTATGGCCGCAGCAACGAAGGCGAGGGCGCCGTATCTTGGCAGCGAAGTCCTTTCTATCACCTGCTGCAGACGGGCGGCGAGGAGTTGCGCCGCCGCATCGGCTTTGGCGAGCCAGCCGACTTCACGATCATTCAGGAAATGAAGGATCTCGGTCATACCGACTACATCGTCTTCATTCATCGTTTCGCCGACGAGGCCACCATTGGCGAAATGGATGGCGTCTACTCGGCTTGGTCGACGCGCCATCCTGACGGTTTCAGCGAGGCAAATCTGATTGCGTTGCGCCGCCTGGTGCCGGCGCTCGGCCTGGCGATCAAGAGCGCGGCCCTGGCGCGCGTGGCCGACACGCTGGTCCAAGTCTATCTCGGACGCGATGCCGGCCGGCGGGTGCTGAAAGGAAGCATCCAGCGCGGCGTCGCGGACCGGATCGAGGCGGCCCTGTGGTTCTCCGACCTGCGCAGCTACACCGCCATCACCGACACCGCGAAACCCAGCGAGATCATCCCGCTCCTGAACGATTATGCCGAGGCGGTGATCACCTCGATCCACGAGGCCGGCGGTGACGTGCTGAAGCTGATCGGCGACGGCACGCTCGCGGTCTTTCGCGCCGACGATCCGGCCGAAGCCTGCCGCTGCGCGATGCGGGCCGAGGAGAATCTGCGGACCCGGATGAAAGAGCTGAACGAACGACGCCTCGCCGCGGAGCAACCGGTCACGACGGCCTATGTCGGCCTGCACATCGGCGAGGTCTTCTACGGCAATATCGGCAGCGTCGACCGTCTCGACTTCACGGTGGTGGGACCCGCGGTCAACGAGACCAGCCGCATCGCCTCGATGTGCCGCTCGGTCGACCGGCCCGTCCTCGTCTCTTCGACCTTTGCCGAAGCTCTTCCCGCGGAGGAACGCGCCCCCCTGGTCTCGGTCGGCCGGTTCGCGCTACGCGGCGTCGGCAGGGCGCAGGACCTGTTCACGATCGATCCGGAGCTGCTCTGATCTCTGGTATGGTTGCCGATGGCGCGGACGCTGCTACGTTCGCGGCCTGACTTCAGAGGAGCAGCCCATGGCCAAGACACCCGCCATCTCGATCGGCATCAAGGAAACGGACCGCAAGAAGATCGCCGAGGGCCTCAGCCACCTGCTGGCCGACACCTACACGCTCTATCTCACGACCCACAATTTCCACTGGAACGTCACGGGGCCGATGTTCACGTCGCTCCACACGATGTTCATGACCCAGTACACCGAGCTCTGGAACGCGGTCGATCCGATCGCCGAGCGTATCCGCTCGCTGGGCTATCCCGCCCCCGGCTCCTACGGCCAGTTCGGCAAGCTGAGCTCGCTCGCCGACGCACCGGCCAAGCCGCCGAAGGCGCTGGAGATGGTGAGCATCCTCGTCGCCGGCCACGAGGCGGTGGCGCGCACCGCGCGCGGCATCTTCCCGGTGGCCGACAAGGCCGGCGACGAGCCGACGGCAGATCTGCTGACCCAGCGCCTGACCGTGCACGAGCAGTCGGCCTGGATGCTGCGTTCGCTGCTGGAGTAGCCTCACCAACATGCCCCGCACCAGACGCCGCCGCCTGTTGAGGCTGGCCGGCGGCAGCGCTGCCGCGTCCATGGCTGCCATCCTGACCACCGGCCGCATGCCGGCGCTGGCGCGGCAGAGAACGGTCCACTGGTTGAAGTGGGTCGACTTCGTCCCCGCGTCCGACGCGCTGCTGCGCGGAGAGATGCTGCCGGAAGCCGAGCGGGCCCTGGGCATCAGGATCGTTCTCGAGACGGTCAACGGCAACGACCTGCAGCCGCGTGTGACCGCCGCGATCAAGTCGGGCGCCGGCCCTGACCTGGTCATGGCCTTCAACGAACAGACCTACCTCTATGCCCGCGCCGCGGTCGATCTCACCGGCATCGCCCAGTCCGTCGCGCAGGCCCAGGGCGGCCTCTACCCCTATGCCCGCGCGACCTGCAGCGACGGCGACGCGTTCATGGCCCTGCCGTGGGCCGTGATCGGCAGCATGATCGCCTATCGCCGATCATGGTTCGAGGAAGCCGGCGCAACCGCCTTCCCCACGAGCTGGCCCGAATACCTCGACATTGCGAAGAAGCTGAAAGCGCGAGGCCGCCCGATCGGCCAGACCCTGGCCCATACGCTGGGCGACACACCCGGCTTCGCCTATCCCTTCCTGTGGTCATGGGGCGGCATGGAGGTCGATCCGGCCGGCAGGGTGATCCTCGATTCGCCAGCGACGCTCGAGTCGGTGAAGTTCATGCAGGCATTCTGGAAGGACGCCTGCGACGAACGCGGCTTCGGGTGGGACGATACCGGCAACAACCGGGCCTTCCTGTCCCAGGCCATTTCGGCGACGCTCAACGGCGCCTCGATCTACATCGAGACGCTGCGCCGGCCCGAGCGCTACCGGACCGCCGATGGCACGCCGCTGAACAGGGACATCCTGCACGCGCCGCTGCCGGCGGGGCCAGCGGGGCAGTTCGGCATGCACCTGCTGCAGTCGAACATGCTGATGAAGTATTCCAAGAACCAGGAGGCAGCCAAGGAGTTCCTGACGTGGATTCATGCCGAGACGAACTTCGAGAAATGGTTCGTGTCGCAGAAGGGCTTCTCGACACCCTGCACCGAACGGTGGGAGGGTCACGCGGCCTGGACAGACGATCCCGTCATGGCGCCCTTCAGGTTCGCAGCGAAGCTTGGCCAAGCGCCCGGCCGGGCCGGCCCGCCCAACACCAGAGCAGCGGAAGCGCTGTCGCAGTACGTCATCTCGGACATGTACGCCAAGGCCGTGCAGGGCATGCCGGCCGATGAGGCCGTGAGATGGGCCGACGGCAGGCTGAGGAAGATCTACGGCTGAGCCGGCCCCGCCCACGAGTCCAGCGCGTCCCACTTCGCCTTGCGCTGCTCGCCGCGCGGCTTCTTGAAGTCATGGCCGTACGGCGCCGTGTCGAACGAGCCATAGGTCGGGTTGGGCAGCATCAGCCACTGCCTGCCCCAGTAGGGCATGCCGGCCTCGAACGCCTTCACCCGCTCGGCCTCGCTGCTGCGATAGCGGTCGTCGAAGTCGCCGAGGTTGTCTCCGATGTTCAACAGGACGCGATAGTCCCTGGCGATCGTGGCACGGCGCGTGCTCTTGGCGCCGGTCCACTCGGGCTTCTCGCCCTGCATCAGGAACGTGTCGACGTTGCCGCCCAGGGGAAAGCCGAGCTTCGCCATATTCTCGCGCGTATCCGTCTCGGTCTCCGCCCCCCGGTTGGTGACGTAGAACACCTTCACGCCCTTCGACTCGGCGTACTTCGTGAACTCGACGGCGCCCGGAATCGCCGCGGAAATCCGGGCGGCGCAGAACTGGTTCCAGCTCTTCGTGCTGAAGCTCTGGTCCGCCCGCATCAGCCAGACCTGGTACTTCGAGTTGTCGAGCACGGTCTCGTCGACGTCGAGCACGACCGCCGGCGGCAGGTTCTGGAAGTCGCCCGTCTGCTCGCCCGGGGCCGCCGTCCAGCTCCTGTCGGCCAGCGCCTCGTCGAGACGCAGGCGCGCCAGCGCATACACGGTCAGTGCATTGGCCTTGTATTCGACGGCGCGCTGCATCCACAAATTGGCCAGCAGCAAGTCGTGCGCCGGCGCGACATCCTGGGCGCGGACCGCGCCACCGGAGAGCACGGCGAGCAGAAGACCGAGCAGCAGAGTCTTGCGGGCGGTCATGGCAATATCCTCTCCAGCAACTGCCGCCTGGTCGCCTCGTCGGCGAACGACGCCTCGATCGTCGTGCGGGCGATGCCGCGAAGCTGTCGCTCGTCGAGACCGGCCAGGTCGTATTCGGTGCCCAGCGTCGTATGAAAGAAAGGCGGATCGTCGGAGTTCAGCGTGACCCTGACGCCCGCCGCGATCAGACGGTGCAACGGGTGCGAGGCACGGTCGGGGTAGAGGCCCAGGGCGACGTTGCTGCCGGGACAGACCTCCAGCACGATGCCGCGCCGCGCCAGCTCCTCCATCAGGGCCGGATCGTCGGCCGAGCGCACGCCATGGCCGATGCGCGTCACCGGCAGGTCCCGGATCGCGGCCCACACGCTCTCCGGCCCCACGACCTCGCCGGCGTGGACGGTGCAGCCATAGCCGTTCTCATGCGCGAGGCGGTAGGCCGGGGCGAAATCGACGGGTGCGAACTTGGCCTCGTCGCCGCCCATGCCGAAGCCCACGACATAGGGATGCGGCTCGGCCAGCATGGCGCGGACCATCGCCTCGGCCCGTTCCGGTCCGAGATGCCGGATGCAGATGATGATGATGCGGCCCACGATGCCGAACTCGCGGCGGGCGTCGTCGATGCCCTGCGCCAGCGCCTCGAGCCAATGGAGGTAGGAGATGCCCAGCGCGGCCGGCCGTTCGGGCGAACAGAACATCTCGACATAGACCGCGCCCTCGCGCGCCGCCCCCGCGAGATAGGTGTAGATGACGTCGCGGAAATCGCGCGGCGTCTTCAGCGCCGTGCAGACCCGGTCATAGGCGTCGAGGAAGCTCCAGAAATTCGTCCAGGCGTAATGGCCGTTGGCATCCAGCAGGTTTGGCGGCAGCACCAGGCCATTTCGTTCGGCCAGTTCGAGGGCGAGCCTGGGCGGGATCGAGCCTTCGAGATGACAGTGGATTTCGGCCTTGGGAATCACGCGAATCCTCGGAGCGGCAGGTCGGGGCGTTGCAGCCAGTTGTCGGCCGGATAATCGGCCCGCCCGTCGATCAGGTGCAAGCCGTAGGCCTGACGCGGCCGTGACGAACGGTTGGCCGTGCTGGCATGCGGCAGGAGTCCATGCAGGACGACGAGCGTGCCGCGCCGAACCTCCAGGGGCACCGGCTCGACCGGCGGCCACGGCGTCGAGTCGATCGTACGGCTGACGAGTTCCCCGTCCTGATAGCCGAACCACTCCCGCAGCGGCCCGCGATGGGCACCCGGCAGGGCGACCAGGCAGCCATTGTCCCGGTCGGCGTCGTCGAGGGCGATCCAGAAGCCCGTGACGCTGGGCGGATCGGTGCGCAGATAGGTGGCGTCCTGGTGCCAGCCGACCTCGGCACCGACATGCGCCTGCTTGAAGAGATACATGGACTGCAGGAGGAGCGGCGCCTCGAGGCCGAGACAAGCCGCGAGCGCGGCGAGCCGGGGCTGGCGCGAGAAGCGGTCGAACACCGGATCGAGATCGTGCAGGGCATGGCCAATCTTGTTCAGCTGGTCCGATGCGTCCGCCTCGACGAAGAAGCGGATGTCACCACCCGAGTCGCGGAAGTAGCGGTCGCGGGCGTGGGACTGATCGCCGGTCGAGAAGGCCGTGGGAGCGGCACCCGGTTCGAAGCCGGCCACGAGCTCGGCGGCCCGCGCCTTGAGCGCCTCGCAGTCGGCGAGTGGGACGAAATCCGGCAGGACCAAGAAACCATCGCGCGCGTAGGCGTCGAGGTCGATCACAGCGCGACCCGTTCGAGGATCGCGGGCGTCTCGGACGGCGCGGCCTCTTCGATGCGGACGGCTCGGCGTATCAAGGCAATCGCCGCGTCGGCGTCGGCATCGCTGGCGGCATGGACGAGGCAAAGCGGCTCGCCGCCCTCGACCCGCCGGCCGACGTCCACAAACCCGGTGAGACCGACAGATGTATCGATGGCATCGTCGGCATGGCGGCGGCCGCCGCCCAGTTCAACGACGGCGATGCCCACCTGGCGGGCGTCCATGCCGGCGACATGACCGGACCGCTCGGCCGTGCAGGGCTTCACGACCGGGGCATGGCCCAGATAACGGGCGCTGTGTTCGAGGAAATCGCCGGGACCGCCCAGCGCCGACACCATGCGGGCAAAGGTCTCGGCGGCGCGACCGTCGGCCAGGACGGCCTCGGCCCTGGCCCGCCCCTCGCCAGCGTCCGCCGCCAGTCCGCCCAGCACCAGCATCTCGCCCGCCAGCGCCATCGTGACCTCGTGCAGGCGCGGCTCGCGCGCGCCGCTTCCGGTGAGATAGGCGACGGTCTCCGCGACTTCGAGCGCGTTGCCGACCTCACGGCCCAGAACCCGATCCATGTCGGTGATCAGCGCCACGGTCGGCAGTCCGGCGCGGTTGGCGACATCGACCAGGCTCCGTGCCAGGTCGCGCGCCATCTCCTCGGTGTCGCAGAAGGCGCCGGAGCCGCACTTCACGTCCATCACCAGCCCGTCCAGCCCTTCGGCGACCTTCTTGCTGAGGATCGAACTCACCAGCAGCGGGATCGATTCGACGCTGCCGGTGACGTCGCGCGTCGCGTAGAGCCGCCGGTCGGCGGGCGCGAGATCGTCGGTCTGGCCGATCACGGCGCAGCCGACCTCGCGCACGACGCGGCGGAACGTGTCGATGTCGGGTTGGGTCTCGTAGCCCGAGATGGCCGAGAGCTTGTCGAGCGTGCCTCCGGTGTGGCCGAGACCGCGACCGGAGATCATCGGCACGAAGGCGCCGCAGGCGGCCACGATCGGCGCCAGCATCAGGCTCACCTTGTCGCCGACACCGCCGCTCGAATGCTTGTCGAGCACCGGCCCCGGCAGGGCGAGGTCTCGCCAGTCGAGCATGATGCCCGAACGCGCGAGTCCCAGGGTCAGCGCGACCCGTTCCGGCACCGACATGCCGCGAAAGAACACGGTCATCGCGAAGGCCGCCACCTGGCCCTCGCTCAGGCCACCGTCGTGGATGCCGCGCACGATGAAGGCGATCTCCTCATCGGAGAGTTCGTGCCCGTCGCGCTTCCGGCGAATGATCTCCTGCGGCAGCATGTCAGGCGCACCGTTCGAGGAAGGTGCGCAGGACGAGGCGCACCTTGTCCGCCGCCGCGGTCGCCACCGAGAGCGTCTGCTCATGGGCGAGCGCGCCGGGCACGAGGCCGGCGGCATAATTCGTCATCAGCGACAGCGCCGCCACCTTGAGGCCGGCATGGCGCGCTAGGATGGTCTCGGGGGCCGTCGACATGCCGACGGCATCGGCGCCCAGCACGCGCGCGGCACGGATCTCGGCCGGCGTCTCGAAGCTCGGCCCGCTGAAGAAGATGTAGACGCCCTCATGGCAGACGACGTTGGCCGCCCGCGCCGCTTCCATCAGCTTCATGCGCAAAACCGGATCGTAGGCGTCGACCATGTCGACGAAGCGGCTGTCGCCTGTCCCCACGCCGAACAGCGGATTGACGCCGGTGAAGTTGATGTGATCGCTGATCGCCATCACCGAGCCCGGCGGCATGTCGAGCCGCAGGCTGCCGGCCGCATTGGTCTGCAGCAGGATCTCGCAGCCCAGTCCGGCCATCGCATCGATGGCGCCCTTCATCTCGTCGGCCCGGCCGCGCTCATAGTAATGCGCCCGGCCCTGCAGCACCGCGACCGGTGTCGACCCGACATGACCCAGCACCAACCGTCCGGCATGACCGCCCACCGTCGGCTGCGGGAAGCCCGGCAGGTCCGCATAGGGAATCGTGGCAATCGCCGCGACTTCCTCGACGAAGCCGCCGAGGCCGGAGCCGAGGATCAAGGCGACCTTCGGCCGAAAGCCCGGGGCTGCGCGTTCGAGCACGTCACTCACGGCTGGGCGAAATGCTGCGGACCGAAGGACATCGGCAGGAGCTGCCCCAGGGTCACTGTGCGGCGCAGCCCGTCGGGCCCGCAGAGATGGACCGGCACGTCGTCGGCCGCAAACTCGCGCAGCTTCTGCCGGCAGCCGCCGCAGGGCGTGATGACTTCAGGACCGGGACCGACGACGACGCATTCGAGGATTCGCTTGTGACCCGCCGCGACCAGGGCCGCGATGGCTCCGGCCTCGGCGCAAAGCCCCTGCGGATAGGCCGCGTTCTCGACGTTGCAGCCGCCGTGGATCGAGCCGTCCTCGGCGCGCAGCGCGGCGCCGACCTGGAACTTCGAGTAGGGGGCATGGGCGCGCAGCATCATCCGTTGCGCCAGGTGGAGAAGGTCGTTCATCTCAATGCTCCTTCTCGTAGGGTACACCGGCCGCTTTCGGGGCGACGGTGCGGCCAATGAACCCGGCCAGCAGGAACAGGGTGAGAAGATAGGGCAAAGCCTGAATCAATTGCACCGGGACTTCGCCGATGCCCGGCAGCTTCACGCCCTGCAGGCGGATGGCGGTGGCATCGAGCAGGCCGAAGGCAAGGCAGGCGCCGAAGGCCGGCACCGGCCGCCAGCGCCCGAAGATGATCGCGGCCAGGGCGATGAAGCCCTGCCCTGCCGTCATGTCGCGGCTGAACCCGGCATTCTGGGCGATCGAGAGGTAGGCGCCCGCCAGGCCGGCGAACAGGCCGCACAGCAGCACCGCCCGGTAGCGCAGCCACGACACGGAGATGCCGGCGGCATCGACCGCCAGCGGCACCTCGCCCACGGCGCGAAGTCGCAGGCCAAAGCGCGTGCGATCGATCACCCACCAGGCGAAGGGCACGGAGAGAAGCGCCACATAGACCAGGATGTTGTCACCGGCGACGGGGAAGAAGATGGGGTTGAGGCGCTCCGTCCCGGCCAGCGGCGGCGTCTGGCCGCCCCGCCCGAACCATGCCGCGCCCAGAACCACCGTGAGACCCATTGCCAGGATGTTGATCGCGATGCCGCTCACCACCTGGTTGCCGCGATGGGTGATGCAGGCGAAGCCGTGCAGCAGGGCCAGCACCTCGGCGGCCAGGATCGCGGCGCCGACGCCCGCCCAGGCGGACCCGGTGAGCGATGCGGTGGCCGCCGCAAAGAACGCCGCCATCAGCATCTTGCCCTCGAGCCCGACATCGATGATGCCGCTCTTCTCGGAGAACAGCCCGCCCATGGCACAGAGCACCAGCGGCGTCGCCACGCGAAGGGTGGCGGCGAGCGTCGCGATGACGAGGGTGAGCGTCTCCTCCATCTCAGCCCCGTCGCGCGAACAACGCCTGCAGCCAGGGCCGCGGCAGATGGACGAGCGCACCCGAGAACAGGATCACCAGCCCCTGGATCACGACGACCATCTCGCGCGTGATCGCGGGAATCTCGAAGGCGAGTTCCGCCCCGCCCTGCTGCAGTGCGCCGAACAGCAGCGCCGCCAGCACGATGCCCAGCGGATGGCCTCTTCCCATCAGCGCGACCGCGATGCCGGTGAAGCCGTAGCCGGCGGCGAAGTCGAGCACGAGCCGATGATGTACGCCCAGCAGTTCGTTGACCGCGACGCCGCCGGCCAGGGCGCCGGACAGGCACATGGCCAGCATGGTCATGCGCTTGAGGTTGGTGCCGGCATAGACCGCCGCTTCCGGATTGTGCCCCATGGTGCGCAAGCCATAGCCCCACGGCGTGTGCCACAGGAAGATCCAGACGCCGACGCACGCCAGAAGCGCCAGCAGCAGCGACAGGTTGAGCGCCGACGGCGCGACCGCGATACCGATCCACTGCAGCGCGGCCTGCATCGACGGTACCGCGGCGGAGGCGGCGAAGCCCCGGCTCTGTGGCGTCATCGAGCCCGGCGCGATCAGCACGTTCACCATCAGGTAGACCATCAGGGCCGAGGCCACGAAGTTGAACATGATGGTGGTGATGACGATGTGGCTGCCGCGCCAGGCCTGCATCCAGGCGGGAATGGCCGCCCAGGCCGCACCGAACGCCGCCGAGGCGAGGATGGCGAGCGGGATCACGAGCAATGGCGGCAGGTAGCGGTCGAGCGCCAGCACGGCGAGGCCGCAGCCCAGCCCGCCGATATAGGCCTGACCTTCGCCGCCGATGTTGAACAGGCCGGCATGGAAGGCCACTGCGACGGCGAGGCCGGTGAAGATGAAATTGGTGGCGTAATAGAGCGTGTAGCCGATCGCCTCGGACGAACCCACGGCGCCCAGGACCAGGAGCTTCAGCGCGTGGAGGGGATCGACGCCGATGACCTCCACGATCACCCCGACGAGCAGGAAGGCCATCGCGATGTTGGCCAGCGGCAACAAACCGATCTCGACCCAGCCGGGCAACGGACGGCGCGAGGCGCTCATGCCGCCCGCGCGCCCGCCATCATCAGGCCCAGCATGCGCTCGTCCGCCTCGCCTGCGGCGACCTCGCCCACGATGCGCCCGCCGAACATCACCAGGATGCGGTCGGCCAGCGACAGAATCTCCTCCAGTTCGACCGACACGACCAGCACCGCGCAGCCCGCGTCGCGGCTCTTGATCAGCTCGCGACGGATGAATTCGATGGCGCCGATGTCGACGCCGCGCGTCGGCTGCCCGACCAGCAGCACCTTGGGATTGCGCGCCATCTCGCGTGCCAGGATCAGCTTCTGCTGGTTGCCGCCGGAGAAGTTCGAGGAGCGCAGGCCCGGCGCGCGCGGCCGCACGTCGAAGCGCTCCATGAGATCGGCGCAGTATCTGCCGACCGCCGGACCGTCCATGAGGTAGTTGTGGCAGAACGGCTCGCGATCCTGGTAGCCGAGGATCGAGGTCTCCGACGCGAGGAAGGCCGGCACAAGTCCCTGTCGCAGCCGGTCTTCCGGCACATGGGCCACCCCGAGATCCCGCATCTCGGCCGGATCGACGGGATGGGCGGCATCGACCCTGCGCCCGCAGGCTTCTATCTCGCCGCCCGTAGGCGGCCGGATGCCCGAGAGGACCTGCAGCAACTCGGTCTGGCCGTTGCCGGAAACGCCGGCGATGCCCACGATCTCCCCCGCCCTCACCTCGAGCGAGATGTCGTCGAGCAGGCGGACGCCGCGGCCATCGACCAGCGACAGGTGCCGTGCGGCCAGCATCGTCTCTCCTTCCCGCGCCGGCGCCTTGTCGAGATCGAAGCGCACCGTGCGGCCGACCATCAGCTCGGCGAGATCCTGGGCATCGGTCTCCGCCGTCCGCCGCTCCGCCACCACCTCGCCTCGGCGCATGACGATCACCTTGTCGGTCACCGCCAGGATCTCGCGCAGCTTGTGGGTGATCAGCACCACCGTGACGCCGCGGTCGCGCAGCAGGCGCAGGATCTGCAGCAGCCGGTCAGTCTCCTGGGGCGTGAGCACGGCGCTGGGTTCGTCCAGGATGAGGATCCGCGCGCCGCGAAGAAGCACCTTGAGAATCTCGACCCGCTGCTGCTCGCCCACCGACAGGTCGGCGACCCGCGCATCGGGATCGACGGCCAGCCCATATTCACCGGCGAGCCGCGCCAGCTCGGTCCGCGCCGCCGCCAACCCGCCCGCCAGCAGCGCCCCGCCTTCGGCGCCCAGGATCAGGTTCTCCAGCACGGTGAAGCTGTCGACCAGCATGAAGTGCTGGTGGACCATGCCGATCCCGTGGCCGATGGCATCGCGCGGACTCGCCATCTCGACCGGACGCCCCTCGATCAGAATCTCGCCGGCATCGGCGCGATAGAGCCCGTAGAGGATGCTCATCAGCGTCGACTTGCCGGCGCCGTTCTCGCCCACGATGCCGGTGATGCTGCCGCGCTCGACCCGCAGCGAGGCGCCCCGCACCGCGTGCACGCTGCCGAAAGACTTGTCGATTCCCCGGAGCTCGATGGCAGCGTCGGCCGTCAGCTCTTGCACGAATTGTTGCTCATGTAGTCGTGGACGACGATCTGGCCCGAGATAATGGCGGCCTTCGCAGCCTCGACCGCGGCCTTCATCTGCGGAGTGATGAGTTTCTCGTTGTCCTTGTCGAGCGCCCAGTCGACGCCGCCCTCCTTGAGCCCCAGTACCTGCACGCCGCCCTTCCACTCGTTGCTGCGGGCCGCCTTGAAGCTGTTGTAGGCCGCGAGATCGACGCGCTTCAGCATCGAGGTCAGCATGTTGCCGGGATGCAGGTGGTTCTGGTTGGAGTCGACGCCGATCCCGAGCTTGCCGCGGTCCTTGGTCGCCTGGAGGATGCCGAGGCCGGTGCTGCCGGCGGCGGCATAGACGACGTCGACCCCGCGATCGAACTGTCCCTTGGCCAGCTCCGCGCCGCGGCCCGGATCGTTCCAGGCGGCGGGCGTCGTGCCCGTCATGTTGGTGATCAGCTCGGCACTGGGGCTGGCGTACTTGATGCCCTGCTCGAAGCCGCACTGGAAGCGGCGCACCAGCGGGATGTCCATGCCGCCCACGAACCCGATCTTGCCGGTCTTCGAGGCCATCGCCGCCAGCACGCCGACCAGGAAGGAGCCTTCCTGCTCCTTGAACACGACCGACTGGACGTTGGGCAGGTCGACCACGCTGTCGATGACGGTGAAGTGGATGTTGGGGAACTCCCGGGCGACCTTCGCCAGGGCGACCGCCTGCGCGAAGCCGACGGCGATGATCGGATCCTGGCCGCGCTGGGCGAAGCGACGCAGCGCCTGCTCGAACTGGGTCTCGTTACTGGGCTCGAACTCTGCAACGGCGATGTTCGTCTCCTTCTTGAAGCGCTCGGCGCCCTGCGAGACTCCCTCGTTGAAGGACTTGTCGAACTTGCCGCCAGTGCTGAAGACGACGGCCGGCTTGATGGCGACGGTCTGTGCCTGCGCGAGAGTGCCGAGACCGACGGCCGCCAGTACGGAGATCAGGGAGCCAACCCAGCGTTTCATTGCCATTCCCATTTTGTTGGCGAGAGTTTGGACCGGGCCGCGTCCCCGGTCTAGACGAAGACAGGGCAACCGGAAACGGGCACGGGACTTGCTATACTAGAATCCAAAGCAGCCGCCCCGGGAGGACTCATGGCCGAGTACGATCTCGTCATCCGCAACACGACGATTGCCACGGCCTCCGACGTGGTGAAGGGCGACATCGGCATCGTCCGCGGGCGTGTGGTCGCACTGGGCGAAAAGCTCGACAAGGGGCGTCGCGAAATCGACGCCACGGGCCTGATCGCGGTGCCCGGCGGCATCGACGCACATGTCCATTTCGACCAGGACACCGCCGACGGTTCGGTCTTCTGCGACGATTTCGAGAGCGGCAGCCGCGCCGCCGCGGCCGGCGGAACCACGACCATCATTCCCTTCGCCTACCAGAACAAGGGCCAGCCCCTGCGCGACGCGGTGAACAAGTATCACAAGCGCGCCGAAGGCAAGTCGCTGATCGACTACGCCTTCCACGTGATCCTGTCGGACGCCAGCGAGAAGATCATGGGGCAGGATTTCACCGCCCTGGTCGCCGACGGCTACACCTCGTTCAAGGTCTACATGACCTACGACGACGTGAAGCTCACCGACCGCGAGATGCTCGACGCGCTGGCCGCCGCCCGCCGCGAGCAGGCGATGCTCATGATCCATGCGGAAAACTCCGACTGCATCACCTGGCTGACCGAGCGGCTGGAGCTGAAGGGCATGACCGCCGCCAAGTTCCATGCGACCTCGCGCCCCTTCGTGGTCGAGCGCGAGGCCACGCACCGCGCCATCTCGCTGGCCGAACTGCTCGACGTGCCGATGCTGCTGGTCCACGTCTCGGCCAAGGAAGCCATGCACGAGATCCAGCGGGCGCAGGCGCGCGGCCTCAGGGTCTATGGCGAGACCTGCCCGCAATACCTGTTCCTGAGCGAGGAGGATTTCGAGAAGCCCGGCGAGGAAGGCGCCAAGTGCGTCTGCTCGCCGCCACCGCGCGGCACCGACAACCAGGAGCATATCTGGACCGGCCTCTCGGCCAATACCTTCCAGATCCTCTCGTCCGATCATGCCGCGTTCAAATTCGACGATGTGCGCGGCAAGAAGCTGCCGGGCGCGGCCCAGAGCTTCCGCAAGATTCCCAACGGCGTGCCCGGCGTCGAGACCCGACTGCCGCTGCTCTTTTCCGAGGGCGTCAACAAGGGCCGCCTCACCCTGCAGCAGTTCGTGGCGCTCAGTTCGACCAATGCCGCCAAGATCTACGGCCTGCACCCGCGCAAGGGCACCATCGCGGTCGGTTCGGATGCCGACATCGTTCTGTGGGATCCCGAGCGCCGGGTGAGCCTCACCAATTCGATCCTCCACCACAATTGCGACTACACGCCCTACGAGGGCCGCGAGCTGATCGGCTATCCGGTGATGACCCTGTCGCGCGGCGAGGTCGTGATGGAGGAAGGCCGCATGAGCGGCTCGGCCGGACGCGGCGTCTTCCAGAAATGCGACCGCCCCGAAGCCGCCCGCCCGCGCGGCCGCCCCCTGATCGATCCGTCGATCTTCAATTGACGCATTCTATTCAGGAATGAACCGCTTCGCCCAACACCAACCTCATGCTGAGGAGGCTGCGCAGCAGCCGTCTCGAAGCGTGGGCTACACACACCACGCCTGTTGCCCATCCTTCGAGACGCCACGCTGCGCGTGGCTCCTCAGGATGAGGTGGGCTTGGCTAATCTGAGACACCAACACTCTAGGTCACCGGCCTATAGCGCTCCAGGAAATCGACCACCTCGGCCACCGGCAGGACATCGGCGTATTTGGCCGCCATGTCATAGAGGTTGGCGAAGTGCGGGCTCTCGTGCTTGTCGGAGACACACTCCTCGGGAACGATCGTACGGAAGCCGCGTGAGAGACTGTCGACCACGGTGGCGCGCACGCAGCCTGACGTTGAGCCGCCGGTGACGATTACCGTATCCACCTGGTGAAAGGTGAACAGCGAACCCAGGTTCGTCTCGAAGAAGGCCGAGGCCATGCGCTTGTTCAGGACGATGTCATGGTCTCGTTCGACGTCGCAGCGATCGTCGAGTTTGGCCCGCCGGTCGTCGGCCTTGATGCTGCGCAGAGCCTCCGACATGTCGGCACGCGTTCCCCAGACGCCGCAATCCTCTCCCGAGTCGAGATAGGCGACGAAGGTCCAGACCACGGGGCCGCCGCGAGAGCGCAGCAGCCGCGCCAGCCTGTTCACATGCTCGATCTGGCGCGGATCGGTCTCATAGGCGGTCGTGAACTCGGAAGGCCGCGTATAGGCGTTCTGGAGGTCCACGTTCACAAGCGCAGGCCTGCGCCCGAAACCGAAACGACGCCTTTGGGGATCGGCTTTCAGGGCCTCGTAGAGCTGGCGCGCCGTCTTGGTCGAGGTTTCCATGCCGGGTGCTTGGGGATGAGGGGCCTGTCGCCCCAGCTTACCGGGCGCGCGGCGTCGCGGCGACTCCCGGAACATGGTTGAGGACCGAGTGGACGAGACCGCCATCGACCAGCAGCGACTGGCCGGTGATGTAGCTGGCCTGCGGACTGAGCAGGAACGCAATTGCGTCGGCGATGTCGCCCGGCTTGGCGACCCGGCCGAGCGGCACCATCTTGGCGCGACCGCGCGCCAGCGCCGGCTTGCTGTAGATCGCGTCCGTCATGGAGGTGTGGACGAAGCCGGGACAGACGGCGTTGGCGCGGATACCGTCGGGCGCCCATTCCTGCGCCATCATCTCGGTCAGCATGATCAGCGCCGCCTTGGTCGGGCTGTAGGCGCCGGTCGGAATCTGCGGCACGACGCCCGCCATCGACGCCAGCATCACGATGGCGCCCTTGGAGCGCTTGAGATGCGGATGGGCCGCCTTGGCGAGCAGCCAGTTGGCGCGCAGGTTGATGTCGAACACGCGATTCCAGGTCGCGAGGTCGAGATCGACCAGCTTCGACGGCGCAGTGATGCCGGCATTGCCCACCAGCGCATCGATGCCGCCCATCGCCTTGACGGCCGCCGCGATCACCTTGGCGGGCTCCGTGGGCTTGGCCATGTCGGCCTTGAGCGTGCGCACCTTGCAGCCCGAGGTGCGCAGGTTGGTGGCCAGCGCCTCCAGCTCGTCGAGATAGGCCACGTCGCACAGCGTCATGGCATCCGCGCCGTCGGCGGCCAGTTTCAAGGCCGTCGCGCGACCGATGCCACGGCTTGCGCCGGTAATGACGACCCGCATGATCTTCTCCCCCCTTATTTCACTTGTTATGGGGAGGATGGTGGCACGGTTCCCGGCCTGGGGTCGATGGGCAGCAGTCGATCGAATCCGACCAGTTTCTCGTAGAGCGCTGCCGCCTGCAGGAGCGCCGCCTCGCCCCGCGGCTTGCCCACGAGCTGCAGGCCCACCGGCCGGCCGAAACTGTCGAAGCCGCACGGCACCGCGATCGCCGGGCTGCCGGTCACGGTGATCGCGGAGTTGAGCGTCGAGCCCGACATATAGTTCTCCAGCTTTTTGCCGGCAATGGTGGCCGGCGCCCGCAGGTTGACGTCGAACGCCGCGGTCGGCGCGCCGGGCGTCACCAGCAGGTCATAGGTCTGGAAGAAGGTGAACATCCGCCGATAGAGCGCCGCGCGCTCGCGCTCGGCCCAGGCCAACTGGCTCGTCGTCTGCTTGAGGCCAAGCTCGGTGTTCCAGATGATGTCGGGCTTGAACTTGTCGCGATGCTGCTGGATCTGCAGCTCGCGGTCGACGACGAACTGCTGGCTGCGCAATGCCATGAAGACCTCGTCGACAGGCCCGAAATCGGGCGAGACTTCCTCGACGATGCAGCCCAGCTCCTCGAAGCGCTGCGCCATCTTCGTGCAGATCTCGCGGATCTCGCGATCGACCTCGAACCGGCCGCCGAAGTCGATGGTGAAGGCCACCCTCTTCGGCGCCACCGGTTGGGCGACGGCTGCGCTGAACGACACGGCGGGCGCATCGAAGGTCATCGCGTCCTGCGGACAGAAGCCCGACATCGCGTCGAGGAACAGCGCCAGGTCGGCGACGTTGCGGGCCATCGGGCCCTGCACCGACTGCGGCGAGTAGAGATTGTTCGAGGTGCCGCGCGTGACACGCCCGGCCGACGGGCGAAGGCCGACGGTCGAGCAGTAGGTGCCGGGCCGCCGCAGCGAGCCGCCATGGTCGGAGCCGTGCGCCAGCCAGACCTCGCCGGTCGCCACCGAGACCGAGCCGCCGCCGGTGGACCCGCCGCAGGTGAGCGAGGTGTTCCAGGGGTTGCGCGTGCGGCCGAAGACTTCGTTGAAGGTGCTGCCGCCGGCGCCGAACTCCGGCGTGTTGGACTTGCCCATGACAATGCCGCCCTTGCGCTCGATGCGCTCGACCAGCGGATTGGACTTTTCCGGTACGTGGTTGGCGAAGATCGGCGAGCCATAGGTGGTGCGCACGCCCGCCACGTCGGTCAGGTCCTTGATCGACACCGGAAGACCGGCCAGCCAGCCGGCTTCACCCTCGGCTTCGTTAGCCTTCCCGTCCATGATCCGCTTCGCGTGGTCGCGGGCGCGGTCGAGGCAGAGCGTCGGCATGGCGTTCACCGCGGGCTCGACCTCTTCCATGCGCCGCGCCGAGGCTTCCACCAGGTCGAGGGGCGAAATCTCCTTCTTCCTGAGGCGCGAAACGGCCTCGACTGCGGTAAGACGCCATAGTTCGTTGCTCATGATGTGCCTCCAGCGGCCAGTCTGCCAGCCTTCGCCCGCGCCTGTCTGCCTTCTCGGTCGCGCAAAGCTGGTTTAGCTGCCCTGACCGCTCCGCATGCGCATCGGCCCACGGTTCGACCATGAGGAAACGCCCGATGAAGACCGACCAACCCGAAGCCCAAGGACCGCTCAAGGGCCTGCGCATCGTCGACATATCGACGGTCGTGGCCGGCCCGTTCGCGGCGGGCCTGCTGGGCGATTACGGCGCCGAGATCATCAAGGTCGAGATGCCGGGTGTCGGCGACTCGCTGCGCGCCCTGGCGCCGCACAAGGACGGTGTGCCGCTGTGGTGGAAGGTCACCAACCGCAACAAGAAGGGCGTCACGCTCGACCTTCGGCTGCCCGAGGGACGCGACCTGTTTGCGAAGCTGGTGGCCGATGCCGACGTGCTGGTGGAGAATTTCCGCCCGGGGACGCTCGACGGCTGGGGCATCACGCGGGCCTGGTTGCAGGGCCTCAATCCACGCCTCACGATCCTGAGGGTCACCGGCTTCGGCCAGGACGGGCCCTATGCCGGGCGCCCGGGCTTCGCGCGCATCTTCGAGGCGATGAGCGGGTTCACCCAGATCTGCGGCGAGGAGGACGGACGGCCCCTGCATCTCGGCTATCCGATCTCCGACGCCGTCGCGGGCCTGTTCGGCGCGCTGGGGATCCTCGCCGCCCTGCACGATCTCGCGCAGCATCCCGAGCGGCGCGGCCAGGAGATCGACTGCTCCGCGACCGAGGCGATGATGCGCACGCTCGAGTTCCTCGCCATCGAATACGACCAGCTCGGCGCCGTGCGCACGCGGTCGGGCAATCGCAGCCAGTACGCCGCGCCGGGCAACGTCTATCGCACCGCCGACGACAAGTGGGCGTCGATCGCGGCCTCGACCCAGAGCATCTTCGTGCGGCTGTGCGCGGCGCTCGACCTGAAGCACCTGCTGGAGGATCCGCGATTCGCCCTCAATCCGGCGCGGGTGAAGAACTACCGCGAGCTCGACGAGATCGTCGGCACCGCCATCGGCAAGCTGACCCTCGCCGAGTTGCGTGAGACGTTCACGCGCCACGAGGTGGGCTTCTCGCCGATCTACGACATCGCCGACGTCTTCGCAGATCCGCAATTCGCGGCACGCCAGGCGATCGTAAGCGTGCCCGATGGCGAGCTGGGCTCGGTGCGCATGCAGGGCGTGGTGCCGCGCTTCTCCGAGACGCCGGGCGCCGTACGCCATGCCGGTCCGGCGATGGGACAGCACAACGAAGAAGTCTATGGCAGGCTGGGCCTGTCCGCGGCGGAGATCGCGGACCTTCGGGCACGCAAGGTCATCTAGCAGGCCGTCCAGTAAGCCGGGCCCGGGCGAATAAACGAAATAAACGCATTAAACGAATCTAACGAATTGAATGTCGTACCCTCTGAGGCAGGTATCCTGGTACCGCTGGCGGGTTGATGTTGCTCGCCGGTCCCTGCAAAAACCTGTTCCAACAGCCTGCAAGGGAGGATCACGATGCTACGACGTACGTTTGGCGCGCTTTCGCTCGCCACCCTGGCCGCGCCGTCGGCCCATGCGCAGGGCGACAAGGTCGCGAAGCTGGTGGTCGGCTTTCCGGCCGGCCAGGCGACCGACATCGTCGC
>NZ_JAUSBN010000002.1 GCF_030651995.1 Reyranella sp.
GTGGAGAGACCTTCTCTCCCCCAAGAGCCAGCTTATCGCAGGGAGAAGGTCTCTCCACTTCGCCTCGCTGCGCTCGGCTCCGGTCGAGACGACGGGCTTTTTCGCGCGATGATCTCATCGAACCCTAGCGAGCGGGCGGGACCGAGACGCAGTCGGCCTTGCGGGCCTTCAGCGAAGCGCAGACCGAATGGGCCTGCTTCTCGTCGAGCGGGCCGGCCTGCACGCGGTACCAGACGCCGCGATCGCCGAGGTCGACGCGGACAGCCTGCATGCGCAGGCTGGCCAGCTGCTCGCCGTGCGCGCTCTGCAGCCGCGCCCAGGTCGATTTGGCGACGTCCTCGTTCTTCACCGAGGCGACCTGGATGCGCCAGCCGCCGGTCGGCCCGGACATGTTCTCGATCAGGCTGGCGATGCTCGGCCCGCTCTCGGTCGTGGCCGGCGTGTTGGTCGCCGGCTGCATGTTGGGCGGATTGGCCGGCACCTTCGGTTCGCCGACGCCCGGCGCGGGGGTCGAACCGCCGGTGGCCGACGCAGGCTGCAGCGGCGTCGGGGTCTTGACCGCTTCCGCCTCCCTCGGCGGCGAGGCCGGCAGCGGCAGGCCGTTGGCCGGCAGCTTCGGCGTCACCGCGACCGGCAACAGCTTCTCGGGCTGGGCGGGCACGGCGCCGGGAGCGATGCGGTTGAAGACTTCCTTGTCCTGGTTGGGCACCACCAGGCCGCCGGCATTCTCGGGCTTTATGCGAGCCGGGGTGGTCGGCGCCTGTACGACCAGCGGCTCCAATCCCCTGCCGCCCGCCTTGACGTCCTGGTTGTGCGCCCACCAGACCACCGAACCGAAGCTCGCGATGGCGGCGACCGAGACCATCACCGTGAGGATCTGGCCGCGGCGTCTGTTGACCCGCATGAGCAGCGAGTCCCGGGGCGGCGGGGGAATTGAATCAGGTTCATGCGCGACGGGCCGAGGCGGAGGATCGAGCCGCACAGCTACCGACTCGTTGGGCCGGTAGATCGTTGGTCCGTCGCCGGAGGGGGACCGGCGAACATGCATTTTTATCTCATTTCATCGACGGGTGTTACGCCGAAGACCTTTAGGCCTGATCCTATCACAAATCCGATTCCCTGTACCAATGCCAGTCGCGCCCGCGTGAGATCGGAGTCGCCTTCGATCACGAATCGCAGGCCCGGCTCCTCCCGCCCCCGGTTCCAGTGGGAGTGAAAGGCGGCCGCCAGGTCGTAAAGATAGAAGGCGATGCGATGGGGCTCGTGCGCCACCGCCGCCGCTTCGACCTGGCGCGGCCACTGGGCGATCATCCGGATCAGCGCGAGTTCGCCGACGTCTGACAGCCGGTCGAGCGGCGCGCTGTCGAGCCCGTCGATCGCGATGCCCGCAGCCGTCGCCTGGCGCATCACGGAGCGGGTCCGCGCATGGCCATACTGGACATACCAGACCGGGTTGTCGCGTGACTGTTCAGTGGCCTTCACCAGGTCGAAGTCGAACGGCGCGTCGTTCTTGCGTGTGAGCATGGTGAAGCGCACGACGTCGGGTCCGACCTCGTCGAGGAGATCCCGCAGGGTCACGAAGGTGCCGGCGCGCTTGGACATGCGCACCAGTTCGCCGTTGCGCATCACGCGCACCAGCTGACAGAGCTTCACGTCGAGCTCGCCCTGCTTGCCGGTGATGGCGCTGACCGCCGCCTTCATGCGCTTGACGTAGCCGCCATGGTCGGCGCCCCACACGTCGATCATGTCGGCGAAGCCGCGGCGGTATTTGTCATGATGATAGGCGATGTCGTTGGCGAAGTAGGTCCAGCTGCCATCCGACTTCTTGAGCGGCCGGTCGACCTCGTCGCCGAACTTCGTGGCCCGGAAGAGCGTCTGCTCGCGGTCTTCCCAATCGTCGGGAAGCTGCCCCTTCGGCGGCTCAAGCCGGCCCTGGTAGATGAGGCCCTGGTTCGTAAGCTCCTCGAAGGCGCGGTCGACGGCGCCGCTCTCGACCAGCGCGCGCTCCGACGAGAAGACGTCGATATGGACACCGAGCGTCTCGAGATCAGTCTTGATCTCCGCCATCAGCGTGGCGATGGCAAAGGCCCGCATCTCCGGCAGCCAGTCGGACTCGGGCTTGCCGATCCAGCGCGCGCCGTCCCGTTTGGCGATCTCGGCACCCACGTCCTTCAGGTACTCGCCCGGGTAGAGGCCTTCGGGAATCGAGTCGATCGTCTCGCCGAGCGCTTCGCGGTAGCGCAGGTAGGTCGACTGGCCGAGCTTGTCGACCTGCGCGCCCGCATCGTTGATGTAATACTCCTTGGTGACGTCGTAGCCCGCCTTGTGCAGCAGGTTGGACAGCGCGTCGCCCACGATGGCGCCACGCGCATGAGCGACGTGCAGCGGCCCGGTCGGGTTGGCCGAGACATACTCGACGTTCACCTTGGCGCCGTTGCCCATGGTCGAATCGCCATAGGCGATGCCGGCCTTCAGGCAGTCGCCAAGGCGCGCGCGCCAGAAGCCGTCGGCGATCTTGAGGTTGAGGAAGCCCGGCCCCGCCACCGCACCGTCGATTACGTCGGGATTGGCCTTGAGACGCGCGAGCAGCGGCTCGGCGATGTCGCGCGGCTTCTTGCCCGCCGCCTTGGACAGGACCATCGCGGCATTGGTCGCGATGTCGCCATGCGCGGGATCGCGCGGCGGCTCGGCCGTGATAGCGGAAAAATCGAGCTTTTCGGGCAATTCCCCCGCGGCCTGCAGGGACTGGAGGGCCGCGACGATCTCGCCGATGAAATGACGGTAGGGATTCATGGGGCGGGTATTGCCGAATCCGCGCCCTTTGTCATCCGGACGCGCCCCCGGGAAGCTCAGGAATAGAGGTCGAACAGGCGGCGGTGTTCGTCGAGGGCGAAGCGGTCGGTCATGCCGGCGATGTAGTCGGCGACGACGCGGGCGCGGGCGTGGGTGCCGGCCTGCTCGGCCTTCTCGCGCCACGGCGAGGGCAGGCAGTTGGGCTCGGCGAACAGGAGGTTGAACAGGTCGACCACGACGCGGCGGGCCTTGGAATGCGAGCGGTTCAGCTTCCAGTGCTCGTACATGCGCGTGTAGAGGAAGCGCTTCACGGTCTTCTCGGTCTCGGCCATCGCGTCGGAAAAAGCCACGACCGGGCGGCCGAGCGCACGAATGTCGGCCACCGACTTCGGGGCGGCATCGCCGAGCCGGCGCCGCGTCTCGGCCACGAGATCCTCGACCATGGCGTTGATCACGCGGCGCACCGCCTCGTGGATCAGGCGCGTCTGGTCGATGCCGGGATACTTGCCGCTGACCAGGGAGAACATTTCGCCGACCAGCGGCAGGTCGAGCAGGTCCGCGACCTCGAACAGCCCGGCCCGCAGCCCGTCGTCGATGTCGTGGTTGTTGTAGGCGATGTCGTCGCTCAGCGCCGCCACCTGCGCCTCCGGCCCGGCATGGCCGTCGAGCTCGAGGTCGTGGTCCTTGCAATAGTCGACGATGGCGGCGGGCAGTTCGCCCAGCGCCCGGCCCGGCTTCAGCAGCGGGCCGTTGTGCTTCACCGCGCCCTCGAGCGTCTCCCAGGTGAGGTTCAGCCCGTTGAACTCGGCATAGCGGTCCTCGAGCTTGGTGAGGATGCGCAGCGTCTGGGCGTTGTGGTCGAAGCCGGCATAGGGCGCCATGACGCCGTGCAGCGCCTCCTCGCCCGCATGACCGAACGGGGTGTGGCCGAGATCGTGGGCGAGCGCGACGGCCTCGCCGAGATCCTCGTCGAGGCGCAGCACGCGGCAGATCGT
The DNA here is from genome assembly GCF_030651995.1 of Reyranella sp. Taxonomy (GTDB): domain Bacteria; phylum Pseudomonadota; class Alphaproteobacteria; order Reyranellales; family Reyranellaceae; genus Reyranella. The sequence continues at coordinate 3,789 of NZ_JAUSBN010000002.1, forward strand.
GCGCGTGATCTGCGCGACTTCCAGCGAATGGGTGAGGCGGGTGCGGTAGTGGTCGCCCTCGTGGAACACGAAGACCTGCGTCTTGTGCTTCAGCCGCCGGAACGCCGTCGAATGGATGATGCGGTCGCGGTCGCGCTGGAACGGGCTGCGGCTCGGGGATTCTGCCTCGCGATGATGGCGGCCCTTGCTCTGCCACGGCAGCGTCGCATAGGGCGCCAGCGCCTCGTGTCGCCACATCTCCTCGGCCAAACGCGGTCCTCCTGCTGGCCCGCGTTCTACGCCGTCCCGGTCGGGATGGCTACTTGACGAGGGTAACGGGCACCGTGGAATGGGCGATCACGTCCTGCGCCACCGAACCCAGCAGAACGCCGGTGAGGCCGGTATGGCCACGCGTGCCCATCACGACGAGGCCCACGCCCAGTTTCCGGACGAAGTCGGCGACGATCTCGCCTTGGCGACCGACGCCGACATGCTTCTTGGCCGTCACCGCTGCCTTCTGGGCCAGGGCGACGGCCGAGGCCAGCGCCTTCTCACCCTCTTCGCGGTGATAGGAGTCGATCTGCTCGCGCGAGACGAAGGTCGAGACGGCGCCACCGACGTTCGGCTGAACGTTCAACAGGTGCACATCGGCCGCACAGCCGGTGGCGACCATGTCGAGCGCATGCTGGACGGCCCGATCGGAGGTTTCAGAACCGTCCACCGCGACGAGGATGGCATTGATCTTGTGCATGATCGCTACTCCTTGCTGGCGTGGGTGGCGAGATCGACCGGATCTTTCTTGCGCTTCTGCTTGGCCCGGTACTGGAGGAAGTACCCCAGGGCCACAACGAAGACGGCTCCAGCGATCTCGAACGCCAGCTTGGCTTGCGGGAAGGCTGCCACCAGCCAGCTGGCATAGGCGGGATCACTTACAATCGTATTGCCGGCGATCCATCCCAGCAGGCCGCCGCCGGCGACCACGACGATTGGAAAACGGGTCACCAGGACCATGATGAGCTGGGCGCCGAACACCACCAGGGGAATGCTGATCAGCAAGCCGAGGACGATCAAGGTCGTATCGCCCTTTGCCGCTGCCGCGATGGCAATCGCATTGTCCAAGCTCATCACGGCGTCGGCGATGATGATGGTCCGGATCGCGCCCCAAAGCGAACTGGAGGCCTTGACATCACCACCGTGGCTGTCGTCTCCCTGAACGAGTTTCCAGCCAATCCAGAGCAGGAGAAGACCGCCGATCAACTTGAGATAGGGTATCTGCATAAGCTGATCGACGATCAGAACGAAGATCACCCGGAGCAGGATGGCGCCGCCGGTGCCGATCATGATGGCCGGGAACTGGTACTTCTTCTCGAGATTGCGGCAGGCCAGCGCGATAACGAGCGCGTTGTCGCCGGCAAGAACGATATCGATGAGTACGATCTGCGTCAGACCGGCCCAGAAGGCTGGCGTAAACTCGAATCCCATGTCGTCACTTCGCTCAGGTCGATGGTTGAGGTCTGATCTTCATTGTACCGCCCGAAGGTGTTAGTGCAGCCCTTCCGTAGGGGCAAGCCAAACCGGACAGGATTCAGGGACGAAATCGCATGGCGGGCAGTGCTGGTTACAACAGGATGTTCCCCGTCTCATGGACGGAATTGCATCGCGACGCCCGGGCGCTCGCCTGGCGGCTGGCCGACCTCGGGCCGTTCAAGGGCCTGGTCGCGATCACCCGCGGCGGCCTCGTGCCGGCGGCCATCGTCGCACGCGAACTGAACCTTCGGCTGATCGATACGATCTGCTGCTCGACCTACGACCGCATGGAACGCGGCGCCAAGGTCGAGCTGCTGAAGGGCACGTCCGCAGAGCAGGACAAGGGCGCCGGCTGGCTGATCGTCGACGACCTGGTCGACACGGGCGTCACCGCGCGTGCCGTCCGCGCCATGCTGCCCGAGGCCCATTTCGCCACGGTCTATGCAAAGCCCGCCGGCCGACCGGTGGTCGACAGCTACGTCACCGAGGTGAGCCAGGACACCTGGATCCTGTTCCCCTGGGACCAGGAGGCCGTCATGGCCAAGACCATCATCGAACTGAAGGGCGACGCCAAATGAAGTGCTATGTCATCCCCGCCCCCAAGGGCATCGACTCGCTCACACTGGCAGAACGGCCGGATCCAACGCCGGGACCCCGGCAGGTTCTGGTGCGGGTCATGGCGACTTCACTTAACTACCGCGATCTGCTCACCATCGAGGCGCAGTATGCGCGGTCGGTGCCCAAGCCCGACCTGATCCCGCTGTCGGACGGCGCGGGCGAGGTCGTTGCGGTCGGACCGGGCGTCAGCCGGGTCAAGGTCGGTGACCGGGTCGCGGGATGCTTCATGCAACGCTGGTTCGGCGGCGCCATCAGCGACAGTGCGATGCCCTCGGCGATGGGCGGCGCGATCGACGGCATGCTGACCGAGCTCGCGGTGCTGGAGGAAGAAGGTGTCGTGAAGCTGCCGGCCCATCTCAGCTACGAGGAGGGCGCCACGCTCCCCTGTGCCGCCGTCACGGCGTGGCATGCGCTGGTCGAGATTGGCCACCTCAAGGCCGGCGACGTCGTGCAGATCCAGGGCACCGGCGGCGTTTCCATCTTCGCACTGCAGTTCGCCCGCATGTTCGGCGCGCGCGTGATCGGCACGTCGAGCTCGCCGGCCAAGGCCGAGCGACTGATACAGATGGGTGCCGAGGCGGTCATCGACTACAAGACGACGCCCGACTGGGACAAGGAAGCGCTGAAGCTGACCGGCGGGCGCGGTGCCGACATCACGGTCGAGGTCGGCGGCGCCGGCACGCTCCCGCGCTCCTTCACGGCCACCCGCCTCGGCGGCTCCATCGCGGTGATCGGGCTGCTGTCGGGCATGGCGACGCTCGATCCGATGCCGATCCTGCGCCGCAACCTCAAGGTCCAGGGCCTGTATGTCGGCAGCACGCAGATGTTCGAGGCGATGAACCGCGCCATCGAGGCGAATGGCTTGAAGCCCGTCATCGACAAGATCTTCCCGTTCGCCGAAGCCCAGGCCGCCTACCGGCATCTCAGGAGCCAGAAGCATTTCGGCAAGATCGTCATTTCACACGCCTAGGAAGCAGATCCCATGATCAAGCGTCGTCTGTTCAGCGCCGGCCTGCTCGCCGCGCCCTTCGTGAAGCCCGCCTTTGCCCAGAACGCCCCATCGACCTGGCAGCCGACCGGCCCCGTCAAGATGGTCGTGGCCTATCCGGCCGGCGGCCCCACCGACGTGATCGCCCGCATCGTCGCCGCCGACATCTCCGGACCGCTCGGCCAGCAGGTCGTCGTCGAGAATATCTCGGGCGGCGCCGGTGCGATCGGCACGCGTACCGTCGCCAAGGCCAAGCCGGACGGACAGACGATCACGTTCGGCAACAACCAGACCCACGGCAACAACATGTTCATGCTGAAGGAGCCGGGCTACGACGCGGTGAAGGATTTTGCGCCGCTGGCCGGCGCCGGCGCCTTCGAGCATGTCTTCGTCGTGCGCAAGGACCTGCCGGTGAACAACATCAAGGAGCTGATCGCGCTGGCCAAGGCCAGGCCCGGCGAGCTGAACTACGGCTCCACCGGCATCGGCTCGGGCTCGCATCTCTCGACCGAACTGTTCATGGCGCGCACCGGCATCAAGATGACCCAGGTGCCCTATCGCGGCGCGCCGCCGCTGGTGCAGGACCTGGTCGGCGGCCGGATCGACATCTCCAACTCGACGCTGCCCAGCGTGCTGGCGCAGATCAAGGCGGGCACGATCCGGGCTATCGCCATCGGCAGCGCCAAGCGCAACCCGCAGCTGCCCGACGTCCCGACGCTCGAGGAGCAGGGCGTGACCGGCGCCAACGCCTCGTCGTGGGCCGCCTTCTTCGCGCCGGCGGCGACACCGCAACCGGCGCTCGACAGGCTCTCGGGCGAGATCATGAAGAGCCTGAAGAAGCCCGAAGTCGTCGAGAAGATCGACAAGCTCGGCTTCACCGTCGAGCCGCGCGACCCCGCGCAGTTCAAGCCGTACCAGGAGCGTGAGATCGCGACCTGGGTGAAGATCGCCAAGGATGCCGGGATCGAGCCGGGAGAGTAGGCAGCGCCATGAAGAACCTCTGGTCCGACGACGACGCCAGCCAGGCAATCACCAGCCACGCCGCCAAGGGAATCGGCGAGGACCTGGCCCTGCGCATCTACACGACGCGCCTGCTGGGCGGCGAGCCGAAGCTGGTGCTGCACGGCGGCGGCAACACCTCGGTGAAGACGCGCATGGCCGACGTCACCGGCCAGCCGCTCGACGTGCTCTGCGTGAAGGGCAGCGGCTGGGACATGGGCACGATCGAGGCGCCCGGCCTGCCCGCCGTCCGCCTCGCCCCGCTGCGTGAGCTGGAGGGGCTGCAGGCGCTCAGCGACGAGGACATGGTGAATGTGCAGCGCGCCAACCTGCTCGACAGCAAGGCGCCCAACCCGTCGGTCGAAACGCTGCTGCACGCGTTCCTGCCGCACAAGTTCATCGACCATACGCATTCCAACGCGGTGCTGGCGCTGACCGACCAGCCCGACGGCGCCGAACTGGCGGCCGATCTCTACGGCAAGCGCGCGGCGCTGGTGCCCTACGTCATGCCGGGCTTCGCGCTCGCCAGGAAGACGGCCGAGATCGCGAAGGCGAACCCCGACGTCGAGGGGCTGATCCTGCTGAAGCACGGCATCTTCTCGATGGGCGCCACCGCCCAAGAAGCCTATGTCCGCATGATCGACCTCGTGACGATGGCCGAGCAGCGTCTCGCCAAGGCCACGCGCAAGATCTTCCCCGGCGCCACCCTGCCGGCAAAGCCTGCGACGGCAGCCGAGATCGCGCCGATCCTGCGCGGCCTGTTCTCGTTGCCGGCCAAGGAAGGTGGCCGCGAAGCCGCGCAGCGTTTCGTGTTCGAGTTCCGCAGCTCGCCGGAGATCCTGGCCTATGTGAACGGCAGGGAGATCGCGCGCTACAGCCAGCAGGGTCCGGTGACGCCCGACCACGCGATCCGCACCAAGAACGTGGCGTTCATCGCGCCCCCGCCGGAAGCCGGCAAGCTCGACGCGTTCCGGACCGACACGAAGACCGCGCTCGATAAGTTCGCCGCCGACTATCACGCCTATTTCATGCGCTACAATGGCCGCCAGATCGTGGCCAAGAAGGAACTCGACCCGATCCCGCGCGTCGCGCTGGTGCCGGGCGTCGGCCTGTTCGGTATCGGCAATAGTTCGAAGGACGCCAAGATCGCGGCCGATCTCGCCGAGACGACGGTGGCGGTGATTGCCGACGCCGAGCGGCTCGGCACCTACGAGTGCATCCCCGAACCCGACATCTTCGACATCGAATACTGGTCGCTCGAACAGGCCAAGCTCAGCGCCGCGGCCGAGAAGCCGCTGGCGCGGCGCATCGTGGTCGTGACGGGCGGTGCCTCGGGCATTGGTGCTGCAACCGCGGCCGCCTTCGCGCGCGAGGGCGCCGAGGTGGCGGTGCTCGACCGCGACGTTTCGAAGGTGAAGGGCTTGGGCATCGCCTGCGACGTGACCGATCCGGAATCGGTACGCGCCGCGTTCGACACGGTCGCGGCGACCTTCGGCGGCGTCGACATCGTGGTCTCCAACGCCGGCGCCGCCTGGCAGGGACGCATCGGCGACGTCGACGAGGCCGTGCTGCGTCAGAGCTTCGAACTCAATTTCTGGGCGCACCAGAGCGTGGCGCAGAACGCGGTCCGCATCATGCGCACCCAGGGTCTGGGCGGCTGCCTGCTGTTCAACACCTCCAAGCAGGCGGTGAATCCCGGCCCGGACTTCGGCCCCTATGGCCTGCCGAAGGCCGCCACCCTGTTCCTGATGCGCCAGTACGCACTCGACCACGGCGGCGACGGCATCCGCGCCAATGCCGTCAACGCCGACCGCATCCGCACGGGTCTCCTGACGGACGAGATGATCGCCCAGCGGTCGAAGGCGCGTGGCCTCAGCGAGGCCGACTATATGGGCGGCAACCTGCTCGGCCTCGAAGTGACGGCCGACGATGTCGCGCAGGCCTTCGTTTCGCTGGCCAAAGCGGCGAAGACGACGGGCGCTGTCACGACCGTGGACGGTGGTAACATCGCGGCCGCCCTGCGCTAGGGCTCCTCACCCAAGGGAGGTCCTGTTGCCGATCGAGACGCGTCCCCTCCAGCCGCTCCAGCCCCTCTTCGCCGCCGAGATGAAGGGCATCGACGCGACGCGGCCGCTGACACCGGCCGATGTCGCCGCCTTCGAGGCCGGCATGGACAAGTACGCCGTACTCGTCCTGCCCGGTCAGGATATGACCGACGAACAGCAGCTCGCCTTCACGCGCAACTTCGGCCCCTTGCAGGAGGGCGCCAACACCACCCTGACGGCGACCACGATGCGCCTGGGCGGGGCCTTCGCCGATGTCTCCAACCTCGACAAGGACAACAGGCGACTCGAACGCAACGACCGCCGCCGCATGGCCGCGCTCGGCAACCGACTGTGGCACTCCGACGCCACCTTCCGCATCGTGCCGGCGCGCTACTCGCTGTTGAGCGGCCGCATCGTGACCCGCGACGGCGGCAACACCGAGTTCGCCGACATGCGCGCCGCCTACGCTGCGCTCGACGAAGCCACCAAGGCGGAGATCGAGGACCTGGTCTGCGAGCATTCGCTGATCTATTCGCGCGGCCAGCTGGGCTTCACCGACTTCACCGATGAGGAACGTCACCGCATGAAGCCGGTGCTGCACCGGCTGGTGCGCACGCATCCGGTCACCGGCGCCAAGTCGCTCCTCCTGTCGGCCCATATCGGCGCCATCGTCGGCTGGCCGCGGCCCGAGGCCATGGCCTTCATCCGCGACCTGATGGAACACGCAACGCAGCCCGAGTTCGTCTACGTCCACCGCTGGACGAAGAACGACTTCGTGATCTGGGACAACCGCACCACCATGCACCGCGTCCGCCGCTTCGACGACCTCAACATCGTCCGCGACATGCGCCGCACCACGACCATGAGCGAAGGCCCGACTGTCGAGGGGCAGCAGGCGGCTTAACAATAGCCGTCGTCTCGACCGAAGCCTCGCGTAGCGAGGCGTAGCGGAGAGACCTTCGCCCTACCATTTGCCGGCTTGTGGTGGCGCGAAGGTCTCTCCGCTCCGCGCCTGCGGCGCTTCGGTCGAGACGACGGGTTGTTAAATCAACGCCCCTCGAACTCCGTATCCTTCTTCGGGATCAGATCGTACGGCAGCGCGAAGCCCGGCATTGCCTTGATCCGCTCGCGCCACGCCGCGAGATGAGGTCGCGAATCGATCGACAGGCCGCCTTCGTGGGCGAAGACCATGCGGCCCCAGCAGCCGACATCGGCGATCGAGCAGGCATCGCCCACCAGCCATTCGCGCCCTGCCAGGGACTTGTCGGCGAAGTCGAGCGCCGCCTCGGCCTGCGGCCGGAAGAAATTCACGATGTCCTGCGAGACGTCGGGACGGAAGCGCGCGAAATGGCGGACGCGCGCCACGTTGGTGAGGGCGTCGTTTTCCCAGGCGAGCCACTCGCGCGCCCGCCAGCGATGCTGCTCGGTCTTCGGCTCGAAGTGCCCGGTCGTGCGCGCGAGGTAGTCAAGGATCACGTTCGACATCACGAGGGTGAGGCCGCGATGACGCAGCACCGGCACCTGGCCGTAGCGGTTGATCGCGAGGTGTGCCGCTTCCTTCTGCACACCGTTCTTCAGGTTGACGGTGCGGAACGAGAACGGCAGGCCCGAGAGCGCCAGAAAGAGCATCGGCTTGTAGCTCGAACTCGACGTGAAACTGCCGTGCAGAACGAGGCGCTCGTCGGTCATGGGAACTCCTGTGGCATTGGCCGGAGGCAATTCGTACTCTCCCCTTTCCTCGGAGGAAACGAACATGACAGCGCTGAAGCGCCGGAAGGTCGGGAAAACCAAACTCGAAGTCACCGAGATCGGTCTCGGCGGTGCGCCGATGGGCGGCTTTCGCGCCACCATTTCCGATGCGGAGGCGGTGCAGCTCACCAACGACGGGTACGATTCCGGCATCCGCTACTTCGACACCTCGCCCTTCTACGGCTATGGCCGCAGCGAACTGCGCATGGGTGCGGCGCTACGTGAGAAGCCGCGCGACAGCTACGTGCTGTCGACCAAGATCGGCCGCATCCTGCATGTGCGCAAGCCGGGCGAGGTGCTGCCGAAGGACTTCCGCGAGAACGGCCTGCCGGGCTTCGTCCCGACCTTCGACTATACCTATGACGGCGTGATGCGCTCGCTGGAGCACTCGCACCTGCGGCTGGGGCTCGACAGGATCGACATCGCGCTGATCCATGACGTCGACTTCTGGACGATCAAGGACCGCGCGATCCTCGACGAGCGTTTCAAGACGGTGATGGACTCGGGCTTCCGCGCGCTCGACGAGCTGCGCCGCGCGGGAATCATCTCCGCGATCGGCGTCGGCATCAACGAGAGCGACACCAGCACGCGCTTCGTCAAGGCGGGCGACTTCGACTGCATGCTGCTCGCGGGGCGCTACACCTTGCTGGAACAGGGTGCACTGGAGGAATTCCTGCCGGAATGCACCAAGCGCGGCGTCTCGGTGATCCTGGGCGGGCCGTACAATTCCGGCATCCTCACCGGCAACGTGAAGGCCGGCGCGACGCACGACTATGTCGCCGCACCGCAGCACCTGGTCGACAAGGCGCAGAAGATCGAAGCGGTGTGCCAGCGGCATGGCGTGCCGCTCGGCGCCGCGGCGATGCAATTCCCGCTGTTTCACCCCGCCTTCTGCTCCGTCATTCCCGGCGCGCTCAGCGTCGCGGAAGTGAAGCAGAACGTGGCCTACATGAACGTGAAGATTCCGGTCGAGCTGTGGAGCGAGCTCAAGCAGGAGAAGCTGCTGGATCCGGCGGCACCGACCCCCAACTGAGGAAGCCGACATGAAGATCGTCGATGCGCAGATCCACATCTGGTCGCAAACCGTCACGCCACCTTCCGGCCTGCATCGCAAGGTCGAGAGCTTCACGGCCGAGCAGGCGCTGAAGGAGATGGACGAGGCTGGCGTCGATGCCGCGCTGATCCATCCGCCCTACAGCTGGGATCCGACCTCCAGCCAGCTCGCCCTCGATGCGGCGCGGAAATATCCCGACCGCTTCGCCGTGATGGGCCAGTTCCCGCTGCAGGACCCCGAGAGCCGCAACCGCATCAGGGGCTGGCGCAACCAGCCCGGCATGATGGGCCTGCGCTGGGCGCTGCTGCAGCCGGCCGAGCAGAAGTGGTTGAACGACGGGCTGCTCGACTGGGTGTGGCCGGCTGCCGAGACGGAAGGCATTCCGGTCGCCACGATGGGCGGCATCTTTCCCGACAAGTTCCGCGAGATCGCCGAGAAGCATCCCAACCTCAAGATGATCGTCGACCATTGCGGGCTGAACCGTCACGGCCAGGACGAGGAAGCCTTCATCCATCTCGACAAGCTGGTGGCACTGGCCAAGCTGCCCAACGTTGCGGTGAAGGCGACCGGCGCGCCGCATTACTCGACCAAGGGCTATCCGTTCCGCAACATCCAGGACGGGCTGCACCGAATCTTCGATGCGTTCGGTCCCAAGCGCTTCTTCTGGGGCACCGACATCACCCGCATGCAATGCACGTACCGCCAGTGCGTGACCTTCTTCACCGAGGAACTGCCCTGGCTGAAGGGACGCGATCTCGAGGACGTGATGGGTCGCGGCCTGTGTGAGTGGATCGACTGGAAGCTCAAGTTCGACTGACTGGTCGGAGGCGATCCAACTCGAATGACACGCCCGGCCATCACACCAACCAGCCGCTCCCTGACGCGCTGGTGAAGTCGAGCTGGACGATCATGTCGTTGTAATCGCGGTCGCCGCCGCCCCTGGTGTCTTCCCAACCCCAGGTGTTGACGCCGTAGTTCCAGAGGTGCCCCTGCCCGTCCGGATTGGCCTGCGAGAAGGCCCAGTAGGTGTTGCCGCGGGTCAGGTTGACCAGCGTCATGGCGACCAGATCGCCGGCATCGACATGGAGCAGCGCGTTCTGCGTGTAGTTGCCGTAGCCGGGACCGCCGAGCATCGTGCCACCCGTCGCGAGCTGGTAGGCGCTGGCGTAGGCCGCCGCGGCGTATCCCGCATGGCCCGGCGCAATGCCGTTGATGGTGCCGGACAAGTCATCGACCTTGTAGAAGGTGACGCCCAGAGTGTCCCGGCCGTTCTGACGCACGCGCACGACCGCCATCTGGTCGTCGGCGGCAGCAGCCGTCTCGGCCACCGCGACGGCGCGGGCCACGCGCACCACGCCATCGTCCGCCATGAAATCGACGAAGCCGTAAGCACTGGTGAGGCCCGCCTGGATCGCCTGTCCGGTCTGGCCATCGATCGACACGCTCAGCGAGTCCGAGTCGCCGACTGAATACTGCATCGGCGCGCCGTGCCCGTAGCCATCGAACAGCCGCACGAGTCCGGCATCGAAATCCGCCTGCAGGGACTGCATCGCCAGGCGACTGGTCCAGGCAAGGCCGGCCGACGCGCCGCTCGTATAGTCGAAGCTGTCGCCGCCGATCGTGACGTCGATCGCAGCGCCGTTGGACGACATGGTCTGGAACAGCAGGCTCTGCGACGCGCCGCTGGTCCAGCCGCTCGCGAGGTCGCCGTCCACCACGTCCGGCTCGGCGGAAAAGTACATCTGCGAGTGCGCGATCCAACTCAGCGAGCGCGCCAGCTGCACGCCGTTGGGCGAGCCCAGGCCGGTCGTCAGGTCGTAGCCGGCGGTGGCTTCGTAGCCGAAGCCGGTCGGCACGACATGGAGTCCGTCGGCATTGACGATCGGCGAGGTCGAATCGACGTAGTACGATGAGACATTGTTGCCCATCGTGATGTCGTTGAACGACGCGGGTGCAACGGCCGCCGCGATGTAGAGCAGGTCGTTCGAGAATCCGAGATTGGGCAGGCCCTGATCGGCAAAGATCGTGTCGACCTGCGCCAGCAGCGCGGCCCAGAGCGGCGCGGCGGCACTGGTGCCTTCGGTTCTGCTCGTACCCACCATGTCGGCCGGCGGCACGTAGTACGACATGTTCCCGCCGGCATTGGCGGCGACGTCGGGTGCGCCGCGGCCGGACCCACCATAGGGCGGGACATTGATGCTGGCCGGCAGGAGGCCGAAGGCTCGCTGGTACCACGGCGTTGGCTGCGTCGTGTCGACGCCGCCATCGCCCGCGCCGAAGCCCGCTCCCGTCCAGGTGCTCGGGTTCGACTCGCTCGGATCCGACACGGGAGTGAAGGTGAACTGGTTCCACGTCGTTTCGAGAAACGTCTGCGTCTGCGGCGCCGTCACGTCGGATGGCATGGTCTTCAGGCCGGCGACGACGAGCTGCCACAGCGTCGAAGGATCCTTGGCGAGCGCCGCCGCGTAGAGTGCACTGGTGGTCGGATCGCTTGGCGCCGTACTCTGCGTCGTGACCGACGTGCCGCCGACCACGATCACGTAGGGTGAGCTCGAATTGACGTTCTGGTTGGCGAGCCCGTTCGCGAAGCCCCAGCTCGATCCGAAATCGTTGTCGGCCTTGAGCACCGTGATGTTGCGCAAGGCGGCGTCGACGAACAGCTCGGACGCGGCGACGGCGAAGGGCGAACCGGGCTTCGTCTGCTGGGTCATCGACGTCGACGCGGAAATGACCGATGGCTGGTTGGTCTGATCCCAGAACGCACCCTGGAACGCAGTGAAGACGTTGGAATACGCGCCCTGCGTCGTGCCGGGGTCGGTCGCGCCGGGCTGGTAGAAACCCGAACCGGCATAAAGGCCGATCGGGCTGCCCGGGCTTGCCGTGGCGATCACGCCCACGTCGAGCGAGCGTTCGCCGGGATCGGTCTGGCTGCTGCCCGGACCGGCATAGTAGGTCCCGTTGTTGGCGACGGTGTAGTAGGTGCCGGGCGTCGTCAGGCCTGCAGTGGTGCGATAGGTATCGAGCAGCGTCTGGAACGACAGCGATCCCGCGGGAAGGGCGTCGGCGCTGCCGGGTTCGAGAAGACCGACGGTCGCCGTCGTGACCGCGGGATACTCGGCCAGCGGGAAATTGTAGAACCACTTGGCCATGTTCGACGGATAGGGTTCCGCCTTCGCGTCCTCAGGGGCACCATTGCCGATGCTCTGCGGACCGGCCACGAGATCGGCCACTGCACTGCCCGCGAGATTCCCGAGAGCAGGCCCAGGCCCACGCTGAAGGAAATCGAACCACACGCCGACGCCGAGGCTCGACAGAGAGTCCGGCAGCGACAGCGAGCCGTTCCAGAAGTACTTGCCGCCGTCGATCAGCGTGCCGGCCTGCAGCGCATCCTGGTCGAACAACGTCTTGAAATCGGCGGGCGAGAGCTGCAGCCAGATCGTGCGCGACTCGGCCGAGGAGATGTAGCCGTCGCTGCCCGCCGCATCGCCCAGCAGGGTGAGACCGAGTTGCCCCGCGCCATTGCCCGTGAGCAGCGACACGGCCGCATCGTACTGGGCCTGGTCGGCACCGTAGGTCGTCCACAGCGTACCCTGCGCATCGAGATCGGCCAGCATCGTCTGGCGCGTGGCCCAGTCGCTGGTCAGCAGCACCGTGGGATCGTTGGCCCGCGGCAGCGTGATCGCGACGTTGACGATCTCGTCGGCCTGCCTCCAACTCGTCATGTCGTAGGCGTCCTGCACGGTCGTCGCCGACGTGTACTCCAGCATCCGGTAGCTGGTCATGTCGAGGTACAGCGAGTCGGAAAGCACGGCCACGGAGACACCCTTTGCTGTGAGCGTGCAGACTATCAGCGACAGGCGCTGCCGCTAACAGTCCATTCGACCCAAGCTTACTTCTTCAGCGGCAGGATCTGGCCGCGAATCTCGCCGTCGGGATACTTCTCGGTCATTACTTTGACGTACCAGAGACCGGCCAGGACTTCCCGGGCCTGCTGTTCGGTCAGCGTCACGCCGTCGTTCAGGGTTGACCGGTCGGCGTAGAACGGTACGTCGATGGGAACGACCTGCACAGCATTCTGGTCCGATGCGGCGGGGCCGTAGAGGCCTACCTGGCGCACGGGACCGCTCAGCCGCACCAGGTTGATCCTGTATTCCAGCACCTTGGTCGACGGCCGGTAGACGGCCGAGAAGTAACCCTCGCCCTTGCTGTCGGTCGCCGGCACCTCGCGCGCGCCACTGAGGTCCGCGCGGAAGTCGGTCTTCGGCAAGTCGGGCTCGCCCATGTTGAACGAGCAGCCCGACACAGCGAGCAGGAGGCAGAGGACGAGGCGGCGGGTGGAACGGTGCATGCGTCTTCAGTGTACGTCGCAAACCGGCATGGCGTCCCCGCCCTGCGTCACGCTTTGTGATGCACCGGCGCCTGGCCGTAGACCGGCGTCGGCAGCGCCTCGAGGCGCGCCTTGAGCTGCAGCGACAGGAAGATCGAGTAGAGCCGCGACTGCATCAGGTTGCCGCCATGGAACCAAAGATTTTCCTGGGCCGTCGGCTTCCACATGTTGCGCAGCTCGCCCTCCCAGGGGCCGGGATCCTTGGCGGTGCCGGAGCCCAGGCCCCAGCACTTGCCGACCTTGTCGGCGACCTCGGGCGAGATCAGCTCGGCCGCCCACTGGTTCATCGAGCCGTATCCGGTCGCATAGACGACCAGATCGGCCTTCAGTTGGGTGCCGTCTTTCAGCACGACCGAGTCCTCGGTCAGACGCTCGATCTCAACACCGGACTTGAGCTTGATGCGGCCATCGGCGATCAGGTCCGAGGCGCCGACGTCAATGTAGTAGCCGGAGCCGCGACGCAGATACATCGGGCCGATGCCCGTATTGTCCTCGCCGAAGGTCAGCTTGAAGCCCGCCTTCTCCAGCCGTGCGTAGAAGTCTGCATCCTCGCGCCGAATCTGCTCGACAACGGGCTGCATCACCCTGGGCAGAGCGCCGTAGGGCATCGACGCCGTGGTGAGGTCGGCGATTTCGGTGGTGATGCCGGAGGCCACCGCCTCCTCCGAATAGAGCGGCCGGTTGCGGGCCAGCGTATCGGCGCGCACGACCAGGGTCGGTGAGCGCTGCAGCAGGGTGACGTCGGCGCCGTGTTCCCAGAGGTCGGCAGCGATATCGTGCGCGGAGTTGTTCGAGCCCACGACGACGCACTTCTTGCCGGCCCACCCCTCGCCGCCGGGATGGCGGCTGGAATGATGCTGTGTACCCTTGAAGCGCTCCGCGCCCGGGAACTCCGGGATCTCAGGAAAGCCCGACATGCCGGTCGCGATCACGAGTTGCTTCGGCCTGAGCGTCACTTCCCGGCCGTCCCGCTCGACGACGACGGTCCACTCGCCCCTGGCCTCGTCGAACGATGAGCTCTTGCAGGTGGTCGACGGCCAGTAATCGAGTTCCATGATCTTCGTGTAGGACTCGAGCCAGTCGCCCATCTTGTCCTTGGGCGTGTAGACCGGCCAGTGATCGGGGAACGGCAGGTACGGCAGATGGTCGTACCAGACCGGATCGTGCAGGCAGAGCGACTTGTAGCGATTGCGCCAGGCATCGCCGGGGCGCGGATTGCGATCGACGATCAGGGCCGGAACGCCGAGCCGCTTCAGGCGGGCGCCGAGCGCGATGCCGCCCTGCCCGCCGCCGATCACCAGCACATAGGGCTGGCGATCGTAGCCCAGTTCCTTCGCATCGGCCTTGCGGCGGTCGGTCCAGGTCACGCGATCCCTGAAGGCGCCGTGCTGCGTGCCGTGCTCGCGCGACGGCCCCTTCTTCTCCTCGAAGCCCTTCAGCTCCAACAGCGCGGTGAAGAACGTCCAGGCCTTGCCGTCCTTCAGGCGGACATGCCCCGTGCCGCGGCCCTGCGCCGTCTCGAAGGTGAACCAGCCCGGCCGGCCCGAGAGAACGAAAGAGTCGGGCTTCACATCACCGAGGCGCGTCTCGAGCATGTCAGCCATCGCAGAGCGGCTCTCGAGCGTCACGATGTTCCAGGTGAAGGCCACGAGGTCGCGCCAGTAGCAGTCGTCGGCAAACAGCGCCGTCGCAGCATCGGTGTCGGATCGCTTCAACGCGGACGCAAACTCCGCAAGCCACTTGGTCTCGTTCATTGTCATCCCATTGCGACGGACATGCAGGCGGCGCACTCTAGAAGAAGGACGACTCCAGAGGAATGGGCGCCCGGGAGGAACCAACGATGAAATACGACGTGATTTCCGCGGATGGGCATATCGACCTGATCTGGCTGCCGCCGGACCTCTTCACCAGCAACGCACCCGCCTCGATGAAGGCGCGCATGCCGCATGTCGTCGACGGGCCCAAGGGACCGGAATGGACGAGCGCCAACGGCGCAAAGTTCGGACTGGTCAACGGCATGGGCTCGGCCGGACGCGAATACGTGCCGGGCATCATCCACCGCTCCGACCGCATGGCCTCGACCGGCCTCTACAGCGACGGCAAGAAGGGCATCCGCCGCCTGACCGAGGTTGACCATCGCCTCAAGGACCAGGACCGCGACGGCGTGCAGGCCGAGGTGCTCTACGGCGTGCTGGGATCGAGCGGCCGGCTGAACGACCCGGAAGCCGCGATCGTGATGCTGCGCATCTACAACGACTGGCTTCACGATTTCTGCCAGCAGGCGCCCGATCGTCTGGTCGGCCTTGCCAACATCCCCAACTACGACATGGGAGAGTCGGTCGCCGAGGCAATGCGCTGCGCCAAGCGCGGCGTGAAGGGCCTCGACATCGCCAACCGTCCCGACATGACGCCGCTCTGGGATCCGTTCTGGGAGCCGCTGTGGAAGTTCGGCCACGAGACCGGCATCCCGCTGCACTTCCACACGATCGGCGGCCGCTCGCCCGACGTCACCCGGTTCACGCCCGAGATCCAGCGCCGCATCTTCGCCGTGCACATCACCGGCTTCCAGATGCACATGAGCACCATGCTGATGGGCCTGATCTATTCCGGCGCCCCGGCGCGCTATCCCAACCTCAAGATCGTGATCGGCGAGGCCGGGCTCGGCTGGATCCCCTATGTGCTGCAGCACATGGACCTCGAATGGGAGGACCAGTTCCAGGACCTCGACCTCAAGATGAAGCCGTCGGAGTATTGGCACCGGCAGTTCTACGCAACCTACCAGACCGATCCGGTGGGCATCGAGCTGCTGCGCCATCTCGGCGAGGACAATGTCATGTGGGGCTCGGACTACCCGCATCCCGACGGGATCTGGCCCGACAGCCAGGAGTTCCTGGCCCGGGAACTGACCGGCGTCTCGCCCGCGGTGAAGCGCAAGATCGTGCGCGACAATGCAATGAAGCTCTACGGCCTTGCCAGCTGAGATGGGTCGGGAGGGCGGAGCGGTGCGCGTCGCCCTCCTGATCGTCTTCGCGATGCTGGCCTTCGCCGGCAACTCGCTGCTCTGCCGCGTCGCGTTGCGCGACACCTCGATCGACGCGGCGAGCTTCACCTCGATCCGCCTCGCCTCCGGCGCACTGGTGCTCTGGGTCCTGCTGCGCTCCCGCGGGAAGCAGCCGCTGGCGGCGGGAAGCTGGCCGATGGCCGCCATGCTCTTTGCCTACGCGGTCTGCTTCTCCTTCGCCTATCGCGACCTTACCGCCGCGACGGGAGCGCTGCTCCTGTTCGGCGCGGTGCAGCTCACGATGACGGGCTACGGCCTGTTCTCCGGCGAACGGCTCGCCGGGCTGCGGCTGGTCGGCGTGCTGGTGGCGGTCGCAGGGCTCGTCTGGCTGCTGTTGCCCGGCCTGTCGGCGCCGCCGGTCATCGCAGCAGGGCTGATGCTGGCGGCCGGCCTTGCCTGGGGGGTCTACTCGCTGCTCGGTCGAGGCGCCGGCGATGCCACTGCGGCCACCGGCGGCAATTTCATCCGCGCCGTGCCCTTCGCCGCCGTCCTCAGCCTCGCTGCAGCGAGCCAGGCCAGTCCCGACCACACGGGGCTGATGTACGCCGTGGCCTCGGGCGCCGTGACCTCGGGCCTGGGCTACGTGCTGTGGTACGCAGCCCTTCCGGCGCTGTCCGCCACGTCGGCGGCGACAATCCAGCTTTGCGTCCCCGCCATTGCCGCGCTGGGGGGTGCGGTGCTACTCGCCGAGCCGATCACCGCACGGCTGCTGATTGCCTCGGCGGCGATCCTGGGCGGTATCGCACTCACCATCCGGAAAAAGAACTGAAGCCAGGGTCTGAGGGGACACATGTTCGAGGTTGCCGATCGTCTGAAGAACGTGAAGGTTTCGGCCTCGGCCGCGATGACCCGCAAGGTGCGCGACCTGCGTGCCCAGGGCGTGAAAATCGTGGGCCTGTCCTCGGGCGAGCCCGACTTCCCCACCCCGGCGCATGCCATCGAGGCCGCGCACCAGGCGGCGCTGGCCGGCGAGACCAAGTATCCGCCGCAGGACGGCATCAGGCCTCTCAAGGAAGCGATCCAGCGAAAGTTCAAGCGCGACAACGATCTCGACTATGCGCTGGACGAGATCATGGTCTCCAACGGCAGCAAGCAGATCATGTACGACGCGCTGATGGCCAGCGTGAACCCGGGCGACGAGGTCATCATCCCCGCGCCCGGCTGGATCTCCTATGCCGACCAGGCGGTGATCGCCGGGGCGATACCGGTGCCGGTGTCCTGCCCGGAGAACAACCAGTTCAAGCTACGCGCTGCCGATCTCGACGCCGTCATCACGGCGAAGACCAGGTGGGTGGTATTGAACTTCCCCAGCAATCCGACGGGCGCGGTCTGCTCGCCGGCCGAGATGCGGCAGATCTGCGATGTGCTCATGAAGCACCGGCACGTGCTGGTGATGGCCGACGATGTCTACGAGCACCTGGTCTATGGCGACGCGACCTTCAGCACCGTTGCCCAGGTCGAGCCGGCGCTGAAGGACCGCACCTTGACAGTCAACGGGGCGTCCAAGGCCTATGCGATGACCGGCTGGCGGGTCGGCTTCGCCGGCGGTCCGCGGGCGATGATCGCGGCCATGACCAACATGCAGGGCCAGATCGGCTCGGGCATCTCGACGATCAGCCAGGCCGCCGCCGTTGCCGCCCTCAATGGACCACAGGAATTGCTGAAGGAGCGGGCCGCCGACTACCAGAAGCGCCGCGACGAGGTCGTCGCGATGCTGCGCGCCGCGAAGGGCGTCACCTGCCACATGCCCGAGGGCGCCTTCTACGTGTTCCCCAACATCGCGGGATGCATCGGCAAGACCACGAAGGGCGGCCGCCGGATTTCCAACGACACGGATTTCGTGACCGCGCTGCTCGAAGAGAAGCATGTCGCGACCGTGCAGGGCGCGGCCTACGGCATGAGCCCCTACTTCAGGATCTCCTACGCCACCGACATGGCGAGCCTTCGCGAAGGCTGCACGCGCATCCAGGAATTCTGCGCCGAGCTGCGTTGAGCGCTCCGGTCAGAGCGCGTTGATTTCCCTCACCTTGGCGGTGAGGCCGAGCTTGCGGTTGCAGAGGGGCCAGTGCCAGGCTTCGCCCTGCTCGAAGATCACCCAGGACGTAAGCGCCGCGGCCTTCTCGTAATCCTGCGCCGCCTCGATGGCCTCCCGGGTCGTCAACACGGTGCCGTCGCGGCGCTGCTGCATGGTGATGTAGGTGCGCGGCGTGTACTGGAAGCGGCCGTGATAGGTACCGCGCCCGCCGGTGATGCGGGTGGAATGCGGTCCCCAGCTTCCGCTCTCGCAGACCGCGAGCGACTGAAGGACCTCGTTCTTGCGCGCCTGTACGAAGGCCTCGTGCTCCGTCGGACCTTGCGGCACAGCCGCCGTCTCAGGCGGCTTGGTGGCGCATCCCGGGCCGACGAAGAGCGCGGCGAGCAGGAGCGGAAGTATGGCGGTTCGAAGATTGTTCACGGCGCTGCATTGATCACACGATTTTATCCCCAGGGTAAACCCCGGCCCGGGATGATTTCGCTGCCACGCTGCAGGTGCGAACGAGCCTGGGCCGAGATCGACAAGATGCCGACGGGCCGGGCTTAAGCGCCTCGTTGTGCCCCGCATCGCAGGGGCATGACGCTCCGCGGCGCAACCAGACCGCGTGTCCTTTCGTGTTTCAATTGTAACGGCGCGGGCGTGCTTCAGGGCACAGGGGCCGGATGGGTCGCGATCCAGTGCCGCGCGATCTCCTCGCGGGTCGCCACCCAGACCTTGGGCTTGGAGGCCACGTAGTCGAGAAAGCGCGCCAGGGTGGCGGCCCGGCTCGGCCGTCCGGCGAGTCGGCAGTGCAGGCCGATCGACATCATCTTCGGCGCGCGCGCGCCCTCGGCATAGAGCATGTCGAAACTGTCCTTCATCGCCTGCAACCAGCCGTCGCCCGCGGTGAATCCCGGCGCCACGCCGAACTTCATGTCGTTCACTTCGAGCGTATAGGGAATGATCAGGTGCGGCTCGCTGCCCACCTTCACCCAGTAAGGCAGATCGTCCGAATAGGAGTCGCTCGAATAGAGGAAGTCGCCATGCTTGATCACGGCCTCGAGCGTGTGCAGGCCGAAGCGGCCGGTGTACCAGCCGACCGGCGCGCGGCCGGCCGTCTGCTCGATCGCCTTCACCGCCTGCCGCATATGGTCGAGTTCCTGCTCGAGCGTGAAGTCCTTGTAGTTGATCCAGCGCCAGCCGTGACTCGCGACCTCGTGGCCGGCCTCAGCCATCGCCTTGCCGGCGGCGGGATTGAGCTCCAGCGCGCGGCCGACCGCCCAGGAGGTGAAGCGCATGTTTCGCTCCTGGAAGAGCCGCAGGATGCGCCAGAAGCCGGCGCGGCTGCCGTACTCGTACATCGATTCGGTCGAGAGGTCGCGGCCGCCGACGATGGGCGTGCCGCCCGGCGTCTCGGTCAGGAAGACCTCGGAGGCGGCATCGCCGTTCAGGATCGTATTCTCCCCGCCCTCCTCGTAGTTCAGCACGAAGCTCACCGCGATGCGGGCGTCGCCCGGCCACTGCGCGTGCGGCGGGTTGGGGCCGTAGCCGATCAGGTTGCGGTCAAGATGATTGTGCATGAGGCCCCCGGAGACGCGACGCCCAAGTGTCGGGCGATTGAAGCCCGACTATGGCGCGGCTATAGCTCGCGCGACAAGCTTGTGGAGACGAGATGAGCGCGGCCGAAGCGATCCGGGAAGAGCGTCTGTGGCGGCGGCACGCCGACATGGCGAAGCTGGGCGGCACGCCGAAGGGCGGCGTCAACCGGCAGGCGCTGTCGGCCGAGGATGCCGCGGCCCGCAACCTGCTCGGCGCCTGGGCCAGGGCACGCGGCTTCGCGGTCTCGACCGACGCGATCGGCAATCTCTTCGTGCGGCGCGAAGGCTCCGACCCCACGGCGCGGCCGGTGATGAGCGGCTCGCACATGGACAGCCAGCCGACCGGCGGCCGGTTCGATGGCATGTACGGCGTGCTGGCCGCCTTCGAGGCGCTCGAAGCGCTGGAAGATGCCGGCGTGAAGACGCGCCGCCCCGTGGTGGCTGTCGCCTGGACCAACGAGGAGGGCTCGCGCTTCCAGCCCGGCGCCATGGGCTCGGCAGTGTTCGCCGGCCACTACGACCTCGACGAGATGCTGCAGATGAAGGACTGGAAGGGTGTCGTGCTGAAGGACGCGCTGGCGGAGACGCTGAAGGCCGCCCCGGCCCCGATGCTCGACGGCAGGCCCGGTTTCCCGCTCGACGGTTACGTAGAAGCCCATATCGAGCAGGGTCCGCGTCTGGAGAACGACCGCAAGACCATCGGCGTCGTGACCGCCATCCAGGGCAGCCGCCGCTACATCGTCACGACCGAAGGCGAGGAGGCGCATGCCGGCACGACGCCGCGCGCCGCCCGCAAGGATGCCTTTGCCGCGGCGCTCCGGATCGCGCAGGCGATGTACGAGGCCACGACCGACAAGGACGACACGCTGCGCTTCACCATCGGCCGTGTCGATGTCGCGCCGGGCTCGCCCAACACCGTGCCGGGACAGACGGTCTTCACCATCGACATGCGGCACCCCGAAGACGCGGTCCTGGAGGCGCACGAGAAGACGCTTACGGAGATCGTCGCCGCCAAAGCTGCCCCCTGCAGCGCTGGCATCGAGCGGGTGACCGCCGTGCCGCCCACCGACTTCGATCCGATGGTGGTCGACCTGGTGCGCGCCAGGACCAACGCGCTGAAGCTCAGCAACATGGACATGCCCTCGGGCGCGGGTCACGACGCCATGCACATCGCCCATCTCTGCCCCACCGGCATGATCTTCGTTCCCTGCGAGCGCGGCATCAGCCACAACGAAATCGAGAACGCCACCCCACATGACCTCGCCGCCGGCGCCCGCGTCCTGGTCGAGGTGCTGGTCGAACTGGCCAATCGTTGAACACCCACATTGTCATCCCGAGCGCAGAGAGGGACCTTTCCTGCCACCGATGCAAAGGTCCCTCGCTGCGCTCGGGATGACAGCATTTCTTCCAATGAGGATTTCGAATTCATGTCCAAGAAGATGCAGTCCGAACTCGTAGCGATCCTGTCCGACCTGATCGCACTGCCCAGCCCCTACCCGCCCGGCACCTCGGTCGAGATCTGCGCCTATACGGCGAAGCGCCTGAAGAAGGCCGGCTACAAGGTCGAGATCGCGACGCACAAGAAGGGCGTCGACAATGTCGTGGCGCGGATGAAGGGCAAGGGCGCCAAAGGAAAGAATGGGGGCCCGGTCATCGCCTTCAATGCCCATGTCGACACGGTCGGCGTCGGCGAACGCTCGAATTGGAAGAGCGATCCCTACAAGGCGCTGGTAAAGGGCGGCCTCGTCTACGGGCTGGGCGCCGGCAACTGCAAGGGCAGCATGGCCGTGCAGATCTGGATCGCCGAGGAGATCGCGCGCCGCGGCGGCCCGGCCTCGGGCGAGCTGATCTTCACCTTCGTGGCCGACGAGGAGAATCTCGGGCCCGAGGGCATGGAGTATCTCCGCGACAGCGGCAAGGTGCGACCCGGCGCGCTGATCCTGGGCGCGCAGACCGAGAACAACCTGATCGTGGCCGAGCGCGGCGTCATGTGGGCGCGCCTCACCACCAAGGGCCGCGCCGCCCATGCCGGCAATCCGGCAGCCGGCGACAACGCCATCCTGCGCATGATGCGCATCGTGGGGGCGCTCAGCTCCTACTACGACAAGGCGCTGGCAGATCGCGTCTCGGGCGCGATGAAGTCGACGGTGAACATCGGCATGTTCCATGGCGGCCACAACACCAACGTCGTGCCGTCGGCCTGCACCGTCGAGATCGACCGGCGCCTGCTGCCCAACGAGAAGGTCAAGGACGCCTTCAAGGAGCTGAAGAAGGTGGTCGACGGCGTGGGCGAGCCGAAGTCGATGGTTGGCGTCGAGTTCCTGACCGGCACCAACGGCTTCTTCGCGCCCGAGAACGGCGCGGCGGTCGGCGCCTTCGAGGCCGCGGTGAAGGCACACAGCCGGCGCAAGGTGAAGTTCCTCAACGCCACGGGCGTGAGCGACGGCCGCTACTATGCCGACGACGGCATCGAGATCATCAACTTCGGCCCCGGCTCCGGCGCGCAGGGCCATGCCGCCAACGAGAGCGTGCCGATCGCCGAGATGGTCGACGCCGCCCACATCCAGCTCGACGTGGTGAAGCGCCTGCTGGGCTGAACACGGCCCGCTTTGCACCCTGCCGCCGCGCATGGCACGCTGGCGGCAGGGAGAAGACACCATGCCATTCTATGAAAGAGGCGACGTCCGCATTCACTACGAGGAGGCGGGCTCGGGGCTGCCGCTTCTGATCATTCCGGGCGGCGGGCTCAACTCGACCATCGCCGGTCTCGACAAGACCCATCCCTTCAGCGCGATGAAGGAATTCAGCGACAGGTTCCGCTGCATCTGCGCCGACCTGCGCAATGCCAATGGCGGCCAATCGACCGGGCCGCTCGACATCGAGCGCACCTGGGATGCCATCACCGACGACCATGTCGGCCTGATGGACCATCTCGGCGCCAAGAAGTTCATGGTGCTGGGCTACTGCATCGGCCAGCCGCTGATCTGGAACCTGATCAAGCGGGTCGGCGACCGCGTGATCGCCGCCGTCCTGACGCAGCCCTCGGGCTTCCGCCCCGAACTGCCGAACCAGTTCTACGACAACAACATGAAAGGATGGGGTCCCGACTTCGTGGCCAAGCGCCCCGAATACTCGATGGACCAGGTGAGCCAGTACCTCACCAACATGTACACGAAGAAGGCCGACTTCGTGTTCACCGTGCCGCGCGAGTTCGTGAAGGCCTGCAAGACCCCGATCCTGGTCGCCCCCGACGACAGCCCGCCGCACCCCTACAAGGTCGCGATGGAAGTGGCGATGCTGTCGCCCAATTCACAGGTCACGCTCTACCCGTGGAAGGACACGCCGGAACGCGTGCCACTGGCGGTGCGCCACATCCGGATGTTCCTGGAGGCGCATCGACCCCAGCGTTAAGCCGTCTTCTCCGCCTTGAGCCCCAGCTTCTCGATCGTCTGTTCGCGCATCACGAACTTCTGGATCTTGCCGGTGATGGTCATCGGGAATTCGGGCACGAACTCGATGTAGCGCGGGATCTTGTAGTGGGCGATCTGGCCCTGGCAGAAGGTACGGATCTCCTCGTCGGTCGCGGTCTGGCCGGCATGGAGCTTGATCCAGGCGCAGACCGCCTCGCCGAAGCGCGGGTCGGGCACGCCGATCACCTGCACGTCCTGCACCTTCGGGTGGCGATAGAGGAACTCTTCGATCTCGCGCGGATAGACGTTCTCGCCGCCGCGGATGATCATGTCCTTGAGGCGACCGACGATGTTGACGTAGCCCTGCTCGTCCATGGTCGCGAGGTCGCCGGTGTGCATCCAGCCGGCCTCGTCGACGGCCTCCCTGGTCTTGGCCTCGTCGTTCCAGTAGCCTTTCATCACCGAGTAGCCACGCGTGCAGAACTCGCCGGTCTCGCCGCGCGGCACCGCCCTGCCCTCGGTGTCGACGATCTTGATCTCGATGTGGGGCAGCACCTGGCCCACGGTCGAGACGCGGCGCTCGACCGGATCGTCGGTGGCGCACTGCGTCGACACGGGCGAGGTCTCGGTCATGCCGTAGGCGATGGTGACCTCGCCCATGTGCATGTGGCTCTGCACCTTCTTCATCACCTCGATGGGGCACGGAGAGCCCGCCATGATGCCGGTGCGCAGGCTCTTGAGGTCGAACGTCGCGAAGTCGGGATGGTCGAGCTGGGCGATGAACATGGTGGGCACGCCGTAGAGCGCCGTGCAGCGCTCCTCGGCCACGGCCTGCAGGGTCGCCAGCGGATCGAAGGCCTCGGACGGATAGATCATCGTCGAGCCGTGCGTCAGGCACCCGAGATTGCCCATCACCATGCCGAAGCAGTGATAGAGAGGCACGGGGATGCAGAGCCGGTCCTCGGGCGTGAGCTTCAGCCCCTCGCCGACGAAGTAGCCGTTGTTCAGGATGTTGTGGTGGCTGAGCGTGGCACCCTTGGGAAAGCCCGTGGTGCCCGAGGTGAACTGGATGTTGATCGCGTCGTCGAATTGCAGCTTCGGTCCCAGCTCGGCGAGGCGCGCCTTCTCCGCGTTGCCGCCCGCCGTCGCGACATCGTCGAAGTTCAGCATGCCCGGCGTCTTTTCCTTGCCGAGCCGGATGACGTGCCTGAGGTGCGGCAGCTTCTGGGCCTTCACGAGATCCTCGACGATCTCGAGATAGTTCGAGGTCTTGAGCGCGGGCGCCAGGATCAGCGCTTTGCACTCGACCTTGTTCATGGCGTATTCGAGTTCGGCGCGCCGGTAGGCCGGATTGACGTTGACCAGCACGAGCCCCGCCTTCGCGGTCGCGAACTGCGCCAGCGTCCATTCCGACGTGTTGGGCGACCAGATGCCGACCCGGTCGCCGCGCTCCAGCCCCAAGGTCAGGAGACCGGCGGCGAGATTGTCGACCCGGCGGCCGAGTTCGCCCCAGCTCCAGCGCACGTTCTGGTGGCGGACCACCAGCGCCTCGCGGTCGCGATGGGTTTCGACGGTGCGGTCGAAGAAGGCGCCGATCGTCTCGCCGATCAGCTTCTTGTCCGAGACGCCGTGATCGTAAGAGATTTTAGGGGCGGCCTGAGCTTTGGTCATGCGGCGAGATTAGCGCGCCGTGCCAGATTTGGAATCATGAAACTCAATTTCGTCACCGTCGACGTCTTCACCGACCGCCAGTTCGGGGGTAACCCGCTGGCCGTCATCACCGATGCACAGGGCCTGTCGGGCGAACGGATGCAGGCCATCGCGGCCGAGTTCAACCTGGCCGAGACGACCTTCGTCCTGCCGCCGAAGGACCCGGCCCATACGGCCGAGGTGCGCATCTTCACGCCCAGGGCCGAGATGCCCTTCGCCGGCCATCCCAATGTCGGCACCGCCTTCGTCCTGGCCCGCGCCGGCACCAGCTACGGTCGGCCGGTGACCGGCGACCGGCTGGTCTTCGAGGAGAAGGCAGGTCTGGTCGCGATGGACATCGTGCGCGAGGGCGGCGCGGTCGTGGCGACCCGCCTCGCCGCGCCGGTGCCACTCAGCTTCGGCGAGGAAATCGATCCCGCCCTCGTGGCGGCTGCCTGCTCCCTCGAGCCCGACGACCTGAAGCTCGACGTCCAGCCGCCGCGCGTCGCCTCCTGCGGCGCACCGCTGCTCTTTGTCGAACTTAAATCACGCGAGACGCTGCGCCGGGCGGCTCCCCGCCCTGAGGTCTTCGCCCGCGACCTGCCGCGCGACCGCCTCGTCGGCATCCATCTCTACGTGCAAGCAAAGGAGGGAGAAATCGACGTCCAGACCCGCATGTTCGCCCCCGAGCACGGCATTCCCGAAGACCCGGCAACGGGCGCCGCCAATGTCGCCCTGATCGGCGTGCTGGCGCATCACCGGCCCGAGGCCGACGTCACCCTGGTCAAGACGATCGGCCAGGGGTTCGACATGGGCCGCCCCAGCGTGCTGCAGGCCTGCGCCGAAAAGAAGGACGGTAGGGTCGTCGCAACCTATATCGGCGGTCGCTGCAAGCCGATGATGAGTGGGGTGATTGAGTTGGAGTGACGGCCGCTTCTCTCTTTCAGGCTCCTCGCCCCCGCTAGGGGGAGAGGTTGGGTGAGGGGGTTGCGCACAGCATCAGCCTTCGACGCCCCCTCACCTAGCCTCTCCCCCTAGCGGTCTATCGGATTCACACATCTCATAGTCCGAGGGAGACGCCATATTTGATGGCGCGGAACTGATCGAGGCCGATGCGCATGACCTTCGGCCCTGGCTTGCCGTAGTAGCCGGTCCATCCTCCAAGTCTGGCAATGACCCAGGCTGCGAAGGCCAGGCTGGCTTTGGGATGGGGATTGCGCTGGCGCTGGGTCTTGCCCTCGAGCCTGGCCGATACGGCTTCGAGAATGGGCTGGTCCTGCGGCTCGAAGGCATCGCCGAGAAGC
>NZ_JAUSBN010000003.1 GCF_030651995.1 Reyranella sp.
CCTGGGTCATTGCCAGACTCGGAGGATGGACCGGCTACTACGGCAAGCCAGGGCCGAAGGTCATGCGCATCGGCCTCGATCAGTTTCGCGCCATCAAATACGGCGCCTCCCTCGGACTATGAGATGTGTGAATCCGATAGCACGCAGTGGGGGAGAGGAAGGGCCCCGGCGCGTAGCGACGGGTATGTGAGGTGGTGCCCGATTAAGTTGGCGGTGTGCGGGTGGATAGTGATGACCCACCTCACCCTCCCATGGCTTCGCCATGGGCCCCTCCCTCTCCCCCCGCTTCGCGGGCGGAGAGGGTCTGTTGACTGGGCGGGCTTCATTGACATGCGAGGCACATGCATTCATCCCTTTCATGTGCCTAAGACAATCCAAATTCGAAACGTGCCCGATGAACTGCGCTGCAAGCTCGAATTGCGGGCGGCGCGCGCGGGTTTGTCGCTATCGGCTTATATGCTTCGCCAGATTTGTGAAGTCGCCGAGCGACCCACGTTAGACGAGATGCGCGCGCGACTGAAGTCACGGTCCGTCGTGAAGCCTTCTATCAGTCCAGTGCGTGCAGTTCGCGCCGTACGCGGCCGCTAATGATCATAGCAGGTGGCTCAGATTTCTTTGGGGTGTTCTTATGAACGCCGCTAAGGGAATGGTCCAACCGCGCGAAGCCTCTAAGCTCGGTCAGTTCAGCTGGGCGCTGTTCGACTGGGCAAACCAGCCCTTCTTCACCATCATCACCACCTTCATCTTCGCGCCCTACTTCGCCAACGTGCTGGTCGCCGATCCGGTGAAGGGCCAGTCGGCCTGGGCCTTCACCCAGTCGGCCTCGGGCATCCTGATCGCGCTGATGAGTCCGTTCCTCGGCGCCATGGCCGACGCCGGCGGCCGCCGCAAGCCCTTCATCTTCGCATTCCAGCTTCTGCTGGCGTCGGGATGCGCCGGCCTGTGGTTCGCCTATCCCAATCGCCCCGACCTCATCCTGCCGATCAGCTGGGCGGTGATCCTGGCCACGGTCGGCGCCGAGATGTCGATCGTGTTCAACAATGCCCAGCTGCCCAACATCGTGCGACCCGAGCGCATGGGCCGGCTGAGCGGCTTCGGCTGGGGCTTGGGCTACTGCGGCGGACTCGTGTCTCTGTTGATCGTGCTCGCCGTGTCGATGCCCTCGATGTTCGGGCTGGCGGCATCGAACGACCGGCCGTTGTTCGGTCTCGATCCCGCCAGTCATGAACTGGAGCGCCTGGTCGGCCCGGCCTCGGCGCTCTGGATCGCGATCTTCGTCCTGCCGATGTTCCTGTTCACGCCGGATTCTGCCGGCGCGCGCCGCCAGCCCCTGCTGGTTGCCGCGCGGGAAGGCGGACGATCGCTCGTAGCGACGCTGAAGCGCCTTCCGCGTTTCGGCAACGTGCTGCGCTATCTCATCGCCTTCATGCTCTACAACGACGGGCTCGCGGCGATCATCGCCTTCGGCGGGGTCTACGCCGCCGCGACCTTCGGCTGGAGCACGGTGACGCTCGGCATCTTCGGCATCATCCTGACCATCTTCGCCATTCCCGGCGCGTTTCTCGGCGGCCGGCTCGACGACTGGATCGGCAGCAAGCGGACGGTCCAGATCGCCATCGCCGGCGTGATCGTGGCGACGCTGGGCATCGTCGGTGTCACGGCCACGCACGTCCTTTACATCGTCCCGGCCGACCCGATCAGCCCGACGCGCGGCCTGTTCGGATCGCTGCAGGAGCAGGTGCTGATGGGCTTCGCGCTGATCCTCGGCTTCTGCATGGGGCCGATGCAGGCGGCCAGCCGCACGATGGTGGGCCGCATAGCGCCTCCGGGCATGACCGGCGAATTCTATGGCCTGTTCGCCCTGTCGGGCCGGGCCACCGCCTGGATGGCGCCGATGGCCATCGGCATCGTCACCGCCGCAAGCGGCTCGACCCGCATCGGCATGGCCTGCGTTCTGTTCTTTCTGGTGGTAGGCTTCATCCTGCTCTGGAAGGTGCGCGAGGAGCGCGCCGCCCCCGTGTGAAGGAGGATCGCATGATCACCGCCATCGTGAACTTCAAGCTGCCGGCCGACATCGATGCGAAGAAGGCCGCCGAACTCTTCAAGGGCTCGGCGCCGAAGTATCGCGGGATGAAGGGGCTGATCCGCAAATACTATCTGTTCGACGCGGAAAAGCGGATCGGCGGCGGCGTCTATCTCTGGAAGAGCCGCGCCGAGGCCGAGGCGGTCTATACGCCGCAATGGCAGGCCTATATCGCCGAACGCTACGGCGCGCCCCCCGACATCCGCTATTTCGAGACCGCCGTCGTCGTCGACAACGACACCGACACGATCACCGCCGACGCCGCCTGAGCGGCATCGGCGGCACCGCTCGTCAGTCGCCTCGACGCGCCGCCTCGATGCGGGCGACGTCGATCTTCGTCATCTCCATCATGGCCTCGAAGGCGCGCTTCGCCTCCTCGCCACCGGCGGCCATTGCCTCGGTCAGCACGCGAGGCGTGATCTGCCACGACAGGCCCCATCGGTCCTTGCACCAGCCGCAGGCGCTCTCCTGGCCGCCATTGCCGACGATGGCGTTCCAGTAGCGGTCGGTCTCTGCCTGGTCGTCGGTGGCGATCTGGAACGAGAATGCCTCGGTCTGCTTGAACATCGGGCCGCCGTTGAGGCCGAGGCAGGGGATGCCGCAGACCGTGAACTGCACGGTCAGCACGTCGCCCTTCTTGCCCGACGGATAGTCGCTCGGCGCACGGTGGACCGCCGTCACCTCGCTGTCGGGAAAGGTCGCGGCGTAGAAGCGGGCCGCGTCCTCGGCGTCCTTGTCGAACCAGAGGCAGATCGTGTTCTTCGCGACGGTCATTGCGAACCCTCAGACGTCCAGGATCGGCGCGAAGCCGCCATAGATCATGCGCTTGCCGTCGAACGGCATCTGCTGGTCCTTCATGCGCTGATCCTCCATCATCTTCTTCCAGCCCTCGTCGCGGACCTCCTTGGAGGGCCATTCGACCCACGAGTAGACGATCTTCTCGTCGGGCGTGGCCTTCACCGCCCCCTTGTAGTCGGTGACCTTCCCGTCGGGCACATTGTCGCCCCAGGTCTCGACGACGCGCACGGCGCCGTAATCCTTGAACACCGACGCGGCCTTCTTCGCCATGTCGAGATAGGCCTGCTTGTTGCCGGCCGGTACGGCGGCGAGGAAGCCGTCGACGTAGCCGGTCTTGCCGCCCTTCGCGCCGGCCTCATCGAGGATCGGCGTGAAGCCGGCGACGATCATGCGCTGGCCGTCGAAGGGCATGTCCATCTCATGCATGCGCGGATCGTTCATGACCTTCCGGTGCGCTTCCTCCGCGACCTCCTTGCTGGGATATTCGATCCACGAGAAGACCACGACTTCGTCGGGCTTGGCCTTCACGGCGCCCTTGAAGTCGGTGAGCTTGCCGTCGGGCACGTCGTCGCCCCAGGCCTCGACCTGGCGGGTGGCGCCGAATTCCCTGGCGATCGGCGAGAAAGCGGCGGCGGCATTACGATAGGCCTCCTTCTTGTCGGCCGGCACCGGCAAAACAAATCCCTGCACGTAGGCCATCGGTCTCTCCTGCTGGTTGATTTCAAGCTGAAAGGTTGATATCAACGTAATAACGACATGTCAAAGAAGCTGAACGCCTCGTTCGAGACGACACGGCACGTCTACGACCACTGCCTGTGTTTCGCCGCCCAACGCGCCGCACGCGCGCTGGCGCGACGCTTCGACGAAGCCTTGTCACCACTTGGTCTCACCAGCGGCCAGTTCTCGCTGCTGACGTCGCTCAATCGGCCCGAGGCACCGTCGATGGGTTCGATCGCAGCACTGCTTGTAATGGATCGCACCACGCTCACCGCCAACCTGAAGCCGCTCGAGCAGCGCGGCTTCGTGGAGATCGCCGTCGATGCAGCCGACCGCCGGGTGCGGCGGCTCATCCTGACGGCGGCCGGTCGCAGGGTGCTGCAGTCGGCCATGCCGGTCTGGGTCGAAGTGCACGGCGAGATCGACCGGCTACTGCCGGCATCCGACGGCCGCACCTTGCGCCGCGGCCTGCGGGCGCTGGCGTAATACGTCAGGCGGCGAGGGCGCCGATGCCGGCGGCCGCAAGCGGCAGGGCGACGAGTGCAAAGAGCGTCTGCATCGCTGTGATCCCGGCCATCAGCGGTGCGTCGCCGCCCAGTTGGCGCGCCATGATGTAGGCCGAGGACGCCGTCGGCAGGGCCTGAAAGAGAAGGGCGGTGACGAGCGCCGGTCCGGTCAGGCCCATCAGCGAGGCAACGGCGACGGTCACGACCGGCAGGACCAGGAACTTGATCGCCGAGGAGGTGGCGACTGGCGCGATCCAGCCGCGCACCGATCCGAACTCCAGCGCCGCGCCGACGCAGAGCAGGCCGAGCGGCAGGGACGCCGCGCCGAGCGCCCGCAGCGCCGGCTCGATCCCCACTGGAAGACTGAGCCCGAGCAGTTGAAAGCCGATGCCCGCGAAAGAGCCGAGCACCAGCGGGTTCGTCACCAGTTGCCGGGCGATGCCGCGGCCGCTCAGCCGCGCGGCGCCGTGACGAGCGAAGACCAGCACGCAGAGAATGTTGACGGTGGGCACGATGGCGGCGCTGCACAGGGCCGCCAGCGCGAGGCCCTGCGTACCGAACAGGCCGGCGGCCAGAGTCACGCCGACATAGTTGTTGAAGCGGATGCCGCCCTGGAAGATCGAGGTGAAGGAGGGCCCGTCGACCCTCAGCACCGGCCGCAACGCGACGAGGAGCGCGGCCACGGCGAGGATCGAGAGGATCAGGGTCGTGACGAGTTCGCGCGCCGGCAGCGCGTCGAGCGTGGCCGTCGCGAGACTGTGAAAGAACAGGCACGGCACCAGCACGTAGTAGCTGAGCCGTTCCGCCTGCGGCCAGAACCCGTCGGCGAGGAAGCGCAGGCGGCGCAGCACGATGCCGAGCGTGATCAGCAGGACGATGGGAAGCAGGGCGAGGATCACGTCGGCGCTCATGGGCGCTTGTGTACGCCTCCGCCGACCCCGAGCGAAAATTCTGAATACTCAATCGATCGATGACAATTTATCATCGGTCCCATGTCCCTTCGCGCCCTCCGCACGCTGCAGGCCATTGCGCGCCACGGTTCCTTCGCCGGCGCCGGCAAGGCGGTCGGGCTGACGCAATCCGCCGTGAGCCTCCAGGTCAAGGCCCTGGAGGAGGAGTTCGGCGCGCCGCTGTTCGATCGCTCGCGCCGCCTGCCGGTCCTGACGGAGGCCGGCCGGATCGTCCTGGCGCGGTCCGCCGAGGTACTGGCGCTCTACGACGACATCGCCGGAGCCCTCGGCGACGAACGCTCGCTGGCCGGCCGACTCCGGGTCGGCGCCGTGCAGACCGCACTGGCGGGCGTCCTTCCCGATGCGCTGGTCGCCCTCAACCGCGCCCATCCGCGCGCCCGCGTCTCGGTGTCGGTCGGCCTGTCGGCGGAGATGGCGGAGAAGGTCGCGGCCGGCGAACTCGACGCGGCGCTGACCACCGAGCCGGTACGGCCCTATCCGGCCGGCCTCGTCTGGACACCGCTCTATCAGGACCGCTTCTGGCTGTTCGCGCCGCCCGGCCAGGCGCAGCGGAGTGCCCGCGACCTGCTGGCCGAACTGCCCTTCATCCGCTTCGACAGCAAGGCCTGGGCCGGCCGCGTCATCGACCGCGAACTGCGGCGCATGCGGGTCGAGGTGCACGAGGAGATGGTGCTCGACAGCCAGGACATCATCCTGCGCATGGTCGAGAAGGGACTGGGCGTCGCCGTGCTGGCCGTGTCGGACGAGATCTTTGCCGGCCTGAAGCTCACCTGCCTGCCGTTCGGCGAGCCGCAGCTCATCCGCAACATCGTGATGCTGGAACGCCAGGATCGCCGCGGCGGCCGGCTCGCCGTGGCGCTGGCCGAAGCAGTAACGAACGCCAAGGCAGCGGCCGCGTCACCGGCCCGGAAGCGGGCGAAGGCGACCCGAAAGGCTAGGCCGCGACGGTCTTCCCCTTGAAGGTGCAGAGGTCGTTCACGACGCAGGCTGCACAGAGCGGCGTGCGCGCCTTGCAGGTGTAGCGGCCGTGCAGGATCAGCCAGTGATGGGCGTGCAGCTTGTATTCCTCGGGCACGCGTTTCAGCAGCTTCAGCTCGACCTGCAGCGGGTTCTTGCCCGGCGCCAGGCCGGTGCGGTTACCGACGCGGAAGATGTGGGTGTCGACGGCGATCGTCGCCTCGCCATAGGCCACGTTCATCACCACGTTGGCGGTCTTGCGCCCGACTCCCGGCAGCGCCTCCAGCTCCGCGTGCGTACGCGGCACCTCGCCGCCATGCCGCTCCAGCAGGAGGTGGCTCAGCGCGATCACGTTCTTGGCCTTGGTGCGGAACAGGCCGATCGTCTTGATGTGATCGATCAGCTTCGCCTCGCCCAGCGCCGCCATCTGGGCCGGCGTCTTCACGAACTTGAACAGCGGCCCGGTCGCCCGGTTCACGCCGACATCGGTGGCCTGCGCGGAAAGCACGACGGCCACCAGGAGCTGGTAGACATTGTCGTATTCCAGTTCCGTCTCGGGCTCCGGCATCGCCTTCCTGAGGCGTGCAAAGAACTCGGGGATGACGGCGGTCTTCATCAGGGCCATATATCTCCATACCATGACCGAAACGCCCGTTCCGTCGGTTCATTTCGCCACCTCGCTGAAGCCCTATCGCAGCCTGTCTGCGGACGGCTTCCGCTTCGTCATGCTGGCCGCCGTGGCCGCCAACCTGGTGATCGGCCTGCCCCTGTTCCTCATGGGCGCCTGGCCGGTGTTCGGCTTCATGGGCCTCGACGTCTTCCTCCTGTGGTGGCTGTTCCAGCGCAGCTATTTCGACGCAAGGCGCAGCGAGACGCTGACCCTGACCGACCACGACCTGGTCGTGGTCCGGATCGCGCCCGACGGCGAGCGCGAGGAGCTGCGGCTCGACGCCTACTGGCTGAAGGTCGAGGCGACCGAAGAGCGTCTCGTGGTGACCTCGCGCGGCAACCGCGCCGTGATCGGCCGCTTCCTGGGCCCCGACGAGCGCCTGCGGGTCGCCGACCGGCTGAAAGCCGCCATCGCCGAAATGCGCAGCCCCCGCTACGACCACGCCTGGGACGAATAGGTTTTCGCCGCTGTTCTTCGTCCTCTCCGCCGCTTGCGGGGGAGAGGAAGGGACCCGTTGCGCAGCAACGGGTAGGTGAGGTGGTGGCTGCTATAAAGTCGATCGATGAGCCGGGAGAGGGAGCGCATGACCCACCTCACCCTCCCCACTTCGTGGGTCCCCTCCCTCTCCCCCCGCTGCGCGGGCCTATCGGATTCACACATCTCATAGTCCGAGGGAGGCGCCGTATTTGATGGCGCGAAACTGATCGAGGCCGATGCGCATGACCTTCGGCCCTGGCTTGCCGTAGTAGCCGGTCCATCCTCCGAGTCTGGCAATGACCCAGGCTGCGAAGGCCAGGCTGGCTTTGGGATGGGGATTGCGCTGGCGCTGGGTCTTGCCCTCGAGCCTGGCCGATACGGCTTCGAGAATGGGCTGGTCCTGCGGCTCGAAGGCATCGCCGAGAAGC
>NZ_JAUSBN010000004.1 GCF_030651995.1 Reyranella sp.
GTAGATCTCGTCGACCTCGACATAGAGCGGGAAGGTCACGTCGTGGCGCAGCAGCTCGAAGCGCCGGTTGTCGAGGCAGGCCGCGAGGTTGGCCTTGCTGCCCGTGAAATAGTTGTCGACGCAGAGCACGTCGTGGCCCGCATCGAGCAGCCGCTCGCAAAGATGCGAGCCGAGGAACCCCGCACCGCCCGTGACCAGAATACGCTTGCCCATGATGCCTCTTGGAATCGCCTCCGACGTCGCGAGCGACACTAGGCGATCAAGCTCCGGGATTCACTTCAAAATCATTACAGGCACGGGCACACACGGTTTGCCGCCTTCCCCCTTCGCACGACTGTCGCTATCGTCTGAACGCGCCAGCGGCTGGGGAGATGGACATGTTCGAACTCGAGAAAGACGAACGGATTCGCGGCATCGATTCAAGTACGGCCGCCCTCTCGATGGCAATGGCACATGACTTCATCCTCGAGATTCTGCTCACGCGCGACATGCTGGAAACCGGCCATGACGAGGCGCGAAAACTCGCGCGTCTCGCCATCGAGCGTTGGGAGCGGCGATACGGCCAAGGCTCGAACTCGAGCGTCCTGCGCGAAGACGATCGCGACCGCCTTCACAGTTCCGGAAAGGCATTCGTCGACCGGCTGATGAGAAAGGCGCTGGCGCGATCCGATCATATCCGCGAGCAAATGGCCCAGGACGCAGACGACAAGCGTTGAGCCCCCGGCATAGCGAGGCGCTTCGATGGAAAGCTGTCTGACCTGTCAGGCTGCCGAAAGCAGCTTGCGCGCCACCTCGTTGAGATCGACGGTCCCCTGAATCTCGGTCAGCGCACCCGTTGACGGGTTTCCCGTCACCTTTGCAGTGCCGGACTCCGACAGGACTTTGTACAGGCCCGCCGCAAGCCGATCCGGACTCGCCTGCTGGCGCGCCCTCTTTTCCGGCTTGTCCTTGGCATCGTCCTGTTTGGCGCGCTTTTCCTTCTTCAGGGTCTTTGCAGCCTTGCGGATTGCAGTGGCCACGATCTTCTTTTCTTCTTCGGACGCGCCTTTCTGATAGAATTCCATCGCCTTTTTCGTAACGCGCGGGAACTTCGCTGCGTTGAACTGCGATTGCTCTTCGGCCATGGGTACACCTCCGTTGAAGCGATGGTTCGGACTCATCATAGATCGCATGGTATCTGGTTCAAAAGGACAAGTGCTGACCGGCAAACTCACAATGCGACTCCCCTCGCGGGCCGTCCGGCGTCAGCCGAATGACGGCGCCCCTGCATGAAGAAGGCGACATCCTCTCCGCTCATG
This sequence comes from Reyranella sp., assembly GCF_030651995.1. Classification (GTDB taxonomy): domain Bacteria; phylum Pseudomonadota; class Alphaproteobacteria; order Reyranellales; family Reyranellaceae; genus Reyranella. The sequence goes on from NZ_JAUSBN010000004.1 coordinate 1,299, forward strand.
TGGCCGGAGGCCTGGCAGCGCACGCCGGCGGCGAAGCGCCTCCCCTTCGCCGATGCGCGCAAGGGAATGCCCCTTCCCGCGGCCGTGAAGCGTCTGAAGCGGGTCCTCGAAGGGCTTGGCGCGGGACAGGTAATTGTATCGCTGAATGCCGAGCCGCGAAGGCTGCGCGAGGCCGTCACGCCCCAAGACCCGGGCGCCGCCGTCTATTTCTCGCTGGGATCGCAACACTATGTGCTGGCATGTGATCGCTGGCAGCGCGCCGGCGACAATGTCATTGCCCTCGCCCGCCATATTCGCACGGTGGCCGCATCCCTCGAGCATCTGGGGATCGGCTTGTTGGCACAAGCCTTCGCCGGGTATGCTGGTTCTCCCCCGCCTCCCGATGTATCCGGCACATCGCGGGGATGGCGTGTCGTCCTGCACATCCGCTCAAGCGAGGGTATTACCGTGGAACACATCAATGCGCGCTATCGCGCGCTCGCGAAGAAGCTGCATCCGGACCAGCCCACCGGCTCGCATGGGGCCATGACCGAACTCAACCTCGCGCGGGCCGCCGCCCTGCGCGAATTGCGGCGCTGACACCTGCTCCTTTCATGAACACGCCTCCCCCTTCGGATCGCGACCAGGATATGGCCGCACGGATGCAGGCTCGCGAGGAGCGCCGGGCACGGAAACGCCTGCAACGTGCCGCACGACAAGCCGCCATGAACCAGGCAGCCCATGCGCCAGCAGCCCCTGCCCCAGCGACTCCGGTCCCGATCGCCGTTCCCGCCGCGCCGCCACCCTCCCGGCGGGCGGCCCCGGTCCAACCAAAAGCTCCTTCCTCCTCGCCGATGGGCCCAATGGCGCGCCGTGTCGCAAGAACGGCCGGCAACACGATGATCAAGCAGATCATCAAGACCCTGATGCGAACACTGCTGCGTGGACGGTGATCTGGCGGACGGGCGATCGGATCCGGTCGAACGCCAGGGCACCGCGCCGATCACTTTTGAAATCGGTGGATCGCACGTCAGGCCGATGAAGAGTCGGCCATCAACTCCACAACCTCAAGCAACGGCATCTCGAAATTGGAGCGGCGTGGTCGTGTGTAGCGCCCCACCGCAATCTACCACTGCCGTGCACCAACCATAATGGAGGGCCAAAGGACCCCTCGAGCTCGGCCAACCTTGCATTCCCACGCCATCGTCCAGAGGCGACGACAACAGCCACCGCGGGGCCATATTTCTTCGCGATCTTCACCCCGCCCCAATCCGCTTCCCTATCGCACCATCAGGCGGCATAGAGTGGGCGTTTGAATGTGCGGAGCGGCAATGCGGCTCAAGTTCCTCCTGGCCTTCCTGGCGGTCGGGTACTTCCCGGCGGTTCATGCCCAAGATGCGGCCAGCCCGGCCATCACGGCCGATGACGCGGCAACGAAGCGGCAGGATGCCCGCCCGGGTGCTCAACGCCGAGCAAACCGAGCCGCCGCCGCCGAGCGTCCGGGCTGTACTCTTTCCGTAGCGCCTTACGTCGTTCTCAAGCCGGGGCAGCAGCAGGTCAGGGTGACTTGGACGACAAGGCACGCGACATCCGCGAGCATAGAAGGCATCGGGTCGGTATCGCTCGCCCCGCAGCAGAAGGTGCTGGATCATCCGGATCGCACCAAGATCTACGAGATGGAAGTCTCCGGCCCGAAGGGTACCGGGACCTGCCGTGTTGGCGTCGCCGTTCCCCAGAGGGTCGAACCTCTTCACTGGCCGCCGCTGGCGATGGCGGGCATGCCGGCCGACTACCTGGAACGGGCACGGGCGTCGGTCGCATTGGCGATCACGGGAGCCAAGCTGATAGACGACTACCGGTGGGTGGGCTACGCCACCGCATCGCTGCTCTTCGAGCAGGACATTGAAATCGTCAACGCGTACCTCGCCGGCCCCTGGGAGGCACCGCAGCATCCGGAGTTCGGGTTCGGCCTGTTTTCGATGGACACCGTGCGCCTCTACGGTCTTTTCAACGCGAGGTCCGGAACGTTCCCGGGCCGGCTGACATCCGCCGCACAGCGCCACATGGAAGCGGAGTTCCATAAGGTGGCGTTCCAGACCCGCTTCAATGACTATAGACATTCGAGCAGTCTCGAAGACCTTTGGACGTTTCGCGGGTCCGACAATCATATCTTCGCCTCGCGTTCTTCCTCCCTCCTCGCATCCCAGTTCCTGAAGAACAGCCCGGACTTCGCCGACCGGGCCTTCGAGGACGGCAGAAAGCCCGCCGAACACTACGAAGCCTGGCGCAAGTACTGGTCAAAGGTGTTGGACGAACGTGCCAAGCGCGGCATCTACATCGAAGTAGGCTCTCCTTCGTACGAGGACGAGACGCGCCAGGCGATCCAGAACATCCGGGACTTCGCCGAGGATCCGATCCTTCGGCAGAAAGCCGAGATGCTGCTTGACGTGACCTACGCGCTCATCGCCCAGGACAGCTTGCGGAACGGCGTCAGGGGCGGCGCCAAGAGCCGCGTCTATACCTTCAAGGACAAGTTCTTCTATGGGGGCGACGATCCGAACTACAATCTCATCTTTGGGCCGCCGGGCTCTCCGCCGGCTCGAACGGATCAGGCGACCAGCACATATTTTCCGCCACCCGTTGTCTTGAAGCTGGGCCGGGACGTCTTGGCGCGCGGCATCTATGAGAACGTCCAGAGGGTCCCGGGCGTCGGTGAGCGCAAGGCCAAGGTCAGCACATTGGCTGCGGAAAGAAGCGTCCTTCGTTATGGCTTCGTGACGCCATCTTACGTGATGGGGTCGTTCGTTCTCGACCCCGCGGCGACCTATGCCCCGATCAGCGGCCAGAACCGCTGGCAGGGGATCGTTTTCGAAGGGGATCGCGCGGCGCGCATCGCTCCTCGAATCGCCAGGATAACACGCAACGGAGCACTCGACCGGGAACAGCGGGTCATGGACGGCTTCGCCTCCCTGCAGGACCGCAATGTCCTGATCGTCCAGCGGTCGAAGGGTGTGGGCGGGTCCAACATGCGAGTCGAGGTTTACCTGTCGAGTACCTTCGACCGCGTGGACGAAGAAGAGGGCTGGATATTCGTCAGGGAGGGTACGGCTTTTGGCGCGGTTCGAGTGGTGGGAACCGCCCCCAAAGCCTATCAATGGCTCAACCCTGCGGAGAAGAACAAGAACTCGGACCCCAACAGGAATGTCGTGACGCTGCAGGATCCGGACTCGCCGGTCATCATCGTGGCGGGCGAAGCAAGCGACTACGCCAACGACTTCGCGAAATTCAAGGCGGCCCTGAAAGCCCAGAAGGTCGAGCATGATCGCCAGGGGCTCAGGTTCGCCGACCTGACGTTCTACGGACCGCAGAAGGTCGGAAGCCGAACGGGCCAGACCGTCGACCTGTCTCCGGCGCGCCTGTACGACTCGCCGTTCGTCCGGTCGGAATGGGAAAGCGGAAAGATCTTCATGCGCTTCGGCAACGACGCCGCAAGCTTCGATTTCAGCGACGCGACCAAACCCCGGAAGGACACTTCATCGGCCAACGGCTCTGATTTTCCGCCAGGCGTCGGCCGATCCAGGGCAATCGTCTTTCCGAAATGAGACAGCTAAGGATGCCCTCTCCGCCTCCGTCAATTTCGACGGCTGTCTCTCTTCCCGCAACTTTCCCTTTCCGGCTTGCAGGCGTAGAGTGACGTCTTATGGGGCACCCGATGTCGTGGACACATGATCGCTTCGCGTAAATACGGTTTCATTTTCATCAAGACGATGAAGACCGCCGGCACATCCATCGAGATGGCGATTGGGCCGCACTGCGGTCCGGAGGATATCCTTTCGCCCATCAACCCGAAGTTCGATCGTCAGAGGGTGGAAGCTGGGGTCTACCCGCGCAATTTCGCTCCCGAGGCTGTTGTGACGGCCTATGTCGATGCTTTGAAGCGGAACAAGCCGAAGGCGGCGCGCGAAGCCATGGCCCTCATCCGCAAGAAGGGCAACAGCGCCTCTTCACATGCGAGGGCGGTCAGTATCAAAGCCGTAGCCGGCGACCTTTGGGATACGGCCTTCAAATTCACGGCGGAGCGGCACCCTTATGAAAAGGCCGTGTCCCTCGCCTTCCACGTCAACCGACACGCCTCCCGCCGGGCCCGTGAATTTGGCGAGGCCCTGGAAACCGTCGTGCGCTCCGGGAAGCGCTACGTCGGCTACCCGTGGTACATCGTCGGAGGACAGGTCATCGTGGACGATTTCGTGAAGCACGAGACGATCCAGGCCGACATGCAGCGGATATGCGAACGAGTGGGCCTTCCTGCCATCGAGCTTCCTCGTGCCCGGGAACTCGAACGGGACAGAAAGCCGGCAAGAGAGATGCTGACAGCCGAGCAACGGCGCATTGTTCAAGAGACTTGCGCTCCGGAGTTCGAGCTTTTTGGCTGGGAGCGCTGACAGGCGTTTTTGACGGCAGGCTCCTCACCCTGCCAGCGGGTCGCGCTTCCAGATGCGGCGCCGACTGAAACGGTGTCGGCCCAGTCACGCCCTTTATGCAGGGTCGTCGAGCGATATTATCTGCTGGCAAATCCTCGCCACTTCTCGGTAGTTCTTCAGGTCCATGTAAGCCTGCGCGAGATGCGCATAGGGAGCAGCCTTCGTGTGCTCGATCGCGGCAATGCCGGACAGGAGCTTGCGAGCTCCCGGTCGATTCTGCATCCCGACCATGGCTCTGGCGGCCAGGCAAGTAGCCTCGACACGGGCGTTTCGCGGAAGTTTCCCGAAGCTTCTCACTTCGTCGAACAGCTGAACGGTCTCTTCCCAGCGCCGCTCATCAAAGGCAGTTCGCATCTGCTTCAGCAGGCCATCCAGTCGTTCGGATTCTGTCATCATGACGAACGCCTTCTCACTTTCCTCGATTAGTCCGCTCGCAGAACTTTAAGCTTTGCCACGACGCTCAAGCAAAACACTCCACGAACCCATATCATAGCAAAAATACCCTATTGGTGACTGCGACATCAAAGCTTGGACGCCCTACCCTGCCTGAGCCCAGCCACCCTTTGGCGATGATGTCGATGGATCAATCCGCAATCGGAATGGTTGACCGCCCACACTCGGACCACGCAGCCAGATGACCGTCCTTCATGTCTTCGGCATGGCGGCGTGAACGTCATACCAGCCTCCGCCGTACAAGATGCCTCTGCCCAGCCAAGCGTACAGCACCTGATCCGCCGTCAGCCACCGCCCCGAAAGGTCGTTGCCAAACGGGCCGGACGAATGCCGCATGAACTTATGCCCTACGACCAGACCGTCGGCGGTGGTGATCTTGCTGGGCTTGTCCCGCTTCCCGATCACCGAGCAGCGAACCAGCTTGAATCTCTGATACCCCATGCTCACCAACTTGCACACGACCTCGACCTGGTGCGCCTCGCATGAGATGTTGGAGGGAAGCACTCTGTGTCGATACAGATCCTCCAGAGCCAGCAAGTCCGCGCCCTCGATATCCAGTTTCACGAACTCGATGGAATCGGGCGATTCGAGAATCGATGTCAGCGGCAGCGATTTGCATTCAACCTCGCGCCATCCCGACATATCGGCGGGCTCGTGCAACGTACTGAGGACGCTCTTCTTGTCGTTTACGTAGAACTTGATCACCCCGGCTTCCGCCGCGATCGCTACGTTGTGAACCTGCAGTTGCCCGCTCGCAATTTGCTCGGCAAAACGCGTCTTGGCCGCCTCGCAGAGCGATGGGTTTGCTTCCACGGCAACGACACGGAATCCCTTCTTGAGATAGTACTCCGTGTCATCTCCGTTATGCATGCCGATATCGTAGATAACCTTCTGGTTCACCGTTTCCATAGAAACCTCTCCCATCTCAAACGCCCCCCAGCCGACACGCCTTGGCCATAGCACTCTGCATCATTCAGTACGGTTACTCGTTCAGAACCGCATTTGTGCCCTCGCTGTCTCGACAACTGGCGGCGTCCACTCGGAGCAGAACACCGTCCCCAGCTTCGGAGAAGCCGGACTGCCGGGCAATCCAAATCTCGGCCATGGCGACTTCCCCAATCAACGCTTTCAACGATCAAAGGCCGCTCCCGGGACACGGCCGTCGATCGTCACGACAATCAGCTCGACCAAGGCGTCGAGCCGACGCGCACAACGGTAGCGTCTCAGCGAGCTAACGGATCATAGCGCGGCCAAGGCTACACCCCTTCCAGGTGCAGCGCCGCTGTCCTTCTTCCTGCGGGCGGTCTTGGGGGAGACGCCCCACCAATTGATATCGACTCCGAGAGCCTTCTGGAGCGTCGCCCGAGACTCGTCATTCCTGGTAATTGGAAGCTCGACGAACTTCGGGTCATTGGCGAAGACAGTTCGGCACGCGTGATAGTGATTCTCCATCCAGATGCGCAGGTGCTCATCCTTCTTGCCATAGCCCGTCGGCAGGCCAACTATGTCGGCGTCGATAATGCACTGACGAAGGTCTGCCCAGCCATTGATGCTGGCGATATGGCCGGCGATATCCCTTGTATTCAGAATGAAACAACATTCCGGATGAAAGCGGCGAATGGTAAGCAATAGCGCAATGTCGAGATTCGGCCAGAAATTCAAACCCGATGCGGGACGGCAAATGTCGGCCTGGGCGATCACGTCGTAGGCCTTGAGATCCAACAGAGGATCTTCACCCGCGAGATACCTCTTGTAGATCATCTTGCCGCAGAATCCCTCGGGGACTCGCCAGTGGGCCGACTTAAGCCCACTTTTGATACAGGCTTCATGAATAGTGGTCGTGCCACACTTCGGAAACCCGACGACAAAACCCTTCATTATTTCACCTCTAGTGTTCTCGACGCAATAAAGATGCCACGCGTTGACACAGCCTTGCCGCGCCCCAGGAGCGGATCAGCGAATTTCGAGATCATTCAAGGCCGTCGCCAATGCCGGAAGGTTGACCTCGAACTGCTCCTTCCGAAAGCCGATACCCCCGGCGACGCGAACAAAATGGTGGCCGGCACCCGTGCTGATATTCTCGAAGAACCGGCGGCCGGGTTCGCAGTCTTCCGGGGCGATCTCGACAACCTTACACCCCGGAGGGGAGAATACGACGTTCGATAAGCCAGCTCCATGCGCACCGACAACGGCTTCACACTCGGCAAAAAGCCCAACCTGAGCCTCGAACGACAACTCCTCCAGAGCGACATCTTCGAACCCCCTGCCGCTCAGGAGAGCTACAACCTCCGCCTCATTGCTCGCCCTGCGCTGCGCCGCCAAACGCCGGGATATGTAGATGCGGCGCCCCCGATGACCCGCTCGCCCGCCGACGAAGCGCTCTCTGATCCAGTCGAAGACACCTGGCTCCAGCGCGGATCCAAACTTTCGGAATGATCTTGGAATAACGCTCAGCGCCCTGCAACGCACCGCACTCAAAGGCTTCACTTCTATGAGGCGATCCGGGGTGAGCTCCAGATACCGGGCAATATCCTTCTGGAAAGGATGCTGCATCTCCAATACCAGGAACGGCAGCGACTTGTTGGCGTGCGGACTTCGTTCCACGTAGTAGAGATTGAACATGTAGTCCACCAAGTGGTGGTAATAGTTCGAATAGCCACCCAGCAATATGCAAGGCCGTTCGACGCTGCACCAGGACCGAGGATAGTAGGCCACAGTAGGCTCGGCACGGCCTTTCTGAACCAGCCACTTCTTATGTGCGACTTCGGAATTGACGAGTATTCCCCTTCCCGGCGCGATCACATGCCAGCCGAGCGTCAGAACTCTCGCGTTCTCGATCTCGATCGGGCGCTGAGACAAGGGGGCGGCCGAGCGATGATAGATTCGATTGAGCCCAATCGGGCGAGTGGTTGCGGAGACGCGGAGGTCAGCGACGGTCATGAGCTGACGCGGTTCTAAAGGACTGAAACGGGACTAGCAAACCGCCCGTCATCGAAGCGTCCAATCCCCGGATGCAGCGACCGAAGGCTCCAGCGAAGCCGGCTCTCCTTCATCTTGCAGCATTTGTCCATAACAGCCTACGCTCCAGTCGACTTCAGAATGCCAAGATGGGGCGACGAAGACTATCACATCGGATTTGGGCCTCATCTCCCCAAGTTCAATTTTGGAATGCCTCGACTATGCTGTCCTTCCACTGCTTCAAGAGAAGGATCGTGCTATGCTTGGTATGACGAGCGATAAAATGCACGAATAATGCAATCCCCCGAAGCCATCCAATGTCTGTGATTTACTCCGAAATTCTGTCGTTGGGCGCGATCGTTCTCGTCCTGACGACTGCTGCTCTGATCGGGCTCTGGAGACGTCAGGATCCCCGGGGGTTCGAGCCTGTGAAGCCGCTGCTGCTTTCTCCGGCGGAACGTGAACTGCTCCTTGAGGAGAAGACCTCGACGATCCAAAAGGCCGTGGGTGCCAGGAAGGCCGCAAAGAAGGCGGTCCGGGCCAACCGTCGCGAGCTGCTGAAAAGCCGGCGTGCGGCTGAAACCACTGACCCGACGACGTGAGCGCATAGTCACGCCGCCTCGAATTCAAGCGGACCGCTTCAAGCCCTGAGCGGGCTGGGTCCGCCCCGCTCCCGCCGCCCCCGAGCTCGAGGGCGGCTCCGCAACAGGCCTTGACGGCCTGCATTGCCTTTATACCTTCAAGGTCCCGCTGCCGCTCAGATGAGCGATCAACTGCTCCACCGATTCCTCGACCGACTGCGCGCCGGTCTCGAGGCGGATCTCGGGATTCTCCGGTGCTTCATAGGCCGAACTGATCCCGGTGAAATTGGGAATCTGGCCCTTGCGAGCCTTGCGATACAGCCCCTTCGGATCCCGGGATTCGCAAACCTCGAGCGGCGTATCCACGAAGATCTCCACGAATTCGCCATGACCGATCAGTTCCCTGGCCATCCGGCGCTCGCTGCGGAACGGAGAGATGAAGGACACGATCACGATGAGCCCCGCATCGGCCATCAGCCGCGCCACCTCGGCGACCCTGCGTATGTTTTCCACGCGGTCCGCATCGGTGAATCCGAGATCGCGATTGAGGCCGTGCCGGACATTGTCGCCGTCCAGGATGTAGCTGTGACGCCCCAGGCTGAAGAGTCGCTTCTCGAGCGCGACCGCAATGGTGGACTTCCCCGACCCGGAGAGGCCCGTGAACCAGACCACGGCGGCTTTCTGCCCCTTCTGCAAAGCGCGGCTCTCGCGGCTGACGTCCAGCTCCTGCCAGTGAATGTTGGTGGCACGACGCAGGGGAAAGTCGAGCAGTCCCATGCCGACGGTCTGGTTGGTGACCCGGTCAATGAGAATGAAGCCGCCGAGTTCGCGGCTTTCAGCGTACGGCGCGAACGGAATGGCCTTCGCCAAGGAGAGATTGCAGACGCCGATCTCGTTCAAGGCAAGCGTCTTGCCGGCGGTATGCTCGAGCGTGTTGATGTTGATCTTGTGCTTGAGCGACGTCACCGTCACTTCGGTCGTGGTCGCCCCGACCTTGATCAGATAGGTGCGGCCCGGAAGCATCTCTTCGGGCGCCATCCAGAGCAGCCGCGCGACGATCTGGTCCGCGATCGGCACGGGATGCTGGTGGTCGCAGACCAGATCGCCGCGACTGACATCGATGTCCCGATCGAGGACGAGCGTGACGGCCTGTCCGGAAATCGCCGCCGGAAGGTTACCGTCCGCGGTGACGATCTGCGTTACAATCGCCTCCTGCTCCGACGGCAGGACCTTCACGCGGTCGTCCTGCCGGATCGTTCCGCTGACGATCGTGCCGGCATAGCCGCGAAAATCCGCATTCGGACGGTTCACCCACTGAACCGGCATCCGGAACGGCCGCTTCTCTTCCTGGGGAGCGAACTCGACCGTCTCCAGGTAGGGCAGCAACGCGGGGCCGTGATACCAGGGCATGTGCGGGCTGGGCGCGACGACATTGTCGCCGAGCAGCGCCGAAATGGGAATGCAGGCGACGTCTTCGATGCCCAGCTGCTTGGCGAATGCGATGTACTTCGCGGTATAGGCCGCGAAAACGGCCTGATCGTAACCCACGAGGTCCATCTTGTTGACGGCCAGCACCAGCTTCTTGATGCCGAGCATCGAACAGATGTAGGTGTGCCGCCGGGTCTGCGTCAGCAGCTCCCGGCTGCGATGGACGTCGCCCAGGATGATCGCCAGGTCGGCCGTCGACGCGCCGGTCGCCATGTTGCGCGTGTATTGCTCGTGACCCGGCGTGTCGGCGACGATGAACTTGCGCTTGTCGGTCGCAAAGAAGCGATAGGCCACATCGATGGTGATGCCCTGCTCGCGCTCCGCAGCCAGGCCGTCGACGAGAAGCGCGAAATCGAGTTCACCTCCCTGGGTGCCGACCTTCGCGCTCTCCGTCTTGAGGCTCGCCAACTGGTCCTCGAAGAGCATCTTGCCTTCGTAGAGAAGTCGGCCAATCAGGGTCGACTTGCCGTCGTCGACGCTTCCGCAGGTGATGAAGCGAAGAAGTTCCTTGTGCTCTTGCTGGCGCAGATATGCTTCCAGGCGCTCTTCCGAACCATCCATTAGAAATAGCCTTCCTGCTTCTTCTTCTCCATCGACCCTTCGCCATCGCGATCGATGACCCGTCCGTGCCTCTCCGAATGCTTGGCGCGGAACATCTCCTCGAGGATCGCCGGCAATGTGGTCGCCTCACTCTCGATGGCGCCGGTCAGCGGATAGCATCCGAGAGTGCGGAAGCGCACCAGCTTCATTTCAGGCTTCTCGCCCGGCTGCAGCGGCATCCGTTCATCATCGACCATGATCAGGTTTCCGTCGCGCTCTACGACCGGCCTGTCCTTGGCGAAATACAGGGGCACGATCGGGATCTTCTCCTGATGGATGTATTGCCAGATGTCGAGTTCCGTCCAGTTCGAGAGCGGGAAGACCCGGATGCTCTCTCCCTTGCGCTTGCGTGTATTGAAGAGATTCCACGGCTCGGGTCTCTGGTTCTTCGGGTCCCAGCGGTGGTGCTCGCTGCGGAAAGAGAAGACCCGTTCCTTGGCGCGCGACTTCTCTTCGTCGCGGCGCGCACCGCCGAATGCCGCATCGAAGCCGTGCAAATCGAGGGCCTGCTTCAATCCCTGCGTCTTCATGACATCGGTATGGATCGCCGATCCATGCGTGAAGGGATTTATGCCCCGCTCGACCCCTTCGGGATTTATGTGGACGATGAGCTTCAGCCCCAGTTCGGCCGTAATGCGGTCGCGGAACGCGATCATTTCCCGGAACTTCCAGGTGGTATCGATGTGCATCACGGGAAAGGGCGGCTTGGCCGGATAGAATGCCTTCATCGCGAGATGAAGCATCACAGACGAGTCCTTGCCGATCGAGTAAAGCATGACGGGATTTTCGCACTCCGCCACGACCTCGCGCATGATGTAGATGCTTTCAGCCTCCAGGCGCTGAAGGTGACTTAGACGATCGGTAACAGTGAGCAAATTTCCGTTCCTCTGCTTGGAGACATTTCGGGGCGCCTCGCACTTCGTTTGCTCGACGGCGGCACGCAGCATTCTGCTACTCGCCATCCGATGAAGGCCTTCCCCGCGTGACCTCTGGTGAAATTTTGGATGCGTGCATTCGCTGGTGCCCATAGAATACCGGCTAGCCCAAGCGAATCCAAGAACCCCCCTTCTTTACGGCGCCAGTTGACGATTAATTTATACTCCGTCTCGAAGGTGATCGGACATAGGCGCTTTCAGCGCACGATTGCCCGGGACGTGACGTGGACGATCGAGCCCCGCTCGAAGTACGTCATTCTCAGCCATCAGCAGGCTGCCCTGTCGGTTTTCGTGAATATCATCGCGGGCCTTTCGATACCAAGCGAAGGATGGGTCAAACCCGAAGGCAAGATCTCGCCGCCGGGAGGATTTCTCAGATATTCCAAGGGCGGAACGCCGCCAGAGCTCATTAAGCTTCTCGCGCCTCTTTATCGATTCGACGCCGAACAGGTCATCGATTTCGTAGCGGCCACCGTTCAGTATGATCGCCTGCTCCGCACGCCGACGGGCCAGCTTCCCATCGCACTCAGGCGCGAACTGAACCTGGCTCTAACCTTTGCCATCCCTTGCGATCATTACTTCTTCGTAGGTATGCCCACCGGCGGCCGCTCCCAGTTTCGCAAGCTCTGTCAACAGGCACTGGCCCGCCGAAGCGAAGAAGCGGCCGTGGTGGTCGGAGCTGGCTCAGATCGAGTCGCCAGGTCACTGGGGCCGGATGCCAAGGCTGCCATTCTATACCGTGGCAACTTCACGCTTTATCAGCGGCTGGATGACGCTCTCGCGGTATTCGAACGACTGGAGCCAGAATCGGCTATCCCGAACGAAGCGCTGGAGGATGAGAACTACGAGGACGACGTAGATCTCGTTATCTGAAAACTGCGCCTCCCCTGCTCAGACGACGCGAGGGAGTCATCAGGGGTTCTCAATCCCACTCCAACGGCACAGCTTGCGTCACCTTCTCCCCGGCACGCCGGCCGGGACACCGCCCCGGCCTCGAAGTGCTTGCCAGCGCCTCAGCCGTAGATAATCAGCTCTGCGACGAAGCAGCCTGCGCCTCGGATGCGGCCGCCGCTTGCTTCGCCTTTTTCCCCTTCTTCTTTCCCACCTTCTCGGTATTCACAGCACGAAGACCGCGTCCCAAGGGGGCCATTCGTTTCAACGCAGCACTCAACGTGCGGGCCTTCATCATACCGCCCAGAACCGACTTGAGTTCGCCGTTGATGGCCTCCAACTTGGCCTTGCCTGCGTCCGTGACCTTAATCACTTTCCCGGCCTTGGCCCCTTGGGACTCCGCCTCGGTTGTTTGCCCGACCGAAATCAGTCCGCTCTGCGTGAGCGAACCGGTGATTTGTGAAACGCGCTGAACCGGAACGCCGAGATTCCGACTCATCAACTTGATGGTCGCGCCCTCCTGCCTCGCCAACATGCCCAGCGCCACCCACTCGCCAAGCCCCAGGCCGGCTTCTCTCAGGGGCTTCAGTTGACCAAAACCGACCAGCAGTCGGCTCATGCTGGCAACCAGGCGACCGAAGTCATCGACGTTGATCTCTTCCGCGGGAGCTGCGGCGGCAGCCTTCTCGGCAGGCGCCGCGTCCGCGTTCTGCCCGCCAGGATTCGCCACTGCCTCGGGCTTGTCCTTGCTTTCCTTCTTTATAGCCATAAAGGTCCCTCCAATCGCCCAAACTCGCATACAGATACTAAAGCCGCTTGTCCATATTGGTCAATCTCCCGTCTCGCCGGGCGACCAGACTACTGCGCTTCCCGCCGCCGCTTCCGGCGTCCAGCTGCGGCATCGGCGTCGGCCTGCCGATGCTTCATCTTGCGCTTCGCCTGCGACCCACCCGCATCAATCTCGCCAAGCTGACGCTGCCTCTTCCGCTTCGCGCCCGGGGCTCCGACGCCCATCGCAATGTCGACAAGCTGATGAGCAATCTCGCGATTTTCAGACTCCGCGGCAGGTTCCGCGACCAGGCGTCTCGCCCTGCGCTCCTTTCGCCGCTTCACGAGCGATGGCGATTGCACCTCTCCGCCACCCGGTCTGCCCGCACCTTCACCGGCCGGTTCCACCTGGTGAGTCGCGGGTGGCAACTCGGAAATCGCGGAGGCTTCACCAACATCCACACCTCCGGTCTTTTCGTCGCGCCGGCGTGCAATTGCCTGCTTCAAGGCCAGTTCGTGTGCGGGCGCACCGCGCTTCTCGGATGGAGGCGAGGTCTGCACTCCCAATCCTATCAGATAGCGAAAGAGCTTCTTCATCCTTTGCCCGGGAGCTCAATGCAGTTCGAAGGCAGACAGGCGTCGTACATCGACTGGATCCGCAACATCAGAGGCACCGCTCGCAGCCTCTTGCACAATAGACAAGGGACTTTACAATAACCCCGCACCGGACGCAATTGGAGGCGGAGTGGAATGAGAATGGATTCATGTCATGCGAGCGGCTGACGCGCAGGCGTCCCATGACCCGATCGACATTCTAGACCTGGCAACGCTGGTGGTGGCCGCAAGCCGGCTGATCGGCGGTTTGGCGAGCCTTCCTCTGTTCAAGAACGCCCGCGTAAGCCTGACCGAATGGCTGGCCTTGTCGGTCCTCGCCGACAAGGAGGGTGTGAGCAACAAAATCCTCGCACGGAGCCTGGGTGTAACCGGACAGCGCGCAAACCAGCTGTGCACATCGTTGAGCGAAGCCAAGCTGATATCGATCACTCACGCCGAGGACGACAGCCGAAGGAACGTGATTCGCATCACGGACAGCGGAAAGAAGCAGCTCGGAAGTCTCAACACCCAGTTGCAGGGGCTTTTTACAGAGGCCTTGCGGGGGAAACGACGCCCCCTGACAATGGCAAGCAAGCAGATGCGCCTCATGCTGAGAATCGTCCAGGATGGGACTCCGGAGTTGGCGGCCAAGCGAACCAAGAGAAGAGAAAAGAAGAAGGCGGAAATGGATAGGCCAGACGATGCACTCAGCAAGGAATGAACTGGCTGGGAGCGCCGTGTGCCAGCGAAATGCGGGCGGGTATTCTCCAAAGTTGACGAACGTGAGGACATGCTGTTGTGTATTTTTGTTCTCGGTAGGTTTCGAAATGGGAGGGCCGTGTGAGTCCCAGTGACACATTGCCGGCTGACGTCTTGTCTCTGTCGAATTCCGCGAGAAACAAAGTCGGCGTCTTCGAAGTTCAGAAGGGGGTCTTCCTCGAGGTATTGGAGACCCAGAAGTTCAAGACACATCGGCATTTTCGCGCTTCCTTGCCGGAATCGAAAGGGATCGAGCCGGGCTTCGACTCGGGGCCGGTGTACGTCGTCTACGCCGAGGACACTCACGTCGACATCCAGGCGGGTCTCACGTTGATCGACGGCAATCCGGTGCGGGAAACCGCCGTCGTGCCGAAGCTCGTGACGACCTATCAACGTGCGTCCGCAGAGGATTTGGCGGCAGCGCCGTTGATCGACGACGGACGCATCGTCCTGCCGCTAGCTTCCCAGCGTATGGGCAACTATTGCCGTTGGTGGCTCGACAGCGTCGCCAAAATGTTCGTCTGCGGACGGTCAACCGTGCTCCGCGACAACCTGCGGGGAAGCAATCTGGATGTCGTGATTCCCGAACTGGGAACCCAGTTTCAGAAGCAGGTCGTCGACCTCTTCACCTGGCAGCCGTTCGTTGCCGACCACAGCAATCGCTTCCTGCGCGGCCGCTCGGTCAATTCCTCTGGCCTCACCTTTGGCGGCGGCCAGCGCATCGCCGGATTGGTTCGGGAAATGGCTTCCTTCCTCGACAATCTGATCATCCCTCCGGAACATCGAACGCGCGACAGGTCCGGCGAACTCCTCTATGTCTCCCGCAACGAATCCTCCATGCGCCGTATTCTGAACGAGAACGACCTTCTGCCGGGGCTCAGGGACATGGGGTTCCGCATAATTTCGCCAGGAAAGCTCTCACTCACCGAACAGATCGAGGCCTTCCGCAACGCAAGGATCGTCCTTGCCGCCCATGGAGCGGGCCTCACGAACATCATTTTCTGTCGCCCGAATACGACTTTGATCGAGATATTTCCGGAAGGCGGCGTGCATGGCTCGGCGTTTCTGCGCATCGCGAGCCAACTCAACTTCAACTACTACTACGCCGTCGGGCAGAAAGTTGAGAACAGGCAGTCGAAGAAGAACCCGAACAATTCCGATCTGATCCTCGACAAGTCGTCATTTCTCTCGTTTGTGCGCCGCGCCGTCGACGCCGATCTGAAGTAATGAATGGCCAAGACTACGACACGACAGGTGCGCAAATGACGCAACAGGAACAGGTCGGCGAAGGGCAAGTCCGTACAGATTCCCCGACAAAGACTTCGGTCCTGCCTCCGCTCTTTGTCCATATCGGGCGTGGCAAGTCAGGTTCGTCGACGATCCAGAGCCTTGCCAGCGACTACGTCGAATTCATGAACGCGATGGGGGTTGCCTGCCCTCTCACCGTGCACGGCCTCGCGAATCACTCGCGGTTGGCGGCGGCCCTGCAGACTCCCAAGAGCGACCCGGAAACGATCGAAAAGCTGCGCAAGGATGTTCGTCGAAACAAACGAAAGAAGGTCTTCATTTCCGCCGAGGCGCTGTTCTCGCTGACGACGGACGGCATGGCTCAGTTGAAGCGCCACGCCGGAGGTCGAAAGATTCATCTCCTTTGCTATATCCGCGACTACCCAAGCTGGCTCCAGTCGATCTATGGCCAACGCACCAAGCGGGCGGCCAACATCGAGAATTTCGACGTCTACTACACCGCGATGCGGAAGAGCATATCCGCTCTACCGCGCATAGAGCGCTGGGCGGAAGTATTCGGATGGAAGGCAATGCACGTTCGGCCCCTGCTTCCCGAAGCTCTCCATGACGGAGATCTCATCTGCGATGTCCTGCACGCACTCGGACTGAACGCCATCTCTCCCGATGTCGAGACGCTCAACGTCTCGCCACACTGGATGAGTCTCGAATTGCAGCGTGCCGTTGCGCGGGCCGCCAGGTCGGCGTCAGTGGCCTTTGACCTGCGCTCAGCAAAATTGACCCGACAGCTTTTCGAGAAGTGCACGGAGGGCGTCGAGCCTCGCCGGGTGCAGTATCTCACCCGTGAGCAATGGCTCGACCTCGCCGAACTGTACCGGTTGGACATGGAGGCTCTTGGCCGGCACATGGGCCAGCTGTTCCCCGTTAATCTGACGCCGCCCCCCGAGAGGCCCTTCCTACCCGACTTTTCGGCTGTCCCTGACAAGGTGAAGCGCGACGTGTTGGAAAGTCTGGATCAGGGCTTGTACCAGTCGCGGCTCGACCCAGCCCTGGTCGACGTGCTGCGGAAGGCACTCGGTTAAGGGAGTCGTCCGTCAACCGCCGGCACATCGCGCGATTGCCTGCGGATGGCACGGGACAGCGGCTCACCCTGCGTCCGAGCCCAAAGGTGGCGGTAACGGCGGGCCCGCGTGAGCCCGGCGGAGCTCAATCGGCGCAATCGCGAAGAGGCCTGCCCGCTGATCCGGCCCGGTCCGCCAGCGATATTCGCCGCGAGATCTTCGACAGCTACAGCAGGACACGCCCTACGACGGTGTCAGCTCACGAAACGTCATGGCTCATGAGGAACGAGCGACGCGCCCAGCGTCCAATATCTTGGCGACCGCCGACTATCTGAATCGTCCCAGCGTCCTGATCGATCCGCGGTCAATGACCATGCCCAGAAACAAGCAAACCAGGACCCATGTAATCAGGTAGCCTTCGTCCAATGAGTTGTGGGGATAGCGCTCCCAGACGCCGAGACGAAACCACTCGACTGCATGCGACAGCGGATTGAGTATTGAGTAATACCGAAGGTGGGGGGCTTGAAGATCGACGATCTGCAGGATGCCTGACAGGAACACCAACCCTCTGGTCGCAAGCGAGTAGAAGAGGTTCCAAAATGGAACGTAGCGACTGATGGCCGTGTTCAGCATGCCCACGCCCATGGCCAGCATGATAAGCAGGAAAATCGGCACCGCACACACGGAAATGGAGATATTGCTTATTTCCCGGATGTCCGACAGCCACCACATGCCAAGAAAGAGCGCCACCATCATGGTAATCCAAATGGTGGAATTGACCAGAAGACTGGCGATGTAGGCATCCAAGGCGGACATCCCAGGCAACCGCTTGTCTGGACCGGTGCCGGCATTCCGAGTCCCGCTCGAGAGGCGTAAAAACATGAAGTAGGGAATGAACCCAGTTGCATAGAACAGGAACAGCGATGAGCCGTAGTTCGGCGTGTTCATCTTGAGCAGGCCGCGAATGGCATAAATCATCGACACGGCGACAAGCGGTTCGGCCAGCGCCCAAACCAGTCCCAGACTGTTTTTCCGGCTGAGGCCGAGGAAGATCTGACACATCGCCAGCCAGATCACGCGTCGCCACGCGGAGAGCGCCACGAACCAGTTGGAAATACCCAACCACAAACTGCTGGCCTGACCGATCATTTGAATCTCACCGCAATACTCGCGTAACCTCCCCCGCACTGGTGAATGACCACATGAGGCACCTTCCACATGACCGCCATTGCCACAGCGCTCGAATTCCTCTCACACTGGTTCCTGGACCACACGATGTGGGCCGTCCTGATCGTGGGGGTTGTCGTTGGCACCTTCGCTATAACGCTCCAAATGGATCACGACCAATGACGCCGGGCTTCGTACTGCCCATCAGGTCAGGTGTTCACCGATCGACCGGCTGAGCAGAAGGCTGATCGTCCACAACAGCAGGCTGGCGGCCGCCACGGTCAGCACGGCGATGAAGCGCCTGGGATGGGTCGACACCTGGGGCTCGGCCGGCTTGACGAATGCCGTCACGTAGAGCCGCTTCGCCGCAGCGTTGGCGCGGGCCTGCTCCAGGGACTGCATTGTCGACGTCAGCATGTTCTGCGCAAACAGGCGCTCGAGTTCCAACTGCTCGAATCGACCGACGATCTTCGAAATCGACGAGTCCCCCGACTGCTTGGCTTTGGAAATCTGCGCCTCGACCTCCTTCAACTGCTCCTCGGTCGCCTTGAGCTTCATCTGCTGCGTTTGAAACTGCTGTGAGTTCGTGTTGAGGCCCTGCTTCCTCAGCATTGCCATTTCGGTCTGAATCATGGCCATGGAACTGCGCAGTGTCGCTGCCACCGTGGCATTCGACGTCACCAGGTTGCTCATGGGATCGATCACGCCCGACTGATCCCGGAATGCCGCCAACTCCCCCAGGACGGACCTCAGCCGATCTTCGGCCCGTTTGACCTCGACCTCCGCATACTGAACGGCTTCGCGCTGCGGACGCTGCACAGTCTCGTTGATCAGGTCTTCTGCCAGCGACAACAGCGTCTTCGCGATCAAAAAAGCGTCCTCGGGCGTGAATGCCCGCACCTCTGCGGCCGACGACCCCTGAATGGTGTCGTACTCGACCTTGGTCATGATCTTCCAATACCTGGCGAAGCGCTCCAACGAAGCGTCGTCGGGCAAACGCGACCAGACGTCGATGAACGGCCGGGAATAGCGCGATGAAATGTCGATCCTGCTCTGAAGATCCTGCACCGCCTGACGGCTGAGCATGTACTCCACGACCATGTAATTCTCGATCGGGCTCGTCGAGGCGGTGACGCCGACCATCGCCGTCAGCGCATCGGAAGCCGACGACGTGCTGGTCATCGTGCTGATGTCCCGGACCGTGAATTTGAAGCTGGCCACGAATTGGTCGGTTGCGTAGGCGAAGTAGTAGACGCCGGCGATCAGCGTAGGCAGCACCACACAGAGCAGGAAGGAAACAATACCGCCCCACCGACGCTTCAAGGAGCGTCTCGGCAGTTCAGGCAATGGTATGTCGACCGTGGTGTCCACGGCATCGGCCCGGCCCGTTGGACCAACGGGCGGCGTCCGCGCCTCTTCGGGGCTCAGCAACCCGGCAGGAGCCCCATCCCGCCGGTCCACGCTTCCGGCGCCCGCCGACCGATCGTGGGCCCCGCCAGCAGGGGTCCCGCCCCTCTGCCTGACCTCCTGCTCCCCGCCATCAGAATTGATCGCCTCGAGCAGCGAAAGGTGCTTTCCGGATTTTGGGTTCGCCATCAAGCTCCCGACCGGTTGAAATGATGCGGCTATGTCCTTGTATAGACTAGAACATCCAGGACATCGTTAACAGCCAAAATGTTCTAGGGCATTGTGCATTTCCGGCCTGCTAGCCCCCCGCGAACTGCTGGAGAATCCGCAATTCCGACAAGGCCGCCTTTGTCACAGTGAATTCAGCGCTGGTCTCGAGGGCGGCTTGGCGCAATTCCGCACGGGCAGCGGGCGTCATCGTGATGAAGGTATCGATCGCCGACAAAACCTCCTGGTCGCTGCGCGTATCGACGACAAAGGCATTCCGGCCATGGACCGCGTACTCGCTGGTCCCGCCCAGCACGGGAACGATGGGAATGCATCCGCAAGCCATTCCCTCCAGACCGGTTCGCCCGAACGCCTGATAGTCGGACAGGTCGAGAAACAGGTCACTGGATCGAAGCAGGTCTGGCACCTGTGAGCGCTTCAGGACACCCCAGTTCTTGACGTTGGCCGGCAGCACGATGCCCGCAGCTTCGAGTTCCTCGTCCGAGGCGCCGAACACCTGCATGGACACGTCGCTGTACTTCCCGGCGATCGCCCGCATGATCCGCACCGTCCGCTTTGGCGCGCGCCGCGGGGTCGCCGGTCGCAGCATGGCCACGACCGAGAGAGGCGAGCCGGCGCGACGGAGATTTGGATAGTGAACCTCATGGTCGATCGACGGGATGACCTTGAGGACCTTGATGCCGTGATTGGCGTAGACGATGTCACACAGCCAGTTCGTCTTGGCGAACAACATGGCATCCTTCAACGCCGTGTAGGACTGGCCGGCCTTGACCCAACGCTCGCTGTTGGCAGGATAGAACAACGGCTCGTAATCCTGCACGTAATAGGCAAATTTGGGGGCCGCCTTGGGCTCGCCCTTCATCATCTCCGCACGCGCATTGGCGACATCGAATACCGATGCATTGGTCGTGGCGACTGCGATCTGGCACGAGGCCAAATGCTCGGCGAGCCCCGCACCATCGGCATAGGAGAGAACCGGGATCTTGAGTGCCTCGAGTTCGGGATAGCTTGCGAGAAACTTGCTGTAATTGGGCACGTTGACCGCCAACCGCACGTCGACACCCAACCTCGCCAGCCCCATGGCCTCCTGGGCGACGGAATTGGATCCACCTCCGCCGCCGCCGGAGGGCAGCACGAACATGATACTGACGGCTTCCATGGATGTTGCCCCGTCCCAGAAAACTCTATTGCCGCCTCAGCCTTGGCATCAGGTGACGGCCGTGCCGGTGGAAGCCAACCGCTCGTGCTTCCCGGCCGACGGCGCCGCCGCTTGCGGGGCTTCGCCGCGCAACCGCCGACGCAACCGCTTGCGCAGCTCCGTCAACGATGTCAGTTCCGCCATCTCGCGCTGAACCGCCTTCATATCGACCTCTGGATGCTTGAGCGCCAGCTGGGCTGTCCCCCGCTTGGAAAGTTCAGCCCGACGCGCACTTCCAAAGCTCGCGGATTTGACGTGGTAAACATAGACGTGGTCGGCGACGACCAGCGTGTAGCCAGCCTTCCTCACACGAAGGCACAAGTCGTTTTCCTCCCCATAGCCCATGGGGAACGCAACTTCGTCGAGGTATCCGACCTGCTCGATCACCTCTCGCCTCATGAGCGTACAAAAGCCATTGAGCAGGGTCGCTTCGGGAAACTGCCTGGGCGACAGGGTGTTGACCAGCCGCGACACATCCTCAGGCCGGACTCCCTCCGGCAACGGATTGCTGCTCCAACCGCCCTTCACGTCATGCAGGTCCGGCACCGATTGCCACGAGGCCGCATTCGAAACCGGTCCGATCATCGCCGCCTTGGGGTGGGCTTCGACGGCCTCGAACATTCCTTCCAGCCAGCCTGGCGTGACGATCGTGTCACTGTTCAGCAACACGACCCATTCGGCGGTGGAACGGCTCATGCCGATGTTCGCAGATTTCGTGTAACCGAGATTCGTCTCGTTCTCGATCAGTCGAATCCAGGGCTTGCCTCGTACATACGACCGCAGTTGCAGACGTGTCGTATCGCCCGACTTGTCGTCGATGATCGTGACCGTGTGCGGGACTGACGTATTCCGGGCGATCGACTCGAGGCAGTCCAGAGTCTCCTCGACGGCATTGTAAACGCAAATGACGATGTCGACCGAGTGCTTCGAGTCGGGCAACCATGCCCAGCTGGTCGCCCCGCCCTCTTCAGCGGCAGAACGAGGGGCCATTGCCTGGATGGGCTGCGTCGACTGCCAGTGCTCGAGGCCCTTCACGAGGGCCAGCTGCCCGGCAATGTTGGGGTCCTCCATCCTGACTTCATGAGACTGGGACCCGGCATTCTCCGCCACGGCTGTTCCGCTGCCCAGATAAACGTCGCCGATGGCAATATCGACAACGCCGGCGAACTCGAAGATCAACACAAGCCCGTGGCCGACGTCGCGCAACGTTTCCCTGGCTTTCGTCTCCAGAAGCTGGCGATGGTCGTTCCGAAGCGGCAGCGTATGGTACTCGCCGATACGACTGATCCTGACGTTCTTGCGGATCGTGAACAGGCGCTTGACGTCGAAGTCGGGCCTGTCAGGAGCAATCCGTCGACGCTCGGCGACGATGATCTGCTGGATGACAAGAGCTTCCCGCTTGCCGGCCGACCCTGCCGGCTCGGCCGCGCGCGCGCAGAAGCCGAGCTGGCGTGCCGACGCTGCCAGGATCTGGAGCGAGTCCAGCCCCGCCTCGAGACGCAAGTAGGGTCCCGCGATCTCGCCATGGAGCGCCAGGGCGAGAACGCTGGAATGGTCACGACCATCCCTCAATCCGCGCGGCGCGATTTCGGTGAGCCTCGCCTCGACGGCGGGGCACGGCGACTTGCACGCCAGGAGCCATTCATCCGTGATCTCGGTGCGCCGTGTCGCCAAGGCGAGCCTGAGCTTGCCCGACCAATGCTCGAAACGTCCGTTTACGACGGCGTTCGAGTCGAGCGGCACCTGGCGCGGCTTGAACTCCTCGGCGATCGCCTCGCCTGCGGCGCCGGCGGCGACAAAGGCCAACTGAACGGTGCTGCTCTGTCCGTCGCGAACGATCAGGGCCACTCCCTGCTGCCCCGCCTCGAGTTTCGCAGGCAGTCGCAGCCGTGCCGTGCGATAGAGCCACTTCGACCAAAGTATGACGGTTGTCCGCGCTCCCGGGATGATCTTGCCCGAGGAATTGGTGAGGGCAACCTCCACTTCCGTGCGGGCGTCAGCTCGCCCGACGACCACGACGTCCACGAATTGCTGCGCAGAAAATCCTTCGATCCGTTGGGCAATGGAAACAACGTGGTTTGCCGGCGACTTGCCGAAAACCACCGCCAGACTGGGCGTCGCAAACGGTCGCTCTCGCGTCGGTGACTCACGCCTGATCGTCACGCCAGGCGGTGCGGTCACGCTCCAGTGGGCCGGCCTGTTCTCCGTCCATTTCTCGAATCCCGCATTGAGCAGTACATTGGAGACGGCCGGGCTGACCGGCGACGACGGTGCAGCCGCAGGCTCGATCTTGACGCTCGTGACCTCGGTGGTGCTGGCGGATACGACCAGTGGCGGCTCGACAACCCCATGGCCCTCATCGTGCACTCCGTCGGTGCCAGCCGCCACGGGGGCGGTGCGACGGAAGCCCGTAACCAATTTCGCGGCGAAGCTCTTGGCCGAGGCCAGAACCCTGGTCGCAACAACAGGATCCTCGATGCGACAAAATTCGATTTCGACCGTGCCCGCACCGGAGAACCGCAGCGAGAGATAGCGTTGTCCCGGTGGAGACGTGCCACTTGGCCGCAGCGGGACAGAGAACTCGTGCCAGTCACGGTTCAAAGGAACGGCACCGATCAATCGGCGGTCCACTTTCCGCTGCTCGTCATTGCCATTGAACAAGGCAATCGAATCCAGCTGCAGTTTCGCGCCGTCGCCCTGCACTCCCCTCAGGCGAACCCTTACGACTTTGCTGCCGCCCTCTATCGCTCCTTGGTCCAATGGATGCCAAAATCGCACTTGCTCGGGCGGCGTGGTGAGCAGCAACCGAACGCCCCTCTCCGATCGCGGCTCCAGAGGCTCGAGTGCAATCTGCATCGGCTGACCGCGGCTCACATGCGTTAGGAACCACTCCCTGCAGAAGCGGAACCCGCTTCTCGGGTTCACAACGCTTGCAGATACCCAGTTCTCGAACGTCGAGTTGAAAAGATGCCCGCCGCCGGCGTCGCCCAGCATTCTTTGCCCCGCAGTTCCTAGCGATACCTAGACTTTTAGCAATATGCGTACCGGCACAAAAGGCGGCTAAAGCCGCCGACCACCGGCTGCCATTCCGGCCTTGGCGGGCTACAGCCGTCTATCGCTTGTGAAGCTATTATACACGGACATCAGGTACTGACCATAGCGGCTCTTCCCTGCGGAAGCCGCCAGCTTGAGAAACGCCTCGAGCGAAATGTAACCCAATCGCAGGGCAATCTCTTCCGGACAGGAAACCCGCAGTCCCTGACGCTGCTCGAGAATCTGCACGAACTGGCTGGCTTCCGTCAGTGCTTCGTGGGTGCCGGTATCGAGCCAGGCGAACCCCCGCCCCAGAACCTCGACGAAGAGCTCGCCCCGCTCCATGTAGGCACGGTTGACATCGGTAATCTCGATTTCGCCCCGCGGCGAGGGCTTCAACCTCGCGGCAATATCGATCACACGATTGTCATAGAAGTACAGACCGGTCACCGCGGCATTCGACTTGGGATGGGCGGGCTTCTCCTCGATCGAAATCGCCTGCCCGCGCGCGTCGAGTTCGACGACGCCATACCGTTCGGGATCGGCAACGACATAGGCAAAGACCGTGGCGCCCACCTCTCGCGCCACTGCGCCAGCCAGCGCTTCCGGCAAGCCGTGACCGTAGAAAATATTGTCGCCGAGGATCAGGGCAACGCGATCCGATCCGATGAAGTCACGCCCGACGATGAAGGCGTCAGCGAGACCGCGCGGCGTCTCCTGGACCGCATATTCGAGGCGCAGCCCCCATTGGCTTCCATCGCCCAACAACCTCTGGAAGAGCGGCATATCGAGCGGCGTCGAGATTATGAGGATTTCCCGAATCCCCGCGAACATCAGCGTCGAAAGCGGGTAATACAGCATCGGTTTGTCGAAGACGGGCAATAGCTGCTTCGAGACCACCGCCGTCACAGGATAGAGGCGGCTGCCTGTGCCGCCCGCCAGAATAATGCCTTTCATCCAGTGCCCCGCGCTGCCAGTTCGTCGCCTTGCCATTAGACCAGAATCGTTCCTATAAAAAGGACGTTACGTGTTGGGAGCAGTTGCGGCATGCGGACAATCGAGGCGCCATTGCCAGGAGTGATTGTCTTCGAGCCTCGCCGGTTCGGCGATGCCCGTGGCTTCTTCGTCGAGACATTCCAGGCCGAGCGTTACGCGGCGGCAGGCGTTCCCGGCCCGTTCGTGCAGGACAATCTGTCGAGATCGACTCGCAACGTGTTGCGCGGCCTGCATCTGCAGAATCCCCGCTCTCAGGGCAAACTCGTGAGCGTTCTGCGAGGTGCGGTGCTCGATGTCGCGGTGGATGTCCGGGTCGGCAGCCCGGCCTTCGGCAAGTATTTCGCGATGGAACTCAGCGAGGAGAACGGCCGGCAGATGTTCGTACCACGAGGCTTCGCGCACGGGTTCGTCGTCCTGTCGGAAACGGCTGATTTCTTCTACAAGTGCGACGGTCCCTACAGCCCGACTGACGAGATCACCGTGCGGTGGTGCGATCCGGCGCTCGGCATCGATTGGCGTGTCGACACCCCCCAGGTGTCGGCCAAGGACGCAGCCGCTCCCCTGCTCTCGGAGATACCGAACCTTCCCCGGTACGAGGGCTGACGTTGCGTATTCTCGTTACCGGCGTGACGGGTCAGGTCGGATCGGCACTGGCAACGAAGCTGGCGGCCTTCGGAACCGTGGTGCCCGCCGACCGCTCGGTTCTCGACCTGACACGACCGCAGGATATCGCATCGCGTCTCGACGAGATTGCGGCGGACGTCATCGTGAATCCGGCCGCCTACACGGCGGTCGATCGTGCCGAAGACGAACGCGATCTCGCCTTCCTCGTGAACGCCGAAGCCCCGCGAGCCCTGGCGCAATGGTCGGCCCGGCGAGGGGTCCCGCTGCTGCACTTCTCGACCGACTATGTCTACAGCGGCCGCGGAAGCACCCCTTGGAAGGAAAGCGACGAGACCGGCCCGCTTTCGGTTTACGGCGCCAGCAAACTGGCTGGCGAGGCCGCCATCCGCGAAGTTGCCGGCCCCCATCTCATCGCCCGGACATCGTGGGTTTATGCCCCGACGGGCAGCAACTTCCTGCGCACCATCGTGCGACTGGCCCGGGAACGCGAGGAACTGCGCATCGTCGCGGATCAGATCGGAGCCCCGACGTCGACCGCCATCATTGCGGATGCGCTGGCGGCCTTCTGCGCGTCGCCAGGGGGGCTTGCTTCGGTCATCGAACGCACGGACGGCCTCGTCCACGTCGCCGCCGCGGGCAGCACCAGCTGGCATGGCTTCGCAACGTCCATCGTAGAAGGCCTGCGGGCGCGAGGCGTTCCATTGAAAGTGGAACGGGTCACAGCGATCGGCACGGCCGACTTTCCCACCAAGGCGCAGCGTCCGATCAATTCGCGCCTCGACTTGTCAAAGCTGTCGCAGGTCCTGGGGCGCTCGACGCCGGACTGGTCGGTCGGCCTCACCACCGTGCTGGACGATCTCGCTGCTTCAGGCGTCTAGCGCCTGATCTGATCGCTCGGAACGATCACGGTATAAACGACGGTATGCTTCGTGCCTAAAGTCTGCTTCGTGCCGATCTGGTATCCGCTGGAACAGTACGCCACCTCCCGCCTGAGGGCGAAGAGCGTGGTCGACCTGATGCGTCACGACCCGCGCTGGGAGGTCGAACTGGACTACAGGGACGATGCCGACATTGCAGTCATCGTCCAGCTCTGCAGCGACCGGACGCTCGAGGAGATCAACAGGAATCGCGACCAGGTGGTAGTCTATGACATCTGTGATCGGTTCTTCGCGACGGACAGCATCTTCAGGACCGACGAAGGTGTTCTGCATTCGCAAAGCCGCTGCCTTGAAGTCATCGATCGCGCCGATGTGCTGATCGTCCCGACTCCACATTTGAAAGCCGAGCTCAACAGATTGTTCCCTGCGAAGCCGTGCGTGCACCTGCCCGAACTCGTCGACTACGGCGCGACGCCAGGTCCTGCGAGCCCGGCTGATTCCCGACGCTTCGTCTGGTTCGGCCATACAACGCGCGGCAACTTCGAGAGCGTGCGCTGGATGATCGATCACCTCAGGTCGGCGCACGGCTATCAGCCGGTCCTCGTCACCAACCCGTCCACGCTCCGCCGCCGCTATCCGGCCTATGCCGATTTCTGCACAGAGTGGTCCGGCGATACCGTCAGGTCGGAACTGGCCGCCGCGGCGCTTTGCATCGTGTCACACTCTCCAGCGGAGCCCTTCAAGAGCCCCAATCGCTTTGCGACGGCGATGACGCAGGGCGTCCCCACCCTGGCAAGCGGATCGCCGGCCTGTGACGAGATTCTCGTGGCGGCCGGGTATCCTCAATTTTCCGTAAGCACCACGCTCGACGTGGATCGTGCCCTCGAGTTCATCGCCGATCCCGCGCGGCGCAACCTCTATGTGGCGGACGTGCAACGGGAGATATGGCGACGACATGCTCCCGAGGTCGTGCGCGACGCCTATGTCGGGCTCTTCGAACGAATCCTGCCCGACAGCGACAACTACTGATCGCCTGCCGACCTCGCAGTCATCTCTCCCGGTCGAGAAACCATTGCCATGTTGCCTGCAGACCCGCTTCCAGTCCGGTTTTCGGCGAGTATCGAAAAGCTCTAGCGGCCTTGGCGATGCTTGTATGGGTTCGCCGGACTTCGCCCGCACGCCAGGGGGCATAGCGTACCTCGAGAGGCCAGTCGGGCCCGATGACACGGCCAACCTTCTCCAACAGCTCCGTGAGGGACGTCGGGCTTCCCGAACCGAGGTGGAAAATACCGGAAGCTTTCACGTCCATTGCCTCGACTATGCCGTCGCACAGGTCGTCAACGAAAACGAAGTCCCGAGCCTGACTTCCATCGCCGTAGATGGTGATCGGCTCGCCGGCCAGGATCTGACGGAACAGATGGGCGATGATGCTGCCTTTGCGCGTCGAATAGGGCCCATAGACGTTGGCGAACCGCATCACGGCCGACGGCAAACCATAGGACCCGGCGAAGGCGTGCGCATAGCCTTCCATCGCCAGCTTCGAGGCGCCATAGGGAGAAGACGGCATGGGCAGCATGTCCTCATGAATGGGACCGGCTGCATCGCCGAACATGGCGCCCCCCGTCGAAGCCAGCACGACATGCTCGATGCCGGCTTCCCGGGCGGCCAGCAGCACGTTCAGTGTCCCCCGCGCGTTTACCTCGAAACCAAGAACGGGATCCTGGATTGATTCAACCACGCGCGTCTGGCCAGCGAGATGAACGATCGCGGTACAGCCACTGGCCGCACGCCTCACCGCGGCCATGTCTCGGATATCGCCATCCTGATCGACGATGGTGGCGTCTGCCGGCAGTCCGGGCACCGTCATCGATCCGTTGTCCAATACGACGAGTTCCGTCTCCGGGCTCTTGTCCCTGATCCGGCGAATCAAATTGGTTCCGATGAAGCCACGCCCACCGGTAATCAGGATCTTCTGTCTAGCCACGCGATGAACCGCTGCCCAAATCAGCGCTTCTATTCGGCAGCGATCGTGTCGAAATGCTCGCGTGCAATGCGCGCGCGCTCCGACGTCCAGTATGAGGCGCAAGGTATCTTCGAGAAATCCGCACGGTCGCGATAGAGGCGCGCGATTGCCGAGATTTCCTCGAGCAAGCCCCGCTCCAAAGTCGTCGAAGAGACCCCCAGGGCGTGGAAATTCGGGTTCGAGACTTGAAGCTCGTTCTCCTCGAGCTCGTTGCGCGGATTGGGTATGTTCTCGATGGCAGCGCCGGTCAGTCTCTGCACGATCGCCGCAAGGTCGCGAATTCGATGCGTCTCGGTCATCTGATTGATGATGCGGACGCGATCACCGGCCGCCGGCGGGGATTCGATGGCCCGGCGGACACAATTCACCGTATCGCGAATATGAATGAAGGCCCTGGTTTGCCCGCCCGTCCCGTGCACGGTCAGGGGATAGCCCACCGCCGCCTGCATCAGGAATCGGTTGAGGACCGTCCCGTAATCGCCATCGTAGTCGAACCGGTTGATGAGTCTCTCGTCGAGCACCGTCTCGGGAGTCTGTGTCCCCCATACGATGCCCTGATGCAGATCGGTGATCTTCAGCTTGTCGTTCTTGGCGTAGAACTGGAAGAACAGAGCGTCCTGCGTCTTGGTCATGTGGTAGATGCTGCCGGGATCCGGCGGATAGCCCTTGTGGACGCCTCGGAAGCTCACCACGTCCTCGCCCGAGCGCGGCGGCGCGCGGAACTCGAACCGCACCGACTGGCGGCGCCGCGGCGGCTCGACCTTCTCGATCTTGTCGAGCTTCTTCACCCGGCTCTGCACCTGGGCGGCGTGGGAGGCGCGCGCCTTGAAGCGCTCGATGAACTTCATTTCCTTGGCCAGCATCGCCTGCTGGCGCTCGAACTGCGCCTGGCGCTGCTTCTCGGAGAGCGCGCGCTGGACCTCGTAGAAATCGAAGTTGCCCGAATAGGTGATGAGCGTGCCGCCGTCGATCTCGATGATCTTGCCGACGATGCGGTTCATGAACTCGCGATCGTGGCTGGTCATCAGCAGCGCCCCCTCGTAGTTCTTGAGGAAGGCCTCCAGCCAGATCAGGCTTTCGAGATCGAGATGGTTGGAGGGCTCGTCGAGCA
The DNA here is from genome assembly GCF_030651995.1 of Reyranella sp. Taxonomy (GTDB): domain Bacteria; phylum Pseudomonadota; class Alphaproteobacteria; order Reyranellales; family Reyranellaceae; genus Reyranella. The sequence continues at coordinate 30,757 of NZ_JAUSBN010000004.1, forward strand.
GCATGCCGTCGGGCCGCATCAGCAGGATGCGGGCCAGCGCCACCCGCATCTTCCAGCCGCCGGACAACAGCCCGACATCGCCGTCCATCCGCTCCTGGCTGAACGACAGCCCCGCCAGCACCTCGCGCGCCCGCGCGTCGAGCGCATAGCCGTCCAGCTCCTCGAAGCGCCCCTGCACCTCGCCGTAGCGCTCGATCAGGGCGTCCATGTTGTCGGCCTGCTCGGGATCGGCCATCGCCGCCTCGACCTGGGCGATCTCGACCGCCAGCGCGCTCACCGGCCCGACCCCGTCCATGACCGCGGCGACGGCGCTCATGCCCGACATTTCACCGACGTCCTGGCTGAAATAGCCGATGGTCATGCCGGCATCGATCGTCACCTGGCCGTCATCGGGCTGTTCCTGCCCCGAGATCATCCGGAACAGCGTCGTCTTGCCGGCGCCGTTGGGCCCCACCAGCCCCGCCTTCTCCCCCTTCTGGAGGCCCATCGACGCGTCGATGAACAGGATCTGGTGGCCGTTCTGCTTGCTGATGTTGTCGAGGCGAATCATGGGGACCGGGGGTGCGCGGGAGGGAGCCGGCGGTAGTATCGGTGGGAATGCCGTCGGTCCAGATGACGGTAGCGCGCAGAGAGCCGAGAACGTCCGTGGCGGCTCTGGAATCAGCCGCTCATCCACGCTACATGACCATCTAGATGGTCAGGAGCAGGTCATGGATACCATCACGCTCGCCGAAGCCAAGGCCCACCTGAGCGAACTGGTCGACCGGGTCGAGGCCGGGGACTCGATCGACATCACCCGCCGGGGCAAGCCGGTCGCGCGGCTGACCGCACCCGAGAGGCCGCGCAAGCGGGTCGACGCGGCGCTGCTCCAGGCCCTCACCGCGACCTTGCCCCCGCAGGGGCAGGATGCCGCGAACCTCGTGTCGGCGATGCGGGAGGGCGACCGCTACTGATGCTCTATCTCGACACCTCCCTGATCGTCGCCGCGCTTTCCAACGAGGCCATGACCGCGCGGACGCAGGCCTGGCTGGCACAGCAGGACCCTGCGCAGCTTCTGATCAGCGACTGGACGCTGACCGAGATGTCCTCCGCGATGGCCATCAAGGTGCGGACCGGACAGATCGATCTGGCCCAGCGGGCCACCGTGCTCGCCCTGTTCAACAAGCTCGTTGCCGAGAGCTTCACCGTTCTGCCGGTCACGAGCGCGCATTTCCGGACGGCGGCGAAATTCGTCGACCAGCAGGCGCTCGGGCTGCGCGCCGGCGGTGCCCTGCACCTCGCGACGGCATCGGCGCAAGGCGCCACGGTGCAGACGCTCGATCAGCGACTTGCGACGGCGGGCCCGGCTCTCGGTGTTCCCACGCAGCTGCTGCAGTAAGGACGCTCGTCACCAACGGGGCCTCGCGCTCGAAGACTGGACCCGGGACTGAATTCTTTATGACGTGATCGACCGTCGAAGATCGTTAGGGGGAATCGCCTATTGGATCCCGTCGTCTCGACCGGAGCGCGCAGCGCGGAGTGGAGAGACCTTTTTTTCACCAAAGGTCGTCAAACCGAGGAAAAGAGGTCCCTCCACTTCGCTTCGCTCCGGTCGGGACGACGGGTCGCCCGGAAAGATCCTAAGACACCCGCCCCGCCGCCGGCGCCTTGCGCCTCAGCTCGCCCTTGCAGCGGTCGGAGCAGGTCTTCACCTGGTCCCAGTCGCGCGCCCACTTTTTGCGCCAGGCGAAGGGTCGGCCGCAGGCGGCGCAGATTTTCTGCGGCAAGGTCGACTTGGTGTAGCGCTTCGCGGTCACAGGCCGGCCAGGAAGGCGGCGGCGCTGTCGGCGATGCGCTGTTGCTCCTCGGCCGGAAACTTGTCGTAGGTGCGAACCATCTGCGCCATGCGGGGGTTGCTGCCGATCTTCGCCCGATGGCGCGAGACGAAATCCCAATAGAGCGCGTTGAAGGGGCAGGCCTCTGGCCCGGTCCGCTGCTTCACGTCGTAGGGACAGCCGCCGCAATAGTCGGACATGCGGTTGATGTAGGCGCCGCTCGCCGCATAGGGCTTGGAGGCGAGCAGGCCGCCATCGGCGAACTGGCTCATACCCACCGTGTTCGGCAGCTCGACCCACTCGTAGGCGTCGGCATAGACCGTCAGATACCATTCGTGCAGCGCGTGCGGATCGATCCCGGCCAGCAGCGCGAAGTTGCCGGTGATCATCAGCCGCTGGATGTGATGGGCATAGGCGTGCTCGCGCGTCTGGCTCACCGCCGCGCGCAGGCATTCCATCGGGGTCTCGCCCGTCCAGTAGAAGTCAGGCAGCTTACGCGCATGGCCGAAGAAGTTGCTGCGCTCATAGCCCGGCATCTTCAGCCAGTAGATCCCGCGGACATATTCGCGCCAGCCGATGATCTGCCGGATGAACCCTTCCGCCGCGTTCAGCGGCACCCGGCCCGCCCGCCACTCGCTCTCGACCCGGCGGCAGACGCGCAGCGGATCGAGCAGGCCGCAGTTGAGATACTGCGACATGACGGCGTGATAGAGGAACGGCTCGCCCGTCAGCATCGCGTCCTGGTAGTCGCCGAACTTCGGCAGCGCGCGCGCCACGAAGGCGTCGAACGCCGCCTCGGCATCGCTTCGGGTGACGGCAAAGCCGAACGGCGCGAGATCGCCGAAATGATCGCCGAACCGCGCCTCGACCAGCGCCAGCACCTGCTGCGTGACGGGATCGGGCTCGAACACGGGCGGCCGCGGCATGAAGAGATCGGCCTTGGCGGGCTTGCGGTTCTCCGCATCGAAGTTCCAGCGCCCTCCGGCGGGCGCGTCGCCGTCCATCAGCAGCCCGCTGCGCCGCCGCATCTCGCGATAGAAATACTCCATGCGCAGCTGCTTGCGTCCCGCCGCCCAGCGCGCGAAGTCGGCGGACGAACACAGGAAGCGCTCGTCCGGCAGGATGTCCACCGGCCGCGAGAACCGCTCGGCCCAGGAGGCCTGCATCTGCCGGACCCGCCACTCCCCCGCCTCGGTGACGACCACGCGCTCGGGCCGGTGACGTGCGATGGCCTCGCCCAGCTGCGCGGTGAAGGAGCCGCGATTGTCGGGCGCATCAAGCGTCACGTACTCGACCGTCCAGCCGAGCCCGCGCAGCTCCGCCGCGAAGTGGCGCATGGCGGAGAACAGGAAGGCAATCTTCTTCTTGTGATGGCGCACATAGCGCGCCTCGTCCCCAAGCTCTGCCATGAGCACGAGGTCCCGCGCCGGATCGCCGCCCGCGAGGCTGGTGATCGAGGGCGTCAGCTGGTCGCCGAGGACGAGGATGAGGTTGCGGATGGGCGCCATCGACATGCAGGCAGATACGGGCGAGGCCCCTGCCCGGTTCAGTGCGGGGTCAGGAGAAGCCGGACGAGAGGATTGGGGAACCGCCGCGCCATGGTGACGGCGTAGAAGGTCTCGACGATCCCCGCCAATTGTTCGCCTTCCACCAGCACGCCGGCCGCGATCTCGTCCTTGACCACGATCGGGGGCAGCACCGCGAGGCCGATATCCTCGCGGGCGAGAAGACGCATCATCGCCATGTCCTCGACTTCCGCGACGATCTGCGGCCGGACCCCCAGGCGATCCGCCAGCGCGTCGAAGCCGGTGCGCACGCTGCTGTCCACGGTCGGCAGGATGATCGGATGTTTGTGCAGTCGTTCCGCCAGACCGGCCGCGGACCGCATGCGATCCGGCGTGCCCACCAGGCTGACCGGACGCTCGGCCAGGCGATGGGTGACCAGCGGAGTGAGCGCGTCGCCCGCTGGCGCCCGGTTGAGTAGCACGACGTCGAGATTGAGCGCCTCGAGCGCGCGCAGCAGCTCGGCCGCGCCGCCGGAGCGCAGGATCAGGTCGATGTCGGTGCGGCCGAGAACCGGGCGCAGGAACTCCATCTGGAAGTTGCGCGACAGGGTGGCGAGCGAGCCGACGCGCAGCGCCTGTCGCGCGACACCCGTCTGGCGCAGCGTGCCTAAAAGTTCCTCGCCGGTGGCGAAGATCGCATCGGCATGGTCGAGCACGATCTGTCCCGCCTCGGTGAGATGCAGCTGCCGCCCGCGCCGCTCGAACAGCGCATGCCCGAGACGCTCCTCGAGCTTGCGGATCTGCACCGAGAGCGCCGACTGCGTGAGGTTCAGCCGCTCGGCGGTACGGGTGAGGTTGCCGTCATGGGCGACCGCCCAGAAGTACCGAAGGTGGTTGTAGTTCAGCGACTGCATGACGTTCGATTTTATCGAACGATTTAACTCATACAATGCATTTTATTGAACCATCGGGGAGAGCCATAAGGCGGGCGCACGCCCTCTCCGACCTCTGGTGACCCCTTGTCGTACGCCCTGCTGCCGCTCGCCGCGCCCCTCCTGCTGCTCGTTGCCGCCCTCCTCGGGTTCGTCCGACCGGGCCAGCGGCCGCGCCTGGTGCCGGTCTTTGCTGTCGGCGCGGCGCTCGGGGCGCTGCTGATCGCGATCCTGTCCCTCGCGCTCCTGATCGTACGCGGCGCCGGCACCAGCGCGCTCATCGGATTTGGCGGCATCGGCCTGTCGGTCCGGCTCGACGCGGTGAGCGCCACCATGCTCCTCCTGGTCGCCTTCGTCGGCTGGATCGTCGTGCGCTACGCCCGCACCTACCTCGATGGCGAGGCGCGGCAGGGCTACTTCCTCGGCTGGCTCTGCGCGGCGCTCGCTGCGGTCCTCCTCCTCGTCCAGGCCGGCAATCTCGTGCAACTGGTCGGTGCCTGGATCGCGACCGCGGTCGCGCTGCACCGCCTGCTCCTGTTCTACCCGGAGCGCGCGGCGGCCCGGCGCGCGGCGCGCAAGAAGGCCCTGTTCTCGATGATCGGCGCCGCCGCCCTGATCCTGGCGTCCGTCCTCGTCTGGGCGAGCTTCGGTACGAGCGACATCGCCAACATCAACGCGATGGCCCGGAGCGGCGACGCGACCTGGGCCGGCATCGTCGCGGCCGCCCTGCTGGCGCTCGCCGCGGTGCTGAAATCGGCGCAGTTTCCGACCCACGGCTGGCTCACCGAGGTCATGGAGGCGCCGACGCCGGTCTCGGCCCTGCTGCATGCCGGCGTGATCAATGCCGGCGGCTTCCTGCTGATCCGCTTCGCCGACCTGATGCTGTCCGCCCCCGGCGTGCTCGCGGTGCTGGCGATGGTCGGCGGCTTCACGGCGCTGTTCGGGGCCCTCGTCATGCTGACCCAGCCCGCGGTCAAGACCTCGCTCGCCTGGTCGACGGTGGCGCAGATGGGCTTCATGGTGCTGCAGTGCGGGCTCGCGCTGTTCCCACTGGCGCTGCTCCACATCGTCGCCCACTCGCTCTACAAGGCGCACGCCTTCCTGGCCTCCGGCGGCGCCGTCGAGCAGGTGGCGGCCATTCGCCGGCCGGGACCGGTCGCGGTTCCCAACGGGCTTGCCGTGGGCCGCGCCTTCCTGATCGCGCTGGCGATCTATGCCGCCATCGGCACCGCGTTCAGCCTCGCCTTCGGCTTCGACCACAAGTCACCGCAGGCGCTGGCGCTGGGCACCATCCTGATCTTCGGCGTCGCCTACCTGCTGGCCCAGGGGCTGGCCGATGCCGCGCCGCGTGAACTGACCCGCCGGACCGCGCTCTACGCCAGCGCCGCCGCGATCGGATACTTCGCGCTCCATTCCGCGGCCGAATGGCTGACCGCCGGCGTACTGCCGGCGACGCCGGCACCCGGCCGTCTCGAATGGACCCTGATGGCGCTCGCGGTGCTGACCTTCGGGCTGGTCGCCGTCGCCCAGGCGCTCTTCCCGCTGTGGGCGACGCACCCCGCCGCCACCGGCCTGCGCGTCCACCTCTCCAACGGCCTCTACGTCAACGCCACGATCGACCGGCTGCTCGGCGGCTGGTCGGTGTCGAAGGCGCCGTGATCCCCCGACCGCAAGGACCCAGTCCCATGACGACGACCACGATCCTGCAGGCCGCCGACCGGGCGGCGCGCGCCATCCCGCCGCTCTGGCCGCTCGCGTCGAGCGTCGCCGTGAACCCGTTTCTCGGCCAGACCGGCGAACCGCTGGCGACCGCGTCCGCCCGCCTGCGGCGCACCGCCGGCATCGCGCTCACCATGCCGCGCAGCTGGTACGCGGCGCGGCTGCGGTCGGGCGAGATCGCCGACGCGGATCTGCAGGCCGCCTTCGACGCGGCGCCCCAAGGCCAGCGCCCGAAGACGCTCGCGGCGCTGAAGCAGGCGGCCGCGGCCGAGCGTCCGGCCTCGCAGGCGATCCCGACCGTCGCCGAGCTGGCGCGCGACCTCTCCGCGATCGACTGGCCGCGCCTCGTCGAGGAGCGGATCAGCCACTTTGCCTCCGCCTACTTCGATCAGGGCCAGGCGCTGTGGATCGGCGGCCCGGCGCGCGGCGCCTACGCGGCCTGGCGGGCCGTCGCCACCCACGACCTGACGCCGGAAATCGTCGGCCTCGAGGGTTTTGCCCAGACCGTCGCCGATGCCCCCGCCGATGCCGGGGCCGCGCTGGAGGACTGCGTCGCCCGCCTCGGCCTGAGCGGGCCGGCGCTGGAGAGCTATTTCCACCGGCTGCTGACGACGCTCGGCGGCTGGGCCCAGGTCGCCCGCTACCGGCTCTGGCAGGCGGAGCTGGGCGGCGGGACCAACGGCGCCGTGACCGACCTGCTCGCCATCCGGATCACCTGGGAGGCGGCGCTCCTTCGCCAGTACGGCGGCGCGCTCGAACCCCAGTGGCAGGCCGCCATCGCCAACCATGCCGAGCCGGCCGCCCCGACCCCGGAAGATGTCGTCGACGCGATCCTGCAGGAGGCGGCCGAACGCGCCGCGCAGCGGCGGCTGCACGCCCTTCTCGGCGCGACGCCGTCGGCGCCGGCGGCCCCCGGTCGCCCGGCACTCCAGATGGCCTTCTGCATCGACGTGCGGTCGGAAGTGTTCCGGCGGGCGCTGGAGAGCGTCGATCCCGCCATCCGGACCCTGGGCTTCGCCGGCTTCTTCGGCCTGCGGCTCGGCCATCGCCGCTTCGCCTCGGACGTGGTCGAGGACCGCCTCCCCGTCCTGCTCGCGCCGACGCTGCTGACGTGCTCCGGCACCGCGACTCCCGCGACGGAAAGCGCCGACCGGACGGCGCGGATCGCGGCCCGCGCGCAGCGCGCCTGGGGCCGCTTCAAGCTGGCGGCGATCTCCTCCTTCGCCTTCGTCGAGGCCGCGGGTCCGCTCTATGTCGGGAAGCTCCTGTCCGACGGACTGGCGCTGAAGCGGCATACGGCGCCGAACGACCCGGCACCGCGCCCGGCCGAGAGCCTGGATCACGAAACGAGACTGGCGATGGCCGCCAGCGTGCTCAAGGCGATGTCGCTCACCGAGGGGTTCGCGCGGCTGGTCCTGCTGGCCGGACACGGCGCCAACGTCGTCAACAACCCGCATGCCAGCGCGCTGCATTGCGGCGCCTGCGGCGGCTATTCCGGCGAAGTGAACGCCCGGCTGCTCGCCGTCCTGCTCAACGACCGCGAGATCCGCAGCGGCCTCGCCGCCCAGGGCATCGCGATCCCCGACGACACGCTGTTCCTCGGCGCCCTGCACGACACCACGACCGACGCGGTCACGATCTACGCCGACGACCACCCCTCCGCCGCCCATGCGAACGACCTGGCGCAGGCCGGGCGCTGGCTGAAATCGGCCGGCCTGCTGGCGCGGGGCGAACGGGCGCTGCGCCTGCCCCGGGCCGCGCACGGCGAGGACATCCCGCGCCGCGCCCGCGACTGGGCCGAGCTGCGGCCCGAATGGGGGCTGGCCGGCTGCAACGCCTTCATCGCCGCGCCGCGCGCGCGCACCGCGGGGCGCGACCTCGCGGGCCGCGCCTTCCTGCACGACTATGACTGGCGGCGCGACGAGGGCTTCGGCGTGCTGGAGCTGATCCTGACGGCGCCGGTCGTCGTCGCCAGCTGGATCAGCCTGCAATATTACGGATCGAGCGTCGCGCCCGAGATGTTCGGCGCGGGCAACAAGCTCCTGCACAATGTCACGGGCGGGATCGGCGTGGTCGAGGGCAATGGCGGCCTGCTGCGGGTCGGACTGCCCTGGCAGTCGGTCCATGACGGCGAGGCGCTGACGCACGAACCGCTGCGGCTGTCCGTGCTGATCGAGGCGCCGCGGGAAGCCATCGCGGACGTGCTGGAGCGGCACCCCGAGGTGCGCGCGCTGTTCGACAATCGCTGGCTGCACCTGTTCGCGCTCGACGACCAGGGCCGCAGGACCTGGCGCTATGCCGGCGACCTCGGCTGGGAGGCTGCGACCGGTGAACCGACGACTCAACACGAACCGGAACGGGTAATCGCATGACCGACCTTCCCCGCCATCTCGCCGCGCTCGAATCGGAATCGATCCACATCCTGCGCGAAGGCGTCGCCGAATCGCGCAACCCCGTGCTGCTCTTCTCCGGCGGCAAGGACTCGACGGTGCTGGCCCATCTGGTGCTGCGCGCCTTCTATCCCGCGCGCCCGCCGATCCCCCTGCTCCACATCGATTCGACCTGGGAGTTCGCCGACGTGCTGGCCTTCCGCGACGCCTTCGCGGAAAAGCACGAATTCCGTCTGCTGGTCCACGCCAACGAGCAGGGCCGCGCGGAGAACATCAACCCGTTCGACCACGGCGACGTCTACACGACCGTGATGCGCACCGAGCCGCTGAAGGCGGCGCTGACGGAAGGCGGCTTCGACGTCATCTTCGGCGGCGCCCGGCGCGACGAGGAGGCGACCCGGGCCAAGGAGCGCATCGTCTCGGTCCGCAGCGCCAGCCATGGCTGGGAGCCGCGCGCGCAGCGCCCCGAGCCCTGGCGCGCCTTCAACTGGCGGCTCTCGCCCGGCCAGTCGATCCGCGCCTTCCCGCTCTCCAACTGGACCGAGCAGGATCTGTGGCTCTACATCCTGGCGCGCCGGATCGAGCTGGCGCCGCTCTATCTCGCCGCCGAGCGCCCCGTGGTGATGCGCGACGGGCTGCGCATCGTGGTCGACGACCCGGCGCGCATGCGCTGGCGGCCGGGCGAAGAGGCGGCCCGCGAAACCGTCCGCTTCCGCACCCTGGGCTGCTGGCCCGTGACGGCCGCCGAGCCCTCGCACGCCAACACCCTCACCGAGGTGGTCGCCGAGACCCTCACAGCAAAAGCCTCCGAGCGCCGCGGCCGCATCGGCGACGCCGGCTCGCTCGAGAACCAGAAGCGCCAGGGCTATTTCTGACGGAGGACGCCCATGCCGCCGCCCGATGACGCGCTGAAGACGAACGAACAACGCATCGCCTGGGTCCTTGCGCACCCCAGCACGAGCGCCTGGCTGAAGGACGCGCTCCGGGGCGCCCGGCAACGCGATCCGGTCGAGGTGCTGAACGAGCTGGAGATCCTGACCCTGCTGCTGCGCAACGACTGCGATGCCCGGATTCGTTTGTTTCGTTTGGAGGCGGAGACCGACACGGACGGCCAGAGGAAGGATTGAGCGGGCAAAAGCCGTCGTCTCGACCGGAGCGCGCAGCGCGGAGCGGAGAGACCTTCTCTCGACGATTCGCCGGCTTTTGTTGGAGAGAAGATCTCTCCACTCCGCACCTTCGGTGCTCCGGTCGAGATGACGGGCTGCATTTGGAATTCCTTGCGGACCCATATAGAGAGTCAAACTCAGCAAGGGCTGGCATAACAAGTCATCCCGGCGGCCCGCCGAGCCCCTTGGCAAAACAGGAAATCTCGAAATGGCAGTGACGGGCCCCGTGGGCTGCTCTCCCCGGTCGCTTCGGCGTTCAGTGCGGCCATGAGCGGCGGTCTCGTGGCGCTGCTCGACGACATCGCGTCCCTGGCGAAGCTCGCCGCCGCGTCGATCGACGACATCGCCGGACAGTCGGCAAAGGCCGGCGTCAAGGCAGCCGGCGTGGTCATCGACGACACGGCCGTCACCCCACGCTACGTCACCGAGTTCAGCCCGGCGCGCGAGCTGCCGATCATCGGCCGGATCGCGCTCGGCTCGCTGCGCAACAAGCTCCTGATCCTCCTCCCCGCGGCCCTGGCCCTGAGCCTCCTGCTGCCCGGGGCGATCACGCCGCTTCTGATGATCGGCGGGGCGTACCTCTGCTACGAAGGCGCGGAGAAGCTCTACGAAGTCGTTTTCCCGCACGCGGCGCAGGCTCACGAGGCGACGATCGAGCCGGTCGCCCTCGATGCGCAGACCCTCGAGGATGAGAAGATCGCGAGCGCCATCAAGACCGACTTCATCCTCTCGGCCGAGATCATGGCGATCACGCTGGCCGCCCTGCCCGCGGGCGGCTGGCTGAAACAGGCGATTATCCTCGCCGTCGTGGCCGTCGGCATCACCGCGGCGGTCTACGGCGCCGTGGCCCTGATCGTCAAAGCGGACGATTTCGGCCTGGCGCTGGCCCGGCTGTCGCCGGCATCGGCGCTTGCCGCGCCGTTGCGCGTCACGGGCCGCGCGATCGTGCGGGCCATGCCGCATCTCCTGAAGGCGCTCGCGGCGATCGGCACGGCGGCGATGATCTGGGTCGGCGGCGGCATCATCCTGCACGGCCTCGACGCCTATGGCCTTGGCGGACCGACGCATATGCTGCACGACGCCGGCGCCGCCGTCGCGTGCGCCGTTCCCGTGGCCAAGCCGCTCGTCGCCTGGGGGGTGGAAGCCGCCGGCTTCGGCGTGGCCGGACTTGTCATCGGGCTGCTGGCGATCCCGTTGACCAGCCGCGTGCTGTCGCCGCTCTGGCGCCGGGTCAAACCGCTGGGCCGCCGGATGCTGTCGAGAGGCCGGGCCTGACGGCGGCAAGCGATTCTCGGCGAGGCAGAAATCCATTGCCAGTGCTCAGCCGGTCGCGGAGGACGAGGATGAGGTCGCGGATGGGCGGCATGCGGGCGAGGAATTAAGGCCTCAGGTATCCGCTCAGCCGGCTTACAGATGTTATCGAAGGCAATTAAGGAGGCTGCACTCACCGGGAAGACGCCGCGAGGCAAGCCGCAGCTGGAGCCAATTGTCGCCCCTCGATAAGCGAAGGCTCGGCGAAACGCGGCGCCAAGCGCTATTCTCAAGCCATGCCCAAGAATTCTTTCTTGTCTTGCGTAACGTGTTTGAGCGCGTCCTGGCCAAAAAGGTCGGCAATCAAATGACGGGTAACTTCTCGCGCGTTGCAGGAGATGACGTACAGTCATGCCATTCAGAACCTAACCTGCAGCCCACCAACGAACAGGTTTCAGGATTGCCGCCCCAGGCCCACCGTCCAGGAATCCGTCGGCAAGTGAGGGGGAAGCGTTTCGCCGAACGTGTACTGCGTGGGATTGATGGACAGGTGCCTGTATTCGGCGAACAGGAGCAGGTTCCTGGCCACCTCCCCTTTCACGCCCGCCTTGAATTGCATTGCGAAGGCCGTCGCCGACGCATCCGGTCCTGAGTCGAAATGATTGATGCCGGGCTCGCTGGGATTGGTCGAATTGGCCCCCTGGATGGAGACGCGCGCCACGCCCGCGCCCACGCCGAGATAGGGAAAGATCTTGCTGGAATAAGGCGTCTGGACGGTGAAGACCGCGTTCGCGAGCAACACGCCGACGGTCAGGGGAGGGTGACGTACTGCGTTCCCAGCACGCCGGGGTTGATGGGCATGTCGCCGACCGGCGATTGCTGCCCGATGTAGAGGCCCTCCAGCTCGGCGGCAGGCTTCAGGCTCCATTCCGATGGCCCGAAGGTCTGGCGCTTCCCTTCGTAGCCCGCCTGGAGGCCCAGCACGCCAACGGGTTCGCCGCCGGTCTTGCCCTGCGCATCGACACCGACGCGCGTGTTCAAGGGGCCGGGAAGGTAGAAGCCCCCTTCCTGCCGCGCGCTCATCGACGAGGCCGTGCCGGCGCCGCCGAACACGCCGATGTAGACGCCCGGCTCGCTCGTCGTGTCCGACGCGAAGCACGGGCTCGCGCCGAGCGAACAGATGAGGGCTAACAGGGAAATCAGCCGGCTTTTCATCTGCGGACGCCTGTCCCTTCCGATATCACGCGTCATTGCCCCCGAGCCGCCCAATGCTCGAAATGCCGCTTCAGGGCCTCGGGAAGTTCACCAAAGAAGGCCGCATCGAGCGGATAGTGCGGCATCGTTTGCCGAACGGCGTCGAGCAGCGCGATGCCTTGCTTGCGGTCCTTGGGCTTCTTCTGGGGATTGCGCCCGGGCTTTTCGGCCATCCACAGTTTGTGAAGCGCAAACCAGCGTGGGTCCGGGACGATCATGCGCGCGGCTTCCCCACCGTACACGCCAACCACCCGATCGATCGGGCGGCCGTTCAGCAGCCATTCCTGTTCCGGCAGCGCCACCGGGCGCGGCTTGTCGCGCGCCTGCTGCCCGCCGATCCGGCTGGGCGCCGAGAGGATTTCGACCTCGTAGGCCTTGGCATTGCGGGCCTGGAACGGACGTTCGGCGTTGACGGTATAGGTCATGTCGACCTCCTTGAGCACTTTCCACAAGGTCGGGCGGGTCGTGTCCGCCGCGATCGCGGTCAGGGCCATGTCGAAGTCGAGTGTCGAATCCGGCGCATCGCGGATGAAGGCATTGGCTTCGAGTGCATAGGCGACGAGTGCATTGGTGCCGACGACCATGGCCTGCTCGCCCAGAAACCGAATGCGATCGGCCTCGCGCAGGATCTTGCCGGCTTCGGCGGGAAGCATTGGCAGGCGCAGCGCGCGGTAGAGACTGGCTTGCTCCTTGAGCGTCTTCTTGCTCTGGGCGAGGCGGTCCTTCAGTTCGGCCTTCCCGGTCTTGTAGGTCTCGAACTCGGCTTGCTTGTCGGGGTCGAGCGGTCCCTTGCTCCTCATGTTGCCGGCCCGGTCCGTCACCTCGTAGAGATACTCCCGGCCCGAGACCTCCTTGATCCGCATGTTGTAGGGGATGTCGTTCAGCGTGCGCAGTGTCTCCATCCAGACCTGATAGGCCTGTTCGAGATTTACGATGACCCGCGCCTGTTCATCGGAGAATGCTTCGAGCGCCATGGATTACCCTGCAAATTCTGTATCTAACAATATGCAGGGTAAATACTTATATTTCAATGATTACCCTGCATATTATACATTTCTCTATTTTGCAGGGTAAATCGGAGAAATTACCCTCTCGAACGAAATGACCGAAATAAACGAAACATTCGAAGCCGATGCCGCACCCTCGAATTCGCCGCGAATGGTTCTCATTTCTGGGCATGCGCGGCCGGCAGCGCGTTTCCGGCGCCGGGCACGGGTTCGCGCCGACGGCGCGGGATGCCGGCGCGTTCGGAATCGATTCAGGCACTTGCCTCATCCTGAGGAGCGCCGCGAAGCGGCGCGTCTCGAAGGATGGGTACGAGCACCGCATCTGTTGCCCATCCTTCGAGACGGCTGCTGCGCAGCCTCCTCAGGATGAGGTTGTAGGGGTAAACCTGGCGCGGAGACTCAAGCGACGTAACTCACATCACGTGGGAGCAGATCCCTCGCAAAGGCTCGGGATGACGGCCACGGGCCGTCACTCCCACTCGATTATTTCCTGTCGACATATCACATTGATTTTATTCAAGAAAATAATTTCCTTAGACTTCTATACCGTCATGCACACCGTCAGAAAACGCCGCTGTTGAAAGCATTGAATTTTTTGGCCTGATCTCTGAGATGCGCCTTCCGCCATCTATCGCCAAGCCCGGCTAAGAAAGCCCGCGCAAGGCCCACTCAAATCGACCCCGCCGATTCCCCGCCTGAATAGCCGAGGTTAATGGCGACCTGTGAACTATACCGTCACGGCCGCCCCACCGCCCATGAGCGGCGCGCGCTACCCTCTTCGAAACAACCCGCTAACCAGACGCTTGCAACCGCTCGCGATGACGGGCCAGCCTCCGCCGATGTTCGTCGTTAAGCGAGATCGGCGAGCACCAGCGCAATTCGCTCCGTGCAGCTTCGCTCAGGGTTCGCGAGAGTTCTGGTTTGCCCTCGTCGTCAAAGGTCACAAGCGCGCGGTCGAAGGCGGCATCCCATAGGGCCGACAGAAGTAGTCCGTTGTGCACATCAAGCCGCTCGGCATCACTTTCGCAGTCCGCCCATGGGACGATGTGCGAGGCGCGCAGAAGGGCCGCATCGGAGATACCAGTAAGGGGGCAGCGTCCCTGCCAGTAATCCATCAGGCGCGCCCGAAATATGTCCTGGCCGATTCTCTGCACTACAAGCCGTTCGGCCTCAGTTGTTCGGGGCAGATCTGCGACGCAACGCTCAAACTCCCTTAGCGGTGCATCGGGCAGGCTGACACTTAATTCATATACGCGACGCAGCACCACGTAGAGCGCTCCGAGAGCCTCGAAAAAATAACGAGCGTGGCCGGGACCAGGAACGTCGGCGGCGGGTAAATCCAGTTCTTGGATGACGCCAAAATGGTCGAGGGCCAGAAACCACGGCCCTGACGGTGTTGTAGCAGCTACAAAAATTGAGCCCCTAGCGGTGGTCGAGCCGAAAGCCGCCCAACCCGCTTCTTCCCCGAGAACGCGACGGAAGCCACTCTGCGACGCGACCTTCTGGCACTCCTCGCGGACAACGAACGATTGAGGCGATTCGATTGTCATAGTTTCGGTCGCCTCCTCTGAGAATCAGATGTCCATTCCAAACAGACGCATCTCCGCCGGCGTCGAGCTCATTCGAAGTCTTATATGATTGTCGCCCTGCAGCTCGGGCGGGGGAGCGGTAGTGGTCGTAACGATGTACTGGAAGCATGGTATTTCCACCTCTTTCTCCCATTGATGCACAAGGCTGAAGAGGCGGGCGTAGAGCTGCCCATCCAAGTCCGCTTCACGCGGACTGTCGTGAATGAGGAAGGCTGGCAGGTCGGCTTTCTCCTCAATAGCCATGTGCAAAGCGGCAAGGTCGAAGGCCACAATCTTGAGGGAGTCCAAGGCGGCGGTTGATACCTCACCTCGTCCCGAGAATTCGGCATCAACTTTCAAGCCGTGGCCATCCAGCTTGATGGTGCCTTCCACTCCGTCGGGGAGCCAGGCGGCCATGATCCCTTGGTATCTCTCCTCAAGCGTCCTGATGGCTGCCCGCGCCCGCGAGCGCCCCGACTCCAGCTGCGCGCGAACTGCTTCGAGCGCCGCAGTCCCCGGGGGTGTTGGTTTAGCGGCTGCTTCGGCTGCGCGCAGCGACCGCGCATCATCGAGTATTCGCCTCGATCGATAGATGCGGTCTTGGACCTCCTTCGCAGCCACCTGCGCGGTGCGGCTAGCGGTGTCAGCGGCTTTGGCCTCCGCCTCAAGTGCTTGCCGCCGAGGACCGAGCTGCTGAATCTGGGCTTCGACGCCCTTGGCCGCCTGTTCCGCACTGTTCGCCTCTGCGTCCAGCTCGGCGGCCCTCTTCTGCTTCTCAGCAATTGCGACCTTCAGCGCAGACAGGTCACATGCTTCGAGTGAAATGCCACACCCCTTCGCTCTGACCTCATCTATGCTGACTCTACAGACGGGGCAGACCCGGATCCGTCCCTGAGTGATATCGATCTCGCCCAAAGTTGCTTCGGAACGGTAACGCCCGGCTTCGTCCCGCTTGAAGCGCGTCTCGTTTTCGAACTTCTGTTGTTTCGCAATGAATACTCCGCGCTCCTCATTGAGTGCGTTCAGACGCCCGAAGATCGAACTGACGTCGGGCGGCTTCGGCAGATCGGTTCGCATGGCGTCCGCCAATGCCCTCTCTGCCAACGAGACTAAGCCTTTCTGGTCGATGGTATCGTCGAAACCAACTTCATCGCCCACGCCCAATTCTAGCCTCACGGCTTTCAGACCATCGGCATACCGCTGCTGCTGATAAGCTTGGCGTCGCCGTTCATCCTCGACAGCAGCCACGAGGTCTCGCTCGCGGCCGGCCGCCGCGCGCTCTTCCGCGTCGAGCGCGCGCAAAGCGAGGCGCACCATGGTCAGCTTAGCTGTTTCGCCCAGCACTTGTGCGCGTGAACGGGTTTGCGTCTGTGATGACCGCCACGCCAGAATGTCGGCAAGACGGCACTCCTGATCGCGCGTCAACCAAGCACGAAGGACATCCCAGACTTGGTCATGGCTGACCTCAGGCGGCGTGACTCCTGCGATCGTCGGGAAAAAGGTGTCGATTAAGACAGGGTCGATGAATGTTTGATCCCCGTCGAGACGACCGCGCGCGATAGCCTCCTCTATGGACTCTGCTCGAACGGCGAACTCCCCGCCCAGAAATCCTAACGGGCGGACAATTACCCAGCATGCGCCATCGATTAGAACTTCCGCCGCTATCACGCCGTTCGGCAGCCTTGCCATGATCCGTGATCGCTGCGGATCGGTCGCATAGGCGGGCTCCCCCAGACAAGCTCGAAGCAAACGGCAGAAGGTTGTCTTGCCGCTGCCATGGGCCAAGGCGCGGTTGCCACTGCTCGACATATCCGGCGTCCAGATGATGTTGAGGCCGGGTTTCAACGACACGTCGCGGATGATGGTCTGCGGGTCCTTGAAGACGGCCAGCCGACGAAACCAAAACCGGGGCCCAGTGCGGCCTTCCGGCGCCATCGGCGGGTGCATCGTCGGGGCGAACAGGTCAGGCTGCGCCATGTCCAAACCTCGCCCAGATCACGTTGTCCTCCTGCGCAACAGCCGCGGTAAGGCTGCTGACGTCGAGATCCCGAGTTGCTCGGATTACGAAGGCCGCGCGCTGAGCATCGGCTGAAGCGGCTTGCAGTCCGACTGAACTAAAGTGCGAACCTCGTGTCCACGCCCCGTCGGCGCGTTCCTCCAACTGGCCTGAGGCGATCAGCGTCTCGAACATTGATCGCCACCCCGCGTTGATGGGCGGGCTCAATCGGATCGTACCTTGTGCCGGGCGCGCCTCCGAGCCGACAAGTCTGATCCATTGATTGCGATCGCTGGTTGCCAGCAGAGGCGTGAGCAGTGCGGGCTCTGCAAGACTTGCGATCACGAAGCGCGCTCGTGTACCGTCGCTCGCGGAATCTATCTGCGAAAGCACGTACTGGGCTGCGTAGCGGAGGCGGTCTCGACCTTGAATGCTTGTCGGCCATGCCCATGCGGCGTCAAACAGGTCTTCGAGAGGCTGCAATGTAGTCGGCGCAGGTAGCGTGTCAGACGCCTTATCCGCGTTCATTCGCTTCCACGCCTCTAGCACCAAGCGTTCTGTGCGGTATTCGCCAAACTGGCGGGTCTCCCTATCCTTCAAAACACGGAAGGTTTCGGAAGGGTAGCCCACCCCTTTAGCCTTAGCTGGATCAAGGACGTAGAGGAGCTCTTCCTCTGTGAAACCGTATTTTTTAGCGAAAAAAGCGTCTAGCTCGGCACGGAGCTGGGCGCGTCGATCCTCGTTCCACGCGAATGGATGACCGGAATACCCCAGATCCTCTGCCCAAGGTTTCATGGCGTGGCTGGTATAGGTTAGCTCCAACACACGCGAGCTAAGGAAGTTGAGATCATCCATCGTGTAGGCGGATGGCGGAAGAACAGGAAACTGCTTCAAGTAAAAATACGTGAGAGAAGTCCCTCCGATTTTCTGTCGAGCTATGTAGTCAAATGATAAAGCTGTCATATTTGCAAGAAATGCAGCAGCAAGACGGGGCGGTTGGGCTAGGTAAAACAACGGCATTTTATGATTCGTGCCGACCTTCGGAAACACACTCGCAATTACCGTCCGCTCGACGCTTCGAAGTGCGATGTCCCGCCAACCCATGAGCCAGCTCGGTTGCTTAGCGTCGATTAATAGTTCAGCCAGAGCGAGCGCTTCTTTCGGACCCTCGGCGATGAGGATAAGATCCGCTTCTATCAGCGGCGTCTCGCGCTGCATCTCCCCACCGCTGACGAGCGTCTTGGGATCCATCAGGAAACGCTCGGCCGACACCTTCAGCGCGCCGCGCCAGTCCTGTGTGCGGCCGAGCAAGTGAAAAATGTCAGCCTCCCGCGCTTGGTGGCCTTTGAGGGCAGAAATGGCCCCGGCAAGCCAGGTAACGAGCGCCTTAAGCGCGGCTGCGCGGGCGGGTTCGTCCACATCGGCGTCCGTCTTGCGGCGTCCTTTCCCGCTGTCGCTGCGTGCAAGTCTCACGGCGCTTTTCAACGCCGTCGGTACACGGGCAGCGCGTAACCATACCTCCTCCTCCGGCACCCAGTAACGCGGTGACGGCTCGAATGTCGGTGTCCCTTTTTCGTCGAGGGTGCAATCGCGAGCACCTTCTTCTTCCTCCTGCGCACCGGCACCATAAGTCGCCCAGCGATGATCGAAATGGTGGATCATCTTGGCTTCATAGAGCGGAACGCGACGCTCGACGCCCACCGCTGTCCCCCGGACCCAATCCGCTCCCTCGCGCAACCAGCCCTCAAGTTCCAGCTGCGAAGATGTGCGGAAGAAGCCGGAGTCACCAGACATGTGGAACATCGTTTGGAACGTGATGCCCCAGGGATTGATATCTCCGCCTTCTTCTTGCGGCCGTTCCTCGATCAACACCGGCGCCCGGGCGTAAAGCTTCGCCGTCAGCTCTGCATCGGCACGGGAACGAAAGACAGGAGCGGTCTTGGTATTGGGGTTAATGCGCGCAATTTCGTCTTCCGTTAACGCGAAACGGCGTTCGGGATACTCGATTTCATTGATGGCCTTTATGTCGAAGCAGAACTCCGCTGCCCTTGCGGTACCGCCCGTGCAAATTATGCAGAAAGATTTTCTGTCATCCGTCCCTCTAAACCATCCTCTAATTTCATAAAAACTGAATAGCGACTGAAGCTTTCTAGTTGAGACAAGATATCCGAAGAATGCGGATGTGAAGGAGTCAGTCGCAATTCCCGTCGGCACGATTACGCCCGCACGCCCGGTAGTTTTGACGAGGCGCGAGAACAACTCCGCAAAAAGAGCATAGGTGTTGACATCGCCCCGCCCGGTGAGCGGATAGCGGTCGGATGAACGCGCAAATTCGCTAGCTGCTTCAGCCGCGCGCTTGGCGAAGACAAAATCCCGCCACAAGCGGCCATCTGCGCTGTCAGGATCAGCTTCTTCCAAGGTGTCAATCAACTTCTGCCGCGCCGCCTTGTTGAGCGCGCTGGCAATAGCGGGCGAGCGGGCGGCGAAGAACTCCTGTTCCTGGAGCTTGATCCGCTCCCATGGCGGGTTGCCGATAACGACATCGAAGCCGCCATCGCGTTCCATGATTTCGGGGAATTCAATGAACCAATGGAAGGCGCTTACTTTCTCAGATGTCAGTCTTGCGCCTTGCCGTAGATGTTCGGGAGGTGCTTCGCCTCCGGCGGCTTGCCACACATGTTCAGTAAGTGGCATGGCGTCCGCGCCCATAGCGGCTTTCGGCATAAAGAAAGCCGCCATGTAAAAATTGGCCGAGATATAGAGATCGCTGGCGGTTTTCAGACTCTGCCAGTCCTGCGATGCACGCATGTCTGCAAAGCCAAGTGCTTTTGCCTCGACGCTCTCTAGATCGTCCTGCGCCATCTCCCGCAGCTTGTGATCCCGCTCAGTCAGAATTTCCGGCGGCGCCCAAGTACGGAACAATTGCGGATGATCTTTCGCCCGATCCCGCTGTTCCCTGTTTAGGCGGGCGTAGCGGCGGGAGAGTTCCTTATCGTCGCCGGTCAGCGGCTTGTAAGCCTCATCAGGCAATCCCGCTCGCAACATCGATCGGCCAAAGACGCCGATCAAACTATCACCACAGCGAATCTGCGCATCAAAGAAGGCGAGCGGACGGCCCGGCTCAAGAGCTTCGATCCAAAGCGCCACCTTGGTCAACTCCACCGCCATGGGGTTACGGTCAACGCCGTAAAGGCAGCGGCAGGCGACCTCGCGCAGTGCATGGCGGAAGTCGGCGGCCGATGGAATCCCACCGGCGCGATGGCGGGCGACGCGAGTGGCGATGCGCCGTGCGGCCGCAAGCAGGAAATGACCAGAGCCGCACGCGGGGTCGATGACGGTCAACCCCAATAGCTCCTCGGCAGGATCCGCCGCCTGCGCTTCTCGCTCATCCAGCACGGGATTGAGAGTGTTATCGAGCAGAAGCTGCACCAGGGTGTCGGGCGTGTAATAAGAGCCCGTCGTCTTCCGCTGGTTGCCCCGCTGCTCAGAGACTTCAGAAGCGAAGAAAAGAGTCTTACCGTCGTCGCCCAGTTGCGGTTGGAGTTCGAGCAAGGATTCGTAGACCGAACCTAACTCCTCGGTCTCCATCGCGCGCCAGTTCACCGGGACAATACCGGTTTTGTCGGACAGCCACGAGAGGCGGTAGAGTGTCTCCATGAACGCGCGATTGCGCAGGCGAGCGGTTTCTAAATGCGGCAGCATGTCGGCGCCGAAGAGCCCGCCAAGGGCGGGAAGTCCGAGCGCCTCCTGACCATGGGCAAGCGACCGGAAGACGATTTTGACGCCTTCGTAACGGTCGTGATGCTTGTCCCAAGTGATCGCGCGGACGCATTGTGCACGCAACGCAGTCAGGCTGTAACCCTCAGCATAGAGCTTTCGGACGATCGATTTCACATTCTCGGGGTGAAGCAGATTCCGATCCTCTGCTACCATCAGGAAGATCAAGCGATAGACGAGGCGTAGAAGCTCATTGAACCATTTGGTTAAGTCGACCTCACCGGACTTCAGCCGTGCAGCCAGATCGGGGTTGGCTTCCAAGAAGCCGGAGCCGAGCACTTTAAGCGCTGTTTCTACCTGGGCCGCCAGTCGATCGCGGACAGCCTCGCCTTCGCGTGAGCCGGCCTCACGCCAGCGTTCGAGCGCACAGTCGGTCGCGGATGTGTCCGCAACGCCGAACCGGGTTCGATGAATCAGCGACCAGAGAACAGCGAAAGAAGTGGCGTCCTCGTTCGTGAAAATCTGGGCAAGGTCGGCTTCGACATAGGCCGGCCGGGTTAACGAGGCGTTATCTCGCATGAGGCGGATGACGACACCATTAGTGACAAGACCCCAGACCGCATCGCCGTTGTCGTTGAGGTAATCCTGGAGCGCGAAAGCCGGAGACCGTGAACGGTCGGCGGAAAGCGTCGGACTACGTCTGTCGAGCTTTTCGTCGGAAGGCGGCACGACCACGATCGCAACACGGCTGCCCGCTAGGAAAGAAACTACACCGTCGGTCGAGACGAGATCGTCAAAGCCGAAGGTTTCCGCAAGGAAACCGCGCACGAAACGGCGTGTTGCTTCGACCGAGGGGTTCTCCAGTTTTGCGAAGGAGTCAAAATGAGACTGGCCGACACGAAAGGCGGTCGAGATCTCCTCGCGAATGGTCAGCCCTTTGCGGATCCGGTAGTCTTCTTCCGTCTGCTCAGAGGCTTGTCCGCGGTCGATGTTCGCGACCATCGCCGGTGCGATGAGATTGCCTTCGAGTGTGAGCGAAGGCCAGGCCGAAACATCGGTGACGAGCTTGCGTGCCATGGCTCAGGCCTCAGCCGGCATGAGCACGAACAAACCGATCATGTCCGGCGGCAGCACGACTTCCACTGAGACGCGCGATGCCGACCCTGACGCGGCGCGAAGGCTTGCATGGTCCCCCATGAGTTCTTGCGCGCGCGCCTGACCAAACTCGGCGATTGGTCCGTCGAGCAGGTTCGGGAGACCTTCCCTAGCCTTCGCGATGAACCTGTCGCGTGCGACCGGAGCCAGATCGGCCATCGCTGGTGTGTTCAGCAATCTCTGGGCAGCCTCGCCAACCGCAACGATCCGGCCGCCCTGGAGCGCAACGATGGCCGCCTCCTCGGCTAGCAGCAACCTTTCCTTGCGGGCATGAACGGTCAGCTTGAAGCGGACACGGAGAAGAGCAAGGCAAGTTATTTTGTCCACAGCAGTTGTCGGCCAAGCGCCGACACGGCCGATCCCGAGACCTGAAAGCGTCTCGGGATCGAGCGACGCCTCGACCAGCGCTTCGGCAAGCGTGGACGTCAGAGGATGGGTTCTGGTCAACAGCGCCGTGCCCGATGGTGCCGGCTCGGTCATCGCCAAGCGCACTGATCCTGTTAGGCCGCGTCCGCTCAAGCGTTCGCGCAGGCCGGCGTCAAGCGCATCAACATGGGCTAGGAGCACCGCCTTCCGGACTTCGAGGGGGACCCCAAAGCGCGCCATCGCCCGCTCGACGAAGAGTCTCGCATCCGTCGGAGAGCCGAGCAGCGTTCGGACTTTCTCCCATGCAGGGGCGACCTCCTGCGGCTTCATTGCGTTCTGGGCGAAACGCGCGCGGGATTTTTTTTCGTTCTCGGCAGCATCGCGCCACCGGGCCTCCATGACCTTGCCGCCGTCGCCGAGACGCAGATCTAGCGTAAGCTGGCGGGGCACGCCGCGGCGCAACATCATCGACGCCATTAGCGCTTCCGTCACCGGCCCTCGTTCATCCGGAAGCGGAACGGTTACGCCCGTCGCGTCGCGGATCTCCGCCGCTTTGCGCAGGATGACATCGAGCACGGCGCCATCGATCGCACTGTCCGGCGAAAACATCATGATCGATCGGACAAGCTCTGCCGGTTGACCGAAGCGATTGACCCGTCCCTCGCGCTGCTGATGTCGGGTCGGATTCCATGACAGGTCGTAATGGACGACCGTATCGAACAGCTGCTGCAGGTTGATTCCTTCGGAAAGACAGTCGGTGGCGACGAGGATGCGCTGAACCTGCTTTTCCTCATCCACCGACGCCATGTCCGCCACGCGGTCTCGGCGTTCGTCGGGCGTAAGAACACCTGTTACGGCTTCGACGATCAGCTTTGGGAAGGCCTTGCGCAGGCCATCGCGGACATGTTCGGCGGTTGCTAGATAGCGACAGAAGACGACGGGATTGGCGCCCTTCTTGATGAGGGGGGTCAAAGCATCGACCAAAGCGATCAGCTTCGGGTCGGGTTTGCTAACCATTTCCTCGGCGCGCTTGACCAAAGCGAGAAGATCCGTATCGACGTCGAAGGCTGTACCTGGCTCGATGTCGACCGCGTCCTCGTCGTCGCTGTCCTCGTCAAAGATTTGCGGCTCGAGGCGGTCACTCTCGCTCGACATACGGTTCCGCAGCGCGCTCTTAGCTGCAGCCGGCGAAGAGCCGACACAACGCATCAGGGCCAGCGTACCCCAGAAGGCCAAGCGTCGCTCACGCTGACCGGATCCTACTCGGGAAACGATGCCGAGGCAGTAGTCGAGCGCAGCTTCCTGGAATTCGAGGTGGGCCGGAGAAAGACGATATGGAAATTCCGTTGTCTCGTGGTTTGGGAAGGCGCGATCCTCGTCCCAATCCCCTGAGACGAGATCGATCCGGCGCCGCTGCACGAAGTGTCGCGCCAAACGCTCCCGGTAGCGAGCGTCCTCGAAGTTCATCGAGGTGAATGATGGCTCGACCAGGGAGAGAAGGCGCGCGAAGGCTTCTTCATCTCCGGAATGCGGCGTCGCGGTTAAAAGGATCATCCGACGATCCGGATTCCGGGCCAACCCTGCCAGAAGCTCAAAGCGCTGCTGCCGACCCTTGTGCGTGCCTATGCAGGCATGCGCCTCATCGACGATAACGAAATCCGGGCATGCGCGTGCGAAGTTCTCCCGGCGCTTCTCTGCTTTAATGTAGTCGAGACTGACGATCGTGAAGGGATAAGCATCAAACACGGTCTGAGCGAGTGGCAGGCTGCGCTCCAGCCTAGCGGCAGTACCCGACGTCACTGCGACGGCTTCTATCCCGAAACGCACCTTCAGCTCCCCGACCCACTGTTCAACGAGATGCGGAGGACAGAGCACTGAGAACGCGTCCACTTCGCCCCGATCCATCAGCTCGCGTAGGATCAGGCCAGCTTCAATCGTCTTGCCGATACCAACATCGTCCGCGATGAGCAGGCGCGGCACCGGCAGCCGAAGGGCCATGAGCAACGGGACCAGCTGATAGGTCCGAGGTTCGAAGGCGAGTTGCGCTGCGGAGCGAAAAGGACCCGCACCACGGCGCAGCGTCAGACGCATTGCATCCGCGAGGAGCGCCGCCTTCGTCTGAACGGTTGTCGCAGCGTCGGCAGGCAAATCGAACCGTGCGGGCTCGACCGGGAGGATCTCAAAGTCCGGGTCAAGGATGACCGCGTCGTTCTCACCGCCTGAGAGTGGGCGGAGAGCCAGAACGCCATTGTGCGGGGAAGGTAATGCGACCCATTCACGCCCTCGGGCGCGCACTAGGTCTCCGGGGGCAAAGTTCACAGTCATCGGGTCTCCCCCCCAAACATCGAGATCAACGCTTGAGGCACACCTGCTGCGACCGTGTCCGGCAGCTCGAACAGCATCCAGCCCTTGATTTCCGCCGCCTCGCGCGTTGCCTGGCTGAGAGGAGTGAGACAAGCGGCGACGAAATGACTGCGCCAGGCGAAGCTCATCTCCTGATTAGAGAAGCTCACAGTGGAGGCGTCGGAAGCCGGAAGCCCAATCTCCTTGAAGGCGCTCGGCCATCCACTACCTTCAGCCGACTGGCCCGGCGCGACAGCGAGCATCACCTTGCCTCGCGCCAGATCGATCAGCATCTGCTTCGCTTCATCGCTCGTTCGGTCGATCAGCTCGTGATCTGGCTGATTGAAATAGGAGAGTAGGCAGCGATAGCACCCGCGGACACAGGCCTCCCCATCATGAGCGGCGAGCAGCTTGGCATCGCCCGCTGCGATCGCTTCATCGACCTTCTCAAAGTGCATAAGGATCAGCGCTTCTCGGGCGACTTTGCCTAGGGCTAGCGGATCCTCGATCAGACGGCTCAACACCCCGGCGCCGCCCTCCGCAGCTTCGTAGGCTAGGACGGCGCGGCGGTTGTCACGGGCAGGCAATGGCTCGCCAAGTATCTCGCCCTCTTCCAATTGAAAGACGACCGCAATCCCTCTCATGAGGGCGTGCTGAACCGTGGGGATAGTTTTTGGCGCGTAGGCTGCAGGCTCGTTAAAACGGAAGAGAAGCGCGTTCTTGTGGTCGCGGACGATAGGCACGATCCGAACCGGCCTCACGACGTCCGGCGGCACATCGACATCTGGATCTTCGTCTTCGGACTTCGACCAGTAGCCGCTGCGCGGATCGATATAAAAACCGAACTTGGTCTGTTGTGCCCGGCGTTTCAGCCCTTTGTTGATCCGGCTGATCTCGGCGCTATTGGCATATTGCAGATTGATGATCGAGGTGTCCTCGCAACGAAAATCCGCCTCGGTGATCTGGACTCGGCCGTCGCGCTTTGGCCAGGAGAAGACGGTCTGAATCTCGAAGCCCTGCCGGACGCGCTCTTCGTCATTTGCCGTGATCCGCTCGGTAGGCGCGGCTTCCACGTTGTCGATCCGGAGCGTCCTCTGCACCGGCATCTCGCCCGCCATCGGAGCATTGCAGGCGTGGCAGCGCTCGACCTCGCCATCATGACAGCCGCCGCAGTTCGAGCAGATGAAGATGTCTCGAGTGGCGAGCTCCGACCCATCATCCGTTCGGACTTCCGGCGGCAACTTCGCCTTCATGACTCTGTAAGCGCGGCCTTCGTGATAGATCAGGCTGCGCGGCCCGAACTCTGAGATTGCCAAGAAGCGGGCACGCTGGAGGAACGAGCCACTTTTTCCATCTCCAGGGATGAAGGCATAGAGCGGCAGCCGAGGAAAATTGTACCCCGGCAGGAAGCCCTCCGTCGCGAGATAGCGGTAGGAGTAAAAGTCCGAGCCGTTCGTGGCCTTGCCCTGCTCTAGGATCGTGATCTGATCGCTCGCCTGCATTTGCGCAGCCTTGATTCGACGACGGTCTGCGCCCGAGAGACCCGTAATCTCGGAGCGGGCATTGGCCTCCATCAGCTGCGTTCGTGCTGAGTTATACAGTTCCCGCCAGCGACCGAAGGCACGATCGAATTCCTGCGGCGCGCGCTGGGCGACCGCGGAGACGAAGTCATCTGGCTCACTCATCCAGACCGGTTTTCGACCAGCCACCGAGCCGAGAATCTGATCGAGAACGCGCTTCATCGGGAAATGCGCAGCAACCACCAACTCAGGCCGGTCGATGACGTCTTGGATCTCTTGCTTCAGCGGAGAGCCTGGCTTCGCTAAGTCTAGGATGTCGGGGATGTCAGGAGACAGAGCGAGCTTCGCTTCGGCAAGCCAGACAGCATGTAGATGCGAGCGCACGAGCTCTTCATTGGTGATGTCGAGCGCCGGGGGACGAACGACACCAGCCACCATCTCATTGCGCCGTTCGAAGAAATACTGGTCGTGAGGTGATTGAGCCGCGCAATAGGTCACAATGACGGCGGCCTGCCCGGAGCGGCCGGCACGTCCGGCGCGTTGCGCGTAATTCGCCGGCGTAGGCGGTACGTTTCTCAGATAGACGGCATTGAGCGCAGAGATGTCGACACCAAGCTCCATGGTTGGCGAACAGAATAAGGCGGGCAGAAACTGCTCCGACTCTCCTGCCGCTTTGAGATCGGGGGCATTCTTCGTGAGGTTCTCCCGGTCTTCCTTCTCAAATCGGAAGCGCCACTCGCGCCATTCGCGCTGTTTTTGGGAAACCTGGGCTGTATGTTCGCGGCCTTCGAGACCCCAATAGCTGCTATGGCCTGCCTTCAGATGGACAGCGATCTCATTGTAGAAATCGTGAAAATAGCGGTTGCCCTGCGCCGCCCCTGTCCTGATGGCTTCCCCAGGAAAGATCCGAACCGCTGACGGTGACAGACGCCAACCTTGCAGGTCGGCCTCGATGTCGACGCGCGACACCAACCCCTCGCGAGCCAGAAGTTCCATCAGGCCCGTCATGACTGTCAGGTAGTCTGTCTTGCTGAGCTTGGTCCCAATGACGCTTTTTCGATTGATGAGACGTCCGATACGGGAATTATGCCCAGCGCGGACGATCGTCTGTTCTTCCCGTAACCCAACCCGGTCCTTGCCCGGAGCTTGCAGAAATAGGGTCGTGCGGCTTCTCGGCGTCTCTTTCGCGTCGATGGCCCAGGGGACGCGCAGGAGATTTCGGGATTTTTGAGCGACGGCGTCGAGGACGGTCAGATCGAGCGCCTCCGTCCCAACGGCCAAGCCGTCGAGCATGGCGCCGAGGAGCAGCTTCAGCATCGCCTTGCGCACGGGCGCATCGAGTGTCCCGAAATCCGGCAAGATAGCCGTGAGGCGGTCCGTATCTTCCGCGATGTCATCGAGCCCAACGAACGCAACGTCGATGAGCTTGAGGACGGAGAGGCTCGGGTTGGTGTAACGCCATCCTCGACGCAGATCTGTCCAGAGCCGATGGGCGAGAACCTTCGCGAGAGAGCGCTGGGCGTCCTCGCGGACTACAGCGCCCGCCTCGGGATCCAACATCCAATGAACCCGCGCGACCTTATTGCCTGCCGTAAATCCGAGCGCCTTTACGACCCGCAGACCGAATTCGTCCTCGGCTAGGCCATCGTCGCCAGCGTCCAGCACTGCTCGCAGGATCGCACCACGCAATAGGCTGACGAACAAATAGTCGTTGAAGTGGCCAGCCTGGAGGGCGGCGTCCTGCCGGTTGTCCGTGAAACCTAGGAGTTTGCGTTTCTCTTTGGGAACGCCGCTGTTGTTCCCGTTCATCCATTCCAGGGCGGTCGAAACGAGGAGCGTCGTTGCCGAGCTGCGGCCCTCACCCGACAACCCGGTGAGCTTGGTGCGTTCGCGCATGTTGGGATGCGGCTGGTCGAGACAGCATGGGCAGAAACCAAATTTGCCCGGTATGAACCAAAAGCTTTTACCCGCCGAATCACAGCGCCCATCCGGGGCCACCGTGATCATCTGGGGCATCCTGCGTTTCCTGTTCGCTCGGAGTCGCTCGACGCCGTTGCGCTCCTCGCGCCAGTCCTCGGGGTACGCTTCGACCTCGCCTGTAAAGACGTACTCAGGATCGCCGTCGCCTGTAGTGGTCAGGTAGCCCGCCGTTTCACCCTCTTGATCGTCGAGCGGCGCATCATCGATGCCCCTGGGCAGAAACAGGGTGCCTTTGGCATCCTCGGTCTTCGTAATGACGTGGACCTCATGTCCGCATTCCCGACAGAAGCGGGTGGGATAGAGGCGATGGCCCGGGGCACTTGGATCTTCGAGTTGACCTTCGAACAACACATTCCTGGGTTGGCCAGTCAGTGTAGTGAAAATCTCGCCAGCGCCCGAGATGAATCGATGGAGCTTGAACGCCAGGAATGCGCCGGTTCCCGAGCCGCCGCGCTCAGTTTCCGGGAGGCTGACGCGCGTCAGGAATGCCTCGAGCCCGCTTCGACAGGTTTCGACGTTGACGCCACTATCTTTTGAAAGCAGCGCTACTGCCTTTTCAAAAGGGATCGGCTTCTTGCGCTTGAGCTCCTGTGCGTCGTCCAGGCCAATCGCCAGTTCGGTCCAAACCGCCAGCGGGTGTTCTTTCAGAACCTCATCTGTCAGCTCCGCTGGAAGTACGGATGTCAGGACAGGCGCAAGCTTCCGCCGCACATCGTCGAGCTTCAGCCGATCATCCGTCGCCCTTCGAAGCGACTCGTCTATGACGGATTCCGGCCCGATGGGGGTCCCGAAAAGGCGCGACGCAACATTCGCCACGGCCTCAGCGCGATTGATATCGGATCCTTCGCTTGCCATGGTGGCAGAGGTTCCGATGCAGATAGGTGCCTTGTCTGGTGCGCATCGGTTGCGAAGACGACGAACGAGGATCGCGACATCGGCGCCCTGGCGGCCGCGATAGGTGTGCAGTTCGTCAAGAACGATGAAATTCAGTCCGTTCGCATTCTCTATAACCTTGGTATCGAGCTGGTCCTGCCGCGTCAGCAGAAGTTCGGCCATCATGAAGTTAGTCAGCAGAATGTCCGGCGGGGCGTCTGCAATTCGTTGCCGATCTTCCTGGCTTTCCTGGCCGGTGTAGCGACGCACAACCGGCTTAAGCTCGGTCGGCAGGCCAGACTGCGCGATGAATTTCTCGATCTCGTTGATCTGGCTGTTGGCCAGTGCATTCATCGGATAAACGAAAATGGCACTGGTTCTGCGCGGCCTCCCGGCCTTGCGGGCACGAACGATCGCGTCGACTACGGGTACGAAAAAGCAAAGCGACTTGCCCGAGCCTGTCCCCGTCGTAACCACGTAACTCTGACCCGCCTGCGCCTTGGCGATGGACTGGGCTTGATGGCGATGGAACCGCAGCGGCTCTGACCCGAACCGGAATATTTTGCCCGTCGCTTCATCAAGATCGCCCGAGTTGACCAGGTCATCGACGGTTGGACCCTCGAGAAACTTCGGGTTGAGAGACAGCATAGCATCCGGCCAGAAACGCCCGGCATCATACTGGCGATCAACCTCAGACTTCAGGTCATCAGATCGAATGATACTGAAAGACCGCGAGAACCTGGCGTAAGAGTCGACGAGGCGATGATCGAATTCAAACGCCCGCATTGCCGCCCCCCGTCATCGTTGTTCGGTAATTCGCGTTCTCTAGCAATGCGCTACCGTTGCCCCACCGCACGTCCATCTTCAAGGAGTCGGCGATGTTGCTGATTTTTATCTGTACAATATCCACACTTCCCCCTCCCATTTTTCTTCGTTATTTACAGGCGCTATTGGCGCGCTCAGCTATGTCGGCACAGCGCGTCATGAGAGCCTCGAAAGCCTCGGCGTCTTCCAGAAGAAGTCCGTCGTCGACCATGCGGGCGTAGTCCTCTTCCAGCGCCTTTAGACCATCGCCCACGGGCGCAAGCCGCAGACCGCCGTTGACGGCCACGGTGTAGTCGACGGGTGTCCGATCGGACGCCTTCTCGGCGAAGAACATGGTCTTGTGGCGCGCCACTGCGTTCGCCAGGTCGCGATCAGCGAAGGCGGACGCGGCAAAGCCGGTTTCGTCCAACCGCGCGACATCGTGCCAGTGACGAGCAAAGCGATCGCCGCGCAGCCGCTCCTGCAGGCAGAAAACATGGATGGCCGTCGCCTTCTCCCAGAAGGTTCGCTCTGCATGCATCACGCGTGGGCGAGCCGTGGGAAAGGTCACGCCCTCGATCAGGCCTGACGCGTCGCAGGCGATGTCGCGCAAGCTCGCGGGCTCGCCCGTCGATCGTGCTCCGAATTCGAGCATCACGCTCGGCGCCACATAGCCGGAGCCAGCCGTCGCGGCCTCGTAATCGATGAACAGCTTCTCGCCTTCGACTCGGATGGTGGCCGCCAAAGCTTCAGCCGCGAGCGCCTCTGCGATGATCGGCTGAACGCTTCCTTCAACCCACTCGGGCAGGCGCTTGCGCACCTCGCTGGACCAGCGTTTTTCCTCGCTACGGGTCTTGGGCAACCCTTCGCCGTTTTCGCGCACCAGATCAGGTGCTATCGCCCGGATGTCGTAAGTCAGGTCGACATCCTCAGAAAACCGGCGGATGACCTGATAGGCTTTGGACAGCGACGTGCCGCCCTTGAATACCAGATGTTCGCCGAGCGCCGAGCCGTAAAGGGTGGCGAGCGCCCAGACCACCCACACGTCCTTCTCGAGAAGATGCGCCGGCCGGCCAGACCGATCGGCCGCGACGCCGAGCGCCTCACGCCGATCCTCGATCGGGAGGTGGAGAAACGGATCAGCCATGTGCAGCCTTGCCCACGCTGCGCGCCAGCCAGGTCGGAAGCTGCGGCGCTACCGCGACCAGCTCGCTGAAGGCGCCCGGCGGGAGTTTCCGCTTCAATGTCTGGAGGGCGGCCTCAGCCTTCTCCGGCCCAAGCCAAGCCAAGGCTCGCACCGCCTCGCCAGCGGGCCGATGCGCCATGGCGAGCTGCCAACGGGGTGCGTGGCGAAGCTCGACGACCTGTTTGCCGAGGCTCATCTTCCGGGTGCGGCCGGAAGTCAGATAGACCGACCGGATCGGCACCTGTGTCGTGAGACCGAGGGTGTTGGCGGCAGCGGCCCCACTCGGGACGATGATCTCCCCGCGCTGGCTGGCAAGCGCCTCCACCGCTTGCTCCACGGAGGGAGCCCGCGTGCCGAACCGGCTCGTAACCGGAAGGAGATAGACGCCGCGGCCCGCGCGGATCAACTGCGTCCGCTCGGCTAGACGCGACAATGCCTGATCCACCGCGGCGCGATTCCCGAGGTGAAGCAAGCTCTTAGCTGCGACGGACGTGCCCTCTGGCAGCCCTTTCGCGTGCGCAAGAATCTGTTCGGTCAACCGTTGCATGGCCATTCTCCTGTCAGAACTATACGCAGTTTTCTGACAGTTTGCAACCGACAGCTTGGCGGGTCAGCGCCGCTAGATCAGCGGCGCGCCCTTATCGAGCAGGCTGTCCAGAAAATCCTCGCGCGACGGGAGCTGTCCCGATTGCGTCGCCAAGATCAGCGCCTCTACGACCTGACGAGCCAGCGAACGGGCCATTACCTGCTCTCGGGTCGAGATGTCCGTCATGGCGCAGCCGTGCAGGAAGGCGCTTCTTATGTCGAAGAGCTGCTCATACTGGTCAGCGTGGCTACGGTTACCGAGCAAGCCGGCGACACGCCCTCGCATCCGGTTCGTCGCGCGCATTCCCTTATGGCGATCAGGCGCAACACGGAAACTCTTCTGATAGTCGGCGCGCAGCCCCAGCGCCGCCTCGATCGTTGTGATGTGGGCGAGAAATTCATCCACGCCTTCGGCAAGGAAGGCGCGGATCAGGAAATGGGCGACCGGCGTCTCAAACAGAACCGATTGCTTCGCCTGCTCAACGATCACCCACCGGCTCTGGTCCCAAACAGTCAGCTCGGTCGTAGCGTTGTCCTCAAGGCGCAGCTCGACTGGCCGCTCTTCTTCGTAGGTTCCGCCATAGCCGTCATCATAAATGCGATCTTCCCAGCTCAGCGTGTCGGGTGATGGCGGCGAGCCTGGACGCACGAAAATGTCGCTGTCGACGGTGTAAACCCACGGCACGCGGAATCCTCGCCAGTCCACTTCCGGCATCGTCGACCAACTCTCCCAGGGCGCCAGCAGGAGGAAGAACAGCGCTTCGTCGAAGGCGCCTGGAAAACGTCCCTTGTGCGGCTCGATCTGCCCCAGATCCTGGCTGAGATCCATCGAGAAAAACGGGACCGCCCGCACTTCCGGCCCGTGCTTGAACGCCACCGTCTCCTCGATGACCAGCCAGTGAAACTCCGACAGCCGTTCGGCGTCCAGTTCCAGCCGCGGATAGACCCGCTTTAGGCGGCGCTCATCGAAGAGCACCCGCAACTCGTCCGGCGTCAGCCGGCATAGCTTCGCCCGGCCGAAAGCAAGCGGCGATAGGTCATCCGCTAGATCGAGCGGCGCGAGATGCACCCGCGTGGAACGCGTGGAACGGAGCGCCGCGTCGAGACCCGCCGCCGCCTCTTCCACTGGAAGCGCCAAATGGACGGTGTCCTTTTGCAGATGGCACGGCAGCCCCAACGCCCTCAACGCCGTCGAGAGCGCGAATGCGGGGCCCGTCTTCCCCGTGCCGTAGTAGTCGTCACGGCAGGCCTCGCGCAGACGCACGAATGCCGGATGCGCGAGGATATTGTTAGGGCCAGGCGGGCTGAGCCGCCAGAGCTCGGCGATCGCTCCTCCTCCTCGAACGCCGCCTTTCGCTCGGCGTCTATCAGGGCGGACCCTGCATCGGGGAAGCTGCTCTCCGGGTAGGTGCTGGCCGGCAGTCGCTGGGCCTCGACGAAGATCGCCCAGCCGGAGCCCAGGCGGCGCAGCGAGTTGTTGAGGCGCCCGGCGACGCCGACGAGTTCCGCGGGAACGGCCGAATCGAGATCGGGCCCCCGGAAATGCGCACTGCGTTGAAAGGACCCGTCCTTGTTGAGAACGACGCCGGGAGCGACCAGCGCCGCCCACGGCAGGAAGTCGGCAAGGCGCGTGGCCGAGTTTCGGTATTCGGCAAGGTTCATCATGCCCTGGTCCTCACACGCCGAGTCGAGCGGGGATGCGCAGGTGGCGGCGCACTACCTCGACGAAGAGCGGGTCGCGCCGGGCTGCCCAGACCGCCAGTCCGTGGCCGATCAGCCAGATCAGAAAGCCGGCGATCCACAAGCGCAGGCCGAGGCCCAAGGCGGCGGCCAGAGTGCCATTGAGGATCGCAATCGATCGTGGCGCGCCGCCGAGCAAGATCGGCTCGGTCAGGGCGCGGTGAAGCGGCACCACGAAGCCGGGAACTGGGTCGATCATCAGACGAGAACCCCGCCGCCGAAGGAGAAGAACGACAGGAAGAAGCTCGACGCGGCAAAGGCGATCGAGATGCCGAACACGATCTGGATCAGACGTCGGAAGCCGCCCGACGTGTCACCGAAGGCCAGGGTGAGGCCCGTGACGATGATGATGATCACGGCAACGATCTTGGCCACCGGGCCTTCGACCGATTGAAGGACCTGCTGCAATGGTTGTTCCCAGGGCATGCTGGATCCCGCCGCGTAGGCCGCGGATGAGTAAGCCAGCAAACTTGAAGAGAAGATGACGGTCGCGGCGACGGCGCGCCGTAATGCGATGTGCATCATTGAAAGTCTCCTGCAGGTGAAAGTGCGTAGTCCGAGTCGATGCCGAGACCGTCCACGCGGGTGAGCTCGGTCAGCCGGCGCGCGTTGCCGCGACCCGACAACACGGCAATCACGTCGATCGTCTCGGCGATCAAAGCGCGCGGAACAGTGACCACCGCCTCCTGGATGAGCTGCTCGAGGCGCCGCAGAGCGCCCCGCGCCGTGCCGGCGTGAATGGTGCCGATGCCCCCGGGATGGCCGGTGCCCCATGCCTTGAGGAGAAGCGCTCGCCCGTTTCGGGCAGCTCCGCCGACACGCGGGGACTGCCGGGGTGGACCTCGGCCCCGACATGATGGGCAACGAGCCGGACGATGCGCTCGCCTTCGGCAGCGTTGAGACGCTCCTCAGTCTCGACCAGACCGCTCGACAGCCGGTCGATCCAAAGTCGACCGTCGGGATTGAGCATCACCTCAACCACTGACGGATCCTCAAGCCATGCCGCGATAGCGGGCCCCAAGGCGGTCCGCAGCATGCGCGCGCCGCGGGAGATCACCTCAGCCTGGAAGGAATGGACCGTCATTGTCACCCCGATTGCAGGACCGTGCGAGCAGCGGTCGTTGAATGGGGTCGATTAGAAAGAGGAGGAAATGGGTCGGCGCAACAAGGTCGAGGGGGACGTAGTGCACTGGCGTACAAAGGCAGGCGGACGGCGGCTCGGCTCAGGACTGATCGCTTCCTTCATCCGCCACTTCATCCGCAGACGCGAGTTCCTGGGAGATCTCGTCTGCCAACGCCCGACCCTTGGCCAGGCGGCGGCCGAGTGCCTCAACATACCCCTCGTAACGTTCCCGGCCCTTGGCTTGCGCGGCAGGCTGGGCCGTATCCGGCAAAGAGGGCGTCGCCGTCAGCCAGAAGCGCACAAAGAGCGCCAGCGCTTCGTTGGAGATCGTGACGTTGCGCTCCAGGCGCTCAACCTGCCGGACGAGCCGGTCCAACCGGCGGCCGAGCGCCCCTTCCAGTCTTTCGGACCCGTCCGGCGACAGGAAGGATGCGAGGGCGGCTTCCACGATGTGGGCCTGCGGAACGCGCTTGCGGGTGGCGTAGTCGGCAAGCTTCAACGCCAGATCGGGTGAAAGGCGGAATGTATGCTTGGTTCGCATGCCACAGCTCAGAGGTCGATGCCGTCGCCAGGATCCAGCGCGGCCTGGCGCGCCAGACCTCGGGCGGTTGCGCGCAACGCACGCACCCGCACGGCATCTTCGTCGGCCTCATCCTCGCCAAACAAGAACTCCGCCGAAGGCTTCGGGGGTTCGGGTGCGATGTCTTCATGCTCGGCAAGCTCCGGCTCTCGCCGGATTCCGCCGTTGGCAGGATCGTCGACGGGATGCACCGCAGGGCCCGCAACACCCTCACCGGCGGCCGAACTCGCTGGAACGGGAGCTCCGCTCCAGTCATCTGATGACGGGCCGGCGACCTTCGGCTCGTCTGGCCTTGGTGGCGGAAGCAGACGCTCGGTCAGCCGGCGGTCCTCGTAGTACCGTGCCTTCCTCGCCCGAATCGGTGGGCAGCCGGACACCAGCACCAATTCATCGGTGGCCGGCAGTTGCATCACCTCGCCGGGCGTCAGCAGAGGTCGGGCCGTTTCCTGTCGCGAGACCATGAGATGGCCGAGCCAGGGGCTCAGCCTGTGGCCGGCATAATTCCGGGCGTCTCGAATCTCGGTCGCTGTGCCGAGCGCATCCGACACGCGCTTGGCTGTGCGTTCGTCGTTGGTGGCAAAGGACACGCGGACATGACAGTTGTCGAGAATGGCGTTGTTCGGACCGTAAGCCTTCTCGATCTGGTTGAGCGATTGGGCAATGAGGAAGCTCTTCAGCCCATACCCCGCCATGAAGGCGAGCGCCGATTCGAAGAAGTCGAGGCGGCCCAACGCCGGAAACTCATCCAGCATGAGCAGCAATCGGTGGCGCCGGCCCTTTGCGCCGACGCGAAGCGGCAAGGGTGTCGGCCTGGTCGTGCCGACCCTGCTGACCTGGCCGGGCAGCTCGATCGTCCACGACATCAAGGGCGAAAACTGGGAACTGACTTCGGGCTTCCGTGCCCGTCATGGTCGCGTGCTCCTGTTCGATCCGACCAATGCGCAATCAGCTGCCTACAATCCGCTATTGGAGGTTCGCCGTGGAGAATGGGAGGTCCGGGACGTCCAGAACATTGCGGACGTCCTCGTCGACCCTGAAGGAGCACTGGAACGGCGAAACCACTGGGAGAAGACCAGTCACGCCCTGCTGGTGGGTGCGATCCTGCATGTCCTGTACGCCGGGGCCGACAAGACGCTGGCCGGGGTTGCGGCCTTCCTGTCAGATCCGAGGCAGCCGATCGAGACGACGCTGCGGGCGATGATGACGACGCCGCATCTCGGCGAAGCCGGCGTCCATCCGGTCATTGCCTCGGCGGCGCGAGAGTTGCTGAACAAGAGCGAGAACGAACGGTCCGGTGTGCTGTCGACCGCCATGTCATTCCTCGGACTGTACCGGGATCCCGTCGTCGCGCAGGTCACGCGCCGGTGCGAATGGCGCATTTGCGACCTCGTCGAGGATGAGCGGCCGACGACGCTCTACCTCGTGGTGCCGCCGTCCGATATCAGCCGGACCAAACCCCTGGTTCGACTGATATTGAATCAGATCGGCCGCCGTCTGACGGAAGAGCTTCATGCCAAGCACAAGACATGTTCAGGTCCGTCATGGCGCAGGTAGTCGGTATCGAGCTTTCCGAGCACGACCCCGTCCGCGCCGATCAGTCCCGCAGTGCGCGCCTCGCGCACGGTCGCCCAACGAGCCGAGCCGTAGGTGGCGACGTTCGTGGCTTCGCGAGCGCGCCAGACCGACATGCCGATCGCGACGCCTATCGAGATGAACCCGCCCGAGACCGCAATACAGGCACCTTCGACGAAGATGGCGGGCGCATAGGCGTCGAAGGCGTACCACCACCAAAAGAAGGTCGGCGGGAAGTAGAGCGGCAGGCCAAAAAGTTCGAACCAGGGTGGGCCAAGCTGAGTTTGATAACCCAGCCGCCAGGCCGTCCATTGCGTCGCCGCCCACAGGGTAACGAGTACGATAGCGAAGACGAGGGTGATCTGCCCCCACAGGATCTTGGTCGCGGACATGCGACAAGATCAAATCGTCAGGCTTCATCGATGCAACAGAGAGCTCGCGCGGAGCGCTTGCGCGGCGGCGCAGGCGTGCAATTCGGACAGGCACCAGAAATGCCTACGCGCCATCGTCTCGCTCGTTCATCGGTCAGAGCCCCAGCCCCCGATTTCGCCCGAGCGACCAATTCACGTCTCCGCCTGGCAACGCGATGCCCGAGACGACGCGGCCGATGCGCTGCTCGAGGACCGGCCGCCACGGGACCAGGCTGAAGCCCAGCCCGTCATCGATCATGGCGAACCGGCCACTGGCGAGCTGGGTCGAGCCGACGAGCTGACCGTTGACGGGGCTGCCAGGAACCGCGGCCCACCATTCCCGTCCCCGGTCCGCGGCGAGCGCCCTGCCGGCGCGTTCGATCTCGCGGGCTTCCAGCCGCGCCACCAGATCCCGTGGCGCACGGATGCGGCCGTTGCCCAGGTCGGTGGCGTACCCCTCGTTGACCAGCCAACGGCGACGCTTGGCCGACGCCTCCATGACTTCGAGTCCAAAGCCGCTGTCTGTTAGAGTGGTTCGTTGGCGTGACGCCAGCTCGCGGTCGAGCCAGGTCGCGCCGTCGTGGCTGATCTGCTGGTCGAGGCCGCTAGAAGAGAGAACACTCACCCGCCCGGCCGTCCGGTCGCGCGCCAAATCGAGGGCCTGTCCACGCTCGGGAAGGTCGGCCGGGATGCGCCACTGATCTTTATCGATGCGCTCGACGTGACCCGCGCGACGCAACGCCTCCAGGCGTCGCACATGGGAACCGACGTAGGCGGAGGGATCGCCGCCGAAGCGATCGATCGTGGCTACGGCCTGCTCCAGATGCTTCGAGGGCCGATAGATGCCCTCCTTGCCAGCAATCGCCAGGATGTTGCGATCCGAGGCCCGGGGTCCAGTCTGCGCGGCGCCGGCCGCCACGATCATGCCGCGCTGGATATCATCGGCGCGCGTGGGATCCATCTCGAAATGGTGGACACGCCCGTCGACGCCGTCGATCACCAGCCGCACCCGCTCGCCCATCTCGTCGCCGCCCAGCCCCTTGTCGATCACACGCCCGACAATCGACTCGGTGACGTGCTCCCGGTGAACCACATAGCCTGCCATCGAACGGGCATCAGCCAGCCCCTCCCGGTCCAACGCCCGGTGCATAGACTTGATGATATCGCCGCGCTCGCCCAGCTCCCGCAACACGGACTCCGCCCTGGGTGACACCGACCAGCGCCCAGGCTCCACCTCACTAGCCAATCCCATCCGTTCCAGTTTGCGGGCCCGTTGGATCAACAGGGCCCGATTCTGCCGCACGCTCTCGAGCGTATCCCTGTCTGGCCGCAGGTCGGCGAACTCGTTCCGGCTCCGCTGCTCGGCGAGCAGCATGCGGTCAAGCCTGGTGAAGCGATCGGCATCAACCTCCCGCTCCAGGCTGCGGGACACATCCTGCTCGGACTGGCGACCGAGCTCCCGGGTCACCACCTCGCTTGCGCGCTCCCGGATTCCGAAGGCGATATAGTCGCCGGCGATATTGAGCGTTTTGCCGTCGTCAGTGACACCCCGGACGATGATGTGGGTGTGAGGATGGCCGGTGTTGTGGTGATCGACGGCGATCCAGTCGAGCCTGGTGCCGAGATCGACCTCCATCTGTTTCATCAGCTCACGAGTGGTAGTCTGCGGATCGGAAAGCTCGACACCTTCCTCGGCGGACACGATGAACCGGAACTGGTGACGATCCTCGCGACCGCGCTCGACGAAAGCTCGCCCGTCCTCGACATCCCGGCTGGCCGAATAGACCTGCCCTTTCGCCCCGTCCTTCGTCACGCCATCGCGCTGCAGGTAGCGCAGGTGGGCGTCGACCGACTTCGCACTGGCGAACTGTCGCCCTCGGGCGCCGCCGCGCTGTGGATTGAGCTTCACAACCCGGGCTTTGACCGCGACGCGCCGTGATCGTGAGCGAAGACCGCCGGTCCGGCTCCAGGGACTGCGGCCCCTCAGCGCCGCCGCTGCCGCCACCCCGCGACCTCGGTCATTGAACCTGCTGCTTCTCTTCTCGGCCCCGTTCAACCGTGAAGGATCGCCGCCAGCTCGCCGGATGGCCTGTTGAACCTGTCCGGTGAAGCTCGGCGGACGGCCTTGAACACGGCGGCCGCCGCTCGCCCGGGCATGATCCCGGATCTTGCCCGGCCGAAGTCGAAAATCATCGTCGTCGCGTGCCATGGCATGACGATCGGAAGCCGCCGGAATATCCGCAAGAGGTCAGCCACGCGTATCGGGTCGGAGCGTAGAAAAGGGTCGTTCGGGGCGGGGTCGATCTTGTGCGACGGCGGTCAGAGCGTTGAAATTAAACGACAAATCGATTCGAGAGCCGCTCACGCACGACTCCATAGCGATCTAAGTTGCTCGAAAAACAACGTGCAGACAGACACTTAGGCGCACCGCGCCGACAGCGGGGCAACCCGCTTTATCTTGCCGTCCTAATCGGGGGGATGAGTCTGATCGTAAGCGTCCGAGTCTTGCACGACCTTCAGCAAGTGCACCGTCGGTCCAAATCGGGTTCCTTCGTTCATGGGAGGTTCTCCGGTGGCAACGAAACATTTTGAGAATGCGGCGCGCCGAGAGTGGTGGGCTGTGCACATCGAGGCCTGGCAGCGCAGCGGCCTGTCGCAGCGCCGCTACTGTCGGACGCACCATCTCACGGACACGACGTTTACACGTTGGCTGCGTGCGATCGCCGATGTTGAAGTGGCCAAGATCCGTGTGCAAAACGCCCGAATCCTTGCCGAAACCGAGCACGACGAGCATCGCAGACGTCGCAAGGGGCGCCGGTTCAAGCTGTCCGAAGACAAGCGCAACCAGGCGGTCCAGGCGTACTGGGCGATGCATGTCGAGACGCTGAACTGGAGCGGCATGACCGTCAGGCAGTATGCCGCGGCGACGAAGCTCTCGCAGCACAGCCTGCGCCGCTGGCGAGATCTGATCGACAGCGGCGAGGTTGCGATCGACTGGCGCGCCCGGCTTCATCCCAGTGCTCGCCCGAAAATAAGCAGCGGTGTTAGCAGCGCTGCTAAGGATCTCTCCGTCGAAACGGCGTTGACAGAACCGCCGACGGCCGGGCCGCAGTACGATCGGCGGTCGAACAGACGCAGCTTCAGCGATGAACAGAAGCTGGCGATCGTCATGGAGTCGGAG
Source organism: Reyranella sp. (assembly GCF_030651995.1). Taxonomy (GTDB): domain Bacteria; phylum Pseudomonadota; class Alphaproteobacteria; order Reyranellales; family Reyranellaceae; genus Reyranella. The sequence continues at coordinate 70,494 of NZ_JAUSBN010000004.1, forward strand.
GCGCCTGGAGTGAGCGTGGCGGCGGTGTGCCGGCGCCATGACATCTCCACCAGCATGGTGTTCCGTTGGCGCATCCAGTTCGGCTTTGGTGCGGAGCAACCGGCCAGGCTGGTGTCGGTCGCCGTGGCCGGGACAGAGAAGACGAGCGGCGCGGGTGTCAACGGAGGTGCGCTCGTGCTGCCGGATCTTCTCCCGGTTCCCGACGGCATGACCGCGGTCGACCTGTCTGACGGGCGCCGTGTGTTCGCACCCGAGGGCACCGACCCAGAGGCGGTCCGGGTGCACGTCGCCGAGCAGGAGAACAAGCGATGATGATCGTTCCGGCGGGCGTGAAGGTGCACCTGGCGCTTGGTTACACCGACATGAGGAAGGGAATGGACGGGCTTGCCGCGTTGGTCCAGGAGCAGCTGAAGCGAGACCCCTTCTCGGGCCATCTGTTCGCCTTCCGCGGTAAACGGGCGTCGATCCTGAAGGTGTTGTTCTGGGATGGGAACGGGCTGTGCCTGTTCACCAAGCGCATCGATCGGGGCGGCTTCGTATGGCCACGCATGTATGAACCCGGCGGCGCGGTGACGCTCTCGCCGGCGCAGCTGGCCATGTTGATCGAAGGCATAGACTGGCGCTCGCCCGAACGCGTCTGGAGGCCTGCGAGAGTCGGCTAAAGCGATGCAACTGAAGCACCAGGAAGGAAAAGTTCTTGGTCGCCGACTCGAACAAAAGTAGAATCGGGCATGCGGCTCGATCTCGACAATCTGCCGTCCGACATGGCCCTGCTGCACGGTCTTCTGCGCGACATGGCGGCCGTCGTCGAGCATCGTGACGGCGAGATCGAGCGACTTCAGACGATCATCAAACAGCTTCAGCGGACGCAGTTCGGCCGCCGTTCCGAGCGCCTCGATCCCGATCAGCTCGCCCTCGGTCTGGAAGATCTCGATAGCGACATCGGGCGCGCCGAAGCGAGCGATCCGAAGGAAGCCGTCGAGATCGCCGACAAGCGGCCACGGCGCAAGCCGCTGGCCGATCATCTGCCTCGCGAAGAGGTCGTGATCGACGTGGCGAACGGCGCTTGTCCGTGTTGTGGAGGTGTCCTGCACAGCATTGGCGAGAGCGTCAGCGAGATGCTGGACTGGGTTCCCGCCCAGCTCCGTGTACTGCGCATCACGCGCCCGAAATACGCCTGTCGCACGTGCAAGACCGTGGCCCAGGCGCCCGCGCCGGAACGGCCGATCGCCGGTGGGCTGGCGACACCGGCGTTGCTCGCCCAGGTGCTGGTCAGCAAGTACTGCGACCACACTCCACTCTATCGGCAAGCGCAGATCTTCGCCCGCCACGGCGTCGAGCTGGAGCGCTCGACTCTCGCCGGCTGGGTCGGCGGCGCGTGCTGGTGGCTCGAGGCGCTGGACGATCGCCTGCGCAAGGACGTGTTCGCCTCCGATCATCTGTTCGCCGACGACACGCCAATCCCGGTTCTCGATCCGGGCCGTGGACGAACGAAGACTGGGCGGCTTTGGGTCTATGCGCGTGATCAGCGACCATGGGGCGGACCGGCGCCGCCCGCGGCGGTCTACATCTTCGCGCCGGACCGGAGGGCGGAGCGGCCAGCGGCGCATCTGGAACACTTCAAGGGAGTGCTGCACGTCGATGGCTATGCCGGCTTCGAGCGGCTGACGATACGGGGCGACGTCGTGCTCGCCGCCTGCTGGGCCCATACGAGGCGCAAGTTCTATGAGGTCGCGCAAGCCGAAGATACGCCGTTGGCACACGAGGCTCTGCGCCGGATCGCCGGCCTCTATGCTGTCGAAGCGCAGGTGCGCGGTCAGTCGTCGGCGCACCGGCTGGCCGCGCGACGGACGCTCGCCAAGCCGATCATCGACGGGCTGCAGATCTGGCTGGAAACACACCTCCCGCATCTGCCTGGCCGCGGAAAACTCGCCGAGGCGATGCGGTACGCACTCGCGCGCTGGAATGGGTTGACCCGATTCCTGTACGACGGCCGCATCGAGCTCGACACGAACCCGGTCGAGCGGGCCATCAGGCCGGTGGCGCTTGGGCGCAAGAATCATCTCTTCGCCGGCAGCGATGGCGGCGGAGCCCGTTGGGCGACGGTGTGCACGCTCATCGAAACCTGCAAGTTGAATGGCGTCGAACCATACGCCTATCTGCACGATGTTCTGACGCGGATGGTCGGCGGGCACCCAATCAACCGAATCGACGAGCTGCTGCCGTGGGCTTGGAAGGCCGCGAATCACGTCAAGACCTGAGCGACGTGCGAAAACCGGACGCATACGTCTGATCTTCTTCGCCATCGTCGTCTCTCCTCTATAGCACGCAACGTCCTTGTTCTCTTCGCGGCAGTACGCTCGGCCACGACAGCAGAGAGTTCTGGTGCGCCGTGCAGTCCTCCGCGCTCATCGACGGGTTGGATTGGCTGCGGTCGTGCAGCGCTCGAACCGTCGCGGCGCATTTTTCCATCGGATTGACGGAGCATCATCACAGGCAATCGGGCGTGGTCCGAAGATACCGTGACGGTGTCGGCCACAGGCAAGATAACGTGCGTTCCGTCGTCCTTGGTCTGCACCAGTCCTCATCCGCCGCAGCGGAGCTCCATCGTTCAGGTGGCGGCCGTCGGGATGACGGGCCGCAGCATCGAAGGTGTCGGGCGTGCGCTCATGCCTGGGCGCCCAGCAGCTTGCCGTCCTTGCGGGCGGCGCGCGCCGCACGATCGCCGGCGCTGGCCGCCGCGTCACCGACGTAGCAGGTTCCGTCCGTCCACATGGCGTGCATGATGACAGCCAGCTTGCGCGCCACGGCCACCGTCGCCTTGCGGTGGCAGCTGCGCTTGGCCAGCGCCAGACCCCAAGTGCGCACCTTGTCGCGGCCCTTGAAGCGCGTCATCAAGGCCGATGCCGCCTCGTACAATGCGCGACGAACATCACCGTCGCCGGCCTTGCTGATGCGTCCCTGCACGTCTACCGAGGTGCCGGACTGCCAGCGTCGCGAGGTCAGGCCGAAGTACGCCGCCACGTCGCGCGAACGACGGAAGCGCAACGGATCGTCGATCGCCGTCACGAAGCTCAACGCCGTCACCGGACCGACCCCCGGGATCGCCATGAAGCGCCGACAGACCTCGTGACGGGCGACGAACTTCACCACCAGATCATGCAGCCGGCAGTATTGCTTCCATAGCACCGCCCGTGCCGCCAACATGGCGTCCATCAGCTCGCTGGTCAGCGCATCGCCTGCCACCGCTTCGCGCACCGCCGCGTCGAAGCCGGTGCGCCCGGTGCCCTTGATGCGGATGCCGAAGGCCTTCAGCGAATGCCGAATGGTGTTCTCGAGGTCCAGCACCCTTGCGCTTGAGGTTGCGCCGCTGCGTCAGCAGAAGCCGCAGCCGATAGCAGCTCTCCGTCTTGATATGGGCCTGGCGGAACCAGCCGGTCCGCACGATGTGCGCCAAGGCCAATGCATCCGTGGCATCGGTCTTGTTGCGCTGGGCCGACATGGCCGCGCGCACATGCCTGGTCTCCAGGCAGACGGCCGGCAAGCCGCGCCTGGCCAGCTCGGGCTGCAGCCACGGTGACAGCGACCCTGCTTCATGACCGGCGCGCCGCAGCCGCGGCAGGAACCGCTTGAGAGCGGCCGCGATCGTGTCCGGATCGGTCACCACCTCCGTCTGCATCTGCACCTCGCCCTTGTCGTCGACCACGCAGATCGCCGTCCGCTCCATCCCGACGTCGAAACCCGAGAAGAATTCCATCGCCCGCCTCCCGCGATGCTGCTTCACCGCAGCGACGTTAACAGCAGGCGCACCGGAGAGCTGATCGTCACCGACATCGCACGGAGCACACCGATTACGGGCCGCAGTCCATGATTCAGGATCCTGGGCCGAGAAGCCTCATGAGCTCCTTCGACAATCTGACCGAATGCCGGCATCCACGAACGCTCCGCATCACGGCAACCGACTTGCGGTGCCGTGGCGTACAAACAGTCCATCAGCTGGCGGCGCCAGCGCAGATGCACCGCCAACATAACGACCGGCCGATGCTCGCTCCGATGACGTGCGCCGAGACGACGGCATGGCTGCGGGGCTCTCACGGGTACGCGCTGCAAACAGCGGCGACTCCTGCCATCTCATGACACGGCGGGTAAGAGTCGCCGCGTTGTTGACCTGTTCGTCTCCGATCAACGGGGCGAGCATGTCGACGTAGCGCCGAGTTTCCACAGGCAGCTCCCGCCCCGCCGCCAGATAGTCATCGTAACGCCGCGGGCCTGCATTGTAGGCGGCCAGGAAGCCGGGGACGCCGTAGCGATCATGCATCTCGCGCAAGTACGCGGCGCCAGCGAGAATGTTGTCGCGAGGATCATAGGGGTCGGCGCCCAACCGATGACGAGCACGCAAGTCAGCCCAAGTATCCGGCATGATCTGCATCAACCCCATGGCGCCTTGCGAGGAGAGTGCGCGCACATTTCCGCCACTCTCTACAGCCAATACGGCGCTGATCCAGGACGCCTGCACACCAAAGCGCTGCGCAGCTTCGTGGACAAAGGCGGCATAGGGATCGACAGCCGCTGCGCTCGCCGACTGCGCAGCGAGAGGCGGCTCGGCATGTGCCTTCTCGGCAAATCCAGCTGCGGTCACCACCAGCGTGATCACCGTTACCAAAGCGAACGATCGCACGACGGCTCCCGGGGACTTGGCCGGAAACGAGGGTGGGTCGCAGCGCGTCGTCAACAAACGCAACATTGTGTGGGCGTGAATGCGGTGCATGATCACTCCTTCTCGATCCAGACGGGACGCGCATAGGCAACTACGGCAGACGTTGGGGTCGGACCAAAGTATCGTCCGTCCAGCGAGTCAGCCGATTGCCAGTTCATCAGGAAGAGTTCGTCTGCCGCGACGACGCGGCAGCCTTGCCAGGACGGAAGTGGTCGGCCCCGTCCGTCGCGCTCGCGGGCCAAGCCTACCAACTTCGCATCGATAAGGATGGCAAGCCCTCGTCGGCAGACGGTCTGCCCGGGAAGCGCCAGGACGTGCTTGAGCATGGGAACGCCGCGCGGCAGGTAGTTGCCCTCAACGAGGAAGCTCGCGAGCGGCTCTGGTGGCACGACGACGACCAGCTCAGCAGCGTAGAGTTTGTCGATCGACTGCAGCCGGTAGAGTCCCACGGGCACGCTTGCCGAGGCATTCCACATGAAGAGTGGAAGTGCACCTTTGCCAGCGCTCACCGCCAGGATGACGACACCGGCGAGCATGGCCACAAGCACGCGCTTCCGCCCGTTCATGAGCCGATCCGCTGCCGCAGAAGCCAAGCCTTGTGCCGCGCCAAGGTATAGGGCCGGAGCGCTTCGCCGACCGACAGGCGATTGTGAATGTGACGCCAATAGTCCGGGGCGGCATCGGCCGCATCGATGCCCAGCGCCTCAACGATGTCGATCATCTGCAGCACGTGCTTGACCTTGGGCCAACCGGACGTCCGCAGCAGGATGTCGGCGCCTGGTCGTACAAACGGAACGGTCGCGCAGGTTTCGCTGGCCCGGACGGCGCGCAGGATGTCGATCCGCGACGCGACCGTGCCGTACTCGTTGGCCGCCCAGCGCACGAAGGCGAAGACGCTGCCCGGAGCAAAGGAGAGCACGCGCCGCCGCCGATCGAGGATCTGCTCCTGTGCGGCACGGCCAAAGCGGATCCAGTGTTCGGCCTGCTTCTCGAACCACAGGAGCTCGACATGCGTGAGGTCGCTCAAGCAAGACCTCCCTCACGTGTCGCAAGCACGCTCAGCCGCAGTCCCTTTGCCGGGCAACCTGTTATCCCAGACGGTGGATGAATGCGGTCCGTTAGACAGATTCCGAAGGAATCTGAGTTAGGGAAGTTAAGGCCGCGCCAAACTGTTGAGCGCGAACGACTTTTCCCTGATTGCGGTCCCCGATAGCACGAGGATCGGGTCCCCGATGGCACGATAGTCGCCGTCCCCGATAGCACGAGGCGACTCACAGTCCGTCCCCAGGACGGAAGGTTCGCCCGTCTCGCTTCAACGTCGTGACGAAGGGGTCGCTGAGGACCGACATGAAAGCGAGACGCTCCAACCCGCGCGGACCACGATCGACGACCAGCCGGTAACCTGGCAGCGCCTGACGACGCACGATCTCGCGCACGTCGTAGGCAAAGTGTTTGAGCGGCGAGAGGCTGCCGGACTTCGCGTGCAGATGCAGAAAATCGAAGCTCCAGCCGCCAGCCTGGCGTCCGCCATGCTTGCGCACGACGCGGTAGAGCCATCGCTCCAGGCCACCCGTCAGATCGAAGTAGGCCCGGTCGATGGTGAGCACCAGTGCGTCGTCCAGCACGCCGGCATAGAACCAGTCGGGCAGAACCAACTCGAGGCCGAGGGGTCGCCCGTCGGCATCCGTGGTCTCCTTCCATTCGTTGATCCAGGAGAAGCGGTGACGTCGCCGTTCTGCAGGCTGGCGGATCGACGTCAGCACGCTCGTTGATTGGAGTCGGTCGAGCGCGGCCTTCAGACGCTCGTAGTCTCGTGCGCCAGTGCCGCGGCCGACGAAGGTCAGAATCTCGTAGGGCGTCGCCGCCATCAGGCGGGATGTCTGCAGTCCGGCGTCTCTCGCCTCGACGATCTGCGAGGCGGCCCAGATCAGCACGTCTGCATCCCAGATGGTCGCCATGCCGTGGTCAGGAACGCCCTCGACACGGATGGCGACGGTGCGGGTGCGGTAATCGATCGGCAAGACGCGCTTGGACTTGGCCAACGAGAAGAAGGGATAGGCCATGAGGTTCTGCTGGTCCCGCGGCGCCAGGTCACCCGGCAACGCGCGAAACAGATGCAGCTGATTGCGCTCGCTGGCCCGCTTCTGCTGAGAGGTCATGCGCTGGCTCCGATCAGCGCCGAAGCCGGGCGGCATCGGCGGAAGCCACGACATGCCGCTTGGCGGAGGACGACGGCGTAGGAGGATGACGGACTGGCGTGCCTTGTAAGCGGCACCCCGAGCTTCGGGGAGAGAGCCTGCTACCGCCCGCCTCGCAGCAGCTTCCGATAGCCTCCGTTCATCATGGCCACCGCATCTGTGACCAGCCGAATGGTCTGGCCCCTGATAGATGACGTCTTCCAAGGGAAACGGGCGACGGTCTCCGAGCCGTAAAGCACCAGCGCAATTTCCCGATAGCTCGCTCCCGCTAGGTGACCGTCCAGCGCACGGATCATGCCGAGGAGCCGATTCCGCAGGCGGGGCGTTATCCGCCAAGCGGGCGGAAGCGCGCCTACGGGTTGGCGGTCGAGCCGCCGCTTGAAGCGCAACAGGCCGGCAAGGCGCAGCAGAACGGTCTCATCCAGCGGGACGAGCGCCGCCATCGGCAGCGCCGGCTGCATGCCTTGAAGCCAGAGATGATGTGGGCCGCCGGCATCATCCACAACGCAAGGGCGCTCAGTCAACGGCGACAGGTCAGCAAGCGAGTCGAAGCGATAGGCGTTACCAAATCCCTCAGGTGCAGGAACAAGAATCACTGCATGAGGTATCAGATCAGGCCGCCATAAAACCGGCGCCGCCGACCCACTGAGGCCCGGATTGCAGGCGAAAGGAAAGCCCCCAGTTCCCTCCCACTGTTTCCGAACTCAGTTCCGATTTATCCGGGTCTTCGGCAATTCCGGCATAGTCGTCTCGGTATGCGGGATTGCGCCGGAGGAACTCCCACGCGAAACCAGCACGATCCAGATTCTTCAGCGCGTCGACATAATCCGGCGACCTCCAATCGGGTCTCTTCGTCATCGAAGACTCCGTTTACACACGATTACTCAGGGCTAACCGAAGCAAGCCTTTCATGCGACCAACGGTTGTTGAAGAACCCAAACACCGAACGCGCGATGTCGGCTGAAGAGGTCCCAAAGCGTCTATCTGAAGGCGCTTCTTTGATGATAACTGTCAGTTGCGCGATGCACGCAACAGATGCCGAAAGCCCTTCTCGGTCATCCACCGAGCCCGCGCCAAATGACTGTCATGGACCAAGCGTGCGCGCTGTGGTTCTTGCGCCGGATCGAGGCCAAAGACAATTTGCACTGCTTCCTGCCAGTTCGCGGACTCAGCGGAAGCGTCCAGCAGACGAAGATAGGTTATGAAATGCCGCTCATCATAGGCCGTCACCTGATCGCTTTCAGGGGGGCTGTCGTCAAAGGAAGGTGTAGTCATCGCGGCTCATAAGCAGGGAGAGTTTACCGGGATCCCAGCCACCGCATAGTCACAGCCTAAGGGGCCCGTGGCGATGCACGCGGCGCATCACATCAGTCAATTCATATGATCACCATGTGAGCGGTGAAGGCCATCGAGGCCTGATCTGCATAAAAGCATAGACACATCGGCACGCCAGCAAAATGGCCGCGTATTATAGTACGTAGCGTCAAAATACGCGATTGCCTCCTATCCTGCGAATGGACATTCGCAAGGTGTTCGGCGCCAACGTCCGCTCATATCGACTGGCGGCGGGCCTCAGTCAGGAGGCCGTCGCCGTTCGCATGGGCGCGGACCGAGCCTATATCAGTGCGATCGAGCGTGGGCTGCAGAACTTCACTCTGCTGTCGATCTGGGAGATAGCGCAGGCCCTGAGCGTCCGTCCCGCTGACCTCGTGATGGAGCCTGCTCCGAAATCGAAGTCGTGACCGCAAGGGATCGTCACCGTCAGGCGAAGACGCCCTGCCCCGCTCCAACCGAAGGGCGGCTTCGGGCGGCCGCCATCCCCTCCCAGCCGGCCGCGTTGAGATAGGTGCGTTGCCGCCAGGTTGCGACATCTCTTCCACGCGGGCCTCCAGTGCCCCCATCGTCGATCAGGTTGGCAATGATCGGCGCATTGAAACTCGGATCGTCGAGATTGAGCGAGAGTTAGTCGGGGTCTCGCGCTTCGACCAGGGGGCCCTGTCGAACCGGATGTCCAACGTCACCAAGTGCAAACCGGGAGTCTGTACGATGGGCCGCGCTAATAGTCTCCCCCGAGACCTCTGCAGACTGCACCTATTCATGCTTCCCGGCAGAGAATCCATTGGAGAGTTAGCACCGGAACATAGCAGTCGCCGGTCTGTGGGCCGCCTACAGTCTATCGCGAAATCAATCGCGCCAGGCTGAGGCGCGCAATGTCGGCGGGGGCGCCGTCGGGAATCGGAAAGACGCAACTGACATTGATCTCGCAGAGAACATAGCTGTCGTCGCCTGCCGCCGTTCTGGGTCCATAGAGAAAGTCCGCGTCCCAGATGATCGGCAGCGATGCCCGATCGATATCCAAGACCTTCGTCATCTGCGGCACCCAGTCCGTTTCCATCTTCCGCCGCAGGGCCTGGAAGGCAGGCGCCGCCGTATCGTGCATGATCCGGGGACCGGGCTCCGCGGGTGGTCCATCGACCGGCGACGTCACCAGCGCCTTGATGAGCTGATGGCCGAAGCCAACGACTTTGTCGGCCCCCATGTAGCAGCGGATCATGCCCTCCGGCAGGCGGGGTTGAAACGCCTGATCGATGATACAGCCATCGCCTTCGAGATAGCTCTCGCAACCCTCCATGAAGCGAGCGAGCGCCACCTCTTGCGGGACGCTCCCCTTCGTGGCCTGCAGCACCGTCACGCGATCGATCGACGAGGGTGAAAGCTCGACCTTCCAGACACCCTCTCCACCATTGCCGCGATTCTGCTTGAGGACGCGCGGTTCGGCCGATCGCAGTGTAGACGGAAACGCGCTCCGGAACTCGTCGCGTGTCCTATAGAGCCGCGTATCTGCTCCCCAACCGAGATGCTTCGTCCTGAAAAGGATTTCCTTCGTGCCCATCTTCAGGATCATGTCGGGATGGGCACTCACCCATATGCCTTTCGCGGCGACATCGCGCAGCATTGCATCGAGCACGGCACGATTACCGCCATCGAAAATCGGATTAACCCAGACGAGCACGCCATCGACCTGGAGCAGCTGCTCACGGACCTCCGACTCCATGTCGTCCGCATAGATGGCCGGGACCGCGTCGATTCCCAGAGCCGCGAGCTCAGCGAAAATCCGGCTGTAGCGATTGTTGTCGGGCGTCGCGCTGCTCCGGAGAGCTCGATCGCCAGACCATAGCACCGCCAGCTTGAAGGGTTTCGTCGTTGTCAGGATAGATCTCCGATCATGCACGCAAAACGCGGCACCGCCGCTCATCCGCTACCGCCCCTCTCTAAGGCGCGGGCTGGTAGATGAAATCGTCGAAGATCGTGACGCTGTCGGCCTTGGTCCAGACGCCGACCGCGCCGGGGCCGGCGATGTGGCCATCGTCGAGTTCGATATAGGCTTTTCCGTCGAGCAGGATGCGAATGTGGGAGGCTTTGAATTCGGCACGCAGCGTGTGCCAGACATTGCCTGGCACCGGTGCATCGACGTACTTGATCGTCCTGCGCCGGCCACCTTCGGTGTAATAGAGCGCGATGTTGTTCTCGAGCGCGTTGGCGCGCGCGACATAGTAATTGTCGCCGTCCTTCCAGCGCCAGACGACACCGCCGGCCTGGTCCTCGCGGCCGGACAGCGACTTGAATTTCACCTCGACGACACCGTCGGCAAGCGACGTGCCCTGCCTGATGCACCACGGGAACGGCCCCGATCCCGATTGCTTCAGCACGTTGGGCGGGCTGGCCGCCTTGGCAACGGCTTCGACCGACCAGCGCGACGCGCCGCCACCGGTGCTGCCGCAAAGCCAGCCCGCCGGCAGGGCGCCCGGCAGGTCACTGTCGAAGTTGATCGTTTGTGCCTGGGCACCGGCCGCAATACCCACGACGGCGAGGCCGGCGATGATTTTCTCCATGATCATCTCCGTCAGCTTTCCCTGGAGAAGCGCTCGTACAACGCCTGGGCGTTGCTCCAGCGGATGCCCTGCATGAAGGTGTCGACATAGGCGGCGGCACGGGCGCCGTAGTCCATGTGATAGGCGTGCTCGTACATATCGAGCGCCAGGATCGGCCGCCCGCCCGCCGGCGTCATGGTGTGGTCGGCGGCCCAGCTGTTGATCAGCCGCTTGTCGTGCGGCGAATAGCTGAGAAGCACCCAGCCCGAACCGCCGCCCAGTGCCTTGCCGGTGGCCGAGAACTCGGCCTTCCAGCGCGCGATGCTGCCGAAATCGCGGACCATCGCCTCGGCGAGCGCGCCCGTCGGATCGCCCTCGCCGGCCAGGCCATCGAAGTAGAGCTCGTGGATGATCATCGAATTGGCCGCGATCAGCTCCTCGCGCTTCAGCCCGTTGACCACGAACACCGGTGCCGCGGCGACGTCGAGGGCCGCGAGCTGCGCCGTGATGGCGTTCAGCCGCTTCACCGCGCCGCTGTAATTGTTCTCGTAGTGGCTCACCAGGAGCTTCTCGGAGAAGCCTTTCACCTTGGCCGGATCGAATGGCAGCTTCTTGATCGCATATTCCATCTTCGGCACCGCAGGAGCGGTCTGCGCTCCTGCTCTACCCGGCAGCGCCGTCGTGGCGAGCGCCACGGTTGCAACAGTGGCGGCACCGATCAGATCGCGTCTCGTTGGATGCTTGGTCATTCGTTCCTCCTGTTGAAAGGGTCGATTCACCTACGACATGCTGAGAACCTGCGAATAGACGATGCCGGCCACCGAACTGGCGAGCAGCACGGGAAGCATCCCCATCTTGAAGCGGAAGATCGCGATCGCGGCGGCGATCGACAGGACGAGCGTCGGCACGTTGATCGAGCTCAACACCGGCAGGTCGACGGCGGCCCCCAGCCAGCGCACCGGCACCAGCTTCGCGAACAGGACGTGGAGCGCGAACCACACCGCGAGGTTCAGGATGACGCCGACCACCGCCGCCGTGATGGCACCCAGCGCCGCCCCCAGCGCCTTGTTGGCCCGCAGCGCCTCGACGAAGGGGGCGCCGAAGAAGATCCAGAGGAAGCACGGCACGAACGTGACCCACGTGGTGAGCAGCCCGCCCAAGGTCGCCGCCAGCAGCGGCGGCATCGCGCCGGGCTCGCGCCAGGCGGCGAGGAAGCCCACGAACTGCGTCACCATGATCAGCGGCCCCGGCGTGGTCTCGGCCATGCCGAGCCCGTCGAGCATCTCGCCCGCCGTCACCCAGTGATAATTGTCGACGGCCTGTTGCGCCACATAGGCCAGCACCGCATAGGCGCCGCCGAAGGTGACCACGGCCATCTGGCTGAAAAAGATCGAGATCTTGGTGAAGACGTTGTCGCCTCCGAGGACGACGTAGAGCGCCGCCACCGGCACCAGCCAGAGTGCGAGGAAGAGCGCGGTGATCGATAATGACCAGCGGACGTTCGGCCGTGCATGTGCCGGCGTTTCCTCGCCCAACAGCGAGTCGGCGTCGGCCAGTTGCCGGTCGCCCACCTTGCCGTGCCCGCCGCCCGCCAGGAAGGCCGGCACCCCGGCGCGTCCGCCGAAATAGCCGATGAGTCCCGCGGCCAGGATGATGAGCGGGAACGGCACGTCGTAGAAGAAGAGCGCGATGAAGGCCGCTGCCGCCAGCCCGCGCATCGTGTTGTTCTTCAGCGCGCGCTTGCCGACCCTCAGCACCGCTTCGATCACGATGACCAGCACGGCAGCCTTCAGCCCGAAGAACAGGCCCTGCACGAGGGTCACCTTGCCGAGCAGGACATAGATCCAGCTCAAGGCCATGATGGCCAGCAGGCCGGGCAGCACGAACAGGATGCCGGCGAACAGCCCGCCCCGCGTCTTGTGCATCAGCCAGCCGATATAGATGGCGAGCTGCTGCGCCTCGGGGCCGGGCAGCAGCGTGCAGTAGTTGAGCGCCTGCAGGAAACGCTGCTCGCCGATCCACTTCTTCTCCTCGACGATGATGCGATGCATCACCGCGATCTGGCCGGCCGGGCCACCGAACGAGAGCGCGGCGACGCGGGCCCACACCTTCATCGCTTCGCCGAAGGGAACGCCATGGTCTTTCACTTCTTACCGCCTTGCGTGCTTGCGAACGAATTGTAGAGATCGTCGAGGAGGACGGCGCCGCGCGTCAGACGCTGGGTGTCGTCATCGTGCGCGGCGGCGATGCCGGCGATCAGGCTGCGGACACCGGCGGTTTCCGCGCGGCCGTACTTGCCGTCCTTGAGATCGATGTCGTGGATGATCTCGCCGATCGCGATCAGCGCCGGATCGTCGAGCTTCGCCTCGGCCAGCAGCACCTCGAAGGTGCAGCGGTCGCCGCGGTGGGTGAACTCGCCCTCGAACATGTCGAAGCGCAGTTCGCCCGGCTGGGCTGCATAGCCGGTGCCCGGCACGAACTTGAAGCGCGCCGCGGCGTCGATGAAGCGGCGGATCAGCCAGGCCGAGGCGATGCGATCGACCTGCACGCCCTGGCGCGTCACCCAGACGCGATTGTTCAGCGGGTCCGATGAGGGGCTGGAGCCCGTTCCGGTCGTGGTCACGGCGTCGACCTCCTTGTGCAAGCCGGCTTCGAGGCCGGACACCAGCCCTTCGGCCGGTTCGCGCCCGTCGGCGCCGAAGAAATCGATCGCGACGATGTCGTCGAGCTGCTTGCGCAGCCGCGCCACCTGCGTCGCGACCTCGGCGCCGGCCTCGCCGGTATGCTTGCCGCCAAGCTCGCGCGCGGCCGCGGCGATCTCGGCGTAGTCCTCGTCGCGTGCGGCCTCGAACAGGGCCTGCACTTCGCCGTCATCCAGACCGTCGACCAGGTGCGCCTCACAGACGAAGGCCTCGCCGCCCAGCTCGGCGATCTCCTTGACCAGCCAGGTGAAGTCTTCCTGCGTCTCGGCATTGGCCGGCAGCACATAGACGGAGTTCTTCACCGTCACCGCGCCCAGCCCTTTCAAGCGCCGCCAGATCTTCACCCGCGCGTAGGCGGGCTTGGCCGGCAATTGATGGATCAACAGAAGCCACCGCACGCCCTCCGGGGTCTCGTTTCTCGACATTGTTCACTCGTATCATGGAAATAGAGATTCTTGCAACACTCGTATCATTTTTCTCTTGCGTTCCTGGCCCGCAAGCGTATTTTGCCGATGAAACGAGTGTATCACCGAGGGGAACACCATGTCTTTCCAAGCCCGGCCGATCTCTTTCAAACCGCCGCGCCTAAAAGGCCTCTCGGCCCGGCTGATCGCCAGCCACTACGAGAACAACTATGGCAGCGCGGTGCGCCGGCTGAACGCGATCCAAGGCGAGCTGGCCAGCCTCGACCCCGCCGGCGTCCCCGGCTTTCGCCTGAACGGGCTGAAGCGCGAGGAGCTGATCGCCACCAACTCGATGCTGCTGCACGAGATCTATTTCGAGAATTTGGGCGAAGGCGGCGGCGGCGATCCCTCCGGTGAAAACGGCGGCGGCGCTCTGGCCGAGGCGATCGTGCGTGATTTCGGATCGCTCGCCAGATGGCGCGCCGAGTTCGTCGCCATGGGCAAGGCGCTGGGCGGCGGCTCGGGCTGGGTGGTGCTGACGCGCTCAGCCCCCAGAGGCGATCGCGACGGCGCGCTCTCGAACGTCTGGTCAGCCGATCACACCCATGCCCTGGCCGGCGGCACACCGTTGCTGGCGCTCGACATGTACGAGCACGCCTATCACATCGATTTCGGCAGCAACGCCGGCGCCTATGTCGATGCCTTCATGGCCAACATTGCTTGGGCGCGCGTCGCCGCCCGCTTCGCCGGCACGGCGCCCGAGAAGAAGCCGCACACCGTCACGACGCCCGACGCGCGAAAGATGCTCGAGGCCGATCCCGACCTCATCGTCATCGACGCGCGCCTGGAAGCCGACGCCACGACGGTGCCGTTCCGCCTGCGCGGCGCGCGCCGGGCGCCGCCCGACAGGATCGACGAGATCGCGGCGTCGCTGCCGCCCGGCGCCAAGGCGCTGGTCTACTGCGCCTGGGGCTTCGAGATCGGCGGCGATGCTGCCGCCAAACTACGCGCGCGCGGCATCGATGCCGTGGCCGTTGCCGGTGGCATCGGCGCCTGGCGCGCCGATGGACTGCCAACCGAACCGTTGAAAGAAGGAGACGCAAAATGAAGTGGGTTACGCGCGAACGTCCCAAGATCGACCGCATCGCCTGTCCGTGGCTGATCAAGCGCTTCATCGAGAAGGAGCCGGAGTTCCTCTACGTGCCGGCCGACAAGGTGCTGGCCACCGCCAAGGAAACCGGCGCGGTGCCCTATGACATTCCCGGCGTGAAGTTCACGCATGTCGGCGAGAAGTGCAGCTTCGACGCCTTCATCCTCGAGTACAAGCTCGATGCCCCCGGTCTCGACAGGCTGGCCGACATCGTGCGCGGCGCCGACACGTCGCGGCTCGATCTCACGCCGCAATCGGCCGGCCTGTTCGCCCTCTCGCTCGGCCTCAGCCACGTCTACACCGACGACCACGAGATGCTGAAGCACGGCATGGTGATGTACGACGCGCTCTACGCGTGGTGCCGCAGCCTCACGGGCGAGACGCACAACTGGCCGCCGAAGATGTGAGGCGAAGGCCATGACCGACACCGCCGCGAAACCCGTATCGCCCGCCACGTCCCCGGCACAGGCGCGCACGCGCCTGATGCTGGAAGGCCCGATCGTCTCCACCCTGCTGCGGCTCGCCGTGCCGAACCTGGTGGTGAACGTCGTGCTGATCGCCGTGACACCCGGCGTCGATGCGCATTTCATCGGCCGGCTCGGTCTCGATGCGCTCGCGGGTCTCGCTCTGGTGTTTCCGCTGATGATGCTGATGCAGCAGATGGCCAACATGGCGATGGGCGGCGCGATTGCCGCCGCCATCGCCCGGGCGATCGGGGCGGGCCGGCGCGAGGATGCAGCGTCCCTCGTCATCCACGCGCTGGCGATTGCCGCGGGCGCCGCGGCGCTGTTCAGCGCCCTCTTCCTGCTCGCCGGCCCGCATCTCTACGCCCTGCTCGGCGGCCGCGGCCCGATCCTCGCGGCGGCGCTCGAATATTCCAACGTGATCTTCGCCGGTGCGCTGATCTACTGGCTGCTCGGAACCCTGACGAGCGTTGTGCGGGCGACCGGCCATGTCGCCATCCTGGCCTGGGTCTATGTCGGCGCCGAACTGCTGCACATCGCGCTGGTGCCGGCCTTCGTGTTTGGCCTGGGCCCCCTTCCCGCGCTCGGCATCACCGGCGCGGCCCTCGCCACGTTGCTTGCCTTCGCAACTTCGACCGCGATCCTGGCGTGGTATCTCGCCTCCGGCCGGACGTCGGTCGCCCTGTCGCTGCGCGGCTTCAGGTTCGAACGCCGTCAGTTCGGCGAGATCCTGCGCGTCGGCGCGCCGATGTCGCTGGCGCCGGTGCTGAACAACGCAGCGCTGGCGACGCTCACGGCCTATGCCGGCATGCTCGGCGCCACCTGGCTCGCGGCCTTCGGCGCGGCGGTGCGGCTGGAATATCTGCTCTATCCGCTCAATTTCGGGCTGGGCGCGGCGGTGCTGGCGATGGTCGGCAGCAACATCGGCGCGCGCCAGTTCACGCGCGCCGCGCGCATCGCCTGGATCGCGGTGGGGCTTTCGGCCTGCGTCATGGCCTCGGTCAGCGCGCTGGCGATCGGCGCGCCCGAACTGTGGATGGGCTTCTTCAGCCAGGACCCGGCGATCCTGTCCGCGGCGACCGGCTATCTCATGGTGGTCGGCCTCGCCTATCCGTTCGTCGCCGCCAACACGCTGATGTCGGCGTTCCAGTCGACGCGCCAGCCGGAGTGGCCGTTGGCCGCCATGAGCTGCCGGCTGCTGATCGTCGTGGTGGGCGGATGGATCGCCATCGACGTTCTGCAGGCGGGCCTCGTCGGCCTGGGCGTGGTCACCGCCCTCGGTCTCGCGGCCTGGGGCATCGTGCTGCTGTCGGCTTTCCGCTTCCACGCTCGCCTGAGGTGACGCCATGACGCTCGTTCTCACCGGCTACATCGATCTGCCCGCGCACAAGGCGAAGGGCGGCTTCGACCACGCAGCTCCGCATGCTGCGAGCGGCCACATCTATGTGGCGCACACGGCAAACGACGCCGTCGATGCCTTCGATGCGCAAAAATACCTGTTCTCCGTTCCCGATCTGCGCGGCGTCGCCGGCGCGCTGGTGAGCGACGAGGCGAACCTCATCTTCTCGTCGAACCGGGCCGAGAATACAGTCGGCATCTTTGCGCCGGGCCCCAATCCCGAAGTGACCAAGATCAAGGTCGGCGTCGGCCCCAACGGCCTGGCCTACGATCACGGCCGCAAGCTCCTGCTCGCCGCCAATGTCGGCAATCCGGCGATCGCGGATTCGCATACCGTGACGATGGTCGATACCGGCGACCGCGCCGTGCGCGCCGAGATCGCGGTGCCGGGCCGCACGCGCTGGACGGTGTTCGATGCCGAGGCCGCGCTCTTCTACGTCAACATCGCCGATCCCGCCGTGATCGCCGTCATCGATGCGAGGCAACCCGACAGGGTCGCCCACATGTTCGCCGTGCCCGCGGCCGGGCCGCACGGCCTCGATCTCGATCCGGCGACGCACCGCCTGTTCTGCGCCTGCGATGCCAATACATTGGCCACGCTGGATGCCCGCTCCGGCAAGATATTGGGCACCCTGCCGCTCAGCGGCACGCCCGACGTGATCTTCTTCAATCGCCATCGCCAGCACCTCTACGTCGCGATCGGCGATCCCGGCGTCATCGACGTCTTCTCGACGTCGCCGATGGAAAAGCTCGCGACGATCCGGACCGAGCCGGGCGCCCACACCACAGCCCTCAGTCCGGCAGGCGACCGCCTCTACGCCTTTCTGCCGCGCACACACCGCGCGGCGATCTACGCGACCTGACGATCGATCGGCAGCAGCAGGCGCGGCGGGTGAAGAGGTCCCGGCGGCCTGCCGTCGGAATTTCGTATCGCCATAGGAGCGGAGAGCAACAAAGCGGCAATTATTCAACGGATATGGCAATCGCCGTCTCACGCCAGCCTCCAGCAGATAGCCTATAGTGACCGCTTCTCTTGGGGAGCTGCCATGCTTGTCGTCGAACTCGCAATCGTCGTCGGATTGATCGTGCTGAACGGTCTTCTGGCGATGTCCGAGCTCGCGCTGGTTTCCGCCAAACGCCCGCTCCTGGAGCAGATGTCGCGCGACGGATCGCGCGGCGCCGGCGTCGCCCTCGACCTGACGCGTGAACCCGGCCGGATGCTGTCGGCCGTCCAGATCGGCATCACCCTGGTCGGCATCATCGCCGGCGCCTTCAGCGGCGCCACCGTCGCCGGGCGCGGCGACGCCTGGCTCGAGAGTATGGGCGTGCCCACGCGCTTTGCCGAACCGGTGGCCTTCACCGTGGTCATCGTGACGATCACCTATCTCTCGGTCGTGCTGGGGGAACTCGTCCCCAAGCAGTTCGGCCTGCGCAACGCCGAGCGGGTCGCGGTGATCGTCGCCCGGCCGATGCAGCTCGTGGCCAGGGTCGCCAGCCCGGTGGTGAGCCTGCTCGACGTGTCGGCCCGGCTGGGCCTGCGCCTGCTTGGCCAGTCGCAGCGGCAGGAAAGCGGCGTCACCGACAAGGAGATCATGACGATGATCGACGAGGCCGAGCGGACCGGCCTGGTCGAGCCCGAGGAACGCTCGATGCTCTCGCGGGTCATGCGCCTCGGCGACCGGCCGGTGCGCGCCATCATGACGCCGCGGCCCGATGTCGAATGGATCGATCTCAACGACAGCGAGGACGAAATCCGGGCTGCCATCCGCACCGCAAAGCATGGCCGCATGCTGGTGGCGAACGGCGATGTCGACGAGATCGTCGGCGCCCTGCCCATCCGGGCGGCCCTCGTCGCCCTGATGGACGAGGGTGTCAGCGCGATGTGGATCCTGGTCGAGAAGGTGCCGGCCGTGAGCGACCGGCTGGCGGCCATCGACGTCGTCGAGCAGCTCCGCCAGTCGCCGCTCAACCTCGTAGTCGTCATCGACGAGCACGGCAGCCTCGAGGGAATCGTCACCGAGGGCGACATCCTGAAGGCGGTGGTCGCCGACATCGAGGAAGAGGAAGAGCCGCACGTCACGGAGCGCGACGACGGATCGCTGCTGATCGACGGCAGTTGCCCGATCGACGAGATCGCCGACCGGCTCGGCATCTCGCTGCCGCCCCACCACTCCTACCACACGGTCGCCGGCTTCGTTCTCCACCGCCTGAAGCGGCTGCCGCGCATCGGCGAGTCCTTCGACCACGGCCTGTGGCGCTTCGAGATCGTCGATATCGACGGCACACGCATCGACAAGCTGATCGCGACCCAGAATCCGACGCTGCATCGCAGCGTCTGACGCACGAATCGACCTCCCCCGCCTTAGAGGGCGGGGTCGGCACCCTATTACCCCAAAAGCCTCGAAGCGACGTAGTATCCTCGGCGACATAGCGGGGATACATGGCGGAATCAGTTGGTCTGGGCGCGGAGAATCGGGGATCCGTCGCGGCATTTGCCGGCGGGGTGGGTATCGGGGCGCTGGGAGGGCTAATCGGCCTCGGCGGCGCCGAGTTCCGGTTGCCGTTGCTGATCGGTGCATTCCGGTTCGGCGCGCTGGAAGCCGTCATAGTCAACAAGGCCATGAGCCTTATCGTCGTGTCGTCGGCCCTGCCCTTCCGTACCAGCACCATCTCATTCGCCACCATCGGCAGCCACTGGATGATTGTCGCCAACCTCCTTGCCGGCAGTCTGCTGGGCGCGTGGTAGGTGCGTCGTGGGCGACTCGACTGAAATCTGAAACGCTTTATCGCGTGCTGGCGCTTTTGCTGGTCGCGATGGCGGTCGTCCTGCTGATCGGGCACGGCTCGGAGGGCGGCGGCACGCCCCTGTTCTCGGGGGCCGCCCAAATCGTCGCTGGTCTCGTTGCGGGCTTTGCCATTGGGGTTGTCGCTTCACTCATGGGGGTCGCTGGCGGCGAGCTGCTGATCCCCACGCTGATCCTGCTTTTCGGTGTGGATGTGAAGCTGGCCGGCAGCCTGTCGCTCGTCGTCAGCCTGCCGACGATGCTGGTCGGCTTCACGCGTTACAGTCGTGACAGCACCTTCGCCGTGCTTTCGCGAAACCGTCGCTTCGTGCTGGTTATGGCGGTCGGCTCGATCGTCGGCACCTTCTTCGGCGCGATGTTGCTGGGAATCGTCGGAGTCACTTTCCTGCTGCCGCTCCTGGCCGCGATCCTCGTCATTTCGTCTTTCAAGGTGTGGCGACACAAGTAGCCGGACCTGTTCGTCCCGCGGCCTCGAGTCCGATCGGCTGGGTCAATGCGCCGTGCCTTGCGCCACGAGCGTGGCCACGCCGTGATAGCCGACGTACAGGCCGATGCAGACGATCAAGGTCCCCGAGAAGTAGGGCGCCCGCCGCGCCAGCTTCTCGAAGCCGTCCCAGCGACGGCCGACATGGCGGGTCGCGATGGCTGCGGCGACGCCCGTGCCGACCATGACGGCGGCCAGCCCGAGGCTGAAGCACAGGACGAGTGTCGTCCCGAGCGTGAATTCGCGAAGCTGAAGGCAGAGCAACAGGACGGTAATCGCGGCCGGGCATGGGATCAGCCCACCGGTCAGTCCGAACAAAACGATCTGCCCCGTCGTGACATGCCGATTGGCAAAGCGACGGCTTATCGCGGTCGCGTGTTCCCGCTCATGCTCGTCCTGGTAACTTGTCCCCGCGACGTTCAATCCCGCCGGTTGATGATCGTGATGTGGATTTGGATGTGGATGCGGGTGATCGTCGGCGTGTGGATGGTCATGGCCGTCGTGCGCGTGTTGGTGGCCACCGGCAGGCTGCTCCGCCTGCTGGGCTCGCCAGGTCCGCACGATCATCCAGAGGGCGACGCCGATGATGGCCACCGCGGACGCCACCTGGAAATACGGCTCACTGCTTTCCGGATCCCATTGAGAGCCGAAGTAGAGCCCGGCGAGAGCCACCGCCCAGACCACGGCGGTATGAGAGACCGTTGCCGACAATCCGAGCAACACAGCCTGCCAGGCCGTTCCGCGAATGGCCACGATGAACGCGGCCATCATCGTCTTGGAGTGGCCGGGTTCGAGCCCGTGCAGGGCTCCGAGCAGGATCGCGCTGGGCACGAACAGCCAGGCATGTGCCGCGCCCTGGCGGAGCAACTCGGAAAACGACTCCATGACCGGGCCTACAGATACTTGCTGAGCTGCCGGAACTCGTCGAGCGTGGCGCGCTCGGCCTTGTTCTGCGGCCCGATCGACTCTTCCAGGCAATGATCGATGTGGTCGTGAATGAGTGTCGTCTTGGCGTTGCCGACGGCCTTCTCGACCGCGTGAAGCTGTTGCGCCAACTCCAGACAGGACCGACCCGACTCGATCATTTCGATGACCGAACTCAAGTGGCCCTGCGCCCGCTTCAGCCGCTTGACGATCTCGGGATGGCTTTCGTGCTTTCCGCTCATCTGTCACTCCGTTGCCACTAGACCTATCCCCCTGGGGGGGATATAGCAAGCCTCATGATTGCACTGGCACTGTCCTTCAATCGGCCACCGATACCTGAAGATTTTCTGCCATTGCCGCCGCTCGACGCGGGATACCGAGGATGATCGGCCGCGTCTCGATCGACCGAGAGACGAACTAGACCTATCCCCCGGAGGGATATAGCAAGGTCGGCAAGTGCAGCCACGGTAAACGCGTCGCCTGGAGCTTCGAGCGGAAATGTCGGTTTGATCCACGTATTCGAGACCGTGCTGGCGCTGCAGCTTCAGCTCCAGGGCCTGCTGTCGCAGCGGTTCGCGGAGCTGTTCTCGAACTTTGCGACCTTCGCGTCGGGCATGCTGGTGGCAGTGGGACTGGGGCTCGTCCACGCGCTGACGCCCGGGCATGGCAAGGCGGTGATCTTCTCCCACTTTCTTGGCCAGCCCGGAAACATCCTGGCCGGATTGCGGGTCGCGAGCCTCGCGGCGTTGACACATGGCACCATCGCCGTCCTTCTGGTTCTGGCGACGGGTCGGGTGATCAGCCCGTTGGGGAGGCCGACCGGAGCCGGCGCCTGGGTCGAGGTGGTCGCGGGCGCCATCGTGGCATCCATCGGCGCGCTCTATGCCGTGCTGGCGTTGCGCGGCCTGAGGCGGCGCGGAACCCCGTCGCACGGGCACGGACATAAGCAGGAAGGATCGCAGACGCCGCGGTCGGTGCTCGCCATCGCCATGGGCCTGCTGCCGTGTCCGCTGACGATCATCGTCGTCGGATCTGCCGTCGCGCGCGGGGCGACGGGCGCTGGGATTGCGCTGGCCGCCGGTATCAGCATCGGCGCGGCCATCACCATCGCCTGCTTCGGCCTGCTGGGCATCGCGCTTCGTCGTGCCGGCGTTGCCGCCGCCAGCGGCCACGTCCGCGGGCTGATGCGTGTCCTCAGCTGGCTCGAATTGCTGACGGCGATCCTGATCCTGCTGCTGGGCCTCGGCATGCTGGCCGGAAGCTTGGGGCGGATGCGCTAGCGCCGACCGCTCAGTTGCCGCCGCTCACCGGTCATCCAGGTTGCTATCGAGGCGCTCGATGATACGTACCATGCGTGCGTCGCGGCCGAACATGATCGTGACGCTCGCGTATTCGGTGCCCTCGGGCGTGTCCTCGAGGTAGTGCCAATGGGCGACCGTGCCCTGGCCATAGCCCTTCACATGGCTGGCGACGCCGAGCTGCTTCACGGCATCCTCGTAGGTCGACTTGCCCGGCGTCAGTACGTTGGCTGCGGCGACGTCGAAGGGTTCGCCGATCGAGCGGCCGCACGCGGCGAGCGCCAGCGCGCATGCCACGACAGCAATCTTCCAGTGAGCGGGACTCAATACCCCCTGTGGCGAGCGCACGCGACTCTCCTCAAGATGACGCTCAAAGATACTTGGCGATTTCCTTGAATTCCTGGATCGAACGGCGGCGTTCCTTGGCGGGCTGGTCGACGGTCTCGTCGAGGCAATGGTCGAGATGGTCCTGGATCAGCGTTTTCTTCGCCTGACCGATGGCCTTCTCGACCGCGTGCAGTTGCTGCGCGAGGTCGAGGCACGATCGACCCTGGTCCATCATCTCGATGACACTGCGCAGATGACCTTCCGCGCGGCGGAGCCTTTTGGCGATTTCAGGGTGCGTTGCGTGAAGGTGATCGGCAGTCATGGAAGAATCTCCTATCCCCCTGGAGAGGATCAGTCAATAATCACACAATGTTCCCACCACAGGATCAAATTCCGGAAAAGCAGGTGGTCATCGCATGCTGAGTGTACTCGCCAACCGGACGTACCGTCATCTATTCGCCGCCCAGGTCATCGCCTTGGTCGGCACTGGCCTGGCGACGGTCGCCCTTGGGCTCCTCGCCTACCAGCTCGCGGGACCGTCTGCCGGCGCGGTGCTAGGTACGGCGCTCGCCATCAAGATGGTCGCCTATGTCGCCGTCGCGCCGATCGCGTCGGCCTTCGCCGAGCAGCTCCCGCGCCGCGCCATGCTGGTGGGGCTCGACTTGATCCGCGCCGCGGTCGCTGTTCTGCTGCCGTTCGTCACCGAGATCTGGCAGGTCTACATCCTGATCTTCGTGCTGCAGTCGGCCTCGGCCGCCTTTACGCCGACCTTTCAGGCGACCATTCCTGACGTCCTGCCCGATGAGCGAGAATATACGCGGGCATTGTCGCTCTCGCGGCTTGCCTACGACATGGAGAGTCTGGTCAGTCCGATGCTGGCGGCGGCGCTGCTCACCGTCATCTCCTTCCATAACCTGTTTGCCGGCACGGTCGTGGGCTTCATCGCCTCGGCGCTGCTCGTCATATCGGTGTCGCTGCCTAGTCCCAAGCCGACAGCGCGGCGCAGCATCTATGAACGCACGACACGGGGCCTGCGCATCTACCTCGCCACGCCACGCCTTCGCGGCCTGCTGGCGCTCAGCCTCGCGGTGTCGGCAGCGGGCTCGATGGTGATCGTGAACACGGTCGTGCTCGTCCAGTCGACCTTTGGCCTGGAGCAGCACGACACCGCCCTCGCCCTCGCAGCGTTCGGCGGCGGCTCGATGGTCGCGGCGCTGGCATTGCCCGGCCTGCTCGACGAAATCTCCGACCGGCGAGCCATGCTCGTCGGCGGCCTCGTCCTCACCGCCGCCCTGTTGGCATCGATGCTGGTCTCTAATTTCCACCTGCTGGTCATCTTCTGGCTCGTGCTGGGGCTGGGATATTCGCTGACCCAGACGCCGTCAGGACGGTTGTTACGCCGGTCGTCGCAGCCTGAGGACCGGCCGTCGCTGTTCGCAGCCCAGTTCGCGCTGTCGCATGCCTGCTGGCTGCTCACCTATCCGCTCGCCGGATGGTTGGGCGCCACGGTCGGCATGCAGGCCACCTTCCTGGTGATGGCCGCACTTGCAGGCGCGTCAGTCCTTGCCGCAATAAAGGTGTGGCCGGTGCATGACGAGGAGGTGCTGGAACATGTGCACGACACACTGGCTCCCGACCACCCCCATGTGGCAGGCGCCGAGCGTCTGACGAACGGCTATCGCCACCGCCATGCCTATGTCATCGACAGCCACCATCCAGACTGGCCGAGCGCCGCCTGAACTCAGCCGGCCGCAAGATCGAGGCGGTAAATGTCGATGGCTCCCTGTTTGCCGCGCAGCACCCAATTGCCGAGGGCCGTCGCCTTCAGCAGGTCGTGAGGCAAGGGAAAGCGCTCGAGCACCTGGCCCGTGATCAGCGCGCAGGCGGAGTAGCCCTCGGCAAGTTCCTCGACGCGCGCGGCGGTGTTCACCGTGTCGCCGAGGTAGGCGAGCTTGGTGCGAAACTGGCCGACTTCGCCGACGATAACCGACCCGACATGCATGCCGACGCGCAGGTCGGGGATCATCCCATAGGTCGCGTCGAAGGACTCGCGGCCCTCGGCGATCTCGCGCGAAAGGTGGGCGATCCAGTGAAGAGGGTCGGAACCGGATGCTGGCACGGCCGGCCACACCAGCATGACCTGGTCGCCGATATAGTCGTTCACCTCGCCTCCTGCCTCAAGGGCTGTCAGCTCGATGATGCGGAACAGTTCGACGAGATAGGCCTGAAACCTGAGATCGCCCAGCCGTTCGGCCGCTGACGTAGCGCCCCGGACATCGACGAAGGCGAACAGCCGTTCCTCGCGGTGGGGTCGGCGATGGCGCCCCGACACGACCGACAGCAGGGTCTTGAGGCCGATCAGGCGGCCCGCCGACAGGAAGACGTTGATGGCGATGGCGGTGATGCCAGCCGCAACCAGCGTACCCTTGTGCAGCAACAGCTCGTCCCAGGACGTCTCCTCGTGCGCATGGGTGAAGGAACCGGCAATCGCTACGCCTGCCACGATCCAGGCCGCGTAACCGATGGTCTTGAGAGCAAACATGGCGGCGAATGGCAGACGTTGGCGTCGTGCCGTGCCGGCCACGAACGCCAGGATTTCAGCCGCTGCCAGCGGCACGCCGATAACGAAGGCGTAAATCAGCGATTGCACGGCAACGACCACGGCCTCCTCGATCGAGGCGACAGGCTTCGCCGTCAGGGCGTAGATCGGCGCCACGACCACCGCCGTCAGGCAGAGGAACGCAAAGCGCCGCGTGGCAAGGCGGCGAACCCACACCCGGCCGAGAGTGGGCAAAGGATCAGCCGAGAGTGCCGGAGGCCGAAACCGTCGCGACCCGCCAGGTCACGCTGCCATCGCCGACGGCCGACCGAAGCCGTTCAATCAGCGGAGGCGCGACATCTGCCGTCAAGGCCAAGCGGATTTCGATCTGCCGAATGCGGCCGCCGATACGTTCGGAGACGGTGCGAAACTCGAGCGCCCTTCCGTACGCCACCGACTCGCGGATCGTGAAACCCGCGGCACCGGCGACCTCGTCTTCGAGGAGGAACTTCACAAGCTTCTCCTCCAGCGCGCGTGGCGCCGCCAGGGTCAGCGTCACCGCAGTCATGCGAACCTCGCTTTTCTGGAGACGCCGAACCGCCGGTAGAGCAGCGGCAGGATCAGCAGCGTGAGCAGCGTCGAGCTGACCAGCCCGCCGATCACCACGATGGCAAGAGGCCGCTGCACTTCCGAGCCTGGACCTGTCGCGAACAGGAGCGGCACCAACCCGAAAGCGGTGATCGAGGCGGTGAGCAGCACCGGCCGCAACCGGCGCAGGGCACCGTTCAAGACCACGTCCTCGATCTTCTCGCCCTCCGCGACCAGCTGGTTGAAGTAGGTCACCAGCACCAGCCCGTTCAGCACGGCGATGCCCAGCAGGGCGATAAAGCCCACCGATGCCGGCACCGAGAGATATTCGCCAGCGGCCGACAAAGTAAAGATGCCGCCGACCAGCGCGAACGGAATATTAACGAACACCAGTGACGCCTGCCGGATCGATCCGAACGTCGTGAACAGCAGGAGGAAGATCAGCGCCAGTGCGATCGGCACGACGATCTCCAGACGCGCCGCGGCGCGCTGCTGGTTCTCGAACTGGCCGCCCCAGGCCAGCTCGTAGCCTCGCGGCAGCTTGACCTGCTCGGACACGATTTTCTTTGCCTCGTCGACGAAGCCCACCAGGTCGCGGCCCTTCACGTCGCTCTGCACCAGGGCGAGGCGCCGGCCATTCTCGCGATCGATCTTCACGGGCCCATCGATCCGGTCGAGGCGTGCGAGCGAGTTCAGCGGAACGTTGCCGCCATCGGGCAGAGTGACGCGCAGGTCAGTGAAGGTGGCGCTTGAGCCACGCACGCTCTCGCTGCCTCGCAGCAGAACCGGCGTGCGCCGTCCTTCCTCCAGCACGATGCCGAGCGGCACCCCCTCGATCTGCGCGCGCAATCCGTCGGCGATGTCGTCGACGTTCAGGCCGAGCGCGCCAGCCTGCAGCCGGTCGACCGCGACGCTGAGATACTGCACCCCGTCGTTAAGCACGGTTCTCACGTCCTCGTTGCCGGGCACTGTCTCGAGCTTCTGCGTGATCTCGACGGCGAGCTTGTTGAGAGTGGGAATGTCGGGGCCGAAAATCTTGACCACGACGTCGCCGCGCACGCCAATGATCATCTCCTGCACGCGCATGTCGATCGGTTGCGTGAAGCTGTAGGAGATGCCTGGCAGCTTATCCAGCACCTTGCGCAGTTCACCTTCCAGCCATTCCTTGTCGTTCGGCTTGCGCCATTCGGAGGGCGGCTTGGTGAGCAGGTAGGTGTCGGTCTGGTTGAGGCCCATCGGGTCGAGGCCGAGTTCGTCGGCGCCGGCACGGGCCACGATGCCGGTGACCTCGGGAATCGCCGCCATGATGGCCTTGTGAATCTTGAGATCAACGGCGGCGGTTTCCTCGATGCTGACAGAAGGAATCTTCTCGATGCCGACGATGATCGAGCCTTCGTCCATGGTCGGCATGAAGGTCTTTCCGGACAGCGTGTAGACCACACCGGCACCGGCCAGCACTCCAAGCGCTAGCGTGAATACCAGCTTCTCGTGGCGCAGCGACCAGCGCAGCGCCGGCACGTAGGTCGCAATCGCCCGCCGGGTCAGCCAGGTGTCGGCATGGCTTTCCCGCTTCAGCAGGAACGACGACAGGACGGGAATGACCGTGAGCGACAGGATCAGCGAGCTGCTGAGCGCGAAGACGATGGAGAGCGCCACCGGGATGAACAGCTTGCCTTCCAGCCCCTGCAGGGTAAGCAGCGGCAGAAACACGATGACGATGATGGTGATGCCCGACGTCACCGGCACCGCGACCTCGCGCGTACCGCGAAAGATGATGTTGAGCAGCGGCACGTGGCGCGAGGCATGAGAGCGGTTGACCTCCGACACGACGTTCTCGACCACCACGACGGCGGCATCAATCAGCATGCCGATGGCGATGGCCAGGCCCCCGAGGCTCATCAGGTTGGCCGACATGCCGAAGACGCGCATCAGGATGAACGTGCTGAGTGCGGCCAGCGGTAGCGTGGCGACGACGACCAGAGCGGCTCGCCAGTCACCGAGAAACAGCACCAGCAGCACGACCACAAGCGCCGTCGCTTCCAGGAGCGCGGTTGAGATGGTCGAGACCGAACGCTGCACCAACTCGCCGCGATCGTAGAAGGGCTTGATCGTTACGCCGGCCGGCAGCGAAGGCTGCAGCTCGGCGAGCTTCTTCTTCACGCCCTCTACCACGATGCGCGCATTGGCACCGCGCAGGCCGAGCACGAGGCCCTGCACCGCCTCGCCCTGCCCGTCCTTGGTTACGACGCCGTAGCGGGTGACGGTGCCGAACTCGACCCTTGCCACGTCGCCGACGCGGACGATCTTGCCGTCGCGCGAGGCCACGACGATGGCCTTCAGGTCGTCGAGGTTGCGGATGTTACCCTCGGACCGGACGAGCAGTACCTCCTCACCGTCGCGCAGGCGGCCTGCACCGTCGTTGCGGTTGTTGGCCTCGACCGCCTTTCTAAGCGCGTCGATGGTGACGCCGTGCGCCACCAGCGCGGCATTGTCCGGAATGACCTCGAAGCTGCGCACGACGCCGCCCAACGAGTTGACGTCGGCGACGCCGGGCAGGGTCCGCAGCGCCGGGCGAATCGTCCAATCGAGCAGGGTGCGGCGCTGTTCCAGCGTCAGCGTGCCGCCCTCGACGGTGAACATGAACATCTCGCCGAGCGGGGTGGTGATCGGCGCCAGGCCGCCCGTCACGCCGGCCGGCAGGTCCTTGGTGATGGCGGTCAGCCGCTCGGTCACCTGGTTGCGCGCCCAGTAGATGTCGACATTGTCCTCGAACTCGATGGTGACGTCGGTCAGCGCGTACTTCGTCACGGAGCGCAGGAACTTCTTGTAGGGGATGCCGATCATCTCCAGCTCGATCGGCGCGGTGATGCGCGCCTCGACCTCTTCCGGCGTCATGCCCGGCGCCTTCATGATGACCTTCACCTGAACGGGCGAAACGTCGGGGAACGCATCGATCGGCAGCTGCTGCAGCGCATAGGCGCCGCCGGCGCAAAGCAGGACCGTCAGCAGGCAAACCAGCAGGCGCTGCGCCAGCGCGAACTCAACGATACGGGCAAGCATCTATTGCGAGCCCCCGAGACCTTGCCAGGCGCCCTTGAGGGCGACGATGCCGCGGATCGCGATGCTGTCCCCCGCCTGTAGCGGCCCCGTGACCCGGGCCGCGTCGCGGTCTTCCTCGATCACGGTCACGGGCTGCACGCGGAAGCCTTTGTCGGTGCGCACGAATACGACGGTGTCGCGGCCGCGGCGCACGATCGACTCAGGCCGCACCGACCAGGTCTTCTCGCCGGCGGCGAAGGTCACGAAGGCCTCGACGAACTGTCCCGGGCGCAGGCCGGATGAGGTGTCGGTCAGCTCGGCGCGTACCGTGACAGCCTGGGTGGAGCGGTCCGCACTGCTGCCCACGGAGATGACCTTCGCCGTCGCGCCGAAGGCGGGAATGTCGACGGTCATGCCGGTGCGGAAGGCGCCGGCGCGACGCGGCGGGACCTGCAGCTCGATCCATAGCGGCGTCATGCGGGCGATCTTCAGGAGCGGCGTCTGCGCCTCGACGCGCTGGCCCGGCGAGACCGCCAGGTCGATTACCGTTCCGGCGACCGGCGCCACAATCGCGGTCTTGCTGTCGAAGACGCGCGACGTCACGAGGCTCTCGATCGCGTCCGGCGACATGCCATAGTCGCGCAGCATCTGCCGGCGCTCGGCCACGCTTGCCGTTGCCTGGGCGTGCTCATTGCGTGTCGCTTGCATCTGCTTCAGCGACACGGTGCGATCCGACGACAGGGACTGCTCGCGGTTCAGCGTCTCCTGGAGGAAGCGCTCCTGGTTGACCGCCTGCAGGAACTCCGACTGGGCGCGAATCAGGGCCGGGCTGTTGAGCCTTGCCAGCACCGTGCCCGGTTCGACCGGCTGATCTTCGACGACATCGATCGATTCGATGCGGGCCGCGATCGGCACCGCGACGATGCTGATCTGGTTCGGCGGAATGGCAACGCGGGCGGGAAAACCAGCGCCTCGGCTGGCCGGCATCGCGGCAAGCGGTACCACCTCGATGCCGACGCTGGCCGCCTGCTCGGGCGTCATTGCGATGTCGTCCGCCGCCGCTGCCGACGCAGCCCAGAAGGCTGCGAGCAGCATCGAGAGGCCGGTCCTTCGCGCCGCGCGCCATGCCGTGGTGGAACCCGTTCGAGATCGCATCTTCATTTGATCCTTGCATCGCCGTGTCGACCGGCTACCCTGGGAACATCCTATCCCCCCGGGGGGGACCATAGTCAATTCAGAACTGGACCAGACGCTTCATGCTTGGCCTCTCGTTTCGACGACTGATACCGCTGCTCGCGACCGGACTTGCCGTTCCATTGCTGGTGAGCTGCGCATCGTACGTCGCTCGGCCGATCAGCCCGACTTACACGGCCGGCGCGCTCGTAAGCCGCACCTTGAGCGAGCCGCGACTCGCGAGATTCATCGCCATGGCGTCGCCCACACATGCCGGCGGCGTGGCGGTGTGGGACATCTCGACGTTGACGCTGGCGGCGCTCTACTACCATCCCGATGTCGACATCTCGCGCAACCGTCTCGC
>NZ_JAUSBN010000012.1 GCF_030651995.1 Reyranella sp.
GGGACCTTTAGAGCCACCGACAAAGGTCCCTCGCTGCGCTCGGGATGACAAAGTGCGTACAAATAGGGCCGGCTGGACCAGACTCGGGGTCCTGAGTCGGACACTCCCTGGATTGTAACGTGTCGTTGCCGCTGCTGGCGATTTGCCGGCCCTCTTCAATCTTTCCCCGGACACTCCTGCGCGACGACGGGGAATTCAGAACGGCTCCTTGTAAGGCCGCAGGTCGATCTCGTGGGTCCAGGCGCTGCGGTGCTGGCGGTGCAGGTGCCAGTAGCTGTCGGCGATCGCGTCGATGTTCAGCAGACCGTCCGGCCCGGCCTTTTCGACACGGTCGGGCATGCGCGAGAGCAGACGCTCGCCCTCGATGCCGCCGTCGATGATGGCGTGCGCGACATGGATGCCCTGCGGCCCGAACTCGCGCGCCATCGACTGCACCATCAGCCGAAGCCCGCCCTTGGTCGCATTGAAGGCGGCGAAGCGCGGCCGGCCGCGCAGCGAGCCCGAAGCGCCGGTGAAGATCACGGTGCCGCGTCCCAGCGGCGCCAGGCGGCGCATGGCTTCCCGGCCAAACAGGAAGCCGGCGAAGCAGCCGACCCGCCACGACTCCTCGAAATGCTGCGCCGTCATCTCGCGGAAATCGACGGCGGCGTTGTTGCCCATGTTGAACACCAGCAGGTCGGCGGGCGCGCCGTCCGCATCGTCGGCCATCGCCTTGTCGAGCAGCGCGACGACCTGGTCTTCCCGGGTGCCATCGACCACGACCGCGGTCGCCGCGCCGCCGGCCTCGCGAATCCCCTGCACGACCTTGTCGATCTTCGGTCCGGTGCGGCCGGCCACCAGCACGTGATATCCCTCTTTCGCAAAGCGGCGGCTCGCGGCTGCGCCCAGGCCGCGTTCGGCGCCCACGCCCAGCACGACCGCCTTCGTCTTCTTCGCCATGTTCGCTCCTCGCAACGCCGTTGCACGGAACTTGCGGTGCCTCAGGCCCCTTCGCTACGGTCGCTCGCATGAAATTAGCTCCGTACCCCATGATCGACCTCGACCTCGCGGCGCCGCTCGATCGCCATCCCGCCACCGTGCTGTCCGACTGGATCGACTGGAACGGCCACATGAACGTGGGCTACTACGTCGTGGCCTTCGACAAGGCGACGGACACGCTCTGCCAGCAATTCGGCTGTGGCTGGGAATATACGCGCGACAAGATCGGCATGACCTTCGTGCTCGAGGCGCACGTGACCTACGATCGCGAGGTCAAGGAAGGCGACGGCTTGCGGATCACGACGCAGATCCTCGACCACGATGCCAAGCGGCTCCACTTCATCCACATGATGTATCATGCGGAGGAAGGCTATCTCGCCGCCACCAACGAACTCATGCTGATGAACATCGACTATCAGACCCGCCGCTCGGCGCCGTGGCCCGGCTTCGCCATGGAGCGCATCGAGAAGCTCGCGGCGGCCCACGCCACCCTCCCCCGTCCGGCCCAGGCCGGTCGCCTCATCGGAATCAAGAAGAAGTAACAGCGTCCATGCTTCAGTCCCTGCCGTACGAACTTCCCGAACTCGTCACCCGCGCCCCGCTCGATACCCACCGCTCCACCGTCGTCCCGGAATGGGTCGACTGGAACGGCCACATGAACGTGGCCTTCTACGTCACCGCCTTCGACCAGGCGTCCGGCGCGTTCATGCGCAACATGGGGCTGGGCCGCCGCTACGTCGACGGCAAGCTCGGCATGACCTTCGTGCTCGAGACCCACGTCACTTACGACCGCGAGCTCCGCGAGGGCGCGCCGCTGCGCTTCACCACCCAGCTGCTCGCGCGCGACGCCAAGAAGGTCCATCTCTTCCACGAGATGTACCATGCCGAGCAGGACTACCTGGCGGCGACCAACGAGACGATCGTGATGAACATCGACTACGCCTCGCGCCGCTCCGCGCCCTGGCCGGTGCCGGTGGCGGAACGGCTCGACGCGATTTGGGAGACCCACAAGCTCCTGCCCAAGCCGGCCAAGGCCGGCCGGGTCATGGGTCTCTCCAGGCGATGACGGTTGGCGAGGTGATCCCGACCACGCCCCGCCTGACGCTCCGAAGCCGCGCGTAAACGAAATAAACGAAATAAACGAAACAACTATGCGCCGAGGGGAGCGATTCCCGGACTGTGGTATTCGGGTACCGTCTCGAAGGATGGGCAACGGACGCGGTGCTCGTGCCCATGCTTCGAGACGCGCTCCTGCGGAGCGCTCCTCAGCATGAGGTTGGTCGTGCGATTCGATTGCGTTCGGAGACGCTAGTCGCCCGCAAGCTTCGAGAGTGCCTCGCCGCTGAGGCGATAGGGCAGCCAGTTACGGATCCAGCGATAGCCCAGCCGCTCGTAGAAGCCGCGCGCCGGGTTCCAGTCGAGTACGTTGAGGTCGATGCGCTTGTAGCCTTTGTCCGCGCATTCGCGGGCGAGGCCCTGCATCAGCGCGCGCGCCACGCCACCGCGACGTTCCTCCGGCACCACCCAGATGTCCTCGATGAAGATGCCCCGCGCGGCAGTCCACACCGAGTAGTTGAAGGTATAGAGCGCGAAGCCCACGGGCGTGGTCCCGCGCTCGGCGATCAGGGCGGCGAATTGCGGATTCTCGCCGAACCCGTCGCGCGCCAGAGTCTGTGGTGTCGAGCCGACGGCGTCGGGCTCGTCCTCGTAGGTCGCGAGATCGACCGAGAAACGATGCAGCGTGTCGACGTCCTCGACCGTCGCCGGCCGCACGACGAGCTTTTCCGGATCAGACGGCAAGATACCCCCCATCGACCGGCAGGATGGCGCCGGTGATGTAGCTTGCCGCGTCCGAGCACAGGAACACCACCGGCCCGGCCAGCTCCTCCGGTTGCCCCACGCGCTTCATCGGCACATGGGCGAGGAAGCCTTCCAGCTTCTTCGGGTCGGCGCGCGTCACCTCCGTCATCGCGGTCGCGATGATGCCCGGCGCCAGCGCGTTCACCCGAACGCCATCGGGCGCCAGTTCCGTCGCGAGCGCCCGCGTGAACTGGGCCAGCGCGCCTTTCGAGACCGGATAGACGCCACTGCCGGCCGGCGCGATGAAGGAGTTGATCGAGGCGATGTTCACGATGCTGCCCTTGGTGTGCTTGAGCTGCTCCATGAAGGCCATGGTGACGTTGAACGGCCCCTGGACGTTCACCTCCATCGTGCGTTCCCAGCGCGCCCGGCCGTCCGGTTCCGTCAGGCCGCCGCGCAGGAAGATGCCGGCATTGTTGACCAGGATGCTGATCGGGCCGACCAGCAGGGAGACGTCCTGCGCCAGCCTGGTGCAGCTCTGCTCGTCGGTGACGTCGAGCGCGTGACCGCGCGCCTCGCCGCCCGCCTTGACGATGCTGTCGGCGATCGCACGCGCTGCCTCGAGATCGACGTCGGTGACGATGACGCGCGCGCCCGCCGCCGCGAGGCCGCGCGCGATGGCGGCGCCGTTGCCGCGGCCGGCGCCGGTGACCAGAGCCAGCCGGCCGGTGAGCATGCCCTTCATGTTTCCTCCATCGTCTCGCGCGCCGCCCTCAGCGCCTCGCGCAACACCGCCTCGTCGCCCACGTGGTTCGCCAGCAGGAGAATCAGCCGCGCGTCGAAGGCGCGGCACTGCTCTTCGCTGAGATCCCGATGCGCGTCGACGATCGCGTTGTAGACATCGTCGGGGCGCGCAAGATTCAGCGTGCGGCGCAGCGCGCCGGTCGTGATGTCGGCCATCGCGATCTCCTTCAGCCGTTGCCCGTCGCCCGCCTGATCGCCGCGGCGATCGCGGCCGCATCGAAGCGACGCCAGCGGGCGGCAACGTAACGGTCCGGCCGGATCAGGTAGGTCGTGCCCGGCCTGCCATCGTAGCGCTGGCGGGCGAGCCCGTCGCCCGCAATCCGGACACCGGTCACGCCGGACGGCAGGTCGCCGACCGGCACGTCCGTTTCGCCGAAGGTCAGCAGGGTGAAGCCCGGGCCCAGGCGGTCGATCAACCATCCGCTGCCGTCCCGTCCGACCGGCGCATCGAGCATCGCCCGGCCGGGCCCCGGCCCGCGCAGCCAGTCGGCGTCGCCGTCCGGCGTATCGAGCGGCGAGTCCGGCTGGACGGTCGGCACCGACAGGCGGCCACTGTTGATCAGCGCGCGGGCGAAGGGAAAGTCGCGCGCCAGCGACAGCGTGGCGTCGCGAAAGACGCGCGACGCGTGGAACTTCGGCGTGATGAAGTCAGTGCTGCGCGTCGAGTTCAGGATGTTTTCCTGCGCCGCCGCGCGCCGTTCGCTGCAGTAGCTGTCGAGCAGCGACACCGGCGCGGTCTTCGCCAGGACCATCGCCAGTTTCCAGGCAAGGTTGTCGACATCGGCGATGGCGCCGTTGCCGCCGCGCGCGCCGAACGGCGAGACGACATGTGCGGCGTCACCTGCGAAGATCACGCGGCCGTGGACGAAGCGCTCCATCATGCGGCAGGTGAAGGTGTAGACGCTGGTCCACTCATGCTCCCAGCGCGCCTCGGGACCGAACATCTGGCGCAGCCGCCGGTCGATGTTCTCCGGCTTCTTCTCCTCCTCCGGATCGGCGTCGCTGCCGAGCTGGAAATCGACGCGCAGCACGTTGTCGGCCTGGCGGTGCAGCAGCACGGAGTTGGTCGGATGAAACGGCGGGTAGAACCAGAAGCGCCGCTCCTTGGGCAGCTCGCTCAGCAAACGGATGTCGGAGATCAGGAAGCGGTCGTGGAAGACCTCGCCGGGATAGGGCAGGTCCATCAGGTGACGCACGGTGCTGCGCACGCCGTCGCAGGCGACCAGCCAGTCGGCCTCGAGCGTATAACGACCGTCCGGCGTCTCGACCTCGACCGCGACGCCGTCAGGGCCTGGCGTGACCGCAAGGACCTTGTTGCGGAAGCGCATCTCGATCAGCGAGTCCGCGAGGCAGCGCTCGTAGAGATACTCCTCCACGTAATATTGCTGCAGGTTCACGAAGGCCGGGAACTTGTGGCCGGGCTCGGGCTGCAGGTTGAAGCGGAAGACCGGCTTGTCGTGGAGATAGACTTCACCCTGCTCCCAGGTGATGCCCTTCTCCGCCATGCGGTTCGCGACGCCGAAGCGATCCCAGATTTCGAGGCTGTGCTTGGCCTGGCAGATCGAGCGGCTGCCGAGGCTCACCGTATCGTCCTCGTCGAGAGTCACCGACGGCACGCCGCGCCGGGCGAGCGCCAGCGCCAGCGTCGGACCGGCCATGCCGGCACCGACGATCACGACCGGTCGGCGCGTGCGCTGGCCGTCGAGTTCGGCGGGCCTGGTATAGGGATAGTGACGGTAGGTGTATGACGACACGAATTGTCATCCCGAGCGAAGCGAGGGACCCTTGGGGGTCAGGAAAGGTCCCTCGGCCTGTGGCCTCGGGATGACAGGAAAAGTGTCATTCCCGCTCCAGCGCCGCCCACATCTCGATGTCGCGCTCGGCGGTCCAGATGCGCGGATGGTCGAGGCCCTTGGCCTCGTCGTAGGCGCGGCTGACGTCGAACGGCATGCAGTGCTCGAAGATGACCCAGTTGCCGTAACGCGGCTGCAGCGCCGCCATCGCCTTATCGTAGGCCACCTTCAGCGAGTCGCCGGCCTCGGCACTCTTCTCCACGACCTTGTAGAGGTCGCTCAGGAAGGCCTGGGTTCCGGCGATGCCTTCCTCGACCGGGCCCGCTCCTATCAGGGCGTCGCCCCGGCCGGGCACCAGCGCCTCGGCCTTGAGGTCGCGAAGCTTCTGCAGGGTCTCCGGCCAGTCCTTGTAGTGCGCGTCGCCGCAATAGGGCGTGGCGCCGTACTCGACCAGGTCGCCGCTGAACAGGGTGCGCTCCTCGGGCAGCCAGACGATCGTGTCGCCCTTGGTGTGGCCGCGGCCGGCATGGATGATGTCGACCTGCAGCTTGCCCAGCCACAGGGTCATGCGGTCGTTGAAGGTGATGGTGGGCCAGGTCAGGCCCGGGATGGTCTCCGCCGCCTGAAACAGGCGCGGGAAGCGCTGCAGCTCGGACTTGTAGTCCTGCGCACCGCGCTCGACGATCATGTCGCGCGTGGCTTCGCTGCAGATGATGTGCTCGGGCGCGTAGCCGCTGGCGCCCAGCACGCGCACGGCATGATAGTGCGACAGCACCACGTACTTGATCGGCTTGTCGGTGACGGTGCGGATCCGCTCGATCACCTGCTCCGCCATCTTCGGCGTCGCCTGCGCATCGATCACCATGACCGCGTCGTCCCCGATCACGATGCCGGTATTGGGATCGCCCTCCGCGGTGAAGGCGTAGGCGTGCTCGGACAAACGGCTGAAGGTGATCTTCTTGTCCGTCATATCCGCCTGCGAGGCGAACGCCTTGGCCATCGATATCTCCCCGATTGTCGCTCGACGCGAACCTATGCAGCGTGCGGCGCCTAAGTCAAAGCGCAGCTATTCACAGGTGGATCAGTCGGCGCCGTACTTGTGATAGGTCGCGCGATCACCGGTCCGGATGGTGACGTCGAACGCATCGCCCTCGCGCTCCATCCGGAGCTTCACCACGGAGCCCGCCGGGCCGATCGCCCAGAGTTTGCGATAGAAGTCGGCCACGTCGTCGAGCACCTCGCCGTTCAGCGCGTGCAGGATGTCGCCGCGTTGCAGGCCGGCGCGATCGGCGGGCCCGCCGTCGGAAATGCCACCGACCACGAGCTGGCCCATATGTTCGACCGTATAGATGCCGAGCCACGGGCGCGGCGGCGTCGACAGGCGGCCTGTGGAGACCAGCTCCCCGAAGATCGGCTTCAGCCGGTTGATCGGCACGTACATGTTGCCGGGGAACGCCGGCGAACCCGGGCCCAGCGCCTCCTGCACCAGCAGCGAACCGACCCCGAGGAGCGCGCCGTCCTGGCCGATCAGGGCCGAGCCGCCCCACAGCGGATAGGCCGGCACGGTGAAGATGGCGCTGTCGAGCAGATATTCCCAGTAACCGGCGAACTCGCGTCGGCCGGCGACCTTGACCTTGAGCGCCGCCTTCTCGCCGCCGAGGCCCGCCACATAGGCCTCGCCGCGCAAGGCGAGGGAATCGGAATCGCCGAACGCCATCGGCTTCAGCGGGACCGGACTCTCGGTCCGCACCAGCCCGAAGCCGCTCTCATAGTCGTAACCGACGATGCGGGCGGCCGTCTCGTTGCCCTCGATGTCGGTGATCGTCACCGTGTCGGCTTCCATGATGAGATAGCCGATGGTGAGCACGAGGCCCTCCTCGTCGACCAGGATGCCGTGACCTTCACGCTCCGTGCCCAAAGTCTGGGCCGAACGGCGGCTTTCCGGAATGGTGGTCTTGACGCCGACCACGGCGGGCAGCGCCGCTGCGACCTCGGGCGGCAAGTTGGAGCCACCGCCGGGGGTGCGGGCGACCACGCCCTCGTCGCCAGAGGGAGGCCAATGGCCCGACCCGTTTGCGGAACCGTTCAACCCTCGGGCCATCCGCTCACCTCCGCCGCGCACCACGCGCGTCCACAGTCTCGAAGATAGGCGTCCGCCGTCGCGATTGCTATATGACGGTTCATGGCGCCTCCCGCCGATCCGTTCGAAATCACCGATGACCCCGTTCCGGCCGATCCCGTGCCAGCGCGGCGGGCCGTTGCGTCCACCGCCCATCTCGACGGGCTGAACGACGAGCAGCGTCAGGCCGTCACCCATGCCGGCGGACCGCTGCTGGTGCTGGCCGGTGCCGGCACCGGCAAGACCCGCGTGCTCACCTCCCGCATCGCCCATCTGCTGCTCACTGGCCAGGCCCGCACGTCGCAGATCCTCGCCGTCACCTTCACCAACAAGGCGGCGCGCGAAATGCTCGACCGCGTGGCGAGCCTGATCGGCGGCGCGGCCGACGGGATGTGGCTCGGCACCTTCCACGCCATCGGCGTACGGGTGCTGCGCCGCCATGCCGAGCTGATCGGCCTCAAGAGCAACTTCACGATCCTAGACACCGACGACCAGACGCGGCTGATCAAGCAGTTGCTGCAGGCCGAGGGGATCGACGACAAGAAATGGCCGGCGCGGATCCTTTCCGGGATCATCCAGCGCTGGAAGGATCGCGCGCTGACGCCGGAGAAGGTGTCGGGCGACGACGCCGGTGAGTTCGCCAACGGCCGCGCCGCCGACATCTACCGCCAGTACCAGGAGCGCCTCGCCGAGGTGAATGCCGTCGATTTCGGCGATCTGGTGATGCACTGCGTGACCCTGTGGCAGAAGCATCCCGACATCCTGGCAGTCTACCACCGCCGCTTCCGGCACATCCTGGTCGACGAGTATCAGGACACCAACGTCGCGCAGTATCTCTGGCTCCGCCTGCTGGCGCAGGGCACGCAGGACGTCTGCTGCGTCGGCGACGACGACCAGTCGATCTACGGCTGGCGCGGCGCCGAAGTCGGCAACATCCTGCGCTTCGAGAAGGATTTCCCGGGCGCCACCATCGTGCGGCTGGAGCGCAACTACCGCTCGACGCCGCATATCCTGGCCGCCGCGTCCCACCTGATCTCGCACAACGAGGGGCGGCTCGGGAAGACGCTGTGGACCGACACCAAGGAGGGCGAGCGCATCTCGCTGCGCGGTGTCTGGGACGGCGACGAGGAAGCGCGCACCATCGGCGAGGAGATCGAGGCGCTGCAGCGCGACAAGCACAGGCTTTCGCAGATCGCCATCCTGGTGCGCGCCGGCTTCCAGACCCGCGAGTTCGAGGAACGCTTCATCACCATGGGCCTGCCCTATCGCGTGATCGGCGGCCCGCGCTTCTACGAGCGCCAGGAGATCCGCGACGCCCTGGCCTATTGCCGCGTCATCATCCAGCACGACGACGATCTGGCCTTCGAGCGCATCTACAACACGCCGCGGCGGGGCCTGGGCGAATCGGCGCTGCGAACGCTGCGGCTGATCCAGCGCACGCAGAAGATCTCGCTGTTCGAGGCGACGCGGCGGGCGCTCGAGACCGACGAGCTGAAGGCGCGTCCGCGCAAGTCGTTGGGCGACCTGATCCGCAACTTCGAGCGCTGGCGGGCGATGCTCGACGGGATGAGCCATGTCGAAGTGGTCGAGACCATGCTCGACGAATCCGGCTACACCGACATGCTGCGGCTCGACCGCTCGCCCGAGGCCGAGGGCCGGCTGGAGAACCTGAAGG
Source organism: Reyranella sp. (assembly GCF_030651995.1). GTDB lineage: Bacteria > Pseudomonadota > Alphaproteobacteria > Reyranellales > Reyranellaceae > Reyranella. The sequence continues at coordinate 9,170 of NZ_JAUSBN010000012.1, forward strand.
AGCTCGTCAACGCGCTGCAGGAATTCGATTCGCTGCAGGCGTTCATGGAGCACGTGGCGCTGCTCACCGACATGGCATCGCGCGACGACACCGACATGGTGAGCGTGATGACCCTGCACGCGGCGAAGGGTCTCGAGTTCGACACGGTGTTCCTGCCGGGTTGGGAAGAGGGTCTGTTCCCCAACCAGCGCGCACTCGACGACAAGGGGCTTGCGGGTCTCGAGGAGGAACGCCGGCTGGCCTATGTCGGGCTGACGCGGGCGCGCAAGCGGGCCTATGTCTCCTTCGCGGCCAACCGCCGTGTATTCAACCAGTGGCAGGCGGCCATCCCGTCGCGCTTCCTGCGCGAACTGCCGCCCGCCCAGCTCGCCCAGAGCAGCGACGCCGGCCTTTATGCCACCTACTCCGCCGGCCACCATGGCGGGCTGCGCGACCAGGCCAGCGGCTTCGAGTACGAGAGCCTGGGCGTCCCCGGCCGCCGCGGCCGCTACCGCGACGAGACGGCTGACGATCGGCGCGCGACCGAAGGCGACCGGGTCGATCTCAGCATCGGCCAGCGCGTTTTCCACCAGAAATTCGGCTACGGTCTCATCGTCGCCGTAGACGGTAACAAACTTGACATAGAATTCGAAAAAGCCGGCCCTAAGAAGGTGCTCGACAGTTTCATCGAAGCTGCCTGATCAAGAACCGCAGGAGAGAAATCCCATGTTCCGCCGCTCCGCCCTTGCCCTCGGCTCCGCCCTGGGTGTCGTGCTCGCTTCCGGCGCCGGCTTAGCCCAGACCGGCAAGGTGACGGTCGTCACCTCCTTCTCCAAGGACGTCACCGACCCGATCAAGAAGGCCTTCGAGAAGGCCGTGCCGGGCGCCACGCTGGAAGTGCAGAACCGCAACACCAATGCCGGCGTGAAGTTCATCGAGGAGACCAAGGGCAACAACCAGGTCGACCTGTTCTGGGCCTCCGCGCCCGACGCCTTCGAGGTCCTGAAGGGCAAGAAGCTGCTGTCTGCCTACAAACCCAAGGCCACCGGCATCGCCGAGAAGGTCGGGTCCTATCCGGTCAACGACAAGGACGGCTTCTATTCCGGCTTCGCCGCCTCCGGCTACGGCATCATGTGGAACGAGCGCTACGTGAAGGCCAACAAGCTGCCGACGCCCAAGGACTGGCAGGATCTGGCGCAGGCGCCCTACTTCGACCATGTGTCGATTTCCGCCCCGTCGCGCTCGGGCACGACGCATCTCACGATCGAGACGATCCTGCAGGGCGAAGGCTGGGACAAGGGCTGGCGCACGACCAAGGAGATCGCCGGCAACCTGCGCACGGTCACCGATCGTTCGTTCGGCGTGCCGGAAGCCGTGAACTCCGGCCAGGTCGGCTACGGCATCGTGATCGACTTCTTCGCCTTCTCCTCGCAGGGCGCAGGCTTTCCCGTGAAGTTCGTGTACCCGTCGGTGACGACCCTGGTGCCGGCCAATGTCGGCGTCGTCGCCAACGCGCCGAACAAGGCCGGCGCCGAGGCCTTCATCGAGTTCCTGCTGTCGCCCACGGGCCAGGAAGTCCTGCTCGAACCGACGATCCGTCGCCTGCCTGTGCGCCCCGAAACCTACGCCAAGGCCCCGGCCGATTATCCGAACCCCTTCAAGGACAAGAACCTCCAGGGGCTGCTCACCTTCGACGCCGAGCTGTCGGAAAAGCGCACTGCCGCCGTCGACACGCTGTTCGACCAGCTCATCACCTTCCAGCTCGAGCCGCTGAAGGCCGTGACCAAGGTGCTGCACGAGGTCGATGCGGCGCTGGCGAAGAAAGACAACGCCCAGGCGCGCGCGCTGGCCAAGGAAGCGCGCGACCTGATCGCCGCCATGCCGATCACCGCGGCGCAGGCCGCCTCGCCCGAGATCAAGGCGGCCTTCACGGGCGGCAAGGAAAAGTCGTCGCGCCAGGCCGAGCTGGAGCAGCAGTGGGCGGCCTTCGCCAAGGAAAAGTACGCCGCCGCCAAGGCCAAGGCCGATGAGGCGCTGAAGCTGGCGCGCTAGTGCGGAGCGCCTATTCCCGACCTCCCCATTCAAATCTATCGGATTCACACATCTCAAAAAATGATTCTGTATCAATGACTTGCGTGTCGGCCTCGCCGACACAACTGGGGCCATCACTACCGCCAGAAGCATTGAAAAGATTCAGCTTTTTTGACCGCCTCTTTCACTCGCGCGAGGCATCCGTCGAGATGTGTGAATACGATAGCCATTCAAATGGGGAGGTGCCCGCGCCTTATGCGGGCGGAGGGGTCATCGCTTTGGGGGTCACCGAGTATGACCCCTCCGCCCCTGATTACAGGGGCACCTCCCCATTTGAATGGGGAGGCGGGCCTTGAGAGGCCAATACCTCCTCGCCCTGGCAATCGCGCTGTTCCTCGGAGTCTTCCTGATCGTGCCGGTGGCGACGGTGGTCTACGTCGCCTTCACTGAAAAAGGCGGCGGCGGGCTCACCCTCGTCAACTTCCTCGACTTCGGGCGCACCGACCTCTTCGTGCGCTCGTTCTGGAACTCGGTCTACGTGTCGGCGATGACGGTCGTGTGGGCGTCGGTGCTGGCGCTGCCGCTGGCCTATCTCACCACGCGCTTCGAGTTCCGCGGCGCCATGCTGGTCCAGACGCTGGGCTTCCTGCCGCTGATCATGCCGCCCTTCGTCGGCGCGGTGGCGATGCAGCTCCTGTTCGGCCGCAACGGCTCGGTGAACCTGCTGCTCGACGAATGGTTCGATTTCAAGATCGGCTTCATGGAAGGGCTGAACGGCGTCATCTTCCTGCAGGCCATCCACTACTTCCCGTTCATCCTGGTCAACCTCTCGGCGGCGCTGCGCAACATCGACCGCAGCATGGAGGAGGCCGCCCAGAACCTGGGCTCGCACGGGCTGCGGCTGTTCCGCCGCATCGCCCTGCCGCTGGCCCTGCCCGGCTACATCGCTGGCGCCAGCCTGGTGTTCGTGAAGGTGTTCGACGACGTGGCGACGCCGCTGCTGCTGAACGTCAAGGAGATGCTGGCGCCGCAGGCCTATCTGCGCATCACCTCGATCGGCATCGACGATCCGATGGGCTACGTGATCTCCGTCGTGCTGATCCTCGTTGCGGTGGCGACCATGTGGGCGACGGCGCTTGTCATGAAGGGCAAGGACTACGCCACGACCCAGCGCGGCGGCGGCGGCCTCGCGCGGCGCAAACTGCGGCCGCGCGAACAGGCGCTGGCCTATGCCGTCGTATTCTTCATCCTGGCGCTGGTGCTGGCGCCGCATGTCGGGCTGGTGCTGCTGTCCTTCGCCACGGTCTGGTCCTTCAGCCCCCTGCCCGACGGCTACACGCTGGCCCACTACACGCGCGTGCTGGGCGACAGCTCGGTCTACATCAAGAACACCCTGCTCTATGCCGGCCTCGCCGCCACCATCGACGTCGTGATCGGCGGCGCCATTGCCTACCTTGTCCTGCGCACACGCCTGCGCGGGCGCCAGTGGCTCGACTGGGCCGCCAGCACCGCACTCGCGGTGCCCGGCGTCGTGCTGGGCATCGGCTATCTGCGCGCCTTCTACGGCGTGAACCTTCCCGACGGCACGCCGCTCGCCACCCTGTGGATCGTGATCGTGCTGGCCATCGCCATCCGCCGCCTGCCCTACGCGCTGCGTGCGGCCTATGCCGCCCTGCAGCAGATCTCGATCTCGCTGGAGGAAGCGGCGGAGAATCTCGGCGCCACCAAGGCGCGCACGGTACGGCGGGTGGTGATCCCGCTGATGACCGGCGGGCTCCTTGCGGGATTCGTCACCAGCTTCGCAACGGCCGCGGTCGAACTGTCGGCCGTGCTTATTCTGGTGCAATCCAATTCGGACGCGCCGCTCGCCTACGGGCTCTACGTGTTGATGCAGACCCCGGCGGGACGCGGCGCCGGCGCCGCGCTGGGCGTGATCGCCGTGCTCATCGTGGCGGTCTGCATGTGGCTGTCGCAGCTCGCGGCCGATCGCTCGCAACGGGCCCGGGGGCTCGATATATGACGGGAATGACCATGTCGAAGCCGGCCCGGGCCGTGGGCATCGAGATAACGGGGGTCAACCTCTCCTACGGTGCGACGCATGTGCTGAAGGACGTCGCCCTCTCGATCCGGCCGGGCGAATTCTTCGCCTTCCTCGGCCCCTCGGGCTGCGGCAAGACCACGCTCCTCAGGCTGATCGCGGGCTTCGCCCAGGCGCAGACCGGCAAGGTGCTGCTCGACGGCCAGGACGTGGCGCCGCTGCCGCCGTGGAAGCGCGACGTCGGCATGGTGTTCCAGAGCTACGCGCTGTGGCCGCACATGACCGTGGCGAAGAACGTCGCCTTCGGGCTGGAGGAACGCCGCCTGCCGCGCCGCGAGATCGACCGGAGGGTCGCCGAGGCGCTCGATCTGGTCGGCCTTTCCGCCTTCGCCGAGCGGCGGCCCGCGCAGCTTTCGGGGGGTCAGCAGCAACGCGTGGCCGTGGCGCGCACCATCGCCATCGAGCCCAAGGTGCTGCTGCTCGACGAGCCGCTGTCCAACCTCGACGCCAAGATGCGGGTCAGCGTGCGCCGCGAGCTGCGGTCGCTGCAGCAGCGGCTCGGCCTCACGACGATCTTCGTGACCCACGACCAGGAGGAGGCCAACACGATCTGCGACCGCATCGCCGTGATGGACGCCGGCACGGTCCAGCAGGTCGGCACACCGATGGAACTCTACGAAAACCCGGCGAACCTGTTCGTCGCCAACTTTTTGGGCTCAGCCAATATTCTGGACGAGCGCGCCGGCGTGCCGATTCCCGCCGGAAAGCGCCTGGTGTTCCGGCCGCAGCACGCCGCGCTGACGTCGCCCGAAGGCGCGCCCCTGCGCGGGCCGGTCACGCATCGCGAATTCCTCGGCGCGACCGTCCGCTATGCCGTCCGCATCGGCGAGAGCGAGGTGCTGATCGAGACGCCGTTCCAGTCGGGCAACGAAATGCGCAGCGTGGGCGATCAGGTCGGCGTGGACTTGCCGCCCCGGCGCATGCTCTTCCTTCCGGCATGAGCATGAGCACAGTACGCAAGGCGGGCTTCGTCGCGCCGGCGGCGCAGCGCGCCGATTGGGAAATCCTCCTGGAAGAACGGCTGGCCGAGGAAGGCTTCATCGTCGCGAGTTGCGAAGTCTCGCGCGACGGCCCCTGGCGAATCGACATTTTCGGTGAAGGTGACGAAGCACTGGTCGAGGCGGCGATCGAGGCCGCGGCGCGGGCGCTCGGCCTTGATGTGCCTCGTTGGGCCTGGGAGGAACTGCCCGACATCGACTGGGTGGCCGAGAACCAGCGCTCCTTCCGGCCCTTTGCCGTCGGGCCCTTCTGGGTGCATCCGTCGCATGTGATGGACGGCCGTCCCGAAGGCCTGTTGCCCCTGCGCATCGATGCCGGGCTGGCGTTCGGCACCGGCACGCACGCCACCACCCGCGGATGTCTCGAGATGCTGGCGACCCTAGATCCGGCCGAGACGGTCAACGCGGTCGACGTGGGATGCGGCAGCGGCATCCTGGCCATCGCGATGGCCAAGCTGTGGGATCGGCCGGTGATCGGCGGCGACAACGATGCGGAAGCCGTTGAGGTCGCGCGTGAGAACGCGGTGCTGAACGGCGTCCCGGAGCTTTGCTCCTTCTTCGTTTCCCCGGGCCTTCAGGCCGACGAACTGGCTGGCCGCGCCCCCTACGACCTGATTGTGGCGAACATCCTGGCCGCGCCGTTGCTCGATCTCGCGGAGGCCTTCGGTGCGGCGGTGCGCCCCGGCGGGCGGGTGCTGCTGAGTGGCCTGCTGGTGGAGCAGGCGGCCGGCATCCTCGCCGGCTACGAGCGATGCGGTTTCGCCTTCGAGCGCCGGATCGACCTGGAGACGGGTGGCGCTTGGTGGCGCAGCCTGGTCCTGCGCCGGAGCTGACGCTCAAAACGAAAGGGCCGGCTTACGCCGGCCCCCTTACGCTTACGCTTACGCTACTCAACAGTCGGCTACGCCGCGCGGCGCAGATTCTGGTTTGCCGCAGTGACCTGCCCGCCGACATCGTCGAACCGCGGGGCGACGCCTTCGGCGGCCTCGCGGACCGCGAAGTTGATGTCGGCCCGGCACAGGCCGAGGTCGGACAGTTCACGGTCGGTCATGCGATGGAGCTGGGCCTCGGCGGCCCGCAGCTTGAGGTCGGCCTTGATCCCGCCGACGGCGCGATCATACAGACGGCCGAACCACAGGATCGCGTCACCCAGTGCATTCGCCAGCCATTCGGCACGCGCGTAGCGGGCGCGAAGCTCGAGCAGGTGGCGATCGTCGAGGGTGAAGCCGATCTTGGAATACGCGTTTCCCCCCGCCGGCGCAGTTTCGCTGGTCAGATCCTTAAAGGTCCGAATCGGCTGGGTCATCATGAGTCTCTCCTTCTATTGTGCGGCGCGATAGTCGATGCTGCACTGCACTCAGCAAATATAGAGCCTTCAGGCACAACAATAAGTGCGGACTCTGAAGGTTCGATATGCACTGAATGCATATCGATGCATCTTCAAGCATTTCGCATCTGCGAGAGCAATTTTATTACCCCGTTTGATCAGACCCATCGCCCCGCGTAGGGTCCCTCTCATCATGACGACCGCTCCCGACGACGTAATCGCCCTCCTCCGCCGCCGCGGCCGCCCCGCCGACCCCGTTGCCCTCGGAGACCTGATGCTCGGCGTTGCCGCGGCGCCCGAAAGCCTGTCCGGGCCGGAGTGGGTCGAGCTGGTCGACCCGGCGGCTGACGCCGAATTGACCAAAGCGCTGACTGCCTGGCGGGCAGAATTGGCGGCTGCCGATGACGGGCTGCAGGCGAGCCCGGCCCCGGCAAAGCGGCTGGCCAGTCTGCGCGCCGAACTGAAGCGCCGCGGCCTCGACGGCTTCGTGGTCCCCCGTGCCGACGAGCATCAGGGCGAATACGTGCCGCGCCGCGCCCAGCGCCTGGGCTGGCTGACGGGATTCAGCGGCTCGGCGGGCCTCGCCATCGTCCTGGCGCAGCGCGCCGCCATCTTCGTCGATGGCCGCTATACGCTGGCCGTGCGCGATCAGGTCGACGCCGAGGCGTTCGTGCCCCACCAGATTCCCGAACAGTCGGCCGAGCAGTGGATCGCCGATAACCTGCCAAAGGGCGGCAAGCTCGGCTTCGATCCCTGGCTGCAGACCGTCGACGGCTATGATCGCTTCGCCCGTGCCTGCCAGCGGGCAGGCGGCAACTTCGTGCCGGTCGAATCCAATCCTGTCGACGCCGTGTGGCGCGGCCGGCCGCCCGCTCCGCTCGCGCCCGTGCTGCCGCATCCCGTTGAATTCGCCGGCGAGACCAGCGAGAGCAAGCGCGGACGGATTGCCTCGACGCTCGCGGCCCGGAACGCCGATGTCGCGTTGATCACCGCCCCCGATTCGATCGCCTGGCTGCTGAACGTGCGTGGCGGCGACGTCCCACGTACCCCATTCGCACTGGGCTTCGCGCTGGTTCATGCCGACGGGCATGTCGATCTCTACATGGACCGCCGCAAGATCCCCGACCGTACCGTCTCCTGGCTGGGCAATGCCGTGACCTTGGCGCCCCCCGAGGAGTTGGCAAGCGCGCTCGACATGCTGGGCAAGCTCGGCAAGCGCGTCCTTCTCGAGCCCTCGACCGCGCCTTACTGGGCCGCGACCCGACTGCAGGCGGCGGGCGCGACGCTGGTTCGCGACGCCGACCCCATCGCTCTCCCCAAGGCCTGCAAGAACGCGGTCGAACTGGAAGGTATTCGCGTCGCCCACCGCCGCGACGGCGCCGCGGTCAGCCGCTTCCTGGAATGGCTCGATACCAGGTCCGGCGCCGGCAATTTGCGCGAGATCGAAGTGTCGGACCGTCTGCAGGCGCTGCGCGAGGAGACCGGCAAGCTCCGCGATCTCAGCTTCGACACGATCTCCGGCGCCGGCGCCAATGGCGCCATCGTCCACTACCGCGCCTCGGAATCGTCGGAGCGCACGCTGGAGCCGGGCAGCCTCTACCTGGTGGACTCAGGCGGCCAGTATCGCGACGGCACCACCGACATCACCCGCACCGTCGCGGTCGGCACGCCCTCGCCCGAGATGCGCGACCGCTTCACGCGTGTCCTCAAGGGACATATTGCGCTGGCCCGCGCTCGCTTCCCGGTGGGCACGACGGGCTCGCAGCTCGACGTGCTGGCGCGTTATGCGCTGTGGCAGGTCGGCCTCGATTACGATCACGGCACGGGTCACGGCGTCGGCGCCTATCTCTCGGTGCACGAAGGCCCGCACCGCATCTCCAAGATGCCGAACTCGGTCGCGCTGCAGCCCGGCATGATCGTCAGCAACGAGCCCGGCTACTACAAGGCCGGCGCCTACGGCATCCGCATCGAGAATCTCGTGGCCGTGAAGGAGGTCGAGATCGAGGGCGCCGACCGCCGCTATCTCGAATTCGAGACGCTGACCCTGGCGCCGATAGACCTCGCCTGCATCGAGCCTTCCGTGCTGACCGAAGCCGAGCGGCAGTGGCTCAACGATTATCACCGCCGGGTGCGCGACACCGTCGGTCCGACCGTCGACGAAGCGACCCGCGGCTGGCTCGACAGCGCGACCCGGGCGATCTGAGCGAATAGGTAAAGAGCGCCAAGGCTGGAGCTATTCGCTCAGCGTCACCCACTCTTCTTCCGTCATCGTCTGGATGCCCAGTTCGGCGGCCTTGCGGGCCTTCGAGCCGGCGTTTTCTCCGACCACGACGAGGCTGGTCTTCTTTGAGACCGAATCGGTGACCTTGGCGCCCAGCTCCTCGGCGCGCGCCTTGGCGGCGTCGCGAGTCATGGTGGAAAGCTCGCCGGTGAAGACGACGATCTTGTCCTTCAGCTTGGCATCGGCGGCGATAACACGCCGCTCGACCGGCTGGACCGAGAGCTGCTTCAGCAGATCCCGGATGATCTCGACATTGTGGCCTTCGCCGAAGAAGGCGCACATCGCGTCCGCCGTCGTGACGCCGATCTGCTCGACATTGCACAGTCGGCCATAGCTCGGCCCGACGGTTTCGGCGGCCTTCTCTTTCTTCGCGGGCTCGGGATGCGCCTCGCGTTCCTTCACCGCGGCCAGCATCTCGGCCAGCCAGGTAACGGCATCGACATACTCTTGGGCGAGCACCTTGGCCGTGGCCTCGCCGATCAGCGGAATGCCGATCGCGTTGATGAAGCGGTCGAGCGAGATGGTGCGGCGCGCGTCGATGGCGGCCAGCAGGTTGCGCACGGAAAGATCGCCCCAGCCCTCGCGCTTCTTCAGGCCGGCTTCGTGCTCGTGCAGGCGGAAGATGTCGCCCGGCACCTTGAGCAGCCCATCGTTGAAGAAGTTCTCGATATGCGTGCCGCCCAGCCCCTCGATGTCGAAACAGTTGCGCGACACGAAGTAGCGCAGGCGCTCGACCTGCTGGAACGGGCATTCGAGCCCGCCGGAGCAGCGTCGCACCACGCCACCCTCCTCGGCCTTCACCTCGGTCTCAAGCGGACAGGGACAGTGTGTGGGAAACTGGTACTTGGGTGCATTCTTGGGTCGCTCGTCGGCGATGAAGCCCAGAACCTGCGGGATCACGTCGCCGGCGCGCTGGATCGTCACCATGTCGCCCACGCGCACATCGAGCCGTTCGATCTCGTCGGCATTGTGCAGCGTGGCGCGCGCCACCATGACGCCGCCGACATTGACCGGCTCGAGATCGGCCACCGGCGTCAGCGCGCCAGTGCGACCGACCTGGATGACGATGTCGTTCAGGCGGGTCCGGGCCTGCTCGGCGGGAAACTTGTGGGCAATCGCCCAGCGCGGCGCACGACTGACGAAGCCCAGGCGCTCCTGCCAGTCGATGCGGTCGACCTTGTAGACCACGCCGTCGATGTCGTAGGGCAGCGCGGCGCGCTGGGCGGCCATTCCGGCGTAGTAGTCGAGCACCTGTTCCGGCGTCCGGCAAAGCCTGGACTGTGGATTGACCTTGAAGCCCCAGTCCTTGAGCTGCTTGAGATACTCGCTCTGCGTCTTCCAGGAGCGCGGCTCGGCCTCGCCCCAGGCATAGGCAAAGAAACGCAAGGGCCGGCTGGCCGTGATGGCGGAATCGAGCTGGCGCAGGGAGCCCGCCGCGGCATTGCGCGGATTGGCGAATACCTTCTCCTCGTCGGCCTCCTGCCGCTTGTTCATG
>NZ_JAUSBN010000026.1 GCF_030651995.1 Reyranella sp.
GTCTCGACCATGGCGGCCCGCATCAAGCACGTCATGCAGGCGACCTTCAACGGCCGCCGCATCGTCGTCTTCTCGGGCGGCGAGGCGAAGGACCTCGAGGGCCTGTACACCGAAATCCGCAGCCTGCGCGACGGCGGCGCCGCCGGCTCGATCATCGGCCGCAACACCTTCCAGCGCCCGCGCGCCGACGCACTCGACATGCTCGACAAGATCATCGCGATCTATCAGGGCAAAATGTAAGAGCGGTTCACGAGCCGATCTTCAAAGGGCGCTGGGCAACCAGCGCCCCGTTCTATGGGACTACTCCGCGCGAGCCGGCGAATCTTGCCGCCCAGGCAGGCGCAGCAGGAGCAGCGCCGCGACCAGGAGCAGCGCGTAACAGACGCCGCCGACCCGGATCGTGACGTCGATCGAGAAGCCGATGCTGCACGCCACCGCAAGGCCGGCCGCCAGGACGCCCGCCGCACCGTTCACGCCCCACAGCCAGGCTGTCGGCCGGGCATCTATCCGCGTCACCAGGCGCATGCCCGCCGGGAAGCCGATTCCCATCAGCAGGCCGGCCGGCAAGATCACGGCCACGCAGGCAAGGGCGCGCACCGCCAGTGAGCTGGCGCCCACTGACGAGTGAATAAGAGCCGGCAGCCACGTCGGGAGCAGCAGCAGGTAGGCCGCCAGCAGGCCGAGCCAGATCATGAAGTGCCGGTCTCGGGTGAGCGCCAACCGGTCCGACAGCAGACTGCCCAGGCCGCTCGAGAGGATGATGCTGAACAGGCCGATGCTCAGAGCGTAGACCGGGTGGCCGAGCAGGACGGAAAGTCGCTGGATGAGGCCGATTTCGGCGAACATGAAGCCAAGGCCGATCAGCAGGAAATAGAGGCTGCCGATCGTGGCAAGCCGCCGGTCGACACGGTGAACCGACGAACGGGCCGGCAGCAGCACGACGAAGACGACGACGATTGCCGACAGGATGATGACCAGGAAGAGCGTGCCGACGGCGATCAGGTTACCGCTCCAGCCCGAGCCCGTAACGACCTTGCCGGTCCGCCATTCCTTCAAGATCTGAAAGATGTCGCTTGGGTGCGTGAACCGCAGCTGGTTGAAGAAGAATGGCCGTGCGTCCGTTGGCGGCGACACGTCGAGGAAGTGACGTTCGGAGCGCCGGTTGAGATCTGCAATATCCCGTGCCGCCATGATATCGGCGATCACCGGATCGGTCGGCGGCTGTTGAGGTCTCGCGATGACCGTGAAGCGCAGCGTCTCGACGGCGGCGTCGAGGGCCTGCAGATCGGCCGCCGAGAAAGGCACCCGCGAAATGATCGTCGTGGCGAGATTGCCGACGCCGGCGATGTAGATATGGTCGGTGGGCCGCGCAGCGTTCAGCTCCATCAGAGAGGCCACCGCCAGGCTCGTCACACGTCCCAGCTCGACGGTGGCGTTTGCCGAATGCCAGCGCGAGACCGTGAACAGACCATCGGGATTCAGCGCCGACAGAAAGGCTTTCCAGCCTTCGACGGTATACAGCCCGTTCTCCGAGAGCGAGAACGCGCCTGCGCCCGTCGCTGCCCAGGTGTCGATCATGCTCATCTCGATCAGGTCGAACTTCTCAGTGGTGCGCATGAACCAGCTGCGGCCATCGTCGACCACGAAGCGAATCCCAGGAAGGTCGGCGAGGCCCGCGTAGGCACGCAGCTTCGCCGGATCGGTCAGCAGGTCGATGAAGATCGGATTGAGTTCGATGCCGGTTATGTCTCGGAAGCCGAACGTGTACGCCGACAGCAGGTCCCGCCCGCCGCCGACGCCGACGATGGCGGCCCGGCCCTTGTGACGGGCATAGTAGGCCAGGTTGGTGATGTCGTACTTCAGGAATTCGCCGCCGCCCGCAGTGGGCGAGAACCGGGGCATGGTCGTGCCTGCCATTCCGTCGATCAGGAGAGCGCGCTGAGCGAGCTTTTCGCCCGCCGGCATGATCGGCGATGGCCCCCAAAGGCCGGGCTCAGACTCGGATGAATGCTTGACGGTGATGCGCGAGAACGAATTCCACTTGGAATAGTAGTTGCTGTTCAGCAGGTCGAGCTGGGCGAACTTGACGGCAATGGGCTGGAAGCCGAGGTCCACAGCGGCGTTTGCGCCGGCCAGGACCGCAAGGCACACGGCCACCGTTCCGGGCTTGCGGAAGAGGCGCCACTGAAAGGGCGAACCGGGCGCGACGCCAGCCGATCTCGCACGGCCGAAGCTCCAGCCCGCCGCAGCGACGAGCGCCGCGACTGCGAACATGGCCGATGGAGTGTCGATCCAGGTGAGCAGGGCGAGTACCGCGAGGCAGCCGGTCGCCGCCCCCAGCAGATCCACGCCGTAGGTGAGGCCGATCGCATAGCCTCCGCGCGTCAAGGCGAGCGACACCGCGATGCCACCCAGGGTGAAGGGCGCAGCCAGCAGGAGGATCGCCTTCAGCCATACGATTATTGCCGTAGCCCACAGCACCGTGGGCAGTGGAGAGGCGAGCTGCACGACGAAGCACAGCGCGATCGAGAGAGCGAAGGCCGTGCAGGTCCGCGAGAGATAGGCGCCGGCATTGTCCGGGGTGACGTGGCCGAACCTGAAGTAGACGATCAGCGCCCCGGCGGTGAGACCCAGCATGGCCATGCTGATCGAGAAGAAGGCCATGTAGTAAAGAGAAACGACCGAAAGGATGCGGGTCTGGATGATCTGGATCATCAGGACCGACATGCAAAGAAGAAAAACCCCAAACAGGAATGCCACGCCGTTCGACGACCGACCTATGTTCAAGTCTTCTCTCCCACCACCCCAAGCAACCTTCCGTTAAGTTAATTGTCATATCCACTGCAACAAAATAAACTGCAAATGCCGTCGCGTACCCCGAGCTGGCAGAGCGGCCGCGGCCATACCTGAATGCTCGCGAGGACCGGCAGCATTTGCTGGAGCCGGTGCGAGGCGTCGTTGAGCCTTCATGACCCGGCCTGATCGATCCCGCACAGGACCGCGTCGAAACGGTCCTCGACCGCCGTGTGTGCAGCTACGGGCCTTCTCCAGCAACGCCTTGGCGTCAATCGCCTTGAAGACTCCGCGTCGTGTCTCGATGACCCGTGGCCGATGCGGGTTGGAAGACCTGCTGACCTGGGGTTGGTCAGCGGACGACCCAACGACTTGCACGGTGGCCTCTTCTTTGGTGGGGTAAGCCAGACGTCGCAGGAGTTTGGCGGATGCATCCCGAGTTGCCCCAGGAAGTCGTAGTCGATCTGACACCCGCTCGCTTGAGTGCGCAGAAGAATGTCGTGCGCGTGTTCTATAAGGACCTGTGGGACAAGTCAGACCTGACGCTCGTTCCGCAGATATTCCACCCCGACTTCACCTTTCGCGGCTCGCTCGGTCCCGTGCTGGTGGGCCACCGTCAATTCAGCGACTATGTGAGCTGGCTGACGAACACGCTCGAGGACTACACCTCCGACATCCTCGAACTGATCGAAGAAGGACAACGGGTCTCCGGCAAGCTGCGCTTCCACGGCGTCCACCGCCGGACGCTGTTCGGCGAATCGCCGACGAACAGGCGGGTCTGGTGGTACGGCGCGCCCATCTTCACCTTCGATGGCCCGCTCGTGCGCGACCTGTGGGTGCTCGGCGACATCCATGGCCTGCGCTCGCGCCTCGGTCCGGCGGGGTCGGAGCGGCTGAGCTTCGACTAGCGACCGGCGCCAGCCCGAAACCTAGAGCAGGCCGTTGTCTCGGACATATTTTGCGACCTCGCGCGCGATCAGTTCGTTGGCGGCCTGGTTCGGATGCCCGTCGCCCACGATGTAGAGGTTGGTGCCCTTGTCGCGCTCGCGCTGGAAGGCCTCGGTGAGGTCGAGCAGCCTTGTGTCGCCGATGACGCGCTGCAGCCCCGGGGGTGCCGAGTAGTAGTTCGTCGGCAGATAGACCACCAACAGCTTGGCCCCGAACGCGGATGCCGACCGTTCCATCTCACGCAGGAGGAAGGCCAGCGCCTCCTCCTTCTTCTCCTCGCTCGGCAGGCTGTAGGTCGCCCGGGCGTATTCGATCCGTCCGCGGATCACGTCGATGCCATGGTCCAGCCAGCCGATCGGATCGATGAAGTCACCCGCCAGGTGCCGCTGGAACCGGCGCACGCCGTTGCTCTCCGGACGTCCGATGCGCGGCTCCCCCGCCTCGTTCCAGCTGACGTGCGAGGCGTTGAAGCAGAACGGGTAATAGGATGGGAGACACGGCATGAGGTTGCGCTCGAAGTGGTGCGCAATGATCCCGTACACGACGAGCTTCGGTGCGAGATCGCGGTTGCGCCGCAGGGTCTGCAGCGACTGGGTGGTGCCGTAGGCCGCCATCGCGAAGTTGGAGACGCCGGCCTCGAGCTCGCGCGAGAGCCGGCGGGCCCAGGTCTCCTCGTTGGCCAGCGCGTAGCCCCAGGTGAAGGAATCGCCGAGCACCATGACGTCGATCTTCTCGGGGCTGCGCTGCCCCGGCCCATCGACCCGCGCACCGCGATCGTCGGTATAGATGTCGAAGGCGAAGGTCTTCCGGTCGGCCACCGCAGGATAGATGCGCCGCGCGTGGGAGCTGGGATTGGCCCGTGCGCCGATCTCGGGATCGAAGACCAGGAGCAGGTCGCCTTCCGCCAGCAGCGGGATACGCGGAACGGTCAGGTAGCTGGCGATGGCGATCCCGGCGAGGAGGCTGACGGCGGTCGACACCAGTACGAGGGCGACAGTTTTCCCGATTTTGCTCATGAGTCCTGGCGAGAAGGCTTCGGCCAGTTAGCCCCGGCCGCCCCCCGAAGACAATGGCGGCATTTTCGCCATCAGGCCTCGACGGGGGCCCGGCTTCCGCATACACCACGGGCAAAATCAGGCAGCCCGTGACCCGTCTTTATCTGATCTCCCCGGCCCGCATCGAGCATCCCTCGATCTTCGCCGATGAACTGCGCGCCGCTCTGGACGGCGGCGACGTCGCGGCCTTCCAGCTGCGGCTTAAGGATGTCCCAGACAAGGCGATTGCGCAGGCCGCCGACACGCTGCGGCCGATCTGCCAGCAGCGCGGCGTCGCCTTCATCCTGAACGACCGCCCCGACCTCGCCGTGAAGCTCGACTGCGACGGCGTCCATGTCGGCCAGGACGACATGCCCTGCGCCGAGGCGCGCCGGATCGTCGGGCCCGACCGCCAGATCGGCGTCACCTGCAAGGCCTCGCGCCATCTCGCGATGGAAGCGGCCGAGGCCGGCGCCGACTACGTGGCCTTCGGCGCGTTCTTTTCCTCGACGACCAAGCAGATCACGACACCGGCCGAGGTCGAGATCGTCGAATGGTGGAGCAGCCTGATGGAAGTGCCCTGCGTGGCGATCGGCGGCATCACCGTCGAGAACTGCAGGCCCCTGATCGAGGCGGGTGCCGATTTCCTGGCCGTGGCCGGAGGCGTTTGGGACTACAAGGAGGGCGCCGAAGCGGCGGTCCGCGCCTTCAACGAACTCTTCGCGGCGCACGGTTCAGCGGACGGGCAGCCATAGCACTTCCTCGATGTGCGAGGCGCCGCTCGCCAGCATGACCAGCCGATCGAAGCCGAGCGCGATGCCGGAGCAGTCCGGCAGGCCGTGGTCGAGTGCCGCCAGGAAATCGTCGTCGACCGGCCAGCGTACGCCGTAAAGTTCCTCCTTCAGGTCCATGTCCGCCACCAGGCGCTCGCGCTGGATGTCTGGATCGATCAGCTCGCCGAAGGCGTTGGCAAGCTCGACGCCGCAGACATAGAGCTCGAAACGCTCGGCCACTCTGGGATCGCCGGGCTTGGCGCGGGCGAGTGCCGCCATCGAGATCGGATATTCGCAGAGGATGGTCGGCCGGCCCATCCCGAGCCGCGGCTCGATCTTGTCGAACATGATGCGGAAGAACACGTCCTCCCAGCTGTCGCCGGCATGCATGGCAATGCCCGAGGCGCCCGACAGCGCCTCGGCATTGCCGAGGGTCGCGAACAGATCGACGCCGGCATGCCGAACGAAGGCCTCCGCCACGGTGAGTCGCTCCGGTTCGGCCGTGGGATCGCATACTTGATCGGCCCAGCGCAGCACTTCGACCCCGGTCGAGGCGAGCAGCGCCTTGCAGTCGGCCATGATCGTCTCGTATCCCGCGCCGGCACGATACCACTCCAGCATCGTGAACTCGGGGTGATGAAGGGCCGAGCCCTCGGCGTTGCGGAACACGCGCGCGAACTGGAAGATCTTCGGCATGCCGCCGGCCAGCAGCTTCTTCATCGCGAACTCTGGCGAGCTGTGAAGCCAACGCTCCTGGCTTTCGCCGTCGGGCAGCTCCCACTCCGTCGCGAAGCCCGTGAGATGAACCTCGGCGCCGGGGGCGGCCTGCAGGATCGGCGTCTCGACCTCGACGAAGCCTTCGGAGGCGAACCACTGCCTCATCGCCGCCTGTATCCGGGCTCGCAACTGGAGGTGCGGCAGGCGCCGCGAAAGCCTGTCGGGACGCCACTCGTTCATGCCCTACCATCGCATGCGAACGGTGCGACGTGTAGGGTGTCGTCATGACGCCCAAGCAGATCGACGCCTTCTGCCGCAAGCTGCCGGCCGCGACGCGGACCGTGCAGTGGGAGGGAGTCACCGTCTTCAAGGTCGGCGGCAAGATGTTCTGCCTGATCGGGCCGCCCGGCCATTCCGTCGCCCGCCTCTGCTTCAAGTGCCCGCCCGAGCATTTCGAGGCCCTCTCGCATGCTGAGGGGTTCCGGCCCGCTCCCTATCTCGCCCGTGCGAAATGGGTGGCCCTCGAGGATCCCGGGATGCTGACGGCCGCCGAGACGCGAGCCTATCTCAGGCAGGCACATGCCGTGATCGCCGCCGCGCTGCCGAAGAAAAAGCGGCAGGAACTCGGTCTCGGGGCCTGACGCCGGGGCTCCCCGCCGGGGCTGGCCCGGTTGCGACCCCGGGCTGCCTTTGATAGAAGGCCGCGCCGGCCTCGAACCGCTGCCGCGGGCGAGGCCGAATTCCATTCATCCGAGACAGCGGTAGGGCCGGGTAACTCCATGAAAGTCCAAGTAAACTCCATCCGAGCCGGCAACGTCCTCGAATATAACGGCAAGCTCTGGGTCGCCTCCAAGGTGCAGCATATCAGCCCCGGCAAGGGCGGCGCGTTCGTCGCCATCGAGGCCAAGGCGCTGCGCGAGGGCAACAAGCTGCAGGAGCGCTTCCGCTCGGGCGAGACCATTGAGCGCGTTCATATCGACGAGCGCGAGTGCACCTACCTGTTCAAGGACGAGAACGGCTTTACGTTCATGGACAAGGAGACCTTCGAGCAGCTCGTGGTCGGTGCCGACGTCCTCGACGAGGACCAGTCGCGCTGGCTGCAGGACGGCATGGAAGTGACCGTGTCGCTCTACGAGGGCACCCCGGTCGGCGCCGAGCTGCCGAAGACCGTCACCCTCGCCGTCGTCGAAGCGGACGCCGTCGTGAAGGGCCAGACCGCCTCCTCTTCCTACAAGCCGGCGATCGTCGAGGGCGGCATCCGCGTGATGGTGCCGCCGCACATCGGCGTGGGCACCCGGCTGGTGATCAATACCGAAGAGGGCACCTACATGGAACGTGCCAAGGACTAGGCGCGCACCGTGGCCCTCCCCACCAGTCGTCCCCCACGAGAGACCCCCATCGCCCGCGTCGGCCGCGCCCCGATGGGCGAAGGGCGCGAGCGTTCTGGCCCGCCCGAGCGCAAGTCGCTGGCGCAGCGTTCGGCCACGATCACCGTCATGATCCGCGCCGCCTTTGCCGCCGCGAAGAATCTCAAGCGCGACTTCGGCGAGGTCGAGCATCTGCAGATCTCCGAGAAGGGCCCCGGCGACTTCGTCAGTCATGCCGACATCAAGGCCGAGCGTACCCTGCGCACCGAGCTGTCGCGTGTCCGTCCCGACTACGGCTTCCTCGGCGAGGAAGGCGGCGAAACCAAGGGCGACGGTCGCAACCGATGGATCGTCGATCCGCTCGACGGCACGACCAACTTCCTGCACGGCGTGCCCCACTTCGCCATCTCGATCGCGCTGGAGCGCGAGAAGGAGATCATCGCGGGCGTCATCTACCAGCCGATCTCCGACGAACTGTTCTGGGCCGAGAAGGGCAACGGCGCCTATATCGACACGCCGAACGCCCGCTCGCGGCGTCTGCGCGTTTCCGGCCGCAAGGATCCGGCACGCGCGCTTGTCGGCACCGGTATCCCGCATATCGGCAAGGGTAATCACGCCGCCTATCATGCCAAGCTGGCGGCGGTTACCGAGCGTACGGCCGGCGTCCGCCGCTGGGGCGCCGCAGCGCTCGACCTCGCCTTCGTGGCGGCCGGCCGCTACGACGCCTTCTTCGAGTTCGGCCTGGCGCCGTGGGACGTCGCGGCAGGCATCCTGATGGTGCGCGAGGCCGGCGGTCTCGTCGGCGACATCGCGGGCCAGCCCTACGAACTCGGCGGCCCGTCCCTGCTGGCCAGCAACTTCGGCCTGCGCGATCCAATGGTCGAGATCCTGTCAGAGGCCTGATCCCCATCGCCGCCGCTGGGCGAGCGTCGCGACCACGGTCAGGCCTGTACGGCGTCCGTTCGTCCTCTACTGCACTGCCGCGAGCGGTTGAGCGCGGAGCGACCATTCGTTATGGTCGAGCCGCCAAATCCCTTGGAAAGGCAATCGGTTATGCCCCCCTCTTCGGTCGCTGCGCGCAGCCTTGCCCTCGCCGTGATCGGCGTCGGCGCGGCGTCGTTCGCAGCCCACGGGCAGAACGTCACCGCCTTCAACCCCTATTCGGGCGCCGGCCTGACGGGCGGACCGCTCCCGCAATACACATCGCCGCCCGCTGCCCCGGCCGTTGATGCCGCTGGCCCCGGTCCGGTCGTCGGACCGGCTTTCAATCCCTGGTCGGCTCAAAACCCGGCGTCGGCGTCGCGCCCGGCTCCTCCACCGCAGACCTCTGCTCCGGCTCGGCGGACCAAGGCAGCCGCCTTGCCGCCGCCTCCGCCGGGACCGATCAGGAGCCGCGTCGTCGCCGTGCCCGAACTGACGACGACTCGCAGCAAGTCGCGCGATGTCGAGAAGGCCAGCGCCGCCTATGCCGAACCGGCCGGCAAGTCCGCCTCCACGCCATCCGCCCCGACGGCCGCCGCGCCGACTCCCGTGCCAGCGGTACCTGCCCCTGCAGCGGCAGCGCCGCCGGCACCCACGGCAACGCCCGCCGTACCGCCGCCGGTCGCCGCCGTGCCCGCACCGCCCCCTGTTCGGCCCACGCCTGCGCCTGCGCCGACCACCGCACCGGCGGCCCCGAGCCTGGCTGCCCCGACACCCGCTCCGGCGCCCCCCGTGGCAGCGCCTCCGCCGCAACCTCCCGCGGTCCCGCAGCGCCAGATGGCGGCCATCGCTCCCGCGCCTTCGGCGCCGGCGCGCAGCAGCGTGGCTGTCACTCTGGTCTTCGCTGCCCGGTCGACCGAACTTTCCGATGCGTCCAAGGTCGCGCTCGATCGCCTCGCCAAGGACATAACCGACCGTACGCTGCGACAGGTCGAGTTGCGCAGCGTCTCCGAAAACAGCGATCCGGACAGCCGCAAGTTCTCGCTGGCCCGAGCGCTGATCGTTCGGAATTACCTGATCGACAAAGGCGTCCGATCCAGGATCGAAGTCGCGTCCATCGTGGGCGGCGGCGGGGAGCGGGTGGAGATCCTGGTGCCCAGCACATGATCCCGCGAGCGTCCGCAGGCATCGGGAGACTGTATGAGTAATCCGCTTCCGTATCTCGTTCGCATGCTGCTCTTCCTCGCGGTCGTGGCCGGCATCGGCTACCTCCTCCACCACGACTTGCTGCGGGTGTTCCTGAACACGCCGATCCTCAACAGCGTCATCCTGGGCGTGCTCGCAATCGGCATCTTCTTCGTGATGCGCCAGGTCCTGTCCCTGTGGCCCGAAGTGCGCTGGCTGCGGCGCTTCCAGCATCGCGAGCCCGGCGCCCCGCCGCTCGAGACCGAGTCCATCGACCTCATGGCGCCGATGGCCGCCATGATGGGCGACCGTCAGGACAATTTCCGCCTCTCGCCCACGGCGACGCGAGCCATGCTCGACGGCATCGCCAGCCGACTCGACGAGCGGCGCGAACTCAGCCGCTACATGATCGGCCTGCTGATCTTCCTGGGCCTGCTCGGCACCTTTTGGGGCCTGCTCGAGACGATCGGCGCGGTCGCCGACGCCATCGTCGGCATGCAGGTCACCGGCGGCGATGCGGTGCAGATCTTCACCAAGCTGAAGGCGGGCATCGAGGGACCGCTCAAGGGCATGTCCACCGCCTTCGGCGCCTCGCTCTTCGGCCTCTCCGGCTCGCTCGTGCTGGGCTTCCTCGAACTGCAGGCAAGCCAGGCCCAGGGCCGCTTCCACACCGAGCTCGAAGAATGGCTGGCGGGCGCCACACGGCTCTCGAGCGGCATCTTCCAGACCGAAGGGGAACAGGGCGGCGTCTCGGCCTATGTCGAGGCCCTGCTGGAGCGGACCGCCGACGGTCTCGACGATCTCACGCGCACGCTCCGCCGCAGCGAGGAGGGCCGCGAGCAGGCGGTCGCCGCCAACGCCGCGCTGGTCGAACGCCTGTCGGCACTGACCGAGAGCATGCGCTCGCAGCAGGCGCTGCTGGCACGTCTCGCCGAGCAGTCGATCGAACTGCGCGGCGCCGTCGGACGCCTGACCGAGCGCAAACCGGAGGCAGACAGCGACGCCTTGCTGGCCCATCAGCGCAACCTCGAAGTCGGCCTTGCCCGATTGATCGATGAAAGCGTGCGCAGCCGCACCGCGCTGGCCGACGAGTTGCGCGGCGAGTTCCGCCTGCTCGCCCGCACCATCGCCTCGACACGCAACGCGACGCCGGGCGACGACTGACCGCCATGGCAGCCGTATCCCGCCGTCGAGGAGGAGGCAGCGCCGACTACACCTGGCCGGGCTACGTCGACGCGTTGACGACCCTGCTGATGGTGCTGATCTTCCTGCTGTCGCTGTTCAGCGTCGCGCAGTTCACCCTGACCGACACGCTCAGTTCCCGCGACAGTGCGATCGACGCCCTGAACAAGCAGCTCGGCAGCCTGGCGAGCGTGCTGTCGCTGGAGAAAGCGGCGAGCGAGACCCTGAAGCAGGATCTGGAGAAGCTAACCCTGCAGCTTCGCGACAACCAGGCCGAGCGCGACCGCCTGGGTGCCGATCTGGCGGCCCAGCGGAGTGCCGCCGATGCCCTGAAAAGCGAACGCGACCGCCTGGGCGCCGATCTGGCGGCCCAGCGGAGCGCCGCCGATGCCCTGAAAAGCGAGCGCGATCGTCTCACCGCCGATCTCTCCAGCCAGCGCAGCTCGTCGGATGCGCTGAAGATCGAGCGCGACCAGCTCACCGAGCGCCTGACCTCGATGATGGCGGAGCGCGACCGGCTCGCGGCCTCGCTGGAAAGCGCCAACAAGGAGGCCACGTCCAGCGCCTCCAGGTCGACTGATCTCCAGAAGGAGATCGAGCGCCAGCGTCTGGAACTCACGCGGCTCGCGGCCTCGCTGGCGGCCGCCAACCAGGACAAGGGCAAGCTGTTCGGCGACCTCACGGAAGAGCAGAAGCTCAGCGCCGAGCAGAAGGCCGCCGTCGTGCGGCTCACCGCCGAGCTGGCGGCTCTCAAGGGCGAACTGGCCCGCCTCAGCACCGTCCTCGACGCCGCCGATGCCAAGGCGAAGGAACAGCAGGCGCAGATCGTCGATCTCGGCCAGAAGCTCAACCGCGCTCTGGCCAGCAAGGTCGAAGAGCTGTCGCGCTACCGCTCGGAGTTCTTCGGCAAGCTGCGCGAGGCCCTGCGCGGCCAGCGCGACGTGCAGATCGTCGGCGACCGCTTCGTGTTCCAGTCGGAAGTGCTCTTCCCCTCCGGCTCGGCCAAGCTCCAGGAGGGTGGCGAGAAGCAGCTCGCCAACGTCGCCAAGCGTCTCGTCGAGATCGCCGCCACCATTCCGAAGGACGTCAACTGGGTTCTGCAGGTGGACGGCCATACCGACAACAAGGCGATCGCCAGCGCGCAGTATCCGTCGAACTGGGAGCTGTCCGCCGCCCGCGCGATTGCGGTGGTTAAATTCCTGCACAGCGAAGGCATTCCGAACGATCGCCTGGTGGCCGCGGGCTACGGCGAATACCAGCCGCTCTCGTCCACCGACACCGCCCGCAACCGCCGCATCGAGCTGAAGCTCACCAACCGCTAAGTTCATGCCGAAGCCTAAAGAAGCCCGAGTCTCTTGAGCTCCGCGGCCATTTCGGCCGGCATGTCGGCGGTGTCGCCGCTCGACAAGTCAGGTGGCGCACGGTCGGGTTCGAGGTAGCGCCAACCCTGGAAGGGCTTGCAGGCGCGCGGCGCGGTCTCGATCAAGCGGCGCTTGAGCTTGATGCGGCAGAACTTCTTGCCGCTCTCCTCGTCGAAATCATCCTCGAAGCCGACCAGCTCCTGGCGGCAGCGGATGACGCCGCGCACCACCCAGTAGAGCGATCCGCCCTGGAGATCCTCAGCCCGTCGCGGCGAGTTGCGCGTATAGACCCAGTGCGGCGAGCGTGCCGACTGCCCACGCTCCCGGCGACGCCCCGCCTGGACCGTCTTCATGTGGGCGAGATCGTCGACGCCGACCGCGAGCTTGATGAGATGCAACGCCATCGCCTGCGCATAGTACGTGATCGGTCACCTGCTCAAGCCCGCCTATCCACAGCGTGACCTTCCCGCCACAGGCTGCGAGAATTGCCAGCCGGACTTCCGACTCCACATTGTCTGCACAATCCACGCTCTATTGTCCGGTCGCTGTTTGCGGGGAATTCTCATGAATAAGTCGACGCTGGCCGCCTTGGTTGTGGCCCTCATGCTGGGCTCCGGCATTGCGGGTTACCTGATCGGGAGGCCGGGCGATTCCGTCGACCGTCCCGTGGCGACGACCACGACGCCTCCAGCCACAGCTCCCGCCACCCCGCCCCCGGCGTCGAACCCGCCGGCGCCCCAGACCGCCCAATCGGCCGCACCCGCGCCGCTCGCCCAGCCGCCGGCATTGCCATCCGATCCCTTCTCCTTCCGTCGCGTCGGTGTCGATTCCAGCCGCAGCGAAGCGGAAGCCTGCCTCGCCTTCAACAAGCCGCTCGCCACCGGCGACGTGAAGTACGGCGACTTCATTCGCATCGAGCCTGAAGCGAAGACAGCACTCCGCGCCGTTGACGACCGGCTGTGCATCGCCGGCCTCACCTACGGCCAGGATTATACCGTGAAGCTGCTGGCGGGCTTTCCGGGACGCGACGGCGAGAAGCTGCGCGACGAGCAGAGCGTGAGCGTGGCCTTGGGCGCCCGCCCCGCCGTTGTGAACCTGCCGGGCAAGGGCTTCATCCTGCCGCGCGGCAGCGCCGCCGGCCTGCCCGTCACGACCATCAACGTCTCCAAGGTCGGCATCTCGGTCTATCGCGTGAACGAGCGCGGCCTCGATCGCTTCTCCGCCGACCGCTACTACGACGTGGCCTTCCCCGGCTCCGAGCCCATCACCGAGCCGTGGTCACTGCGCAGCTGGCTGAACGGCAGCAACGGCAGCGAGCAGTGGAGCGGCACGATGGACGTGCGCAACGTGCCCAACCAGGCCGTCGTTACCGCCTTCCCGATCCGCGAGACCATCCAGGACTGGAAGCCCGGCGCCTATTTCGTCGTGGTGTGGAATGCCGCCAAGCCACCGTCCCGCGACTATGACGACGACGAGTCGACGGCGGGCGGCGCGGCCGGTCTGTGGGTGATCGACACCGACATCGGCCTCACCTCCTTCAGCGGCGACGACGGGCTGAACGTCTTCGCGCGCTCGCTGCAGACCGCCCAACCGCTGGCCGGCATCGAGGTCACCATGCTGTCCCGTGGGAACGAGCCGATCGGCAAGGTGGTCACCGGCGCCGACGGCCGCGCCTCGTTCGCGGCCGGCCTGCTCAAGGGCACCGGCGCGGCCGAAGCCGTCGCCGTCATGGCGCAGGATCCGGCGAAGAAGGAATTCTCGCGCCTCGAACTCACCAAGTCGGCCTTCGACCTGTCCGACCGCGGCGTCGACGGCCGGCCGCAGCCCGGTCCGGTCGATGCCTTCCTCTACACCGAGCGCGGCATCTATCGCCCCGGCGAGACCGTGCAGCTCATGGCGCTGATGCGCGACGATGCAGCCAATGCGCTCTCCAACCTGCCCGTCACGCTGATCGTCAAGCGCCCGGACGGCAGCGAGTTCACCCGCTTCACCCATGGCCTGCAGGGCCCGGGCGCGATCGCCCAGGCGATCGACCTGCCGAAGTCCTCGCGGCGCGGCCGCTGGTCGGTCGCCGCCTACATCAATCCCAAGGGTGCGCCGGTCGGCCGTGTCGAATTCTCGGTCGAGGATTTCGTGCCCGAAAAGCTCAAGGTCGAGCTCACGCCCGACGAGCCGATCATCCGGCCGGGCAGCGTGAACCGTTTCGTCCTCTCGGCCGACTTCCTCTATGGCGCCCCGGCGTCCGATCTCGCCGTCGAGGGCGACATGCGCATCACCGTCGACGATGCGCCGTTCCCGGCCTTCGCCAAGTACCGGTTCGGACCGGAGGACGATCGCGAGAAGTTCGAACCGCCCTTCATCGAGCTGAAGGGCGAGAACACCGACCCGGCCGGCAAGTCGAGCCTCGAATGGGCCGGCGACCTCGCCAAGGAGACGGTCCTGCCGCTGCGCGCCCAGATCCAGGCCCGCGTCTTCGAACCGGGCGGTGGCCGCGCCACCAAGACCGAAAAGGCCATGCCGGTGCGCACCCGCGACACCTATATCGGTGTCCGCCCGACCTTCGAGGGTCGCTATTCCCGCGAGGGCGTCGACACCGAGTTCGATGTCGTTGCGGTCGACGCGGCCGGCACACAGGTCGCACGCCCCTCGGTCGAATACCGGATCGAACGCATCACCAACGCCTATCAATGGTTCCAGGTCGATGGTCGTTGGCGCTGGCAGTCGATCACCAACACGCGGCTGATCACCGCCGACAAGGTGACGCTGAAGGCCGACACGCCGACCCGTCTCTCGCAACGGCTGGACTGGGGCCAGCACAAGCTCACGGTCATCGACAACGACAAGAACACCTCGACCAGCCTCACCTTCTACGTGGGCTGGTATGGCGGCACGGGCACCGAGGAGGCGCCCGATACGCTGCGTGTCGCCAGCGACAAGCAGAACTACGCGCCGGGCGACACCGCCCGCCTGCGCATCGAGGCACCGTTCGCCGGCGAGGCGCTGATCGCCATCGCGACCGACCGCATCGTGTCCACCCAGTCGGTCCAGGTGCCGGCCGGCGGCACGACGGTCGACATTCCGGTGAAGGGTGAGTGGGGCGCCGGCGCGTATGCTCTCGTCACGGCCTGGCGGCCTCTGGCGGCCCCGGCCGAGCGCACACCTACGCGCGCGATCGGCGCGACGTGGATCGGCCTCACCCCGGCCCTGCGCACGCTCGGCATCCAGATCGGCACGCCCGAGAAGATCACACCGCGGCAGCGCATCGAGGTGCCGGTGAAGGTGTCCAACCTGCAGGCCGGCCAGGAAGCCTTCGTCACCCTGGCCGCGGTCGACGAGGGCATCCTGCAGCTCACCCGCTACAAGACGCCCAATCCCGCCGACCACTATTTCGGCAAGCGTCGCCTCGGCGTGTCGATGCGTGACGACTACGGCCGCCTGCTCGACACGCGCGCCGACGAGCTCGGCCGCATCCGGGCCGGCGGCGACGCGGGCGAAATCGGCGGCCTCGACATCGTGCCGACGCGCACCGTTTCGCTGTTCAGCGGTCCGGTGAAGCTCGACGACAAGGGCGAAGCCAGGATCGCCTTCGACATCCCCGACTTCATCGGCCAGCTCCGCTTGATGGCGGTGGCCTACGACAAGACTCGCGTCGGCTCGGGCGAGCAGCGACTGTTCGTGCGCGATGCCGTCACCGCCGACGTGGTGCTGCCGCGCTTCCTCGCGCCGAAGGATCTCGGCCGGGTGGCGCTGTCGCTGCACAATGTCGATGGCCAGGCGGGCGATTACCGCGTCACGCTGACGGCCTCGGGGTCGGTCTCGCTCGAGCGTCCCGTCACCGAGACCAAGCGTCTCGCCGCCAACCAGCGCGAGCTGCTGACCTGGCCGCTGCGAGCGGGCGACGCGGGCTTCGGCAAGGTCACGGTCGCCGTCCAGGGGCCGGGCAACTTCGCGGTCCAGCGTGAGTGGGACATCCAGGTGCGGCCGGCGCAGACTCCCAGCGCCGTCGACACGGTGGCGCGCCTGGCGCCCGGCAACGAGGCCACGGTCGACCGCAACGTGATCGCGGCCTTTGCGCCCGGGACCGCTCAGGTCAGCGCGTCGCTGACCCGCATTCCCGGAATCGACGTCGCGGGCCTGCTGCGCGCGCTCGACAAGTATCCGTTCGGCTGCATCGAGCAGACCACCAGCCGCGCCATGCCGCTGCTCTACTACAACGATGTCGCGCTGCTGGGATACGGCCCCACCGATCCACGGATCAACGAGCGTGTGCAGGACGCAGTCTATCGTGTCGTCGACATGCAGTTGCCCGACGGCTCGTTCGGCATGTGGGGGCCCTTCTCCACGCCGGCGGCGGAGTGGCTGCAGACCTACGTGCTCGACTTCCTCGTGCGGGCGAACCAGCAGCAGATGGCGGTGCCTTCCGCATCGCTGCAGCGGGCGCTCGGCTGGCTCAACAGGACCGCCGACAAGCTCTCGCCCAACGCCCAGGCCTATGCCTGGTACGTGCTGGCGAAGTCGGGCTACGCCGATCCCGGCCGCGTCCGCTACTTCCAGGACACGAAGGCCGCCGAGATGAAGGGCGGCATCGCCTGGGCGATGCTGGCCGCGGCGCTGAACCAGGTGGGCGAGCCGGGGCGCGGTCGCCTGGCCTTCGCCACAGCCCGCCAGCGCATCGACGAGCGCGATCCGTCCGACTATTACGGATCGCCGCTGCGCAATCGCGCCGCCCTCGTCACGCTCGCCGTCGAAGCGGGTGGACGTGAGGCCCTGACGGAGGTGACGAGCCTGGTGGGCGAACGGCTGGCGGCCTCGATCGGCCTGACCACGACGCAGGAGCAGGCATGGCTGGTGATGGCCGCCCGAGCGATGAGCGGCAGCGCCCAGCTCTCCTATTCCGTGGACGGCCAACCGCGTCAGGCGGCGGCCGAGCCGGTGACCTTCACCCCGGACGCGGCCGCCCTGGCCCGCGGCCTCAAGCTGCGCAACGACACCGACCGTCCGATCTGGATGCAGGTGACGGCGCGTGGCGTGCCTCTCGATCCGCAGCCTGCGGCCACGGCCGGAATCAGCGTCGAGCGCGAGTTCCTGAAGTTCGACGGCGAGCCCAGCTCGCTGGGACATGTCGTGCAGAACGAGCGCTTCATCGTCTCGATCTCCGGGCGCAACCTGGAGGGCGGCTACCACGAGGTGGCGCTGCTCGACCTGCTGCCGGCCGGCTTCGAGATCGAAGCGGTGCTGAATGACGAGACGGCGAAGTCCTTCCCGTTCCTGTCCGACCTCACCGAAACCCGCATTGCCGAGGCGCGCGACGACCGCTTCTTCGCGTCCTTCAACATGGGAACCCGGCCGTACCAGACATGGTGGGACTCCTCGGCGAAGAACCCGAACTCCTATCACGTTGCCTACATCGTTCGCGCCGTGACGCCCGGCACCTATGCCGTCCCGGCGACGAACGTTTCCGACATGTACGCACCGCGGGTCTATGGCCGGACGGCGATGCGTACGCTCACCATCGTTCCGGCGGGCACGAAGTAGGCACCATGCGCCTCAGGCCTCTGCTGGCCGGTCTCGCCGTCGCCGCCACGACCCTGGTGGCGACGGCGCTGACGCTCGACCGAGTCTTTCCGCCCGACCTGTCGCGCTATCACGACCGGTCGACCGAGGTGGTCGACGCCAACGGCCGGCTGTTGCGCGCCTTCACGACGGCCGACGGCAAGTGGCGTCTCAAGACGTCGGTCGACGACGTCGATCCGCTCTATCTCGGCCTGCTCAAGGCCTACGAGGATCGCCGGTTCGACTCTCACTGGGGTGTCGATCCGCTGGCGGCGCTACGCGCGGCCGGCCAGCTCGCCGAGCGCGGGCGCATCGTCTCGGGCGCCTCGACGCTGTCGATGCAGGCCGCCCGCCTGCTCGATCCCCGGCCGCGCAACTTCACGACCAAGGCCCTCCAGTCGGCCCGCGCGCTCCAGCTCGAGTGGCGTTACTCGAAGCGCGAGGTGCTGGCGATCTATCTGACGCTCGCTCCGATGGGCGGCAACCTCGAAGGCGTGCGCGCCGCCTCGCTTGCCTATTTCGGCAAGGAGCCACGCCAGCTCAGCGCCGCCGAGGCCGCGCTGCTGGTCGCCATCCCGCAATCGCCCGAACGGCGCCGCCCCGACCGCGCCTCTGCCGTGGCGCAGGCGGCGCGCGACCGGGTGCTGGCGCGCGGGGTCGAGCATGGCGTGATCGATGCGCCTCTCCTCGAGATGGCGCGCAGCCGTCCCGCCCCCGATCGCCGGCTCGCCCTGCCGATGCAGGCGCCGCATCTCGCGGCCTGGTTGGCCGGCCAGTCGCCCGGCACCACCGTGCCGACCACGGTGCGCTACGAATTACAGCAGACGCTGGCCCAGCTGGTGCACGAGGAGCGACGCCAACAGGGCGATGGCGCCGAGATCGCCATGGTCGTTCTCGACAACCGCACGGGCGGCGTCGTGGCCTGGCTGGGCGGCGACAATTTCTTCGGCCGCACCGGTCAGGTGGATCTCGTGCGCGCCCGCCGCTCGCCGGGCTCGGCGCTGAAGCCGCTGATCTACGCCATGGCCTTCGACGACCGCACCCTGCATCCCGAGACCCTGGTCGAGGATGTGCCGGTGCGCTTCCGCGACTGGCTCCCGCGCAACTTCGATCGCGACCACCAGGGGGCGGTGACGGTGCGCCGCGCCCTCCAGCAATCCCTGAACGTGCCGGCCGTGCTGGCGCTGGAGAAGGTCGGCCCGCAGCGCTTCCTGTCGACCCTGCGCACCGCGGGTGTGTCGCCCGGCCTGCCGCCGGGCGACAACGGCAATTCGCTGGGGGTGGCACTCGGAAGCGCCACGGTCTCGCCGCTCGAGATGGCGGGCCTCTATGCCGGCCTGGCCAATGGCGGCAGCTTCGCGCCGCCCCAGGTCCGGCGCGATCGGCCGAAGCCCCAGCCGCTCCGCCTCATCGGACCGACCGCCACCTGGTACGTCTCGGACGTGCTGGCCGAGGCGCCGCTTCCCGAGGGCTTCGCCTCGCTGCCCGTGGCACTTCGCGAGCGCCGCATCGCCTTCAAGACCGGCACGTCAGCGGGCTTTCGCGACGCCTGGGCGGCCGGCTACAGCACCAACTGGACGGTCGTGGTGTGGGTCGGCCATGCCGACGGCACGCCGCGCCCCGGCCAGCTCGGCCGGCTCTCAGCGCTGCCCATCCTCTTCAAGGCGTACGGCCGGCTCCCGGCTGAGGACAATCGCACGCTCCGGCCGCCCGCCGACGTCCTCAAGGTCGCGTCGCATCGCGAGCTGCCGCCGCGCATGCGCACGCTCGCGCCCTACAGCGAGACGAGCGGCGGCCCGCGCATCGCCTATCCGCCGGCCGACGCCCGCATCGAGCTGGCCGCGCGCGAGGCCGTCCCCTTGAACGCCATGGGCGGCCAGGGTCGCCTGCGCTGGCTGGTCGACGGCCGCCCCCTGGAGGGCTCGCAGTGGGTCCCCGACGGGGCAGGCACCGCCCGCCTCGCCGTGGTCGACGAAGCGGGTCGTTCCACCTCGGTCACCGTCCGGATCGTAGAGCGGCGATAGCGGTCGTCAGACCACAAAGGCCAGCGCCACCCGCTCCCCGCCTTCGGCGCTCCTGGCAGGCTGTTGAAACAGGTTTTCACAAGTACCGGCGAGCAACATTGACCCGCCAACGGTCACCACGGCACATGATTCCGGAGCCGCCCGTTTCCCAATCATTTATTTCGTCTATTTCGTTTGTTTCGTTTATTCGGCGAGACTCCGACTTTTCAACGGCCTGTTGGAGCCATCAAATGGCCAGAATTGCGCATTGGAGACGCTCTAAGCCGCCTTCGCCTTGAGCGCCTGGGCCACCTTGGAAGCGGGCTCGCGGCCCAGCGCCGTGCAGATCGCGCGGCCGGCCGCGGCCACCGCGTCGAGGTCGACGCCATGCTCGATGCCGAGGCCGTTCATCAGGTAGATCACGTCCTCAGTGCCGACATTGCCCGACGCGCCCTTGGCGTAGGGACAGCCGCCGAGGCCCGCGACGGCGGTGTCGAAAACGGCGATGCCGCGTTCCATGACCGCCAGGATATTGGCCAGCGACTGGCCGTAGGTGTCGTGAAAGTGGGCGGCGATCTTCTCGCGCGGCATCTTCTCGGCGACGGCATCGATCATGGCGACGCAGTCGCCGGGCGTGCCGACGCCGATCGTGTCGCCGAGCGAGACCTCGTAGCAGCCCATCCGGAACAGCCGCTCCGACACCTCGGCGACCTTGGCGGGCGAGACCTTGCCGTCATAGGGGCAGGCGATCACGGTCGAGACGTAGCCCCGCACCTTCATGCCATGCTTCTGCGCGGCTTCCATCACCGGCGCGAACCGTTCGAAGCTCTCGTCGATCGAGCAGTTGGTGTTCTTGCGGCAGAAGGCCTCCGAGGCCGCGGTGAAGATCGCGATCTCCCCGACCCCGGCCTCGACCGCGCCGTTCATGCCCTGCTTGTTGGGCACCAGGACGGGATAGCTCACGCCCTCCTTGCGCTTGATGCGCGCCATCACCTGGTCGGTGTTGGCCATCTGCGGCACCCACTTGGGCGACACGAAGCTGCCGGCCTCGACGGCCGAGTGGCCGGCGGCCGACAGCGCGTCGATCAGCGCCACCTTGGCCTCGACCGATACCGGCTTCGCCTCGTTCTGCAGCCCGTCGCGCGGCCCCACTTCGACGAGCCGCACGCGCTTGGGATGATTCATCGTTGCCTCCCGATCCTGGCGCCACATACTGCACCAGCGGGAAGGCCGCCAGACAGGATTTTCGCCCCTACGGCGTCTGCGAAATATGCGCGGTGCGATCGTGCCCGGGATGGCTGAACATGATCTCCAGCGTCCTCAGATAGGTGTGCAGCCCGGCATCCTGGATCGGCAGGACATGGGCGTCCTCCCCCGATTCGTTGTGGTGCGAATGCCAGTAGCCGGGCGGCGTGATGAAGCTGGCGCCCGGCGCCCAGTCCTCGCGCCGGCCGTTCTTGATCATCCCGGATTCGTCGAGTTCCGTGCCGATCATCGTGTAGCAGCCGGGCTTGCAGTCGATGACGAAATCCACCGCTACCGATTCGTGGCGGTGCGGGTACTGGACTGCATCCTTCGGCAGGAGGCCGAACATCGTCCACATCGTGTGGGTGATGGTGCGGGTGCTGGGGAAATTCCGGTTGGCGAGAAGGACGCTGACGCGATTGGCGTTCGCGGTCCTGGGATCGGTGGCGATCTCCGTGAGCTTCTGCTGCGCCTTGGTGTGCTGATAGAATGTCGGCTTGAAGCGCGCGACCGTCGGCGCCGCGCCGAGATAGCGCAGCAGCGGCGCGTCGTGCACCCAGTAGAGCCCCGCCTCGCCGTCCGAATGATGAAGGGCTTGGCCGTGCGCCGGCAGCACCATGTAATCGCCCTGCGACCAGTGGATGGTCTCACCGCACGCGTCGGTCCGCCCCTTCCCCCGGAACACGAAGAAGACCTGGCTGGTCGCCTCGGCAGAGGTCATGACCGAGCCGCGGACGATACGGATGAAGTTGGCGCAGAGCGCCGGGCTCGTCGCGGGACCGACGATCCCCAGCTCTTCGCTGACATCGAGTGGCTGCACGCGCGTCGGTCCCTCATCGAAGAAGGCCGGCGAGAAGGTCCGGTAGGGCACCGGCGGAATGATGCCCTGCTGGATCGGGTTTGCAGCCGAGCTGTAGTCGAAGTACTGCGCGTCGCTCGTCAGCAGATCGCCGTTGGGGAAACTCTCGATACCCGCCACATAAACCTCCTCGTCTTGGATCACGTAGGACACGGCCCGCTCAACAGGGACAGTTTGTAGCCTCGCCGGATTTCAAGTCCACGACGGAAATCGGATCTCCGACATCCTAGGCCCGGGCCACCTTGGCCATGGCCCGATCGGCAGCGGCGAGCGTTTCCTCGATGACCGGCTTGTCGTGGGCCGTGGAGAGAAACCACTTTCCGGCCTGCTGGGCCCGGACACCCTCTTCCTGCAGGGCCGCATGGAAGGCCAGCATGGCATCGCGATCGCAGGCCGCCGACTCGCGATAGTTCCGCGGCGCCGGACCGGAGGTGAAGAAGGTCTGGAAGATCGCCGGCATGCCCTGCACCAGGATCGGCAGCCTGTGCTTCCTGGCCAGTGAAGCGATGCCCTGCATGAGCTCCGTGCCGCGCGCTTCGAGATCGCGATAGACCGCGCCGCCATCAGCTTCGAGCACATCCAGGGCCGCCAGCGCCGCCGCCATGCTCTGGACGTTTCCATTGTAGGTGCCGCCATGCATCACGCCCTTGTCGAGCAAGGTATCCATGATGTCGCGCCGGCCGGCGACCATGGCCAGCGGAAACCCCGCCGCCACGGCCTTGGCATAGATGCTGAGATCGGCGGTGACGCCGAACTTGCCCTGGGCGCCGCGCAGGCCGACCCGGAAGCCGGTGATGACCTCGTCGCAGATGAACAGGGCACCGTGTTTGTCGCACAGGGCGCGGACGCCCTCGAGATAGCCCGGCGCGGGCGAGACCGCGCCGCCATTCACCATGACCGGTTCCATGATCACGCCGGCGATCTCGCCGCGATGGCGCTCCAGCGCCTGCTCCAGCAGGTCGAGATCGTTCCAGGTGCAGACCGCGACGTCGCCCAGCACGCTGGACGGCATACCGGGAGAGCCCGCCACCGGAACCGGCGAGTCCGCAGGCCCCGCCTCGTTCAGCGGCGGCCGGGCGCTGATATAGGCCTGGTCGCTCCAGCCGTGATAGTGACCTTCGAACTTCAGGATCTTCTCGCGGCCGGTGAAGGCGCGCGCCAGTCGGAAGGCCATCAGCACGGCTTCCGTCCCAGAGGTCGCGAAGCGCACGACTTCGGCGCCCGGCAGCAGGCCGCACAGCCGTTCGGCCAGTTCGGTCTCACGCGGATTCTGTGCGGCGAAGAGCTGACCCTCGCCCAGCGATGCCGCCACGGCCTCGATCACCGTCTTCGGTGCATGCCCCAGAATGGCCGGGCCGTTGCCCAGCACGTAATCGATGTGCACATTACCATCGACATCGTGGAGCCGTGCCCCCTCGCCCCGGGCGAAGAACAGGGGCACCGGCACGCTGGCGTAGCGCACGTTGCTGCTGACGCCGCCAGCCAAGTGCTTTCGGGCTTTTTCATAGAGTGCGATCGATTTCGCGTAGGAGCGCATGTCCCTCACCCCGCAAGAAACCATGCCCACGAAACAGCGTGCGGCAAAAAGTAATGTGATCACAAACCGTAAAGAGCCTAGCCGCGGCCCTCACCTCCAGCAATGCATTTTTGTGATCACAAATCCCACGAGCCTGGGCTAAGCTTCGCGACCGATGCCCCGTACCGCGACCACTCTGGACGCCGCCGACACCTCGCTCCGCCAACAGGTGTACGCCTCGCTGCGCGAGGCGCTGACGTCGGGACGCTTCGCGCCGGGCCAGAAGGTCACCTTCCGCTACGTCGCGGGCGTCCTCGGTGTCAGCCTGACGCCGGTGCGCGAGGCGATGCGCCGCCTGGTCGCCGAAGGCGCCTTCGAAATGAACCCCAACCGGTCGGTCCGCGTCCCGTTGATGACCCGCGACAAGGTCCTCGAGCTGCGCGACATCCGCATGGAACTGGAAGGTCTCGCGGCTGCCAAGGCGGCCCTCGCGGCGACCCGCAGCCAGATCGCTGGGATCCGCCACGCCGCCCGGGAGATCATCGTCGCGCGCAACCGCGGCGACGGCGCCACCGACCGGCAGAAGGTGCGGGAGTTCCATTTCGCCGTCTATGCGGCTGCGGGTCAGCCGACCCTGTTGCGCCTGATCGAGGGTCTCTGGCTGCAGACCGGCCCCTACATGAACCTCCTCTATCCCGACTTCATCTCCTCGTCCCGCGGTCCGGCCGGGCGGCAACGTCTCATCGAGGCGCTGCAGGCCGGCGATGCGGCGACCGCCCGCCGGGAGATGGAGAACGACATCCGCCGCGCTCTTTCCTATGTCGCCGGCCTCGCCGACGAGAATGGCAACATCGCGCCGGCCATCCCGGTGACCGCCGGGAAGCGACGCCGTCCATCGGCCAGCGCCGCCGTCTTCGAACTTCAAGTCAACTGATCAGGAGGACACATCAATGGCCCAGCAGCTCAGCAATCAACGCATCGCCTGGTTCAACGGCAAGTTCGTGCCGGAGAACGAAGTCATGATCCCGTTCCGTGACCGCAGCTGGAAGTACGGCGACGGCGCCTTCGACATGACCCGCACCTTCAACGGCGTACCGTTCCGTCTGAAGGAGCATATCGACCGCTTCTACCGCTCGCTGCGCTACCTGCAGATCGACCCGGGCCTGTCGCCCAAGGAGATGGTCGCGCACAGCGAGGAGGTCGTTGCCCGCAACGAGCATCTGCGGGCCGAAGTCGGCGACTGGTGGCTGGGCCAGCGGGTCAGCCGCGGCGTCGACGCGGTGGGCGACGAGGGCTGGGACCATACCGGCCCCAACGTCGTGATCGAGATGCTGCCGCTGCCGCTCGCCAAGCGCGGCAAGCTCTATCGGGAGGGTGCCGAGGCGATGACCACGACGGCGCGCCGCATCGCGCCCTCGATGCTCTCGCCGCGCGCCAAGACCCACAACTATCTCAACATGATCATGGCCGAGAAGCCCATCAAGGCGCTCAATCCCGACGCCTGGCCGATCCTGCTCGACGAGAACGGCAACCTCGCCGAGGGCCTGGGCAGCAACATCTTCATCGTGCGCGAGGGCGCCCTGTTCACGCCGTCGGAGCGCTATGTGCTGCCGGGGGTCAGCCGCCAGATGACCATGGACATGGCCAAGCAGCTCGGTATCGAGTGCACGCCGGGCGACGTCGACCTGTTCGATGCCGCCAATGCCGAGGAGATGTTCCTGACCTCGACCAGCCTCTGCATCCTGCCAGTCCGCAGCTTCAACGGCGCGCCGGTCGGCGACGGCAAGGCGCCGGGCCCGATCACGAAGAAGCTGATCGACGCGTACTCCAAGAGCGTCGGCTGCGATTTCGTGGCCCAGTACCTCAAGTTCTCGCAGTAGCAAACGGCGCCCGTCGCCGTACACGGAGAGGGGGAGACTTCTCCCTCTGCCGGGCGTAGACTCTTGCCTTGTGGTGGATCGCGCTCTGTCGTGATCACGACGGACCGCGACCTTCGGACTTTCGTTCGCAAGGAGGCAGTCATGGCCATGCAACCCCACGTGCGTAATCCCCTCGAATGGGGATGGGACCATCTCAAGCAGACCAGCCAGGCCGTCGGGTCGACGGCCGACTCGATGGACGGGGCCTGGGAGGACCGCGCGACCGCGCCGCCCACGGTCCGTCGCATCACCGCCGCCGATGTCGGCGACGCGCTCGCCAGGGGAGTCCGTGATTTCGGCGCCGCCCGTACCGACGTCGTGATGCTCTGCCTGCTCTATCCCCTCGCAGGCCTCGCGATCTCCCGCATGGCCTTCGACTACGGGATGCTGGCGCTGGTCTTCCCGATGATCGCCGGCTTTGCGCTGATCGCGCCGATGTTCGGGCTCGGCCTCTACGAGATCAGCCGTCGGCGAGAGCGCGGCCTCGAAACACGCTGGACGGATGCTTTTGCCGTCGCGCGCTCGCCCAATATCGGCTCGATCATCGTCATGGGCCTGCTGCTGCTGGCGATCTTCTGCCTGTGGCTGTTTGCGGCGAACCTGCTCTACACCGTCACCCTCGGGCCAGACGCGCCCGTATCGGCCCAGGCCTTCGTGCGCGATGCGCTGAACACGCCTCAGGGCCTGACGATGACCCTCGTCGGCATCGGCGTGGGCTTCCTGTTCGCGCTGGTCGTCCTGGTGATCGGCGTCGTGTCGCTGCCGATGCTTCTCGACCGCACTGTCGGCGTCGGCACCGCCATCGCGACTTCGGTCCGCGCCGTGCGGATGAATCCGGGCCCCATGGCGATGTGGGGCTTTATCGTGGCGGCGAGCCTCTTCGTGGGAGCGCTTCCCCTCCTGATCGGGCTCGCCATCGTGCTGCCGGTACTGGGCCACGCGACGTGGCACCTCTATAGAAAGGTCGTCGCGACCTAAGAAGACAAGAGGGGGAGAATGCTCGACTGGACGGTGAAACAGCCGGCCGACGGCATGGTCGTCGCGCCGGACGAGCGGTTGCCGTGGCCGCAAACCGTGGCGCTGGGCATCCAGCATGTGGTGGCGATGTTCGGCGCCACCGTGCTGGGGCCCCTGCTGATGGGCTTCGATCCCAACGTCGCCATCCTGATGAGCGGTGTCGGCACGCTGATCTTCTTCGTGGCCGTGGGCGGCAGGGTCCCGAGCTATGTCGGGTCGTCCTTCGCCTTCATCTCCGTGGTCGTGGCGGCCACCGGCTACGCCGGTCAGGGCGCCAACGCCAACATCGCGCTGGCGCTGGGCGGCATCGTGATCTGCGGCGCCCTCTATGCGCTGATCGGCCTGGTCGTGATGGCGAGCGGAACCGGCTGGATCGAGCGGCTGATGCCGCCGGTGGTGACCGGCGCCGTGGTCGCGGTGATCGGCCTCAACCTCGCGGCCGTGCCCATCAAGAACATGGCGACGACCTCCTTTGACGCCTGGATGCAGGCCGTGACCTTCGTGAGCATCGCGCTGGTCGCGGTCTTCACACGTGGCATGACGCGGCGCCTGCTGGTGCTGGTCGGCCTCGTCGTCGCCACCCTTCTCTATGCGCTCCTGACCAACGGGCTCGGCTGGGGCAAGCCGGTGAGCAGCGCGCTGCTCGAGCAAGCCGCCTGGTTCGGGATGCCCGCCTTTACCGCGCCCATCTTCGACACGAGGGCGATCGTGTTGATCGCGCCCGTCGCCCTGATCCTGGTCGCCGAGAATCTCGGCCATCTGCGCGCCGTCAGCGCCATGACGGGCCGCAATATGGACCCTTACGTCGGCCGCGCCTTCCTGGGCGACGGCGTCGCGACCATGGTGGCGGGCGGCGTCGGCGGCACTGGCGTCACCACCTATGCCGAGAATATCGGCGTGATGGCCGCGACGCGCATCTACTCGACCGCCCTGTTCGTCGTCGCCGGCCTGTTCGCCATCCTGTTGGGCTTCTCGCCCAAGTTCGGCGCGCTGATCCACACCATCCCGCTGCCGGTGATGGGCGGTGTCAGCATCGTCGTGTTCGGTCTGATCGCCGTGGCCGGCGCCAAGATCTGGGTCGACAACAAGGTCGACTTCACCCAGAGCCGCAACCTCATGGTGGCCGGCATCACCCTCGTGCTGGGCACCGGCGACTTCACCCTGAAGTTCGGCGAGTTCGCCCTGGGCGGCATTGGAACGGCGACCTTCGGGGCGATCCTGCTGAACGCCGTGCTGGGCGCCGCGCGACGCTAAACAACAGCCCGTCGTCTCGACCGGAGCCGAGCGCAGCTCGGCGTAGTGGAGAGACCTATTTTCGTCCGTTGGATGTCTATTGGTGGAAAAGAGGTCTCTCCGCTACGCGCTGCGCGCTCCGGTCGAGACGACGGGCTTATTGTTGGGTCTGCCTTGTCGTCTAAATCCGCCGCCAGACGATCTGCTGGGTGCGAGCGGTGCCGGCGGCAAAATCCGGACCGGACAACGTAAGGCGGTCGCCGTCGAGCTTGATGTGCCGGGTCGAGCGAAGACCGACCAGCGCCTGGTTGGTCGAGACTTCGATATTGTGGAAGACCGCGCCGTCCGCAATTTCGTAGCGGCCGGCATAGGCAAAGCACTCGCTGCCATTGGCGCGCATGATGGTGGCGCTGACATGGCCCTGCGGCGTGTAGAGGATGTAGCCCCGGGCGTCGGCGCCCATCGGGAACTCGGGCGACCGGCCATCCTCGTAAAGGTACGACCAGCTCTCGAGGCGCCAGGCGCCGAGCAGGACGCTCATTCGAACTCGACCAGTTCGGCGCCCTCCGGCACCTGCTCGCCCACGGCGTAACGCAGGCTCTTCACCGTGCCGTCGGCCGGCGCGGCCAGCGTATGCTCCATCTTCATGGCTTCGAGGACCAGCAGCGCCTGGCCCTTGCTCACCGTGTCGCCGGCCTTGACCCTGAGGTCGATGATCTTGCCGGGCAGTGGCGCACGGACCATGGCATCGGCCGAGGCCGTCGCCTCGTACTGCGTGACGTCGAGCGGATCGACCAGCCGCAGACGGCTACTGCCCCCGTCCATGAACAGCGTGTAGTCGATGCCGCCGTCGAGGGCGGTGCGCCGCACGACCGTGGCCAGGAACGAGTCCTCGCCCAATCCGATCGAAAGGGTTCCGTCCTCGCGCCGCTCCACCCGCGCCTCGCGCGCGCCCTCGGGCAGTTCCAGCCGCACGCCGCCGCTGCGCAGGCGCCGCGCGACCACGGCGACCTCGCGCTCGCCGTCCTTCCAGCGCACTTCCTCGTGGCCTTCGTCGAGCAGGCGGAAGCCGTTCTGCTGGTTCCACGGCGACCACGGATCGCCCGCCGCCGGCTGGGCCGCGTCCTGCCATTCGAGCAGGCGGGCCAGGGTGGCCACGGCGAAGGCACGGTCACCGGCCGGCGCCGGCTTGGCAAACAGGGTCGCCCGATGGCGCTCGATGAAGCCGGTATCGACCTCGCCGCCCACGAAGGCAGGATGCGAGCAGAGTGCCTTGAGCAGCACCGAGTTGGTCGTGACGCCCACCACCTCGGTCTCGCCCATCAGGGCCGCCATGCGCCGCAGGGCCGACGTGCGATCGCGGTCATGCACGATCACCTTGGCGATCATGGGATCGTAGAACGGCGTCACCGTATCGCCCTGGCGCACGCCGGTATCGACGCGGACATGCGCGCCCTCTTCCGGCAGCTTCAGGTGCATCAGCGTACCCGTCGAGGGCAGGAAGTTCCGCGCCGGATCCTCGGCATAGAGGCGAACCTCGACGGCATGCCCGTCGATGCGCAGTTCGTCCTGCGTCAGCGGCATCTTTCCGCCCGCCGCGACCACGAGCTGCCATTCGACCAGATCCTGGCCGGTAATGGCCTCGGTCACCGGATGCTCGACCTGCAGGCGGGTGTTCATCTCCATGAAGAAGAAGGTGCCGTCCTGGTCGGCGATGAACTCGACCGTGCCGGCGCCCTGGTAGCCAATGGCCCGCGCCGCCGCGACGGCCGCCTCGCCCATCTGCTTGCGCCGCGCCGGGTCCATGTTCGGCGCCGGCGCCTCCTCGATCACCTTCTGGTGGCGACGCTGGATCGAGCAGTCGCGCTCGAACAGGTAGAGGCAGTCGCCCTGCCCGTCGGCGAAGACCTGGATCTCGATGTGACGCGGCCGCGTCAGGTACTTCTCGACCAGCACATGGTCGTCGGCGAAGGAGGCCTTGGCCTCGCGCTTGGCCCCGGCCAGCGCGTCGGCGAATTTCTCGGCGCTCTCGACCACGCGCATGCCCTTGCCGCCGCCGCCGGCCGAGGCCTTGATCAGCACCGGGAAGCCGATCTTCGCGGCCTCACTGGCCAACAGCTCCGGCGACTGGTCGTCGCCGTGATAGCCCGGCACCAGCGGCACCCTGGCCTTCTCCATGATCTTCTTGGCTTCGCTCTTCGAGCCCATGGCCCGGATCGAGGCCGCCGGGGGTCCGATGAACACGATGCCCGCCGCGGCGCAGGCGTCCGCGAAGCCGGCATTCTCCGACAGGAACCCGTACCCCGGATGCACCGCCTGCGCGCCCGTCCGCTTGGCCGCGTCGATGATCCGGGCCGCCACGAGATAGCTCTCGCGCGCCGCCGAGGGGCCGATATGGACGGCCTCGTCGGCCATCGCGACGTGGCGCGCGTTGCGGTCGGCGTCGGAATAGACCGCCACCGTCTTGATGCCGAGCCGCTTCGCCGTCTTGATGACCCGGCAGGCAATCTCGCCGCGATTGGCGATCAGGATCTTGGAGAACATCAGACGGCCCACTTCGGTTTGCGCTTGTTCAGGAAGGCGCTCATGCCCTCGATCGCGTCTTCGGTCGTGCACTGGACGGCGACGTGTTCGCCGATCAGGTCGGCGACCGCGAGATCGTGCGGCATGGAGTCGATCTCGGTGACCAGCTTCTTGATCAATGTCTGGACGGAGGGCGCGCCGCGGCGCAGTTCCTCGGCGAGGGCCGTGACCGTGGCGTCGAGCGCATCTTCCTCGACCACCTGGTCAACCAGGCCGATGCGCAGCGCCGTCGCCGAATCGAACATGCCGCCGTGCATCAGCAGCTGCCGCGCCATGCGCGGCCCGACCGCCTGGATCAGCACCGGGATGGCGATGCCCGCGAGCAGCCCGTTGCGGGCCGAGGTGAGGCCGAAGCGCGCCGAGGAGACGGTGACTGCGAAGTCGCAGGCCAGCATCAGCCCGACGCCGCCACCCACCGCCGCGCCCTGCACGCGCGCGATCGAAGGCTTGGGGAAGTCGTAGACCGCCTGGATCGCGGCCATCAGGGAATCGGCGCCGACCTTGCGGGTGATAGCGTCGAGCTCGGGCCAGCTCAGCACCCAGTTGAAGTCGCCGCCGGCGCAGAAGACCGGCCCTCCGCTCGCCACCACGAGGGTGCGCACGGCCTCGTCGGCGGCGAAGGCTTCCACGGCATCGATGATGGCGCGCGCCGTGTCGCCGTCGAAGGAATTCATCGCCTTGGGCCGGTTGAGCGTGAGCGTGGCCACGCCGCCCTCGACCTTCGTCAGGATCGTGTCGGTCATGTCCGGATCACATCCGGAAGACGCCGAACTTGGTCGGACCGATCGGCTGGTTCATCGAGGCGGAAAGCGCAAGGCCCAGGGTCATGCGCGTATCGACCGGGTCGAGGATGCCGTCGTCCCACAGCCGCGCCGTCGCATAATAGGGATGGCCTTCGCGTTCATAGGCCTCGCGGATCGGCTGCTTGAACTTCTCCTCCTCGTCCTTGGGCCAGGTGCCGCCCTTGGCCTCGATATTGTCGCGCCGCACGGTGGCCAGCACACTGGCCGCCTGCTCGCCGCCCATCACCGAGATTCGCGCCGACGGCCACATCCACAGGAAGCGCGGGCTGTAGGCGCGGCCGCACATGCCGTAATTGCCGGCGCCGTAGCTGCCGCCGACGATCACGGTGAACTTCGGCACGTTCACGGTCGAGACCGCGGTCACCATCTTGGCGCCGTCGCGCGCGATGCCGCCCGCTTCGTATTTCCGGCCGACCATGAAGCCGGTGATGTTCTGCAGGAACAGCAGCGGGATGCCGCGCTGGCCACACAGTTCGATGAAGTGCGCCGCCTTCAGCGCCGATTCGTTGAACAGGATGCCGTTGTTGGCGACGATGCCGATCGGGTAACCCCAGATGCGCGCGAAGCCGGTGACGATGGTCGTGCCGTAGAGGTGCTTGAACTCGTCGAGCTCGCTCCCGTCGACCAGACGCGCGATGATCTCGCGGATGTCGTAGGGCGTGCGGGTGTCCATCGGCACCACGCCGTACAGTTCCTCGGCGGCGTAGTTCGGATCGCGCGGCGGCAGCAGCGACGCCGACGGAGATTTCTTCCAGTTGAGGTTGGCCACGATGCGCCGCGCGATGCCCAGCGCATGGCTGTCGTTCTGCGCATAGTGGTCGGCGACGCCCGAGGTGCGGGCATGGACGTCGGCGCCGCCCAGATCCTCGGCGCTCACCACCTCGCCGATCGCGGCCTTCACCAGCGGCGGGCCGGCGAGGAAGATCGTTCCTTGCTTGCGGACGATCACCGTCTCGTCGCTCATCGCCGGCACGTAGGCGCCGCCCGCCGTGCACGAGCCCATCACCACCGCGACCTGCGGGATGCCCTGCGCCGACATGTTGGCCTGGTTGTAGAAGATGCGGCCGAAATGGTGCTTGTCGGGGAACACCTCGGGCCATTGCGGCAGGTTGGCGCCGCCGGAATCCACGAGGTAGACGCAGGGAAGCCGGTTCTCCATCGCCACTTCCTGGGCACGGAGATGCTTCTTCACCGTCATCGGATAATAGGTGCCGCCCTTAACGGTGGCGTCGTTGCAGACGATCACGCATTCGACGCCGCTGACGCGGCCGATGCCGGTGATCACGCCGGAGCCCGGCGCCTCGTTGTCGTACATGTCGAGCGCGGCCAGCGGCGACAGTTCGAGGAAGGGCGAACCCGGATCGAGCAGCGCCCGCACCCGCTCGCGCGGCAGCAGTTTGCCTCGGGAGACGTGGCGCTTGCGCGAGTCCTCTCCGCCGCCCAGGCGGACCGTGTCGGTGCGGCGGCGCAAATCCTCGACCTGCGCCCGCATGGCTTCGGCGTTGCGCTTGAAGGTGTCGGAGCGGGTGTCGATCTGGGAGGAAAGTACGGTCATGTCAGGGCGAAACTGCCCGGACCGGGGACCGCGTGCAAGCCGCCGGTTACGGCAGGCGGGAAAGGGCGCGCCAATGCGCTCCCTGCGCGATGAAGGCTTTCTGATTGGCCAGCGCAGCCGCGAAGTCGGCATCCCGCTCGGCCAGATCCTTGACCACGATCTCGCTGTTCTTGCGAAAGGCGGCCAGAACGTCGGACGACCATTCGCGGATCTCGACGCCCGACGCCTTCAGCTTCTCCAGCGCCATGCCCTGGACATTGGGCGAGCGGCTGAGCATCCAGGCGATATTCGCCTGGCAGGCGGTCTGGATCTGCGCCCGCAGCGAGGCCGGCAGGGCCGCCCACTTGTCCTTGCGCATCAGGAAGTCGAGCACGGCCGATGGCTGCTGCCAGCCCGGCAGATAGTAGGGAAGCCCGAGTTTATCGAAGCCCAGGGCCGCATCCATGGCCGGCGTCGACATCTCGCCGCCATCCAGGTTGCCCTGCTGCAGCTTGTAGAAGAACTCGCCCGGCGGCAGCGGCACGACGACAGCGCCAAGGCGGGAGATCACCTCCGCCGCCAGCTTGCCGTAGCGCAGCCGCAACCCCTTGAAGTCCGCCACCGAGTTGACCTCGCCGCGGAACCAGCCGCCCCCCTTGGGACCCTGGATGCCACAGGGGATGCCGGTCACGCCCAGTTTGTCGTAAGCGTCGCGATGGATGCGGGAACCGTCACCCTCCAGCATCCACGAGGCCATCTCCTCCGGCCCCAGCCCGAAGGGTACCGTGGCGAAGATGTTGAAAACCGGCGTCTTGCTGGCGGCA
Organism: Reyranella sp.; assembly: GCF_030651995.1. Taxonomy (GTDB): domain Bacteria; phylum Pseudomonadota; class Alphaproteobacteria; order Reyranellales; family Reyranellaceae; genus Reyranella. The sequence goes on from NZ_JAUSBN010000026.1 coordinate 33,371, forward strand.
TAGCCAGACCAGGTGAACGCGGCCTCGAGGTCGCCGGCGATGATGGCGTCCAGCATTTCGGCTGTCGGCGCCACGCGGCCCGGCTCCAGGATCTTGATGGCGACGGCACCGGCCGACATGTGCTTCACGGACCGGGTGAAGACGCGCACGCCTTCGCCAGACCCCGGCAGGACCGGACTGAAGGCCGTCTGCATCTGGATGACCCGAGTGGCGGACGGCGCCGCCACGTTCTTGGGTGCCGCCCTGGTATCCTGGGCAGCAGCCGTTCCGGCCACCGACAGCAGCGCTGCGGCGAGTGCAATCAGCTTCATAAAGTCACGGCGCACGACCGACCATCCGTCGCCCGGCTCCCCCAAGCTCCCCGGACCGCTTTTGCGGCCTTCACACTGCATGATGTTCGCACGCGGCGGAACCGGGAACAAGCGAAAGGCGGGCCTACAAGGCTGCCAGCCCACGGCCGATCAGGATACGCTGCACGTCGCTGGTGCCCTCGTAGATCTGGCAGACGCGGACGTCCCGCCAGATCTTCTCCACCAGATAGTCGGAAACGTACCCGTAACCGCCATGGATCTGAATTGCGGCCGAGCAGACTTCCTCGGCCATTTCGGAGGCATATAGCTTCGCCATTGCGGCCTCGGTGAGGCATGGGCGACCAGCGTCGCGCAAGGTTGCCGCATGCAGCACCATCTGCCGGGCGACCGTCACCTTGGTCGCCATGTCGGCGAGGCGGAACAGCACCGCCTGATGGTTCGCGATCTTGGTGCCGAACGCCTCCCGCTCCTGGGCGTAGCTGCGCGCCGCCTCGAAGGCGGCCCGCGCCATGCCCACCGACTGGGCGGCAATGCCGATTCGCCCGACCGACAGGTTGGCCAGCGCCACGCGGTAGCCCTCGCCCTCGGCTCCGAGCATGGCGTCGGCGCCGACGGTGCAGTCCTCGAAGGCGATCTGGCAGGTATCGGACGATTTCTGGCCGAGCTTCTTCTCGACCGAGGCGACCCGGTAACCCGGCGTGTCGGTCGGCACGATGAAGCAGGAGATTCCGCGTTTGGGCGACGAAGGATCCGTGACCGCGAAGACCAGCGCCATGTCGGCGCTGCGGCCCGAGGTGATGAACTGCTTCACGCCGTTCAGCACCCAGCCGTTGCCGCGCCGTTCGGCCCGCGTCTTGAGGTTGGAGGCGTCGGAGCCGGCGTGCGGCTCGGTGAGGCAGAAAGCGCCCAGGATCTCGCCGCGGGCGAGCGGCTTCAGCCACTTCTCCTTCTGCTCGTCCGACCCATAGGCCAGCAGCGCGGCGCAGTCGGGCGAATTGTTGACGCTCATCACCGTCGACAGGCCGCCGTCGGCCGCCGCGATCTCCTCCAGCGCCAGAACGTAGGACACCATGTCGGCGCCGGCGCCGCCCCATTCGGGAGGAACCGTCATGCCCATGAAGCCGAGACGTCCCATCTCGGTCAGCAGCGATCGGGGAATCTCGCCGGCGGCTTCCCAGGCCCGTACATGCGGCAACACCTGCTCCTGCGCGAAGGCGCGGGCGGTGTCGCGGATGAGCGTCTGTTCCTCGCTGAGCAGCATGGCTACCAGGGCAGCTCGGTGCCGTCGTAGTTCAGAAAGCGGCCATTGTCGGCGGGCTTCAGCCCGTCGATCACCTTCACCATCGAAGGCACGCTCTGCGCGATGGTGAGCGTCGCCGCCTTGCCGCCCATGTCGGTCTGCACCCAACCGGGATGCAGCACGACGCAGATCAGGCCCTTGGCGGCCGTGTCCTTCGACAGGCTCTGCCATTCCATATTGAGCGCCGTCTTGCTGGCGCGATAGGCGTAACGTGCGCCGTCATTGTGCGTGATGCTGCCCAGGCGGCTGGAGATCGCGATCAGCTTGCGATCCTTCGAGGCCGCCACCTGCTCGACGAAGGCCTCGGCCATCATCAGCGGCGCGAGCGCATTCACTTCGAACGTGTTGCGCCAGACCTTGGGATCGATGCGGCCGAGGTCTCCCGCCTCGCTGCCCGAGACACCGGCGTTGCAGACCAGCACGTCGATCGCCTCGCCCTTCAGCTCCGACGCCAGCGCCTTGACGGCCCCGTAGTCGGTGACTTCGAGCTTGTGGAGATGGATGTTGCCCGTCACCTCCTTCAACGACTCGGGCGAGCGGGCGCAGGCGTGAACCTTCCAGCCCCGGGCGGCGTACTGCTTCACGAATTCGAGGCCGAGGCCGCGCGCGGCGCCGGTGATCAGGACGGTGCTCATCGGGTACTCCTTCGAGACATGCGGCGGTGCCTCAACGACGGGAAGACATCATGCGAGAGCGCTGGCGCTGCCAGTCGCGATCCTTGATCGACTGGCGCTTGTCGTGGGCCTGCTTGCCGGTGGCCAGCGCGATCTCGATCTTGGCGCGACCGCGCGGATTGAAATAGACCTGCAGCGGCACGACCGTGCGGCCCTCGCGCTGGATGGCGCCGATCAGCTTGTTGATCTGGCCGCGATGCAGCAGCAGCTTGCGCGCCCGGCGCGGCTCGTGGTTGTTGCGATTTCCCGACGCGTAGATCGGGATGTTGGCATTGACCAGCCAGGCCTCGCCGCCCTCTTCCGTCACGTAGGATTCGGCGATCGTGCTGCGCCCGCCGCGCAGCGACTTGACCTCGGTGCCGGTCAGCGCAAGCCCGGCCTCGAAGGTCTCCTCGATGAAGTAATTGTGCCGCGCCTTGCGGTTCTGGGCCACAACGGTGCGGTCCAGTTCCGGTTTATTGGCCACAGGACACTCGTGAGTTGGAAGAACCCGGTTTCTAGTTGATCAGGCCGGCGTGGACCATCGCCTCGTGCACGGCCTTCCTGCTGCTCTCGGCGATCGGCACCATCGGCAGGCGCATCTCGGCGCTGCACTGGCCGATCAGCTCGGCGGCGTACTTCACCGGGCCGGGGCTGGTCTCGCAGAACATCGCCTTGTGCAGGGGCATCAACCGGTCCTGCAGCTCGAACGCCTTGTCGAGGTCGCGCTTCTTCCACGCATCGTGCATGTCGCCGCACAGGCGGGGCGCCACGTTGGCGGTCACCGAGATGCAGCCGTCGCCGCCCTGCGCCAGGAAGCCGAGCGCGCTGGCATCCTCGCCCGAGAGCTGGACGAAGCCCTTCTTCGCCTTGAGGCGGGTCAGGGTCGGGCGCGCCATGTCGTAGCTCGCATCCTTGATGCCGACGATGTTCCTGACCTGGGACAGCCGGATCACCGTCTCGACCTGCATGTCGCCGCCGGTGCGCGGCGGCACGTTGTAGAGCAGGATGGGGATGTCGACGGCTTCGGCCACCGCCTTGAAATGCTGGAACAGGCCTTCCTGGGTCGGCTTGTTGTAGTAGGGCACGACCAGCATGGCGGCGTCGGCGCCGGCCTTCTTGGCGTGCTGCGTCAGTTCGATCGCCTCGGCGGTCGAATTGGAGCCGGTACCGGCGATCACCGGCACACCCGAGCCCTTGGCCGCGCTGATGCAGATGTCGATGACCCGCTTGTGCTCTTCCATCGAGAGAGTGGGCGATTCGCCGGTGGTGCCGCACGGGACCAGCCCGTCGGTGCCTTCCTTGATCTGCCAGGCCACGAACTTCTCGAATCCCTTCTCGTCCACCGATCCGTTCTTGAACGGCGTAATCAGCGCAACGAGCGATCCGGTGAACATGGCTTTCCTCCGATTTTCCCTTAAGGACCCACTCTAGGCTCCGGGGTTTGCCCCTGCAAGGCGAGCAACTTGCCATTGTGATGCCGCAAGTCCCTGCCTACGATTCCTGGCGTGAAACACAGAAAATCCCCCCTCATCTTGCTGGCCGCCCTGCTGGCGGCGGCCCCTGCCCTGGCCCAGTCGGCCGCGCCGACCGCCGGCGTGCGGCGCCTGCCCGGCGACGTCGAGAAGCCGAGCCCTCCCCCCTCTTCGACGCCGCCCTCCGCCTCGTCCATGCAGGGAAGTACACCGTCACCGGCGTCGTCTCCGTCCCCGCAGGCCGTGGCCGCCAGTCCGCTCACTGCCGCCGAGATTGCGGCCTTCACGGCCGCCCTCAAGGCGATCGACGACAGTCGCTGGGCGGACGCTCGAGCGGCCGTCGCCAACTTCCGCAACACGCTGCTCGACCGCTACGTCGCCTGGAGCATCCTGCGGGCCGCGCCCAGGACCGAGGCGAGCTTCGCCGCGACCTGGCGCTTCCTGCGCGAGCAGCCCGACTGGCCCGAGCCCGAGGTGCTGCGCCGCCAGGCCGAGGACCGTATCGGCCCCGAGACGCCGGCCGCCGAAGCCGTCCGCTACTTCACGGCCTTTCCCCCCCTCACCAGCACCGGCCACATGCGCCGGCTCGAGGCCGCCAGCTCGGCGGCGCCCAACGACGTCGCCCGCTTCGCCCGCGACACCTGGCAGAACGCCACGCTGCGCAATTCCGACGAGAACGACTTCCTCAATCGCTACGCCCAGCTCCTGACCGGCCCCGACCAGGTCGCCCGCTTCGACCGCATCCTGCGCGAAGGCCGCCATCAGGTGGCGCGCGATCTCGTGCCGAAGCTGCCGCCCGACTACCAGCCCGTCGCCAATGCCCGCCTCGCCATGGCGACCCGCGCGGCCGACGCGGCCACGCTCCTGCGCGCCCTTCCGCCGGCGCGGCTCAACGATCCCACGCTGCGCTTCGAGCGCATGCAGTGGATCCGCCGGACCGGCACGCTCGACGAGGCGAAGGCGGCGCTGGCCGGCCCGATTCCCAACCAGAACGATGCCTGGTGGAACGAGCGCAATCTGGTGGTGCGGGCGCTGCTGGATGCCGATCGTCCGGCCGACGCCTACGCCGTCGCGACCGGGCACGGACTCACCAAGGGCGTTTCCTTTGCCGAGGGGGAGTTCCTCGCCGGGTGGATCGCGCTGCGCCAGTTGAAAAAGCCGGCCGCCGCGCTGAAGCATTTCTCAACACTGTACGACGGCGTCTCGACCGACATCTCGAAGAGCCGCGGCGCCTATTGGTTGGCCCGCACCTACGAGGCCGCCAAGCAGACCAAGGACGCCAGTGACTGGTATGCGCGCGCCGCCGGCTACGGCCAGACCTTCTATGGCCAGCTCGCGGCCAGGAAGCTTCAGGGCGTGAGCCCGAAGTTCCCGGTCGATCCGGTGCCCACCGCCGCCGACAAGCAGGCGCTGGCCGGCCGCGAACTCGCGGCGATGGCGCGGTATCTCGGCCAGGTCGAGGAATATGACCGGGCCCGCCCGTTCCTGTTGCGCCTCGCGCGCTCGGTCACGTCGCCGGGAGAGGTGGCGCTGCTGGCGCAACTCTCCCTCGACCTGAAGCGTCCCGATGTCGGCCTCACGGTGGCGCGCCGCGGGGCGGAGAATGGCGTGGTGCTGTTCGACGCGGCCTTCCCCATCGTCGATCTCGGCGCCACCGGCTCGATCGAGCGCGCCCTGGCGCTGGCGCTCGCCAAGCAGGAGAGCTCGTTCAACGCCGGCGCGGTCTCGACCTCCAATGCACTCGGCCTGATGCAGCTCCTGCCGACGACGGCGCGCGACGTGGCGGGGCGGTTGAAAGTACCCTTCATCGAGAGCAAGCTGACCCGCGATCCCGCCTACAACGTCCAGCTCGGCAGCCAGTATCTCGCCGAGATGCTGCAGCGTTTTGGCGGCTCCTACGAGCTGGCGTTGGCGGCCTACAATGCCGGACCCAATCGCGTCGCACGATGGATCGAGGCGGGCGGCGACCCGCGCACCGCGAAGATCGACATGGTCGACTGGATCGAGATGATGCCTTTCCGCGAGACGCGCAACTACGTCCAGCGCATCATGGAAGCCGTCACCGTCTACCGCAGCCGCCTCGCCGGCCCGTTCCAGACCGTGCCGCCCGCCGTGGGCCGGTCGTAGCGCGGCACGGCGTTGATCCGCATCAAGGCCGCGCAACCCGTGCGGCCACATCGTGGATGAAATGCTCCGAGGTATGCCATGACCGATGCCCTGATCCTCGCCTGTCCCCGCTGCAGCACCCTGAACCGCTTTCCGCGGGAGAGACTGGCCGCTGGCAACAAGGGCAAGTGCGGCCAGTGCGGCTCACCGCTGTTCGACGGCCATCCCGTCGCCCTCGATGCCAGCAGCTTCGAAGCCCATGCCGCCAAGAGCGACCTGCCGGTGCTGGTCGACTTCTGGGCACCCTGGTGCGGGCCCTGCAAGGCCATGGCGCCGCAGTTCGAGCGCGCGGCGGCCCGATTGGAACCGGCCGTGCGGCTGGCCAAGATCAACACCGACGAGGAGCAGGAACTCGCGCAGCGGTTCGGAATCCAGGGGATTCCGACGATGATCCTGTTCCATCACGGCAAACCGATCGCCCGCCAGTCCGGCGCCATGGACGCGGGCGCCATCGAGCGCTGGACGCGGGACGCGCTGGCGCGGTGAAGTCAGTCATCGACTGACGGCAGGTCGAGGGCCGAGCGTATCCGTCCCCTGCCGCGCTCGTAGAGCATCGTGTCCGCGACCGACTCGACGATATCGGCGTAGGGCCTGAAGCCGTCGACGACTTTGTTGAACGGGATCGTCCCGCAGCCGGGAACGTGACAGTCGAGCTTGCCTTTCGGGCATTGGTTGTAGTGGCAAAGCCGCCCGAGGTAGCGATCGCTGTCCGGCTCGAACAGGAACACGTCGACCTGATGAGCGGTTACGCTCGTCTCCATGCCCGCCTTGAACGCATCGTTCAATGCCATTGCCAGCAACCGGCGCATCGCTCCGAGGCTTTCCTGGGAGTCGAGCCACACAGCCAGATCGAGGTCCGCGCACTCGTGCCAAACCTCGATGCGCGCGCGGCGGAACGCCGAAAAGCGCGGCACCTCCTTCCACAGCTTCTGGGCAACGGAGCCGATGACCGCCACGGCGCGAACTTCCGGGAAGGCCATGAGGGCATCCGTCACCACGTTCGCGGCCATGCGGAACTGGCGCTGCTGACTCAGGAGGAGCCGATTCTGCTCCTCTATCTCGGACCTCCGCATCGCTTCATCCCAGAAGTTTAATGAAGTTGCGCTTGAGCCGGTGACGCTCCTTGAGCGACGCGACATATTGAGCCTGGGCAGCCGGCTCGCGCAATCGCGCCATGCGGGCGATCAGCCGGCAAGCCTCTTTATCCCCCGTGCTGCCGCCGTTCTTGATGTGGAATTCGACATTCCGGGCATGGGCCGCGAGCGCCTCCTGGGGATGAGTCTCCTCGCTCGCCTCGGCCAGCGGCCCCGTGAGATACGGTCCCATCCCAGGGTGACTGCGCAAGGCCGTCCACGCGGCGTCGTACATCTTCTCTTCCATGAGGACTAGAATGAAGGTGCTGACCGACATATCCCCGGTCATGGGCCGGCTGGCCGCTGCCTTCGCCTCAAGATACGTCAAGGCACGGTCGCGGGCAGTCTTTCCGCCCAGCTTTCGGATCTGCCGATAGAGATCCAGGCTTGGAGCCTTTTCGAAGGCGTTCCACAAACGCGTGACGGCGTCTTCCTTCCGGCCGGCCCTTGCGAGGAGGTCGCCGACGAACAGCACCAGCCCTTCATCCGGTCGCCCGTCCTCGAACATCCACAGTCCCTCCTCCGCGTGCCGCAACGCCTCCTCCTTGCGGCTCTCGGCGAGGCAGAACTTCGCCAATGTCAGATAGTCGGACGACGTCGACAGGCTCCGGGACCGCAGCGCGATTCTCGTCCCGACGTCACCGTCGCGCTCGGCGAAGAAGTCGAGGATGTCGACGAGGACGGAAGGATCCTTTTCGTTCTTCTCGGGCTTTCGCGCGGGCGGCGGCAGTTTTTCCCAGGCTTCGAGGGCAAGGCGTCGATATTCGGCGAGCCCCGCTTCGCCCAACGCCTCGTCGTACCGCACCACGGCCCGATAGAAAGTATCGTACTGGCCATGGAGTTGGCGCGGGAAGAGATCGCGCGCGAGGGCGACCGGGTCTGGCTTCGCCGCCAGGCAAGCGGCGAGATGGATGTCGCCGGCCTGTTCGAGCAGGCCGCTGCCATGTCCACCGGATTCGTCGATCTCGTCGATCGCGGCTTCGATGCGGTCGATGGCGTGCAGGGCAAGCTTCATGGCCAGGGCGACATGCGGCCCCTCGACAAGCTGGGCGATGGCACCGAGAGCGGCGCCGACATTGTCGGCCCAGTCATCAGCTTCGTCATAGTCGACGAAGCCTTCTGTGCGTGTAGCCCCGTCGATTGCCCGACGCAGCTGCCTTTCGAGACGCTTGACGTCGCCGGCGGACGACGTTGTGGCAGCAATATCGAGCTTGCGGAACAAGGCCGTGTCGCGCTCGGCGAGTTCGACGACCATCTCGACCAAGGCGTCGACGCCCTTCTGCTTCAGATGGGCCCGGATACGGTCGAGGACCGATGGCCCTTCCTCCCGGCCGTCATCAGCGACATCGTTTGCCGCGAGGCCGGTCGCCACCATATGCTTGCATAAGCCCCAATCGCGGAAGGCCGGGCACGAGCATTCGCCACTGATCTTCTTTCCCCGCCCCCTCAGCACGGTGCGATAGTCCTCCGAGCCGAGGACCCGGGCAAGCACCCGGTCCCGCTCGACCGACAGGAGGTCGACCTGCCCGTCGCGATGATAGTCTTCGCCCCGCGCGAACACCTTGGCGCCGGCCTGAGCGCGCAAGGCAGCGACGTCGAAACGGGGTTTGCGGGGCGCTTTCATACAGGCGGGATCATCCGCTCGACTTCCGCCAGGGCCTCGTCGAGTGTCAGGGCAGCATGTTGGCGCCACCATTGCCCGGTATGGCGCTGCCACATCACGTCGAACAGCAGGTCCTGGATGGACTCTTCGACGTGGTCGAGTCGGGCATACCCGGCATCGAACTCCTCGCCGAGATTGTCCGGCCAGCCCGACCGGAATCGCACGATGAAGCTGTACTTGCTGCCCCGCCACCGGCCGAGCATGTCGACCGGGTAGTTGAATTCGGTCGGTCGGACCTCGGGGAGATAAAGCGGCTTCAGCTTGTCGGCGATAAGCTGCTGGCAGCGCGCGCCCATGACGGCCTTTTCGTCAGCCGTCAGGACCTTTACCCAGACACGCTTCGTCACGCGCTTCGCCATTCGCGATCCCTTCGGCGGTCATTCTAGACGCCGGTCGCCGTGGATCGGAAGTAGCTACTCGTCGGCCACGAGGCGCTTCAGAGGCGCGACACCACTCTCTTCAGCTTATCGCGGACCTGCTCGGCTGCCTGCTTGAGGCGGGGATTCTCGACCGCCATCATCGACGCCACGGGATCGATCGCCGCGACCTCGACCTTCCCGTCCGGCGTTTCCTGGACCACGACATTGCACGGCAGCATGGTGCCGATGTGGCCTTCGATCTGCAGCGCCTCGTGGGCAAGCTTGGGATTGCAGGCGCCCAGGATCCGGTAGCGGCGGAAATCGACGCCGATCTTCTTCTTCAGCGTATCGGCAACGTCGATCTCGGTGAGGACGCCGAAGCCCTCTTCCTTGAGTGCCTCCGTCGTGCGGCGCACCGCTTCGTCGAAACCCGGGCCGAGCGTCGCGCTGATGTAATAGGACATGTCGTGTCTCCTTTCAGGCCGCGCGATCGGGCGGCCGGGGTTCACCCTGTTCCGGGCGCAGACGGTCGATGCCCAGGACCTTCATCATCAATCGCTCGTATGCCGGCTCGCCAGCACCACTGCGCACCTTGTGCAGGAAGTATTTCTCGAAGCCGACTTTGGCCACATGCACCCAGTAACCGCGGCCCGCCCAGTTGACGTTTCGCGGCGGAATCTGAGGCAGCGCGACGAAGGCGACGCCGTCGTTGCCGAAGTCTGCCAGGCAGACGGCATTCCAGGTGGGTTCGCTCGACGGCGTGCGGCCGGCGATCAGGGCCGCGATGTTCTGCGCCACCGCCGCGACCATCGATTCGATCATGTAACCGGTCTTGGGAACGCCGACCGGCACCGCGGTCTGCTCGTAGGGCGGGATGGCGATACAGACACCGACAGCGAAGACGTTCCCGTAAGCTGGGTTGCGCTGGTGCTTGTCGACCAACACGAAGCCGCGCGGATTGGCGAGGCCCGGCACCCCCTTGCCGTCCTCTCCCATCAGGCAGGAGACGCCGCGGAACGCCGGGATCAGCATCGCGAGCTTGGCCGGAAAGCGATGCTGCGGGCCGGGCTTGCCGTCCGCCACCATCTCGGTGCATTCGACCGCATCCGCCTCGACCCGGTCGATCCGGGCGCTGGTCACCCACTTGATGTCGTGATCGCGCAACACCGATTCCAGCAGGCCCTTTGTGTCGCCGACCCCGCCCAGCCCGAGATGGCCGATATAGGGCTCGGCGGTGACGAATGTGATCGGCACGCGGTTGCGAATCTTGCGCCGGCGCAGGTCGGTGCTCAGCATCAGGGCGAATTCGTAGGCAGGACCGAAGCAGGAAGCGCCCTGCACGGCGCCGACGACAATCGGACCGGGGTCGGCGCAGAACTGGTCCCACCGGTCCGCCGCCGCTTCTGCATGATCGACGTGACAGACCGAGAGGCTGTGTGCGTCCGGACCCAGGCCGGGAACCTCATCGAAGGCAAGTGCCGGGCCGGTCGCAATCACCAGATAGTCGTAGGAGATGCGGCGGCCGTCGTTCAGCTCGATGGCGTTCTCGGCGGGATGCAGGCGCTTCGCACCGCTGGCATCGAAGCCGATACCGAGCCTCTCCAGCACCCCGGGGAGATGGACCTTGATGTCTTCGGGCTTGCGCCACCCCAGGGCGACCCAGGGATTGGACGGCACGAAGTGGAACCACTCGGAATCGGACACGACGGTGATGTCCGCTGCGCGGCCGACCACGGTCCGCAGTTCGTACGCCATCGAAATTCCGCCGATTCCAGCCCCGACGACGACGATCTTCGGCATGGCATCCTCCGATCTTCAGACCAACAGCGTTTCACATCCAGTGGTAGCGGTCTTTGCGATGAATCAAGGAACCCCGGCGCCCAGCGTCCATGCTGCATCGATGAAGCACAGCCGCCCCATCGAGCGCAGCGAGGTCATATGGCTGCGGGCGTCAGGAGAAGGCGGTACCGGCCTTGAATCCGAGGCGCTTGAAGATCATCGCCGCGGGACAGAATCCACTGAACGCGGCCTGCACGAGGTTGAGCCCGACGAAGGCGGTGAACAGCAGCCAGTAGGGGCTGTGGAAATGGCTCAGCACGAGGCTGACCAGGATCATCATTCCGGCAAAGGCCATCACGGCACGGTCGATCGACATGGTTGTCTCCTCCTCACGTTACCGGCGATGCGCCGGTCGACAATAGACACCTTGCAGAGCACCGATCACCTCGCCGACGCTGCTGTCGGCCAGCGAATAGTGGATCGTCTGCGACTCCCGGCGCGCCTTCACCAATCCGGCGTCGCGCAGCCTGGCGAGATGCTGCGACAGCGCCGACTGGCTGAGCCCGACGATGGGTTCAAGTTCACCCACGGTGCGTTCGCCGTTCACGAGCTCACACAGGATGATCAGACGCCGTTCGTTCGCGATCGACTTCAGGAAGGAAGCCGCCTCGACGGTGCGGGAACGAAGCTCCTCTATATTCATAGTTGCTAATTTAGTTTTTGCTAATATATATGTCAAGCCCGCCGCAAGGAGGGCCGTCACTTAGGAACGCAACATGATCCGTATGACCGCCGCCGCCACGCTTCTGCTGGCGGGCTTCCTCTCACCCGCCGCCGCCCAGCAGACCGTCACCCGGCAGCAGGTCGACGACCGGAAGGCCGTCATCGCGACGGTGGAACCCATCCGGGAGCTGGTTGCCCGCGCGCGCATCGGCGGCACGATCGTCGCGCTCTCCGGGCGCGAGGGCGATCAGGTGGCCGCCGGAGACCGCATTGCCCTCGTCGTCGATCCCAAACTCGCCCTGCAGATCCAGGCGCTCGAATCGCGCATCCAGGCGCAAAGCGCGGCCCGCGAGCAGGCCCAGATCGACCTGAACCGCATCGAACAATTGCGGACGTCGGGCACCGTCTCCCAGGCCCAGCTCGATCAGGCACGCACGCGGCTCAACATGGCCGAACGGACTTATCTGGCGCTGCGTTCGGATCGCGAGGTCGTCGAGCAGCAATCGACCGAGGGCGCCGTTCTGGCGCCGGCCTCGGGCCGCGTGCTCAAGGTTCCCGTCTCCGTCGGCAGTGTCGTGCTCCCGGGCGAGACGATCGCTACCCTGGCCACCGACAACTACATCCTGCGCCTGCAGCTTCCCGAACGGCACGCCCGGTTCATGAAGGCAGGCGACGAGATCCTCGTCGGATCACGCGGCCTCCAGCAGCAGGACCAGGAGACGCTGCGCCCGGGCCGCGTGCGGCTGGTCTATCCGCAGATCGACCAGGGCCGGGTGATTGCGGATGCCGAAGTCGACGGACTCGGGGACTTCTTCGTCGGCGAACGCACGCGGGTCTACGTCACCACCGGCAAGCGCGACGCGCTGGTGGTGCCGGCCGAACTCGTCTACCGCCGCTACGGCGTCAGCTACGTAAAGCTGAAGAAGGGCACCGAGGTCGTGGTCCAGCCCGGACTGCCGGTCGACGGCGGAATCGAGATACTGTCGGGGCTCAACGAGGGCGACGTGGTGGTCCTGCCATGAAGCTCGGCATTTCCGGCGCGCTGACCCGCGCCTCCATCTCCTCGCCCCTGACCCCTCTCTTCCTCGTGGCCGCAGTGCTTGTCGGGGCCCTGGCCTTGCTGTCGCTGCCGCGCGAGGAGGAGCCGCAGATCAGCGTCCCGATGGTCGACATCCAGGTGGCGGCCAACGGATACAAGGCCAGCGACGCCATCGAACTGATCACCAAGCCGCTCGAGGATATCGTCAAGGCGATCAACGGCGTCGAACACGTCTATTCGTTCACCCAGGACGACGCCGTGCTGGTGACGGCGCGCTTCCTCGTGGGCACGTCGGAAGATACCGCCCTGCTGCGCATCCACGAGAAGATCCGGGCCAACATCGTCGATCTGCCGAAGGGCATTCCCGAGCCGCTGATCGTCGGCCGCGGCATCAATGACGTGGCGATCATTGCCCTGACGCTCGAACCGAAGCCTGGCGCGGCGGCGCGCTGGAACGACAACGGCCTGTTCCAGATCGCCGACGAACTGCGCCACGAACTCGTCAAGACCGACGATGTCGGGCTCAGCTATATCGTCGGCGGCAGCCCCAACCAGATCCGCGTCGAACCCGACCCGGAACGCCTGGCGCTCTACGGCATCACGCTCAACCAGCTCGTCGACAAGCTGGCCAATGCCAACCGGTCCTTCGTGGCCGGCGCGTTCCGCCAGCTCAACCGCACCGTGCCCGTTGTGGTCGGACAGACCCTGCAGGGCGTACCCGACGTCGGCCTGCTCCTGCTGACGTCGCGCGATGGCCGTCCCGTGTACGTCAAGGACGTCGCCAGCATCGTGGTCGGCGCCGCCGAACCCGGCCACCGGACCTGGACACTGACCCGCGGCGCTTCGGGAGAACTCGAGACCCGGCCCATGGTGACGCTCGCCTTCGCAAAGCGCAGCGGCGCCAACGCGGTCATCGTCGCCGACCAGATCCTGGAGCGGCTGAAGTCGGTGCAGGGCGCCCTGGTGCCCGACGACGTCGCCGTCACGGTCAGCCGGAACTATGGCGAGACGGCAACCGAAAAGGCCGACGAACTCCTGTTCCATCTGGCCCTCGCGACCGTTTCGATCGTCCTGCTGATCGCGATCACCGTCGGCTGGCGAGAAGGCATCGTCGTCCTGGTGGTCATCCCGACCACGATCCTGCTCACCCTCTTCGCTTCGTGGCTGATGGGTTACACCATCAACCGCGTCAGCCTGTTCGCCCTGATCTTCTCGATCGGCATCCTGGTCGACGATGCGATCGTCGTGGTCGAGAACATCGTGCGGCACTGGCAGGCGCGCGGAGGCGCCGATCTCAAGACCACCGCGATCGAGGCGGTTTCGGAGGTCGGCAATCCGACGATCGTCGCCACGCTCACCATCATCGTGGCTCTCCTGCCCATGATGTTCGTGAGCGGCCTGATGGGCCCCTACATGAGCCCGATCCCGGCCAACGCCTCGATGGCCATGATCTTTTCGTTCTTCGTCGCCGTCGTCATCACGCCATGGCTGCTGTACCGCGTCGCCGGACGCCATTTCGCGAAGGCATCGCCGGCCGCGGGGGCAGCCCACGGCCATGGCGAGGGAGGCGTGCTCGGCCGGCTCTTCCTCAGGATCGCGCGACCGCTGCTACGGGGACGCCGACGCTCGGGATTGTTCCTGCTGATTGTCGGCCTCGCCACGGCCGCGGTCTGCGTGCTGTTCTTCACCCGCGACGTCGCGGTCAAGCTGCTGCCCTTCGACAACAAGTCCGAGCTGCAGGTCGTGGTGGACCTGCCTCAGGGCACGACTCTCGAAGAGACCGACCGTTTCCTGATGGCGGCGGCAAATCGCCTGAAGGACCTGCCGGAGATGACCTCCATCCAGGTCCATGCCGGGACCGCAGCGCCGTTCAATTTCAACGGCCTGGTGCGACACTCCTATCTCCGGGGATCGCCGCAGCAGGGCGACCTCCAGATCAATCTCCTGCCCAAGGACAAGCGCGCCCGCGCCAGCCACGCGATCGCCCTCGACGTGCGCAAGCGACTGGACGGCCTGGACCGGCCCGTGGGCAGCGTGGTCAAGGTCGTCGAGGTCCCGCCCGGCCCACCGGTCCTCGCCACCCTGCTGGCCGAGATCTACGGCCCCGACGAGAAGACGCGCCGCGAAACCGCAATGAAGGTCCGCGAGGCCTTTCAGAAAGTGCCGTTCGTCGTCGATCTCGACGATACGTTCCGCCCCCCCGGCGAACGCCTGCGCTTCTCGATCAACCAGGAGAATCTCGAATTCTACGGCGTCGAGGAGCAGGCGGTGTACGACACCATCGCCGCCATCATCGGCGGGGTGAAGGTCGGCTACTCGCAGCGCAGCCACAATGCGAAGCCCATCGAGATCGTGGTCAAGCTGCCGCGCAGCGCCGAATCGCTGAGCGAACGCATCCTGTCGACGCCGCTGCCCGCCGGCGGCACCCGCCGCCAGGGGGCGAACGTCGAGCTGGGCGACGTCGTGACGGTCAAGCGCGAGCCCGCTTCCTACACGCTGTTCCGTCGGAACGGTCGCTTCGCCGAGATGGTGCAGGCCGAGGTGGCCGGCCGTTTCGAAGCCCCGATCTACGGCATGCTGGCCGTCGAGGACGAGATCGCCAGGCTCGACTGGGGCAAGGCCGGGCCACCCCGGATCTTCTATCACGGCCAGCCGACCGACGAGTCCCGTCCCGCTCTGCTCTGGGACGGTGAATGGGAGGTGACCTATGTCACCTTCCGCGACATGGGCGCCGCCTTCGGCGTGGCCATCCTCGGCATCTACCTGCTGGTCGTGGCGCAGTTCGGCTCCTACCGCCTGCCGCTGGTGATCCTGACTCCGGTGCCGCTCACCCTCATCGGCATCGTGCTGGGTCACTGGATGTTCGGCGCGCCGTTCACCGCGACCTCGATGATCGGCTTCATCGCCCTCGCCGGCATCATCGTGCGCAACTCGATCCTGCTGGTCGATTTCATCCAGCATCGTCGGGCCGAGGGTGCCGCCCTGCGCGACGCCCTGCTCGAAGCCGGCGCGATCCGCTTCAAGCCGATCTTCCTGACGGCCGCCGCCGCCATGATCGGCGCCGCCTTCATCCTCACCGACCCGATCTTTCAGGGGCTGGCAATCTCGATGGTGTTCGGGCTCGCGTCCTCCACGGCCCTCACGGTGCTGGTGATCCCCGCCATCTACGTCTGGCTGCGCGACGACGGGAAGGATGCGAGCGCGCCTTGAGCACCCGGAACGAAGGACCCTTCCCTTCGTTCACCCGATCCGCCTGAGGACGGGGTCCGGCAGCGGCCCCTTGTTCACGGCGGCGATCGCTTCCTCGAGGTGCTGCAGCGTCGAGTAGCCGACCAGCATCGTCGAAACGCCCGGATGCGAGATCACGAATCGCTCGGCGAGCTCGGTCAGGCTGCCCGCCACGCCTTCCTTGACCAGCGGCTCCAGCTCACGCGCGCGCGCCACGTCGCCCGCGAAGTCCGGAGCCGAACCGATCGGCGGGACCTGTTGCTGGGCGAGCGGGTGGCGATCCATCGTGCCGGCCAGCGCGCCGCCGGCCAAAGCCCGGATGACGATCGTGCCCATGCCGGCGGCCTGCGCCCGGTCGAGCAGGCGGCCATAGTCGAGGCCGGGCGCGCCCTTGGGCATCGGCCCGCCGGCACTGGGGTTGAGGGCGTTGTAGACGACCTGCACCGTGTCGAAGAGCTTCGAGTCGACCGCCTTCAGGAGTGCCGCGGGCTCTCCCACGCCGCTGAACCCGATGAAGCGGGTCTTGCCCTGCTTCCTGAGCTTCTCCAGCGCCGGCACCACTTCGTTCAGGGCGATCTCGACATCCAGCTTGTCCCCGCCGTCCCCGGCCGTCAGCGGATTGTGGAGCTGCAGCAGATCGACATGGTCGCGGCCCATGCGTTTCAGGCTCTCCTCGGTCGAGCGGGTGACCAGGCCCGCGACGTCGGCGCGGTCCGCCGCGGTCAGCCGGAACTTGGTGCCGACCACGACGTCGGCCTTCAGCGCCTTCAGGACACGCCCGAGATTGCGCTCGGACTCGCCGTCGCCGTAGCGGGCGGCCGTGTCGAAGTAATTGATGCCGGCCTCGATCGCCCGCGCCACGGCACGCTCCTGGTCCGGCCCGGCGCCCTTGGTGAACAGTCCGCCCACCGCACCCGCGCCGTATCCGAGCACCGAAACCTCAAGGCCCGTCCGGCCGAGCTTGCGCCTCTGCATTGTTTCCTCCCGTGCTGTGATGAAACCGCGCAACCGCGGTTGCGCGGTCAGGCGTTGTCGATGCGGACCTGGCCCGCCTCGTTGTCCACCACGACGTGGTTGTCGTAGTAGGTGACGATCGGCCTGGCACCGAAGGCCGCTTCCATGCGCTTTTCCCATTCCGGCGTGTACCAGGCACGGGCGGCCGCCTCCGATGCCCAGAGATAGACACCGCCCCCGCCCGCCTCGCCGTTGAGATAGTACTTCTTCAGGAGGCCCTTCGCGCCGAGCGCCGTATAAGTCGGCGCCGATTTGGCAGCGGCCTCGACGGCGGCGTCCCGTGGACGCTTGGGCATGGGGATTTGAACGATGGCGATGAACATGCTTGTTAGCTTACGGTCTGGGCCGCTCTGGAGCAATTGAATGACCGTCATCCTGCCAGGCGTCGAGATGTGCGTCTTCGACGCCTATGGTACGCTGTTCGACTTCAATTCGGCGGTCGCGCGCCATCGCCGGACGGTCGGCCCGTCCGCGGAGGCCCTTTCGGAGCTCTGGCGAACCAAGCAGATCCAGTACACTTGGCTGCGCAACGCCATGGCCACCTATGCGCCGTTCTGGCAGGTGACCGGAGAGGCGCTCGACCATTGCCTGGCCGCCCATCGCATCACCGATCCAGCCGCGCGCGAGCGGCTGATGGGGGCTTACCTGGCCCTCGATCCCTTCCCCGAGGCGCCGGGCATGCTGGCCTGCCTCTCGCGCGCCGGCATGCGGACCGCGATCCTGTCCAACGGCAATCCCGGCATGCTCGACCCGATGGTTGCAGCGTCGGGTCTCGCCGACCACTTCGAGGCGGTGCTGAGCGTCGAAGAGGCGGGCGTCTTCAAGCCCGATCCGCGCGTCTATCGCCTCGTCGAGGCGCGCTGTGGCGTGACGCCCGACAAGGTTTGTTTCCTGTCGTCGAACTGCTGGGACGCGCATGGCGCCGCGCAGTTCGGTTTCCGTACGGTCTGGGTGAACCGAACCGGCGCACCCGACGACAACCTGCCCGGCACGCTCTCCGCCCGAATCCGCGATCTGTCCGACCTGCCCGACCTGATTGGTGTTCCACGATGAGTTCGCTTCCGACTTTTGCCACTCCCACATTCGCCGACGTCCAGGCCGCCGCCCGCCGTCTCGAGGGCATCACGATCCGCACGCCGCTGCTCGAGAACGAGCGCGTCAACCGCACGCTGGGCGGCCGCCTGTTCCTCAAGGCGGAGTGCCTGCAGCGCACCGGCTCGTTCAAGCTGCGCGGCGCCTACAATTTCCTCGCCTCCATGAGCGAGGCCGACCGCGCCAGGGGCGTGGCCGGCTGGTCCTCGGGCAATCATGCGCAGGGGCTCGCCGAGGCGGCCCGCCTGCTCGGCACCAAGGCCACCATCGTGATGCCGGCCGATGCGCCGGCCCTCAAGGTCGCCAACACGCGCGCCAGCGGCGCGGAGGTGGTGCTCTACGATCGCGTGAAGGACAGCCGCGAGGAGATCGGTCAGGGCATCGCGGCAAAGACCGGCGCCACCATCGTGCCGCCCTACGATCATCCCTGGATCCTGACGGGCCAGGGCACGGCCGGCCTCGAGATCGCCGAGCAGGCGAAGGCGCTGGGCGTGACGCTCGATGCAGTGGCCGCCCCCTGCTCCGGCGGCGGCCTGGCGACCGGCGTGGCTCTGGGCGTCAAGGGCGTCAGCCCGACGACCACGGTGCACGCCGGCGAGCCTGCCGGCTTCGACGATCTCGCCCGCTCGCTCGCCGCCGGAACCAAGCAGAAGAACGAGAAGCTCTCCGGCTCGATCTGCGACGCGCTGCTGGCGCCGACTCCAGGCGACGTCACCTTCCCGCTGGCGCAGCGGCTCCTCGGTCCGGGGCTCGTCGTCACGGACGAGGAAGTGCTGGAAGCCATGGAGCTGGCCTTCCGCGAATTCAAGCTGGTGGTCGAGCCGGGGGGCGCCGTCGCACTGGCGGCGGCCCTCACCGGAAAGCTGCCTGTGAAGGGCCGCGCCGTGGCCGTCGTCTGTTCGGGCGGCAATGTGGATCACGCCACGTTCAAGCGGGCGCTCGACCGGATGCCCAACGTCCCCGCATGACGATATCGAGGCGCAACCGGCGCGAATGGCGGATCATCCTGTGGATCAGCCTGGCCAGCGCCGTGATCAGCGCCTATTTCGGCCAGGCCGTGGCTCCCGCCGACGCGCCACCCTGGAGCGGCGTCGTGCATGGCATCCTCACGTCCCTGCTGATCACCACGCCGATCACCTTCTTCGAGGTACGGCGCGCGCGCATCAACTCGCTTGGCTGGATGCGTCGCCTGCCGCTGCTAGGCTATTTCCTCGTCAAGGTGGCGTTCTATTGCGTCGCCATCGTCGCAGGGCTGATCCTTTCGCGCCTGTTGATGTCGATCGGAACCCGGCAATTCGTCATTTTCGATTCGATCTTCCAGAACTCCGTATTCTTCGCCATCGGCATGTCGGTCGTCGCCAACCTCATCGTCGAGACCGGCCGCCTGCTGGGGTTCGGTACCCTGAAGAACCTGCTGCTCGGGCGCTATGCCCGGCCCCGAAGCGAGCAAAGGGCGTTCCTGCTGATCGACATGAAGGATTCGACCGGGCTCGCGGAGAAGCTCGGCGCGATCCGGTTCCATGAGCTGCTCAATGCCTTCTTCCGCGACATCGCCGACGCCGCCCTGGAATGCGACGCCGAAATCCACAAGTACGTCGGAGACGAGGCGATCCTGACCTGGCCGGAAGGTCTTCCGCTCAGCGCCGGCGACTGCCTCGACTGCCCGTTTCTCGCCCGCCAGAACATCGCAGGCAACGCAGCGCGCTACCGCGACCGGTTCGGTGCCGTCCCCGAGTTTCGCGCGGCCCTGCATTACGGTGAGATCGTCGCCGGTGAAATCGGCGACGTGCGCCGCGAGATCACCTATGTCGGAGACACGCTGAACGTGGCGGCGCGCCTGCTCGACGCCTCCAAGGGGCTCGGCCGCGACGTCCTGGCGTCCGGCGAATTGCTCGCCCGGGTCCGCCTGCCGGCAGGCCTTCAGGCCGAACCGTTGCCGACCCTGACGATCCGCGGCCGCGATGCGCCGCTCGAGATCGCCGCGCTATCGATGCGCGGCGGCCAGGATCAGCACTGAGGCCTTTCGCCGGTCTTCAGGCGGACAACAGGCCGGCCGTGCCTCGCCAACTCATCGATTTTTCCGCTTGCCCGACGACTTCAGCAAGTCGAGCAAGCTGCCCAGGATACCCTTGGGGAGGAAGATGATGAACACGACCAGCAGGACGCCGTAGACGAGGTTGTCCCAGCCGACGGCCTTGGTGCCGAAGCCGATGCGCAGGACCTCGGCCAGCATGATGGTGATGATGGCACCAATCGTCGGCCCCAGGGCGACGTATATGCCGCCCACGACGGCGGCGAACACCATCTGCAGGGAGACCGCGATGCCGCTCACCGTGTCGGGGGCGATGAACATCTGGTACTGGCCGTAGAGGGCGCCCGCCATCGCCGTCATAACGGCACTGATCACGGTGATGCGCAGCTTCTCGGCCGTCACGTTGACGCCCGCCGCCGCCGCCGCGTCCTCGTCCTCCGAGATCGCCTCCATCGCGTAACGGCTCATGCTGCGGTCGATCCAGTACCAGACAGCCAGGCCGCCGGCCCAGACGCCGAGCGCGATCAGGTACCAGACGACCTTGTCGTCGAACTGCAACGCGAGGATGTGGCTGCCCTTGGTCCGCTCCGGCGTGTAGCCCAGCGAACCGCCGGTATAGTCGCGGGTCGCGATGATGATCTGCAGGACGATGCCCGACAGCGCGAGTGTCACCAGCGCGAAATAGTGGCCGGTAATGCGGAAGCGGAAGCACGGATAGGCCACCACCAGCGCCAGCGCCCCGGCGCATAGCATGGCCGCCGGGATGCCGATCCACGGCGAGACGCCGAGATGGTTCCACAGCAGCGCCGTCACGTAGGCGCCGACGCCCATGAAGCCGCCATGGCCCAGCGACACCAGCCCGAACCGCCCCATCATCGACCACGACGTGTAGGCGAACGACCAGATGAGGATCAGCACCAGGATGTGCAGGTGATAGGGGTCGCGATAGACGAAGGGCAGCGCGACCAGCGCCACCAAGCCGACACCCCAGGCGAGCTGCTTGTTCATGAGCGCTTCGCCAGCAGGCCGGCGGGCCGGATGAACATCATGACGATGAAGAAGGCGAAGGCCAGCACGTAGCCCCATTCGAGGTCGGAGAAGAGCCCGCCGAGCGAGATGATCTCGGCGAACAGGAAGGCGGCCACGAAGCCGCCGACGAAGTTGCCGAGACCGCCCAGCACGCAGATCAGGAAGGTGATCGGCCCGAAGGACAGGCCGACGAAGGGATGGACGTCGTACTGAAGCACCAGCAGGCAGGCCGCCAACCCGGCCAGTCCGCCGCCGAGCGCCGACGTGACCAAGTAGATCTTCTTCGTGTCCACACCCATCAGCGCCATGATCTGGCGGTCCTGGGCGATCGCGCGGATGGCCGTGCCGGTGTAGGTGCGCGTCATGAAGAGATAGACCGCGACCATGCCAATCAGCGCCGCGCCGAAGGCCAGCAGGCGCGCGTAGCTGAAATGCATCTCGCCCAGCGCCAGAACCGGCAGGCGGATGCCGAGATTGCGGAAGTCGATGCCGAAGGCCACCGTTGCGAAGCTCTGCAGCACGAACAGAACGCCGCCGGTGGCGAGCAGCTGGTTGATCGGCGGCGCCCCCAGCAGCGGCGAGATCACCAGGAAGTGGAGGGCCGCCCCCAGAGCCGCAACCAGCAGGATGCAGAGCGGCGCCGCGACCCAGTACGGCAGGTGATAGACCGAGAACAGGTAATACATGCCGTACATGCCGATCATCACCAGCTCGGCATAGCAGATCCACGTCACGTCGATGACGCCGAAGATCAGGTTGAGGCCGAGTGCGAGCAGCGCCAGCACCCCGCCCAGCAGGATGCCGTTGACCAGCGCCTCGAGCAGGTAGATGTCAAAAATTTCCATCATCGCCTCACCTAGACGCCGAGATACGCTTGCCGGATCGAATCGTCGGCCAGCAGATCGGCCGATGCGCCGGAGGCACGAATGGAGCCGGCCTCGAGGAGATAGGCGCGGTCCACGACCTTCAGGACCTGCTGCACGTTCTGCTCGACGATGAGCACCGTGAGGCCACCGCCCCGGATACGCTTCACCAGTTCGAACACCTGCTGCACCACGACCGGCGCGAGGCCGGCCGAGGGCTCGTCGAGCAGCAGCAGCTTGGGATCGCTCATCAGCGCGCGCCCGATGGCGCACATCTGCTGCTCGCCGCCGGACATCGTCCCGGCGAGCTGGTTGCGACGCTCCTTCATGCGCGGAAACAGGTCGAAGACGAAGTCCATGCGCTCGCGATAGCGCGCCCGGGCTTCCGGCATGAAGGCGCCCATGCGCAGATTGTCCTCGACGCTGAGCCGTGGGAACAGCCGCCGGTTCTCCGGCACGTGCGCGATGCCGAGGCTGACGATCCGATGCGCCGCGGTCGCCAGCACGTCGGTGCCCTGCATGCTGATCGAGCCCCGGGTCGGACGGATCAGCCCGGAGATCACGCGCATCAGCGTGGTCTTGCCGGCGCCGTTGGGGCCGATGACGCCCACCGCCTCGCCGGCCTTGACGTCGAGATCGACGCCGAACAGCGCCTGGAACCTGCCATAGCCGGCGTCGATCGATCTGAGTTCGAGCATTGGTGCGAGCCCCGTCAGCGCGTGGCCGGACTGCCGCCCGCGGCGGCGGCGGCCGTGGCCTGGGTGGCGAGCGCGTCGGTGCCCAGATAGACCTCGATCACCCGGGGGTCGTGCGACACCGCGCTCGGCAGGCCCTCGGAGATCTTCTCGCCGTGGTCCAGCACCATGACGCGATCCACGACCTTCATCAGGACGCCCATGATGTGCTCGACCCAGATGATGGTGATGCCGAGTTCGCTGCGGATCTTGCGCAGCATGTCGGCGGCCTGTTCCATCTCCGTCTCATCGAGGCCGCCCAGGCTCTCGTCGGCCAGCAGCAGCTTCGGCCCCGTCGCGATCGCCTTGGCCAGTTCCAGCTTCTTGAGGCCGGCCGCTCCCAGCCCGTCGACGCTGGCGCTGCGATCGGTCGGCAGGCCAACCATGGCGAGCGCACGCTCGGCCGCCTCCTCCGCCTTTATCAGGCTGTGGCTGCCCTGACCGTAATAGCCCGCCAGGACCACGTTCTCGAAGATGGTCAGGCGGCGAAAGGGCCGCGGGATCTGGAAGGTCCGGCCGATCCCGCTGTTGATGATGCGGTGCGGCGGCAGGCCGGCGATCTCGGTGCCAGCGAACCTGATCGATCCCGCGCTGGGCGGGAACGTTCCCGACAGCATGTTGAAGATCGTGCTCTTGCCCGAGCCGTTGGGGCCGATCAGGCCGAGAATCTCGCCCTGATCGACCTTGAACGACACGTTGTTTACGGCCGTGAACCCGCCGAAACGCTTTACCAATCCCTCGACGACCAGCACGGCACGCCCTCGTTCGTTGCGGCCACGGCCTACTGGTTGCTAAAGCCCGAGGTCTTGGGCAGCGGCAGCACCGGCTCGCGCTGCTGCTGGCTCTTCGGCCACACCACGTACGACTTGTCGTCGACATACTGGATGATGACCGGGAACGACCGCTCGTTCTGGCCGGCGATCGGCGAGCCCTCGCCCGCGAACTTCACGCCGAAGCCCAGCATCGTGCCGCCTTCCGGCAGGTCGACCTCGAGGGCGGCCTTGCGCAGCGCGTCCGAGCTGATCCCGCCGTGCTTCTTGATCGCGCGCGGCAGGACCTCGGTGAAGAACACGTACGAATTGGAAGCGGCCATGCCGACATGGGCCGAACGGATGGCGACGCCCGGCTTGATCTTGTCGAATTCCTCGCCGACCATCTTGATTACCGGCGGCAGCTTCGGATCGAGCGCCGCCTGGTTGGCCAGCCAGATGGAGATCGGATCGATGTTGAACACGTAGTTCACATCGTTGCCCATGCCCTCCTTCAGCTTCTCGTAGACGCCGTAGCCCGCGCCATGACCGACCAGCGCGCCGAACTTGAGGCCCTGTTCGCGCGCCTGGCGGGCGAACAGCGTGATATCGGGGTTGTACCCGGTGTGGAAAATCACGTCGGGACGGGCCCGCTTCAGCTTCGTCACCAGCGACGACAGGTCGGGTGCAGTCGCCGAATAGCCTTCCTTCATGACGATGTTGAAGCCGGCCTTCTTGGAGCCCGCTTCGTTGCCCTTGGCGACGTCGACGCCGTACGAGCCGTCTTCATGGATGATCGCCACGCGCATGTCCTTCGGCTCCTTGCCGAACTTCGCCTTGGCGTTCTTTTCGATCATGTCGGCGGCCATGAGGCCGAACTGCTGGCCGCTCGCCTGGGGCCGGAAGACGTACTTCAGGTTCTTGTTCTCGACGACGCTCGTCGAAATGCAGGTGGTGATCCACATGAAGTTCTTGAGCTGCTCGACACGCGCCGCCACGGGCACGCATTGCGCCGAGGAAAAGAACCCCAAGAGGAGGTTGACCTTCTCCTGCTCGATCAGGCGCACCGCCTCGTTGATGGCGACGTCCGGCTTGCTCTGAGCGTCGGCGTAGACCGCCTCGATCTTATAGCCCTCGACCCCACCCTGCTTGATGAAGTTGTCGATCATGATCTTGGCGCCGACGTACTGCAGTTCCGACCCACCGCCGGCCAGCGGGCCCGTCAGATCATAAATCACGCCGATCTTGATCTTCTTCTCTTGCGCGGTAGCACTGCCCGCGAAGCCGAAAGCAGCCGACGCGGCGACCACGCCAGCCAAGAGGCGGCGCCCAATACCCTTGGTCATGATCTCTCCTCCCAGTGACTGCACGCTGCACGCGTTTTCTTGAACGCATCACAGGCTCCGCGGGAGGTTCTGTCAAGGGTTTCGCGCTACCGGCCCTCTCCTGGCGTGAGAATCTCGAACATCATGCCAGCCGGCGGATCCATCATCGCGAACAGCGCAGCGAGCTTCGGGATCTCGCCTTCGAGCTTCAACGCACCGCTCGCCAGTGCGTCGGGAATGGTGAGCTTGCGCATGACGATCTGGTCCATCGTGGCGCGCGTCGTCGTCACCGACACATCGGCGTTCGCCGCTGTCTCGCCCATGCGATGCGTGAGCGTGCAGTGCTTCAGCGTCAGCACCAGCGTCTCGTTGCGGTCGGTGAAGCGCCAGTTGACGACCAGCGACTGTCCGGCCGCCTTCTTCGCATCGAGGCGAATGGCCATCAGGTCGAAGAAGACGTCACTGGTGAGACCGGCCAGCGTGTCGGCGCCCATGCCGGGCCGCACCGGCATCTGGAAGACGCCATGGCGCAGTTCCTGCGCGCCATAGAGGAAGGCGTTGCGCCAGGTGGCCGACTCCGCCTGGTAGCCCATCTGCTCCAGCGCATCGGCGCAGAGCGCGCGGGCCTCCTTGTTCTCCGGCTCGGCGTAGACGACTTCCTTCATGACCTGCGCCACCCAACGGAACTCGCCCTTGGCGAAGTCGGCGCGCGCGCGCTCGATGACCGCGGCGGCACCGCCCATGTACTCGACGAACTTCCGCGCCGCCGGCGCCGGCGGCAGCGGGTGCAGGTTGCAGGGATTGGCGTCGTACCAGGACAGATAGCGTTGATAGACCGCCTTCACATTGTGGCTCACCGACCCGTAGTAGCCGCGCACGGCCCAGCGTTCGGCGAGACCCGGCGGCAGGTCGATCGCCTCGGCGATCTCGGCCGGGCGCCAGCCGCGATTCATGTAGCGCAGCGTCTGGTCGTGGATGTGCTTGTAGAGGTCGCGCTGCGCCTCGAGATAGTCGATGATCTTGGCGTTGTCCCAGGTCGGCCAGTGATGCTGGCCGATCAGCACCTTCGTCTTCGGCCCGTACATCGCGATGGCGTCGCCGATATACTTGGCCCAGATGCGCGGATCGCGCGCCACGGCGCCGCGCAGGGGAATGAAGTTGTGCAGGAGCGGACAGGCGTTCTCCGCCATGTTGAGCACGCCGAGCTGCGGATAGAACATGTGCATCTCGGCCGGCGCCTCGGTCTCCGGCGCCAGCTGGAAGACGATCTCGATGCCGTCGATCACATGCGTCTCGACCGGCTTCGCCATCGACTGCGTCGGCGCGATCAGGCCCGGCGTGCCGCGCGCGACACTCTTGCCGAGGCCGGCATCGACCTGCCCGCGCGCGCCGCGCGGCAGCATCGTACCGAACTGGAACTGGGCGCGCCGCGACATCGGCGCCCCCGCCAGCACGTTCTCACCCGAGATGGCTTCCATGAATCCGGCCGGCGCGATCACCTTCACCTTGCCAGCCTTCACATCGACCTCGTCGACGATGCCGCGCACGCCGCCATAGTGATCGATATGGCTGTGGGTGTAGATCACCGCGACCACGGGCTTTCGCGGCCGGTGCGCGTAGTAGAGGTCGAGGGCGGCGCGCGAGACCTCGGCGGTGGTCAGCGGATCGATCAGGATCAGCCCGCTGTCGCCCTCGATCACCGTCATGTTGGCGATGTCGAAGCCGCGCAGCTGGTAGAGCCGGTCGGTGACCTTGAAGAGCCCGTTGGCGAGGTTGAGGCGCGCCATACGCCACAGGCTGGGATTGACCGTATCGGGCGCCAGCTCGCCGTCGATGAAGGCATACTCGCCCAGGTTCCACAGGACCGTGCCACCGCCGGTGCGCACGATCCCGTCGGGCACGGTCGCAACCAGACCGCGCTTCGCGGCCTCGAAGTCGGCCGTGTCGGCGAAAGGCAGATGCGCCGCCATCGCCGCATTGGCGGCTTTCGTTGCAGGTTCGGCGTCGCGCGCGGCGTCGAGATGGGAGGAAGGAACGGGAACGGCCGAAGCGGACGCCATGATTGCTAGCCCTCGACCTTGATGTTGTTTTCCTTGACGACCTTGGTCCAGCGTTCGGTCTCGAACTTGACCCGGTCGACATAGGCCTGCGGCGTGCTGCCCGTCGTGAAGAAGCCGAGTTCGGCGAACCGCTTCTTCACCGTCGGGTCCTTGAGCGTCTCGAGGCAGAGCGCGTTCAGCCTCTCGACGATCGGCGCCGGCAGGCCGGCCGGACCCACGAGACCGAAGAAGGCCGCGCTCTCGAGGTCCTTCATGCCGAGTTCGGCAACGGTCGGAACGTCGGGGCAGACCGTCGAGCGCTCGGGCGACGCGACGGCGATCCCGGTCAGGCGGCCGGCCGCCACGTGCGTGCCGGTCGGCAGCACGACGTCGATCATGATCGGCAGGTGGCCGCCCATCACGTCGCGCAGCGCATCGGCCGCGCCCTTGTAGCTGACGCTCTCGAGATTGAGCTTGTTGCGGGTGCGGAACAGCTCTCCCCAGAGGTGCGGCTGGTTGCCCATGCCCGAGGTGGCATAGCGCACGCGCTGGGGCTGCTTGTTCACGAATTCGGCGAACTCCGCGTAGTTCTTCGCCGGCAACGCCTTGCCGTCGATCGCCAGGAGGTCGGGGATGTCGACCAGGGTCGAGATCATCTGGAAATCCTTGAGCGGATCGAACGGCTGCTTGAGGCCGAGTGCGACGTTGGTCGCCATCGTCGCCGCACCCAGGAGCAGCGTGTTGCCGTCGGGTTTGGCCTTGGCCACCACGTCCATCCCGATGATGGTGTTGCCGCCGCCCTTGTTCTCGACGATCACCTGCTGGCCGAGCTTGCCCGACAGTTTCTCGGCAACGATCCGGGCAGCCGTGTCGGTCGAACCGCCGGCACCATAAGGGACGACCAGCCTGATCGGCTGACTGGGCCAAGCCTGCGCCCGCACAGAGGAGGCTCCGACGATCGTCAAGCCTGCCGCACCCGCCAGCACACCGCGTCTCTTGATCATGATCCTGCCCTGACTGTTTCGTTTGGAGGCAGGATCGCAAACGCGCGACGGCGGCGCAATGCGGGCGCGACCGTCGTTCTGCAGGGAAAGGTGCTATTCGGCCGGCTTCGGCGCCGCGGAAGCGGCATGCACGTCGCGTTCGCTGGGCAGCATCGACAGAGCGAGGAACGAACAGAAGGCCACGCCCGCCAGCACCGACAGCAACACCGGAAAGCCCGCATCCTTCACCGCCGGGCCGATCAGCGCCACAACGAAGGAGCTGACGCCGAAGCCGATCGCCAGTCGGACACCGGTGACGCGGCTGCGCATGCGGTCGTCAATGTAGCGGACGATCATGGCGTCGGTGAACGGTATGGCGCCGAACACCAGCAGCATGAAGGCGATCGCCGTGAAGAACAGCGCCCAGCCCTCGACCTGCGAGGCGAGCAGGAACAGCGGCACCTGCAGGAAAACGATCGGCAGGTAGATGTTCTTCAGTGGATAGCGATCGATCATCTTGCCGACCACGAGCTGGGCGAGCGAGGCCAGCGCGAAGATGACGAACAGCATCGTGGCCAGCATAGCCGGATCCTGCGCGATGGCCTTGGCGCGATTGGCCAGCAGCTCGCCGTTTCCGTTGGTCGTGAAGTTGAAGATGATGCTGCCGGTCACCGCCGTGAAGGTCATGATGGCGAACACGCGCGCCATGACCGACGGCGGCAGGTCGAGCATCTTGGCCTTGCGCTTCGCCGGCGCCTCTTCCTCGCGCGGCACAAGGACTACGAACGCGACGGCGCAGATCAGGCAGATGACGCCGGGAATGATGAAGGCCGCCTGCCAGCCGAAGCGCTGAGCGATGTAGACCGAGAGACCGGCGGCGATGGCGATGCCCATGTTGCCGGCCAGGCCATTTACGCCGATCGTGAAGCCTGGGTTCCTGGCCTTCTGGACAAGCATCGGGATGCCGACCGGGTGATAGATCGACGCGAAGGCGCCCATCAGGGTCAGCGCGGCGCCGATCTGCCACTTGTTGCTGCAGAGCGCGATGATCAGCGCCGAGACGCCCATGCCGACGAAGAAGATCACCATCATGATCCAGCGGCCCCAATGGTCGCCGAGGCGGCCGCTGACGATCGAGCCCGCGCCGAACATGAAGAGCGCGCCGTAGTTGAACGGCGTCAGCTCGGTCCACTCGACGCCCCAGACGCCGGCGATCACTCCCCAGGAATAGGCGAAGACCACGAGGATCCAGTGATCCATGGCGTGGCCGATGTTGAGCAGGATCGAGGTGGGACTGCCGTGGCTCATCTTGTCGTTCCTCCAGGGTGGTCGAGACTAGGCTTGGTCGGCCTGTCTGGCTTGCGCTATGTTGCCAACAAATGTCGTCAAACGGCCAAGCCCTGATTCGGTCGACCAACCCCGAGGACTATCAACAAGTCCCCCGGGCGGTTGCGGCCATGCCCAAGGACTTCGCCGACGGTTTCGAGATCGCGCCGCACCGTCATCGCCGCGCCCAGCTCATCTACGCGACCGCGGGTACGATGCGCATATTCACGGACCAGGCCGTCTGGGTGGTGCCGCCCCAGCGCGCCCTTTGGGTGCCGCCCGGCATCCACCATTCGATCGTGATGTCCGGCGATGTGACGATGCGCACGCTCTATCTGCGCCAGGATGCAGCGGCGGGAATGCCGGATGTGTGCCGCGTTTTGCATATATCTTCCCTGCTGCGCGAACTGATCGTGCGCGCGACCGAAATGCCGGTGGACTATGACGAGCGCGGCGCGGCCGGCCATGTCGTGGCGCTGATCCTCGACGAACTGCACCGCGAACCATCGCTGCCGCTGCACCTGCCGATGCCACGCGACAAGCGCCTGCATCGCCTCTGTTCGGCCCTGCTTGCCCATCCGGGCGACCAGCGCACCCTGGAAGAATGGGCGGGTTGGGCGAATGCGAGCGCCCGAACGCTGGCGCGCCTGTTCGTGACGGAGACGGGTCTCACCTTCGGCGCCTGGCGCCAGCAGGCACGCGTGCTCGACGCGATGGGCCGACTGGGCGGCGGCCAGGCCGTCACCGAGGTCGCCCTCGAACTCGGCTACGAAAGCGTGAGCGCCTTCAGCGCCATGTTCCGGCGCGCTTCGGGTGCTTCACCCAGTGCCTACCGGCCAAGCCGCGTGGGGAACCTCTGAACGAGCTTCGTTGCCCGGTCTGGATAACCCTGAAGCTTGAGTAATTTCCCGTAGATTGAGGCTTATGCTTGATTCGGCATATTCATGTTTTATATCAATTTTCGCATAATATGGATTATTACAAAAATAGCATATTTCCATTTTATGCGATTTTGAACATATTGAGCGACGGGAGATCAATCATGCCGTTTATCGCTCGCTCACCCAAGCAGTTGGGGAATGTCATTCAACGCACCCGCAAGCAGCTTGGCTTTACGCAGACCCAACTCGCCAATATTGCCGGTTTGCGTCAGGAAAAAGTGTCCATAATCGAAAACGGTCAAGATGGCGCGAAGCTCTCGACGATCTTCGCGCTACTCGCCGCACTCAACCTCGAAATTACTGTTGGGGAAAGGTCCGGCAAGCTCGCCAAAGGCATCGAGGACATATTCTGATGAGCCGGCGCAAAACACATACGCCACTCAATGTGCTGATAAATAATCGCCTCGTGGGTTGCCTGCGGAAAGAGGCTAGTGGGGCGATCCTGTTCCAATACGACCAAAGCTGGCTCGATTGGGAGCCCAGCTTTGCTATCTCGCTTTCGCTCCCCATGCGGGAGACGGCCTATACTGGCGCGCTGGTGATAGCGGTGTTCGACAATCTGCTCCCCGACAACCCGAACGTCCGCAAGCGCATCGCCGAGCGCATCGGCGCTCAAGGAACCGATTACTACAGCCTGCTCGAAAGCATCGGACGCGATTGCGTCGGTGCGATGCAATTCTTGCCCGATGGCGAGCCGTTCGACACTAAGCCTCGTGTGACGGGTGAGCCCGTGGCCGACAATGAAATAGAGCGCATTCTCGCCAACCTTGCACAGGCTCCGCTCGGCATCGAACCCGATCAGGAATTCCGGATTTCCGTGGCAGGGGCACAGGAAAAGACCGCGCTGCTGTTCCACGAGGACCAATGGATGCGTCCCTTTGGTGGGACGCCGACCACCCATATTCTAAAGCCTCAGCTCGGTCAGATTCCCACCGCCTTTGGCATGATCGACATGGAGGCTAGCGTCGACAACGAGCATTACTGCCTGGAGTTGATGCACGCGCTCGGCCTTGATGTAGCGAAAACAGCAATCGTCACGTTCGGGAAACGCCGCGTGTTGGTGGTCGAGCGTTTCGACCGGCTCCGGCGCAGCCGGGGGCAACTGTTGCGCCTTCCGCAGGAGGATTTCTGTCAGGCCATAGGCATCCCTTCGGCCCAGAAATATCAGAACATGGGTGGTCCCAGCATCGTTGACGGCCTCAAACTGCTGCAAAGCGCTGACGAGCCGCTGAAAGATCAAGCCGCCTTCTTCAAGGCCCAGATCATCAACTGGCTGATTGGCGCAATGGACGGGCATGGAAAGAATTTCAGCATCTTCCTCCGACCCGAGGGCAGGTACGGGCTCACCCCCTTCTATGACGTGCTATCGGCGCAGCCAGCCTTGGATCGGAAGCAGATACCACGGAACAAATTCAAGCTGGCCATGTCGGTTGGCAAGAGCCGAAAATATGAAATCCTCAATATCGTCGGAAGACATTTCATTGAGACTGGCAAAAAGGCTGGCCTTGGCAAGACGATCATGGGGCAGGTCGTGAGCGAGCTTCTGGAGCAGGCTGACAAGGCATCCGAAGAGACCGTTGCAAAAATGCCCGCGGACTTCGCCGGTGAAATCCACGAAAGCATATCCGCCGCAATGACAGAGAGATTGCACGTGCTGGAGGCGACTTTCGAGAAGGCGTTGGCGTCCGCGTAAGCCCGCTGCAACGACAAGCCTGCGGCTCCCGATGGATTCCGCTCATGACGGAGAGAGCAAACTTCAAATCCAGCCCTCGTCCCCGGCTTCGATGACATCACCATAGCGGCCACGGCTTGAGCGAGGGCACCAGCCGGCCCACCAAAACCCCTTTCTGCTGTGAGGAAATTTCGCACACGATTGCAAATGGTTAGCAAAGAAGAATGCTTGACGCTGGACGGTAATAATCCCCCAATGCGCCCCCCGTTTAGGGTAATCTAAACCGTCGTTTACCAATTTTGAGTCGCCGCTCCCGCCGCCGCCTGGAGTTTATGTTGAAGCCGACTGACATCGCCAATCCCGACTACTTTCATAAAGTCGTCGATTGCCAATGGGCCTGTCCTGCCCATACCCCCGTTCCCGAGTACATCAGGCTGATCGCGCACGGACGCTATTCTGATGCGTACATGATCAACTGGAAGTCCAACGTCTTCCCGGGAATCCTGGGTCGGACCTGCGACCGTCCCTGCGAGCCGGCCTGCCGGCGCAGCCGCGTCGAGGACGAGACACTGGTGAAGGGCAAGAAGGAGCCGGTCGCGATCTGCCGCCTGAAGCGCGTCGCCGCCGACTACAAGGACGACGACGACATCAATTCCAAGATGCCCAAGGCGCCGGAGAAGAACGGCAGGCGCGTGGCCTGCATCGGCGGCGGCCCCTCCTCGCTCACCGTGGCCCGCGACCTCGCGGTGCTGGGCTACGAGATCGTCATCTACGATCAGGATCCCAAGCTGGGCGGCTTCATCCGCACGCAGATCCCGCACTTCCGTCTCCCTGAGTCGGTGATCGACGAGGAAGTCGGCTACATCACCGGCATCGGCAACGTCGAATTCCGCCACCAGAGGGTGGACTCGCTGAAGGCCGTGCTGGCCGAAGGCTATGACGCGGTGTTCGTCGGCTCAGGCGCGCCGCGCGGCCGCGACCTCGACGTGCCGGGCCGCAAGGAAGCCGCAGCCAACATCCATATCGGCCTCGACTGGCTGTCGTCGGTCTCGTTCGGCCACATCGACAAGGTCGGCAAGCGCGTGATCGTGCTGGGCGGCGGCAACACGGCGATGGACTGCTGCCGTACCGCGCGCCGCCTCGGCGGCGAGGACGTGAAGGTCATCGTCCGCTCCGGCTTCGACGAGATGAAGGCGTCGCCCTGGGAGAAGGAAGACGCGATCGGCGAGGACATTCCCATCCTCAACATGCTCGTCCCCAAGGAAGTCCGTCACGAGGGCGGCAAGATCAAGGGCGTGCTGTTCGAGAAGGTGGTCGCCAAGTACGACGACAAGGGCCGCCGCTCGCTGGTGCCGTCGGGCGAGCCCGACGAGTTCCACGAGTGCGACGACGTCCTGGTCGCGATCGGCCAGGAGAACGCCTTCCCGTGGATCGAGATGGATGCCGGCGTCGAGTTCGACAAGTGGGGCCTGCCCCAGCTCAACGAGAAGACCTTCGCCAGCACGCATCCGAAGGTGTTCTTCGGCGGCGACGCGGCGTTCGGCCCGAAGAACATCATCTGGGCGGCTGCGCACGGCCACGAGGCGGCGACCTCCATCCACAAGATGCTGATCGGCGAGAACCCCGAGGAGCGGCCGGCGCCCGGCGTCAACGTCGCCAGTCAGAAGATGGGCATCCACGAGTGGAGCTACGACAACGCCCCCACCATCGACCATCGCCTCAAGGTCCCGCATCGCCCCAAGCATGAGGCGCTGAAGGACATCATGGCCGAGGTCGAGCTGGGCTTCGATCCGCAGCTCGCCTTCAAGGAGGCGCAGCGTTGCCTCAACTGCGACGTCCAGACGGTATTCACCGGCCAGCTCTGCATCGAATGCGATGCCTGCGTCGACATCTGCCCGATGGACTGCATCACCTTCACCGAGAACGGTGAGGAGAAAGAACTTCGCACGCGCCTGATGGCGCCGGCGATGAACCCGACGCAGGACCTCTATGTCGGCGACGGCCTCAAGACCCAGCGGGTCATGGTCAAGGACGAGGATGTCTGCCTGCACTGCGGGCTGTGCGCCGAACGCTGCCCCACCGGCGCATGGGACATGCGCAAGTATTACATCGAAATGACACACGCGGAGCACGCATGCCGCAAGCAATAGCCGCCGTTAACGATTTCGTCGTCAAGTTCGCGAACGTCAACGGATCCGGATCGGCCTCGGCCAACGAACTCTTCGCCCGGTCGATCCTGCGCATGGGCGTGCCCGTCAGCCCGCGCAACATCTTCCCCTCGAACATCCAGGGCCTGCCGACCTGGTATGAGGTGCGCGTCACCGAGAAGGGTTATCTCGGGCGGCGCGGCGGCGTCGACATGATGGTCGCGATGAACCCGCAGACCTGGGCCGAGGACGTGAAGGAGATCACGCCCGGCGGCTACCTGTTCTACGATTCGACCAAGCCCATGCCCTCGTCGATGTTCCGTGAGGACATCAACGTGATCGGCGTGCCGCTGACGGCGATCACCAACGCCACCTACTCCGACGCCCGCCAGCGCCAGCTCTTCAAGAACATCATCTATGTCGGCGCGCTCTCGGTGCTGCTCGACATCGACGAGAAGGAGATCCAGCGGCTGTTCGGCGAGCAGTTCAAGGGCAAGGAAAAGCTCATCGACTCCAACGTGAAGGCGATGAATCTCGGCCGGGACTGGGTGAAGCAGCATGTCGACCCCGACCTGGTGAAACTCAAGGTGCGCCATGCCGACAATGTCGGCGACCGCATCTTCGTCGAGGGCAACAGCGCGGCCGCGCTCGGCGCCGTCTATGGCGGCGCCACGGTCTGCGCCTGGTATCCGATCACGCCCTCCTCGTCGCTCGCCGAGGCGTTCCAGAGCCATTGCAAGAAGTTCCGGCACGACAAGGAAACCGGCAAGGCCAAGTACGCCATCGTGCAGGCCGAGGACGAGCTCGCCTCGATCGGCATGGTGATCGGCGCCGCCTGGAACGGCGCGCGCTCCTTCACCGCCACGTCCGGCCCCGGCATCTCGCTGATGACCGAGTTCATCGGCCTCGCCTACTTCGCCGAGGTCCCGGCGGTGCTGGTGAACGTGCAGCGCGGCGGGCCCTCGACCGGCATGCCGACGCGCACGCAGCAGTCGGACCTGCTGGGCTGCGCCTACGCCTCCAACGGCGACACCAAACACGTGCTGCTGTTCCCCGAGGACCCGCGCGAGTGCTTCGAGTTCACCGCCGACGCGCTCGACCTCGCCGACCGGCTGCAGACCCCGGTGTTCGTCATGACCGATCTCGACATCGGCATGAACCACCGCCTGTGCAAGCCGTTCGCCTGGGACGAGAACCGCGTCCTCGACCGCGGCAAGGTGATGACCGCCGAGGACCTGGAGGCCGGCAAGACCTTCGGCCGCTATCTCGACGTCGACGGCGACGGCATCCCGTTCCGCACCTATCCGGGCACGCACCCGACCAAGGGCTCCTACTTCACGCGCGGCACCACCAAGGACGAGTTCGCGCGCTACTCCGAGGAAGGCCCGGTCTATGTGCGCAACATGGAGCGGCTGCAGAAGAAGTGGGAGACCGCGAAGAAGATCGCGCCGCAGCCGCTGCGCTATTCCTCGCCCAAGCCGACCCGCTTCGGCGTGATCTACTTCGGCTCGACTAGCCCGGCGATGGACGAGGCGCTCGACCATCTCGAGGCCGAGGGCCATCACGTCAACGCGCTGCGCGTGCGCTCCTTCCCCTTTGCGCAAAGTGTCGAGGATTTCATCCACGAGCACGACCGCGTCTTCATCGTCGAGCAGAACCGCGACGCGCAGCTGCGCACCATGCTGCTCAGCGAATACACGCTCGACGCGCGCAAGATCGTGCCCGTCCTGCACTATGACGGCACGCCGATCACCGCGCGCTTCATCGCGACCGACATCGCCACCAAGCTCGGTCAGTTCAAGGTTGTCTCGTTCGACAAGGCCGCGTCATGACCTACATCGCCAAGCCCCGTCTCCATCACCCCTCGCTGGTCAAGAACAAGGCGGGCTTCACCCGCCGCGACTACGAGGGCGCCGTCTCGACGCTCTGCGCCGGCTGCGGCCACGACTCGATCAGCGCCGCGATCATCCAGGCCTGCTACGAGCTCGACATCCTGCCGCACCAGGTCGCCAAGCTCTCGGGCATCGGCTGTTCGTCCAAGGCGCCGACCTACTTCGTGGGCGCGAGCCACGGCTTCAACACCGTACACGGCCGCATGCCCTCGGTGATGACCGGCGCCAACCTCGCCAACCGGGACCTGATCTACATGGGCGTGTCGGGCGACGGCGATTCCGCCTCGATCGGGCTCGGCCAGTTCGCCCACGTGATGCGGCGCGGCGTCAACATGACCTACATCGTCATGAACAACGGCGTGTACGGCCTGACCAAGGGCCAGTTCTCCGCCACCGCCGACAAGGGTTCGATCAGCAAGAAGGGCGTCGCCAACTCCGACTCCTCGATCGACATGGTGTCGCTCGCCATCCTGATGGGCGCCACCTTCGTCGGCCGCTCCTTCTCGGGCGACAAGCACCAGCTCGTGCCGCTGATCAAGGCGGCGATGGACCACAAGGGCGCAGCCTTCCTCGACGTCATCAGCCCGTGCGTCGCCTTCAACAACCATGCCGGCTCGACCAAGAGCTACGACTATGTGCGCGAGCACAACGAGGCGCTGAACCGCATCGACTTCATCGAGACCCGCGAGGAGATCACCACCTCCTACGATCCCGGGACCACGAAGATCGTGCAGCAGCATGACGGCTCTATCCTGCGCCTGCGCAAGCTGGGCGAGGACTACGATCCGTCCGACAAGGTCTCGGCGATGAAGCGCATCCAGGAAGGCATGCATGCCGGCGAGGTGGTGACCGGCCTGCTCTACGTCGATCCGACGCCGAGCGACCTGCACGCCAACCTCAACACGGTCGACGCGCCGCTCAACACGCTGAACGCCCCGGACCTCTGCCCGGGCACCTCGGCGCTCGACAAGATCAACGCGAGCCTGCGCTGATTCGCTGGCTGGCCGCCCTGATGGCGGCCCTCGCCGGCGCCTGTATCGGCGCCGGCGTGATGGCCATGGGGCTCGGCCTTCTCTTCATCGCAATCGGCGGCTCGTTCGAGGGCTCGGCCGCGATGGGCGGTGTCGCTGTCGGCCTGCCGCTGGGTGGCGTGCTGGGCTTCGGCCTCGGCGGTTGGCTGCTCCTTCGCTTCTGGAAGCCTGCACCGCGCACTGTCCCTTAAAGGTCGACGCGTTCCTCGGCGACCGTCTTGCGCTTTTCCATGTTGAAGCGGCCGGCATAGATCGGCCGTTCGCCGGTGGTCGGGCCGGGATACTGCACGATCAGGATCTCGCCGCCGGTCTCGGTCCTGAACTCGCCCTCGAAATGCGGGTCGGGATGATAGAGCATGGTGCCCGGCGGGCAGGTGCGCCCATCGATGAAGAAGTCGCCCTTCAGGATCAGCCAGACCTGCGCAAAGCCGTGATAGTGCTCGGGGTGATGAGCACCCGGTTCCAGCCGCAGGATCCCGGCATTCGGCTGCGTCGGATCTTCGGGTCGTGGATGGAACAGCATCTTGCCGGTCTCGCCGGGCCAGCGGATCGTCTCCCACTCGATCTCGTCGAGATGGCGCACCTGGTAGGGCTTGTGATCGCGGCGCGACGCCTCGCGCGTGGTGGCCAGGGCTGCGTTGGCCGCCGCCGTGTCGGGAACATGCTTGCTCATGGCTGGCTCTCCTCCTTCGGCTTTTCTTCCTTGAGTTTCGGCGACGAGAGCCGCCACCAGTCCGGCACCTCGGCCGCATCGGCGGGCTTTGCCACCGACATCAGCACCTGCGCCTGGCCACGTCCGGCATTCTCGGCGCGATGCGGCTGCTGCGAATCGATCAGGATGCCGTCACCCGCCTTCAGCCGGTACGTCGCGTCGCCGACATGGAACAGCACCTCGCCCGACAGCACGTAGCAATGCTCCTGGCCGGGATGGGAGACGGTCGCCTCCATGCCTTTGGCGCGCGGGAAGACCAGATGGAAGACCTCCATCCGATCGAGCGGTGCGCCGCCGCCGAGATGGCGCCAGCGGTAACCCGTCGCCGCCACCTCCTGCAGCCCGCCCTCGCCGCCCCGGTGCACGGCGACCATCGTCTTGGCGGGCGCCGCTTCGCTGGGGAAGAGTTCGTGCAACCCAAGCCCCAGCGCGTCGGCGAGCTGGATGAGGTTGGCGATCGAGGCCGCTGCCTGGCCACGCTCAAGCTTCGACAGGAAGCCCTCGGAAACCCCCGCCCGGCCGGCCACGTGCGACAGGGTAAGGCTCGCCCCGGTCCGCGCGGCCCGCAGGCGGCGGCCGATGTCGCGGGTGGTCTCGGCGATGCGCTCGGATGATCGGGTCATGGTCTTGTGATGAACCGGACTTTCACAGAAGGCAAGTTCTCTTTCTCTACTGGCACGCACAGGAATGGCGTAGGCTCTCTTCCATGGACGACACCGCGACAGGCTTCCGCCTTGGCGAGGCCGGTTTCTTCCCGTGGGGCACGCGCTTCGATGCCGTGGTCCGGGACTTCGAGGGAACGGGCTATGCAAGCCGGACCCTGTCCTGCGCCGAGGCCTATGGCTTCGCCACCTGCTCGGCGGAACCCTCCTCGCCGCGGCCCGATCGGCCGGTCCTGAGCGTGACCTACGAGTTGGCCGCCCCCGCCAGTCCCGCCAGGGACCTGTTCGCCCCGCTGGTCATGCGCCTCGGAGCCCCGCAGACGATCCAGCGCGACGAGCTTTCACCCCATGCAAGCTCGCCTGATCATGTAGTCCTCTACGCCAACTGGAAGACGGCCGAGGGCATCCCCATCGCCCTCTCGCTCTACGGCGCGCCGCGAGCCACCCGGTTCGGCGACAGCGCCGCCTCGCTCTACTTGAGCTGGGGCGATCTCGAAGCGGCCGCCGCGCCGTGGAGGGACCAGTGGCATGCCGCCAACGACGAGGTCGCGCGCGCAGCCCAGTCGCCCGGCAGGATCGAGCGGTTCAGCGTCGGGTACGACGTGCGGGCAAGCGACGCCCATGACCCGCTTCGTATCGCCAACCGCTGCCTGAGCGCGCCGGAGCTGCTCGATACGCCGCGGCCGATCGCGGGCGATCTGGGTGACAGGGGCTTCGCATTGTGGAGCGACGCGGCCGGCCGGCGCTGGCACCTCTCGACCTCCGCCTGCACGATCGTGCTGGGCGGACGGGAAACCTCCCTGGTCAGGGTCGCCAGTGTCGAACCGGCACGCGGCGGAGGCTTCTCCTCCATCGACATCGCCGGCTGGTGGGCGCGCGACGTCTGGGAGTCGCGCGCGATCGAGGAGGCCGTCCGCGCCCTCGAAGGCGTGCCCGGCCTCACGATCGAGCGCTCGTCAGGTTACGACGTTTAGAGTCCCGGTCTCGCCCGGCGCCCGCTTCAGGTCGAGACGAGTCTCGTGCCACTGGCGCAGCGACGGCCGGTGACCGATCGAGACGACCGTCGCCTGCGGCAGTCGCTCCTTCAGCACGCTATAGACCGCCGCCTCGTTGGCCTCGTCGAGCGAGGCCGTGGCCTCGTCGAGGAACAGCCAGTCGGGCTTGAAGACCAGCGCCCGCGCGATGGCCAGCCGCTGCTGCTCGCCGCCGGACAGGATGTTGCTCCAGTGCGCCTCCTCGTCGAGGCGCCCCGCGAGGTGGCCGAGCCGGGCCGCCTCCAGCGCCTGGACGACCTCGGCATCGTTCGCCGTGGAGTATTCGTCCGGGTACTTCACGGCGTCGCGCAAGGTGGCGATCGGGATGTAGGGTTTCTGCGGCAGGAACAGCACGCGCGCCCCGGCCGGGATCAGTACCCGCCCGTGCCCGAACGGCCAGATACCGGCCAGCGCGCGGAACAGCGTGCTCTTGCCCGAGCCGCTCGAACCGGAGATCAGCGTCCAGGCGCCCTTCGGCAGGGTGAGGTCCAGGTCCTTGAGCAGGGTCTGGCCGGTGGGCAAAGCGAGATCGAGCCCGCTCGTCCCGACGTCGGTGCGCCCGGCCTCGGCGCCGACCGTGATATTCTCGGGCGGCTTGTCCTCGATGGCGATCTGCAGTCCCTTCAGGCGATCCATCACGGCGCGCAGCTCGGCCACGTTGGTGTAGTTGTCGATGAAGAACGACAATGCCGACTGCACCTGCCCGAAGGCCTGCGCGGTCTGCATGACGACGCCCAGCGTGATCGCCCCGGCGAAGAAGCGCGGCGCGGTCACGATGTAGGGGAAGATGATCGCGAGCTGTCCGTAGCCGATCTGGTAGAAGACGAGCTGCATCTCGGTCACCAGCACGCGCCAGGCATTGTTGAAGACGTCCGTGAACTTTTCCTCGAGCACGGCGTTCTCGCGCGGCTCGCCGCGATAGAGCGCGATGCCCTCCGCATTCTCGCGTACCCGCATCAGGCCGAAGCGGAAGTTGGCCTCGTAGCGCTGCTGCAGGAAGTTGAGCGGGATCAGCCGGCGGCCGACCAGGTTGGCCAGCCAGGTGCCGAGGAAGGCATAAATCAGCGCGGCCCACACCATGTAGCCGGGGATCACCACGTCGAGGCCGATGAAGGCGAGCGACATCGGCCCCGAGAGCTGCCACAGGATGAACAGGAAGGACACCAGGGTCGCCACCGCGCTGATCAGGCCGAGCAGCAGGGTCATCGTGTAGAAGCCCAGCAGCCGCAGGTCCTCGGAAATGCGCTGGTCGGCGTTGTCGACCTTGCGCTCCAGCTCGATCCGGTAGTAGCCGCGCCCGTCGAGCCAGTGGGAGAGATAGTGACCCGTCAGCCACCGCCGCCACCGGAGGCGCAGATAGGGGCTGACCAACCCGCGCGCCACGCCGAAGGCGATGGCAAGCGCCGCGATCCAGCCGAAATTCACCATCTCGGTCCAGAACGCCGCCTCGTCCTTGTTCTGCAGGCTGTCATAGAAGCGCCGGTTCCATTCGCTGAAGGCGACGTTGACCGTCACGCTCGCCAGGGTGAGCCCGATCGCGCCCACCAGCAGGACGATGGCGATCCAGCGCTCCTCCGAGCGGAAATAGGGAACGACCAGCCGCCACCAGTCACCCAGGTAGGAACGCACGCTCTTCATGCAGGAAATCCTTTCGGGCGGCACACTGCCCAGACAGGGCGACGATGACAACGGCGTCTGCGGCAGCTATAGCGCCGCACGATGGATGCCACCCCTCTCGCTTCCCGCCGTGCCGCAGTCGATGTGCTGATGGCCTGTCTCGACAAGGGCCAGCCGCTCGACGACGCGCTGGCCGGCCATCGCGGCTTCACCGCCCTCGACCCGCGCGACCGCGCCTTCGTGCGGCTGCTGCTGGCCACGACCGTGCGCCACCTGGGCGAGATCGAGGGCGTGCTGTCGGGCCTGATCACCAAGCCCCTGGACGGTGCGAACGCGGTCGGCCGCCAGGTGCTGCGGCTGGGCGCCGCCCAGCTGATGTTCCTGGGCACGCCGCCGCACGCCGCCGTCGACACCTCGGTGCGCCTGGTCGAGGATGCCGGCCTGCATCACCTGAAGGGCCTGATCAACGCCGTGCTTCGCCGGATTTCGCGCGACGGCGACGCCCTGCTGGTGGATCGCGACCCCGCCCGCCTCAATACGCCGCGCTGGCTGTGGGAGAGCTGGATCCACGCCTATGGCGAGGACACGACGCGCGCCATCGCGTCGGCGCACCTGCAGGAGGCGCCGCTCGACCTCACCGTCCGCCGGGATGCCGATTTCTGGGCCGGCCAGCTCGAGGCCGAGAAGCTTCCGACCGGCACGCTGCGGCGGAAGGGCGGTGGCCATATCGCCGAGCTGCCGGGCTTTGCCGAAGGCATCTGGTGGGTGCAGGACGCCGCCGCCGCCCTGCCCGTGAGGCTGCTGGGCGACGTCACCGACAAGCGGGTCGCCGATCTCTGCGCCGCGCCGGGCGGCAAGACGATGCAGCTCTGCGCCGCGGGCGCCCAGGTGACGGCGGTCGACATCTCCGCCCGCCGCATGACGCGCCTCGGCGAGAATCTCGCGCGTGCCGGCCTGTCGGCCAATCTCGTGACGGCCGATGCGAGCAAGTGGACGCCCGAGGAAAAGTTCGACGCCATCCTGCTCGACGCCCCCTGCTCCGGCACCGGCACCCTGCGCCGCCACCCCGACATCGCCTGGCTGAAGGTCGAGGAGGACATCGCGCGGCTGACGGTCACGCAGGACCGGCTGCTGGTGCGCGCCCTCGACATGCTGAAGCCCGGCGGAACGCTGGTCTATGCGGTCTGCTCGCTGCAGGAGGACGAAGGAATCGAGCGCATCAACGCCCAGCTCGTGCGGAATCCGCAGCTGAAGCGCGTGCGTGTCACGCCGGCCGAACTTCCGGGCCTCGAGGACGCCATCACCCCACGCGGCGACGTCCGCACCCTGCCCTTCATGTGGGCCGAACGGGGTGGCATCGACGGGTTCTATATAGCTAGACTGACTACTTTCTAGGATGGTCAAAGCGATCGGTTAGATGCCCGCTCCACACTCGCGGACACCACTCTCTACGCCTCCTTCAGCGAAGGAGGATTTGACAGGTCGCCGCGTCCTATCGGGCGTCGTCGGTGGCCTGCTCATAGTGGCTGGCATCATCGTCGCCCTCGCTATCTCCCTATTCTTAGCGCTGCTGGGGAATGCTTCAGGGGGAATGCACGTCGCCTTGGTCGTTTCGTCTCCGTTTTTGATTCTAGGCATTCTGATCGGGACGGGAGCATTCATATCCCGTCGATCCAGATTTGATCAGCGTCATCGAGACAAATGACAGAGCCTTACACCCTTGAGCTCGGGCTGTAGAACGGCTGGTGCTTCGAGGGGTCCATGTAGTTCTCGTAGAACTTGCGGGCGTGCGGCAGCAGCGCGACCGAGAGCTTGCGGCGCTCGACCTCGTCGTCAGCCAGGGCCTTGCTGAGATCGTCGTGCAGCGCCTTCAGGGCGGCGGTCTTGTCGACCTTGGTGAACAGCCCGTCCTTGTAGATCACCTCGCCGTCGCACATCGTCATGGTGACGGCCTGCTGCTTGGCGCGCTGCACCACGGCGTCGAGCGTCGGCGTCATCTCATCGAGATAGGGATAGGCCACACTGTCCCAGTCGATCAGCACCATGTCGGCCGCCTTGCCGACCTCCAAAGTGCCGATGCTGTCGCCAAACGGCGTCGTCTTCGCGCCGCCGACGGTGGCCATGCGCAGCACCTGCGCCATGGTCGGCACGTCGGCCTCGACCATGCCGGGTACGCGGTGGGCCCGCAGCACCAGCTTGAGCTCCTGCAGCATGTCGCGGTCGTCGTTGATGCCGGCCTCGTCGAGACCGATCGCGGTGTTGATGCCCTTCTTCTCGAAGTGATTGAGCGCAGCGACGCCGGAGCGCAGGCGGAAGTTGGACGAGCAATTGTGGCAGACACAGCCCTTGGCCTCGGCCAGGCGGTCGATGTCCTTCTCGTTCAGCCACACGCCGTGGCCGAGCGTCAGCCGTTCGTTCACCATGCCGAAGCGGTCGATATACTCCAGCGCCGTGCAGTTGCCCCGCCGCCAGGCATATTCCTTCTGGTAGGCGGTCTCGAGCAGGTGCATGTGCATCGGGACGTTGTACTTGGCCGACGCGTCGCTGAGCTTGGTGAGCGCCGGGTCCGAGCACCAGTGCAGGTTGGCCGGCGCCAGCTGAATCTTCACACGGCGCTTGTTGTGGTGCTGCGAATGGAACGATTTGAACATGTCCATCGCATCGTCGAGGCTCATCTTGAAGCGGTCGAACCAGCGCTGCATCGGCCCCCGCAGCTCCGGCGGCAGGCTGCGCACGAACTCCTCGTCGGCCTGGTAAACGAGCCGGTTCTGGTCGCGCACCGCGTAGCAGTAGCTCACGCGCATGCCGACATCTTCATAGGCCTTGATGGTCTCGGTCGCGCGCTTCTCGACATCGGGCAGGGTGCCGGGCATCCAGCCCTGGATATGCTGCACCGTGGTGATGCCCGAGCCGATCATCTCGAAGGCCGAGTAGAGCGTGTCGAGATAGAGGTCGACGTTGCGGATCACCATGCGGGTGATGAACCACAGCTCCAGCGGCATGTCGGGCGAGCCAAGCTGCACCGGCGTCAACCCGACATGATGATGACCGTTGACGAAGCCCGGGAGCAGGATTTCCTTGCCCGTGCCGATCACCGGCACGGTCGGATGCTTGGCGTGCAGGTCGTCATAGGTGCCGACCTCGACGATGACGCCGTCTTCCTGCAGGACGGCACCGTCCTTGATCTCGTTCCAGGTAAAACGGTCCTTGGTGCCCGTTATGGCGGCGCGGCTACGGATCAGGCTGGTGGCCATGTCGGCTTCTCCTTTGTCTGGGCTTTTGAATCAGGCGGTGGCGGTGAGCGCTTCCTGCTCGGCGAAGGCACGGTCGACTTCGTCGCGCAGCAGGTCGGTGAGCTGGATGCGGAGAGTCTCCGCCTCGCGGGAGAAGAGATTGCGCGGCCGCGGCATGTCGATCGGGACGATCGTCTTGATGCGGCCCGGCCGCGACGTGAAGACAACGACCCGGTCGGCCAGCGCCACCGCCTCGTCGATATGGTGGGTGACGAACAGCACCGAGGCGCCCGAATCGCGCCACACGTCGAGCAGGAAATCCTGCATGCGCGCGCGCGTCTGAACGTCCAGGGCCGCGAAGGGCTCGTCCATCAGCAGGACCTTCGGCCGCATGGCGAGCGCGCGGGCCACGGCGACCCGCTGGCGCATGCCGCCCGACAACTCGTCCGGCCGCTTGTCCATCGCGGCTTTCAGGCCGACCCGCTGAAGGGCTTCCGCTGCAACGGTGCGGCGTTCCTCCTTGCTCGCACCGCGGATCGACAGGCCGAAGCTCACATTCTCCCACACCGTCAGCCACGGAAAGAGCGAGGTCTCCTGGAAGATCAGGCTGCGTTGCGGCGAGGGCGTCTCCACCAGGTCGCCGAACGACCAGAGCTGGCCCTCGGTCGCATCCTCGAGGCCTGCGATCAGGTAGAGCAACGTGCTCTT
Organism: Reyranella sp.; assembly: GCF_030651995.1. Lineage (GTDB taxonomy): Bacteria > Pseudomonadota > Alphaproteobacteria > Reyranellales > Reyranellaceae > Reyranella. Next base: position 78,035 of record NZ_JAUSBN010000026.1, read on the forward strand.
GCCGCAGCCCGAGGGGCCGAGAAAGACCACGAACTCGCCCGGTGCGACATCGAGGTCGATGTCCGTCAAGGCATTGTGGGCGCGCTTCGTGCCCGCCGCCCAGGTCTTGCCGACGCCGCGGCACACGACGGCGTCTCGCGAGGAAAAGTGAGGGGCGCCTTCAGAGGACACGCAATCTCTCCGCGGTATCGGGCAACCAGTAGAGGATACGACGCTGCGCCAGACGCAGCAGCCAGTCGAAGGTGAAGCCCAGCACGCCGATCACGGCAATGGTGAAGAACACCAGCGACGGGTTGAAGGTATTGCGCGCCAGCATGATGACCTGGCCCATGCCGTAGCCGACGCCTGTCGACTCGGCGACCAGCACCACCATCCAGGCGCCGAACAGGTTCATGCGCAGCACCTGGAGCATCCCGGGCAGAATGGCGGGAACGATGACACGCGCATAGATCTGCGCCTTGGACGCGCCCATGGTGCGCGCCACGTTGATCAGGTTGGTGTTGACGGTGTCGATCTGGTTGATGGTCGCCAGCACCATGTGGAAGAACAGCGCCACCACCACCATGAAGATGGCGGGCGCATTGCCGATCCCGAACAGGAAGATCGCGACCGGCAGCCAGGCGATCGGCGACACCGGCGACAGCAGCGTGATGGTGGGCAGCACCAGGCGGTCGAAGAAGCGGTAGTAGCGGACCAGCACGCCGACCCCGATCGCCAGCACCGAGGCCAAGATCAGCCCCACGAATACCCGCGCCGTGGTGGCGGCCCCGGTGATCAGCACCGATTCGAAGGCCGACGGCCCCTCGGTCATCGATTGGCCGACCTGCCAGCGCGTGGCGGTGTTGAAGTACCTGCCCTGCTCGGCGATGTTGGAGAGGAAGATGTGCGGCGGCGGCAGCAGCTTCTCGTCTGCCCAACCCAGCGCCCAGCACAATTCCCACAGACCGGCGAACAGGCTGATCGAGAGGCAGGTCCACCAGATCTTGGCCAGCCAGTCGAGCCCCGCCATCGAGGCCATTAGCCGCGATGCCGCCGCCGGGCGGGATGCTCCGGCGGCGGCGCCCGGTTCGCTGTCGCGTGCGACGACAGCCATCAGGCGGACTTGTACTTGAGCTTGCCGTAGAGGTCGGGATTCTCCTTGATCACCGCCTCGAGCATCGTCCAGTCGATCGCGTCCCGGCCGGGCTTCTTCTTGATGTAGCCCATCTCCATGACGGTGTCGGTGCGCTGCAGGATGAAGTCGGTCTGGCTGCGCGCGTCGACCACCGCTGGCTGCTTTCCCTGGGCGATCTTCGCGTTGTCCATCGATGTCTTGTAGTACTTGCCGACCAGCTCCTTCAGCACCGCTTCAGTCTGGGTCTCGGCGTCGTACTGGGCCTGCATCATGCTCTTGATGATCGCCTTCAGCCCTTCGGGGTTGTCCTTGATCAGGCTCGACCGCGCCGCGAGCACGCAATCGGTGTAGCCCTTGCCGTAGAGATCGACGCCGTCGGTCAGCATGACCGCACCCTTGACGTCGGCCACGAGCGCGGAGGCGTAGGGTTCGATCGTGCAGATCCAGTCGATGGCGCCGGCCTTGAAGGCCTCGACCGCCTCGGGCGTGTTGCCCATGTAGCGGACCTTCACGTCCTTGAAGGCGATCTTGTGCTTCTTCAGGTAGTCGTAGGACATGACCTCCAGCGTATCCATCTGGAAGGTGCCGAGCGTCTTGCCCTTGAGCTTTTCCGGCGTGTCGAGGCCGGGCCTTGCCACGATGGCGCAGCCTTCGACACCGCCGCCGGCCACGATCTTCACCGGTGCGCCCTTGTCATGGAGCGCCATGAAGCTGGTGTAGGGCATCAGGCCGATATCGACCTGGCCCATGCCGAGGAACGTCACCATCTCGGCCGAGGTCGGCGTGTTGATGAAGATCAGCTCGGTGCCCGCCGCCTTGGCGTACTGCCGTGAATGGGCGAGGAAAAGGTTCAGGTTGCAGAAGCCGCTGCCGTGGGTCGATTTGATTGCAGCCGCAGCATGGGCCGGGCCGCCCATGAACATGCCCGGACCGGCCGCCATGGTGATGGTACTAAGGGCGGCTGCGCCCTTCAGGAAGCCGCGACGCGACGGCGGGACGACGCCGGTGAAGTTCATCTTGGAAAAAGTCGGGAAATGCGTACAGCCGATGCGTTCACACATGGAGAGCCTCCTCGGGCAGCGGAGAATTATTGGATAGGGACTGCTGGCTTGGGCGAGTCTGCGACTGACAACTCCTTGTCGGTCGCGACTCGGTGCGACCGTGCTCAAAGGTGCCGGCACGCCAACCGAGAAGAATCGCGCTAGCGCGATTCTGCGCTGCTTGTTTTCAAGCAAGGGCTGTGCCACCGCGAAAAAGCAACAACGCGGCGTGCGTTCGCCGTATGGCGGCGTGGCCTCAGCTCAATTCCTGATCAGGCGCGCTATTTCTTGACCAATGCCTGGTGTCGCTGGCGCTCGATGTGCCCGAGATAGAGTCCCGAGCAGATGATCACGCCGGCACCGACCCAGGTCCAGAAGTCGGGGAAGTCGCCGAACACGAGATAGCCCAGCAACGCGGCTCCCAACAGCTGCACGTAGTTGAAGGGTGCCACGACGGCGGCCGGCGCCTGGCTGTAGGCGATGGTCAGGAAATAGTGGCCGACGCCGGCCATGATGCCCATGCCGACGAACAGCACCCAGTGCCAGCCGAAGGTCGGCGTCACCCATTCGAACGGCAGCATTGGCAGGGCCACGGCGGTGCCGACGATCGTGGCCATGGTGGCCGACGCATCCGGGCGCTCGGCCTGCCCGTAGCGCCTCGAGAAGAGCTGGTAGAGCGAGCTCGAGATCGTGCTGCCGACGATCCACAGCGAATGCCATTCGAAGTGCGCGGAGCCCGGTCGCACCACGATGAGAGCGCCGACGAAGCCGACCATGACGGCCGCCCAGCGCTTCGGGCCGACCGGCTCTCCCAGAAAACTCGACGACAGCGCGGTGACGATCAGCGGGCTGGTGAGCGAGATCGAGGCAGCCGAAGCCAGCGGCATGTCGACGATGCCGTGGAAATACAGGAACGACGAGAAGAACAGCAGCAGGCCGCGCACGATCTGGCTCGGCACGTTGTGCCAGCGGAACAGCGCCATACCGGCGCGCGGCAGGAAGATCGCGACCATGAAGACGAAGGCGAAGACGTAGCGGCCCCAGATCACCTCAATGACCGGATAGGTCTGGCTCAGCGTCTTGGACATGGCGTTCAGGACGGAGAAGCACAGGACCGAGAAGATGATCGAGAGAATGGCCCGCAGGATCCGGTCGGTTGGCGGGGGCGCGCTTGCACTCATTGGCGGCAACTTAACCTTCTGGCGCTGCCCAGCAAGTGCAGGCGCGGACTAAGCGGTCGCCTGCAGCGCATGGGTCGCACCGGACGATGGCATGGCCGCGCCGCACGTCAGGTGCGCAATTCCTTCGCGAGTTCCTGGTCGGACGGCCAAAGCAGCAGCGACACGACCATCAGAATGCCGAGGCCGCCGGTGATCCCGGCAAAACGGTCGACCCCCGGCATGATGCTGTCGGGCGGCGCCAGGCCCTGCACCATCGTGACCACGAAGACGAAGGCGAACTGGGTGCCGACATAGGGAATACCGTGCCGACCCATCTGGATGTGCATTCCCACCCAGACGACGCCACCGATCATGGCGAGCCACCAGAAGAACGATTCGACCTGCAGTGCGAGGCAGGCCAACGCGACGAGGCCGCCCAGCAGGCATCCCATGAAGCGGTGAAACGACTTCTCGGCGACCAGATGGCGCGTCGTGGTGCCGCCGTCGGCGATCAGCGGCGCGGCCATCACGACGGCGATCGTGACCGCCATCTCGCCCACGTCCGGCAGGTCGGCCATTACCCAGACGATCATCACCGTCACCACGGAGATCGCAGCGCGAAACCCGTGCAGTACGGACGGCCATTGCGCGCCCAGCAGGTGCCGCCAGCCCGGCGCCGTGGCCGGCGGCTCGGCGTGCCAGTCCTGCAGCAGCTTGGCCGTCACCATCGCGCACGACACCCCGACCGCCACGTCGAGCGTGCGGTAACAGGCGATCTCGAACGCCTGGGTGGGGTCATTGAGGCTCATCAGCAGCACGAGGCTGGAGGTGATCGACATGAAGAGCCAGGCGAGCCCATGAGGGCTCACCTGCACGGCGATGACTCCGGCCATGGTCGCGCAGCCCAGGAACAGGCACAGCGCCACCTGATCGTAAGGCAGCCAGCGGGCCATTATGAAACCGAGCACGGCTCCGGCGATCGTGCCGCTCAGCCTCAGCAAGCCGCGTCGCACCGAGGCCGCACCGGTCGACATCAGGGACATGTAGCCGCTGATCGCCGCCCACCACGGCGCATCGAGCTGCATCGCCAGGGCCACCGTGGTCGTGAGAATCACCGAGACGGCCGCGACGGTGCCCATGCGCGACTGCGCCGGCCGGCGGCCGATGTCTGCCAGTTCGCGCCAGAACCCGGTGAGCGTCCGGTCCAGAAGCCGAGCGCCTTCACGGAAATCCTCGACGACGGCCCGGCCGTAGCGCCCGATTGCCGGACCACCTCTCACGGGAAGATCACGGTGCGCGCATCGGCGCCCATGTAGAGCTTGTAACCGGGCGGCAGGTCCTCCAGCACGATCGTCACCGGGATACGGCGCTGCAGGCGAATCCAGTCCGTGGTCGGCGCCACGTAGGGCAGGAGCTTGTCGATGCCGGGGTTGCGGCTGAAGCCACGTGCGATGCCGGTGATCCGGGCCTTGTGGAAATGCCACGGCGCGCTGTCGAGCCAGACCCAGGCCGTGTCGCCGACCTTGAAGTCGCGAATGTAGTACTGCTTGTAGTTGGCCATGATGCGCCAGGCATCCGAATCGACGATGCCGACGTTCGGTACGCCGATCGTGGCCATGTCGCCCTTGCGGAGCGTGAGGTTGGTGATCGCCCCGTTGTTCGGCGCGTGCACGACGGTGCGGTCGAGGTTCCATTGCGCCGACGCCAGTTGCGCCTTGGCGAGTTCCAGCGCCGCCTGATGGGCGCCGATGTCTGTTTCCGCCTTTGCGATGGCCACCGTCGAGATCGTCATCTCGGCCTGGGACCGGCGCAGTTCGTCGTTGGCGCGGTCGAGTTCCGCGATGGGGGCGAACTGACGTTTGGCGAGATCGGAGAACCGGCTCTGTTCCTGCACGGCGTAGGTGTGGCTCGACGTGGAGACCTGCAGGGCCGCCTGGGCCAATGCCAGTTCCTCCCGTGCGACCTTGAGTTGGGCCGCAGCACGATCGATCTGCGCCTTCCACTGGTTGACCACGAGCTGGAACGGCTCCGGATCGATCGTGAACAACTTGTCACCGATCTTGATGTCCTGGTTGTCGACGACGTGGACTTCGATGATCTGCCCGCTCACCTGCGGCGCCACGGCCACCAGGTCGGAGCGGACATAGGCATCGTCGGTATAGGCAACGAAATAGGTGATGACCTCGTACAGGATGAACAGCGCCAAGATCGTGCCGCCGACCGTGAGCAGCCGATGCAGCCGGCTCGTCTCCACCGGCCTGGCGTGCGGTGCCGGTTCGGCTGCCGCGGTCGGGGTCGGGGCGGCAGACGGCGGAGGCGTCGCTTCCGGTGCGGCCGGCACAATCTCGGCGGAAGTCTTTCCGGGAGGGGTCACGTCGGGCGGCATTTGCGGCCGCAAGGTAACGCGCCCGGCGCTAGAAGCCCATGCCCTTGATCTTCGCCGCGAGCGCCGCAACGGAGAAAGGCTTGCCCAGGAAGTTCACGCCGGCATCAATGACACCATGGTGAACGATCGCATTGGCCGTGTAGCCCGTCATGTAGAGAACCTTGAGGTCGGGCCGACGCGCCACGGCCGCCTCGGCCAGCTGACGGCCGTTCATCCCGCCAGGAAGGCCGACATCGGTGAACAGGAGAGCGATGTTGCCGTGCTTCTCCAGGAGGCGCAGCGCCTGCTCGCCATCGCCGGCTTCGTGCACCGTGCAGCCGCATTCCCGGCAGGCCGCCACGGCGAACTCGCGCACGACCGGATCGTCCTCTACGACCAGCACGATCGGTCCCGCCCCTGCCGCGACGCTGACCGCCGTCGCGAGTTCTGGTCCGGCATCCGACTCGGCCTGGGTGCGCGGCAGATAGACCTTCACCGTCGAGCCGTGTCCGATTTCGCTGTAGATCTTGAGATGGCCGCCGATCTGCTTGATGTAGCCGTAAGTCATGCTGAGGCCGAGCCCCGTGCCCTGGCCGCGCTCCTTCGTGGTGAAGAACGGCTCGAAGGCCCGGGCGATCGTCTGCTGGTCCATGCCCGTGCCGGTGTCTGAGACGGCGATCATCACGAACTGGCCGGGCGTGACCTCGACATTGGCCGCGGCATAGGCGTCGTCGAGATGGGCGTTGGCCGTCTCGATCGTCAGCGTCCCGCCGCCAGGCATCGCATCGCGCGCGTTGATCGCCAGGTTGAGCACCGCCGCTTCGAGCTGGGCCGGATCGGCGGTCGCACGCCACAGCCCGCCGCTCAAGACCGTCTCGATCTGAACTGTCTCGCCGAGGGTTCGCCGCAGCAGCTCCGACATGCCGGTGACCAGCCGGTTCGCATCGACCGCCTCGATCTGCAGCGGCTGCTGGCGCGCGAAAGCCAGCATCCTCTGGGTGAGCGTCGCGGCCCGCGATACGCCGGTGCGGGCGAGATCGAGGAAGCGCTCGACCTCGGGCGTCGGTTGCGGCACGCGACGGCCGATCATCTCGATCGCGCCACCGATGCCGGTGAGCAGATTGTTGAAATCGTGGGCGATGCCGGCCGTGAGCTGGCCGACCGCGGTCATCTTCTGCGACTGGCGCAGGCTCTCCTCCACGGACGCCCGTCGGATCTGCTCCTCGCGCAGCCGGTCGAGCGTCTCGGCCTGGCTCGCGGCCCGGCGCGAGGCGAGCAACGCCAGAGCGAACAGCGCGAAGGTGGCCGGCAGGCCGAACAACAGATGCGCTGCCATTCGATGCATCCAGGCCTCGCGCACGGAGTCGCTGGCGACACCGACCGCCACATAGATGGGAAGGTCTGGCAGCTTGCGGTACACGACCGTCCGGGCAACGCCATCGAAGCTGCCCTTGGACTTGTAGGATCCGGCCTCCGGTTGCGCCGCGATCGCCTGCATGAAACTGGATCCGTGATCGAGCCGTGTGGTCGTACCGGGTAACGCTGGATATCGGGCCAGCAGCTCGCCATCGGCGCGCACGAGCGAGGTCGTATAGTTGTCCGACCCCGCCGCCTGTTCGAACAGCTTGTTGAAATAGGACGGCGGTATGGCCACAAGGACGACGCCGTCGAAGGCACCGTCAGGCGCTTGCCGTCGCTCGCTGTACTGGAAGATGTCGGTGCTCTTGATCCGGCTGCGGAATGTCTCGCTGACGTAGCGCTCTTGCCGGTCGTCACGGTGCGCCATGAAATAGGGCCTGTCCGCCGCCGTGACGTTGGCCGGTATGGGAAAGACGTTGGCGGCGACCAGCGGGCGGCCTTCGCCGTCGAGAATGAATACGTCCTCGACTTGCGGCAGCTTGTGAATGAGGTGCTTGAGCCGTTCATGCAGCTTGGGCTCGCCCTGCTGAATCTCGGAGTTGCTCAAGTCGTCGATGACGTTGAGCACGTTGCTCACGACGAGCTGCTGAGTCTCGAAGGTGGCGCGGGCGCCGACATAGAGAAGATCGAGTGTGCGGCCAAGCCGCTCCTCGTACTGCCGCTGGGTCTCCCCATACGCCAGCCAGCTCGCCCCGATGAACAGCATGGCCGGCACGATGATGGTGGCGGCCAGAAGGACGAACGACGCGTCTGCAGCCGTCGTGCCGCGAAGCGTCCAAGTCTGCAGTTTCAGGAGCCGCCGCACGTGCGTCTAGGGAGCTTTGCGGATGAGGGAGGCCACGAAGTTCGAAAGCTCCGACGCACTGTAGGGTTTGGGAAACGAGTGCATCTTGATGTTGGGCGACAGCGCGCTCGGTGCCGACGCACCCGAGCAACGGATGATCGGAACGTCCGGCCGGTGCTGCGCGGCAGCCTCGATCACCTTCTCACCCGACATGTCGGGCAGGCCGATATCGACGATGACGGCGCCGAGCGGCCTGTCGCTCTGCAGGACGTCGATGGCCTCGCGACCGGTCGCTGCCTCGATGCATTCGACGCCGACGTCGCCCAGGGCGTCGACCAGGACAGCGCGGATCAGGAACTCGTCTTCAGCCAGCAACACACTCGACATGCGGGAGTCCTATTCGGCTGCCCTCGCCACATCGGACTTGGGCTTGAACGGGAGGATGGTTGTGGCTCGCGCCGCAGGCAACGGCAAGGGCGGGGTTTCCACGCCCAGCGTCCGCGCCGCATTCCACGCCCAGCGCGGATCGAGCAGGAACGGGCGCGCATGTGCCGTGCAGTCGGCCTCGCCCGCCGCGATGATGCGCTCGGCCTGCTGCGGTTCGGTGATGAGGCCGACGGCCCAGGTCTTGATGCCCGCCTCCTTGCGAATGCGGGCCGAGAACGGCACTTGGTAAGCGGGTCCGACCGAGAGCTTCTGCCCCGGCGCGTTGCCGCCCGAGCTGACGTCGACGAAATCGCAACCGAGGTCCTTGAGCTGGCGCGAGGTCTCGATCGACTCCTCGAGGGTGATGCCGCCCTCCACCCATTCGACGGCCGACAGGCGCATGCCCAGCGCCTTCTCCGACGGCCACACTTTCCGTACGGCTTCGAACACTTCCAGCGGAAAGCGACGGCGCTTCTCGGCCGTGCCGCCATATTCGTCGGTGCGGTGATTGCTGATCGGCGACAGGAACTGGTTGAGGCAGTAGCCGTGGGCGCCGTGCAGTTCGACCACGTCGAACCCCAGCCGCAGGCTGCGCTCGGCGGCGACGACGAAGGCCTGCTTCACGCGCTTCAGGCCGACGGCATCGAGCGCCACCGGCGTATGCCAGTGCTTCTCCGGATCATAGGCCAGCGCGGAGGGACCATAGGTCGTCCACGGCAGATCGGGCGCATCGGCCTGCGTCAGTGGCCCGCCGCCTTTCCAGGGACGCTGCGCCGAGGCCTTGCGCCCGGCATGGGCAAGCTGCACGCCGAGCTTCACCCCCGGCATCCAACCGCGGACCCAGTCGACGACCGGCTTCAGCGCCGTCTCGTTCTCGTCGCTGTAGAGGCCGAGGCAACCTTGGGTGATGCGGCCCTCGCGTTCGACATGGGTGGCCTCGAGGCAGAGCAGCCCAGCGCCCGACATGGCGAGCATGCCGTAGTGGACCTGGTGCCAGGGCTGGGCGCTGCCATCGACGGCCGAATACTGGCACATCGGCGAAACGACGATGCGGTTCGGAAGCGTTACGCCGCCGAGCTCGACGGGGGTGAAGAGTTGGGCGGTCATGAATATCCTCGGAGGGTCAGCCGTTGATCGAAGGTCCGGCCTCGTGGCCCAGCCACTCCTCGATCAGGCGACGGGCGATCGAATCGCGGCGCGGCATGAAGAAGGAACCGTCCTTCGGAAGATTCTCGGTACGCAACTCCTCGCGGCTCATCCAGCGGGCGCTTTCGAGCTCGGATTCGTTGACGCTGAAGTCCATCGACTCGGCCTCGGCATGGAAGCCGATCATCACCGACGCCGGAAACGGCCAGGGCTGGGACGAGCGATAGATCACGTCCTTCACCTTGACCTTCACTTCCTCGTAGACCTCGCGGGCGACCGCATCCTCGAAGCTCTCGCCGGGCTCGACGAAGCCCGCCAGGGTCGAGTGCATGCCGCGCGGGAAATGCTTGCCGCGGCCCAGCAGGCACTTGTCGCCGTGATGGACCAGCATGATCACCGCGGGATCGGTCCGCGGGAAAGTCTCGGTCTTGCAGTTCTCGTTGGTGCACATGCGCACATGTCCGCCGCGAGTCACCTTGGTGGTGGCGCCGCAGACGCCGCAATAGCGATGGCGGCGGTGCCAGTAGGTCATGCCGCGCGCATAGGCGAGGATCGAGCCCTCGCGCGCGAACAGCAGCGGGCCCACCTGGCGCAGGTCGACGAACTCGCCCAGATCCTTCAGCGGGACGTCCTTGCCGGTGACGTCGACGGCGAAGTACGGAGTGCCCTCGACATAACCCAGGAAGATCTGGACGTCGCTCGAGTTGGCGATCGCACGGCCCATCATGCCCTGGAGGAAGATGGCTTCAGGATTGCCGCCGGTCTTCACCAGATTCTTCTCGGTGTCGATCGGCACGAAGCGGGCGGCCCCCGAGGAGGCCAGCTCGATCATCCGTTCATCGTTCTCGCGCTCGTGGCTGGCACGGTCGATTTCGGCGCTGGAATAGGGATTTCTTGGATTTCTCATAGGCCGCGGACCGTGCCACACGGCCGCCCGCCCCGCAATTGGATCAGACAGCCAGGGCGCGCTCCAGCACCTGCGCCACGTGTATCGCCTGACGGTCGGACCCGTCGGAGATCTGGTGCCGGCACGAGGTGCCGTCGGCGACGACCAGCGTGTCCGCATCGGCCTTGCGCACCGCCGGCAGCAGCGACAGCTCGGCCATGGCGATCGAGGTCTCGTAGTGCTCGGCCTCGTAGCCGAAGCTGCCGGCCATGCCGCAGCAGCTCGACTCGATCGGCGTCACCGCGAGATCGGGCACGAGCGAGAGCACTTCCTGCACCGCGCTCATCGCGCCAAAGGCCTTCTGGTGGCAGTGGCCGTGGAGCAGCGCCCTCTTCTCCGACAGCGGCTGGAGCGCCAGGTCGAGGCGCCCCGCCTTCTTCTCGCGCGCCAGGAACTCCTCGAACAGCATGGCGTGGCCGGCGACCAGCTCGGCATCCTCGCCAAGGCCCAGGGCCAGGAATTCGTCGCGGAGGGTGAACAGGCAGGACGGTTCGAGGCCGATGATCGGCACGCCCTTCTGCGCGAAGGGCCGGAGCGCGTTCAGCGTGCGCAGCGCCTCGCCCCTCGCCCGCTCCACCTGGCCGGTCGCCAGATAGGTGCGCCCGCAGCACAAGGCCGGCGCGCCGAGGGTCGGCCAGGCGACCGCCACGCGATGGCCCGCCGCGGTCAGCACCCGCCGGGCGGCGTGCAGGATCTCAGGCTCGAAATTGTTCGAGAAGGTGTCGGCGAAGATCGCCACCGTGGCGTCGCGATCGTCGACCTCGGTGGTCGACAGGAACGTGTCGCCGCGCCACTGCGGCAGGCGGCGCTGTTTGGCGAAGCCGAGATAGGACTGCACGAACCAGGCCGCGTTGAACAGCCAGGGCATGCGGCGGGCATATGGCGCCATCGACGGCGTGGCGCCAACCAGCCGGTCGCGCCAGCTCAGGCCCTTGGCCATGCGGCGCGCCGACTTCACCTCGATCTTCATGCGCGCCATGTCGACGCCGGTCGGACAGTCCCGCTTGCAGCCCTTGCAACTCACGCAGAGATCCATCGCCGCCGCCACCGCGTCGGAGCGCAACCCTTCGGATCCAAGCTGGCCGGAGAGCGCCAGGCGCAGCGTGTTGGCACGGCCGCGCGTCAGATGCTTCTCGTCGCGCGTCACGCGGAAGGACGGGCACATGGTGCCGGCGTCGAACTTCCGGCAATGGCCGTTGTTGTTGCACATCTCCGCGGCCTTCGCGAAGCCGCCGGCCAGGTCGCCGCCGGTGCCGGGCGCGGTCGAGATCTCGGTGACCGGGTCGGTCTGGACGTTCCAGGCCGACCAGTCGAGCACCGGCTCGTACTTGATCGCCTCGTAACCCGGCTTGAAGCGGAACAGCGAACGGTCGTCCATGCGCGAAGGCCGCACGATCTTGCCCGGGTTCAGCCTGTTCTCGGGATCGAACAGATCCTTGACCGTCTCGAACGCCCGCGTGAGCCGCGGTCCGAACTGCCACGCCACCCATTCCGAGCGCACCAGCCCGTCACCGTGCTCGCCCGAGAAGGCGCCCTTGTACTCGCGCACCAGAGCCGAGGCCTCTTCGGCGATCGCGCGCATCTTCTCGGCGCCGTCGCGGCGCATGTCGAGGATCGGCCGCACGTGCAGGGTGCCGACCGAGGCATGCGCATACCAGGTACCTCTCGTCCCGTGCTTGCCGAACACGTCGGTCAGGCGCTGCGTGTAGTCGGCGAGGTGTTCGAGCGGGACGGCGCAATCCTCGATGAAGGAGACCGGCTTACCGTCGCCCTTCATCGACATCATGATGTTGAGGCCGGCCTTGCGGACCTCCCACAGTTCCGACTGCGGCTTCGGCTCCGGCATCTCGACGACGCTGCCCGGCATGCCGAGATCGGCCATCAGCTCGACGAGGCGCGCGAGGTCGCGCAGCTGGTCCGCGCGCTCCTCGCCTGCGAACTCGACCAGCAGGATCGCCTCAGGCTGGCCGATCAGCGCCCGCTCGATCACCGGCCGAAAGGCGGGATTGGCGCGCGCCAGCTCGATCATCGTGCGATCGACCAGTTCCACGGCGGCCGGCTTCAGCTTCACGATGTGCTGGGCGCTGTCCATCGCCTTGTAGAAGCTCGCGAAGTTCACGACACCCAGCGTCTTGTGCTTCGGCAGCGGCGCCAAATTGAGCGTGAGGCGCTCCGTCACCGCGAGCGTGCCCTCGCTGCCCACCAGGAGATGCGCGAGGTTGACCGAATTGTCGGTCGTGTAGGGCCGCTCCGACTGCGGGAAGAAGATGTCGAGATTGTAGCCGCCCACCCGACGCAGCACGTGCGGATACATGCGCTCGATCTCGGCGCGCTCGGCGAAGGCCAGCTCGGCGACCTTGTCGGCGATGGCGCGCACGCTGGCGGGCATGTCCTCCGGTCGCGTCGAACCGAAGCGCGCCCGCTCCCCGTTGGCCAGCAGCGCATCGATCGAGGCCACGTTGTGGACCATGTTGCCGTAGCGGATCGAGCGCGAGCCGCAGGAATTGTTGCCGGCCATGCCGCCCAGCGTGCATTGCGCCGAGGTCGAGACGTCGACCGGATACCAGAGCCCGTGCGGCTTCAGCCAGGCGTTGAGATGGTCGAGCACGATGCCGGGCTGGACCGTGACCTGCCGCTTGGCCTTGTCGAAGCCGACCACATCGCGCAGGTACTTCGAACAGTCGATGACCAGCGCCTCGCCCACCGTCTGGCCGCACTGCGAGGTGCCGGCGCCGCGCGGCAGGATCGCCGCCTTGGCATCGCGCGCCACGTCGACGGCGAGCGCTAGGTCCGCCTCGTCGCGCGGCACGACGACGCCCACCGGCTCGACCTGGTAGATCGAGGCGTCGGTCGAATACCGCCCGCGCGAGGCCCGGTCGAACAGGACCTCGCCCTTGAGGCTGCGACGCAGATTTTGTTCGAGCTGGGACATGACTAGGATTACCCGGAATTGCCCTCTCCGCCCGCGTCATACGCGGGGGGAGAGGGAGGGGACCCACGCTTAGGCGTGGGGAGGGAGAGGTGGGTCACAGCGTCCGCAGATGTCCCTCGATCTCGATCCAGATGCCTTCTGGATTGGCGACCATCTCGTTCGCCCAAAACCGCACAACCCGCCAGCCTAGCTGTTCCATCGCCGCGGTCCGTCGCGCGTCGGCTTCGGCTTGAAAAGCGTGATGCTCGCCGTCGATCTCGATGACTAATTTCTTCGCCACACAGGCGAAATCCGCGAAGTAAGGCCCTATCGGATGCTGGCGTCTGAACCTCACGCCACCCATTCGCTTGGCGCGCAGCAGCTCCCAGCACACTTGCTCCGCCCGACTCCTGTCTCGCCGGAGTTCTCGCGATCTCGTCGTGCGGTGCTCCGGCATCCGACCCACCTCTCCCTCCCCGCGCGTCGCGCGGGTCCCCTCCCTCTCCCCCCGCGTATGACGCGGGCGGAGAGGGCATGGTCACGGATGGAGAAAGCGGCGGCATCTCCATCTCAGTCGAGCTTGATTCCGGCCGTCGCGACGACCTTCTGCCACTTCTCGATCTCCGCGCGGATGCGCTTGGCGAATTCGGCGGGCGACTCGCCGCCGGCCTGGGCGAGCTGGTCCTTCCAGATGCCCTGCAGCTTGGGCGCCGCGAGTGCCTTGACGATCTCGGCATACATGCGCTCGACGATCGGCTTCGGCGTGCCCTTGATCGCCCACACGCCGTACCAGGTCGAGACGATCCACGCCGGAATGCCGATCTCGGCCGCGGTCGGCATGTCGGGGAACTCCGGCTGGCGCTGGGTGGTCGCCACGGCGAGGCCGCGCAGCTTGCCCGCCTTGATCTGCTGCGCCGAGGTGCCCATCCCGTCGAACATCATGTCGGCATTGCCGGCCAGCAGGTCCTGCATCGCCGGACCCGCGCCGCGATAGGGCACGTGGACGATCTCGGTCTTGGTCTCGAGCTTGAACAGCTCACCCGCCAGGTGGTGGGCGGTACCCGTGCCGGGCGACGCGTAGTTCACCTTGTTCGGGTTGGCCTTCACGTAGGCGATGAATTCCTGCGCGGTCTTGGCCGGGATCTTGTTCGGGTTGATCGAGATGACCTGGGGCACCAGCGCGATCATGGTGATCGGCTCGAAGTTCTTCTCGAGATCGTAGTCGAGGTTCTTGTAGACCGACGGCGCGATGGTGTGATGGATCGCGCCCACGAAGAAGACCGAGCCGTCGGGCTTCATCTTGGCGGCCTGCGAGGCGCCGACGGTGCCGCCGGCGCCGACGGTGCCGCCGGCGCCGCCCTTGTTGTCGACGATGATCTGGCAGCCGAGCTGCTCGCCGACCTGGGCGGCAAGCGGGCGGGCGAAAACGTCGGTGCCGCCACCGGCCGGGAACGGATTGACCCAGGTGATCGTCTGTGGCGGCCAGCCCTGCTGGGCGCGGGCCACGGCCGGAGCGGCCAGGGTGGCGGCGAGCCCGAGCTGGAGGGCGCGGCGGCGCGAAGTCTTGGAAATCGTCGTCATGGCACTTTTCCTCCCTGAAGGTTCTTGTCGTCCTTGTTTTTCATGGAATCGAGCACGGCCTGCTGCTTGGCACGCAGGTGACCCACGAGCAGGTCACGTAGCGCAGCGCCATCCCGCGCGGCAAGCGCCTCGATCATCGCGCGATGTTCGGCGACCGCCTGGTCCCACTTGGCGGGGTTGAGGTTGGACCGGAACCTGAGGGCATGCAGCCGTGCGTTGAGCGTGCGGTAGGTCTGCTGGAGCACCGCATTGTCCGCGAGCGCATTCAGCCGGTCGTGGATCAGGCGGTTGATCCGGTAGTAAGCCGGCAGGTCCCGACCGGCATGGGCGGCCTCCATTTCCGCCTGCAGCGCCTTCAGATCGCCAATGTCGGCGTCCGTAACCCGAGCCACCGCCAGCTCGCCAGCCAGCCCCTCCAGCGCGCCCATTACCTCGAAGGCGCCGCGCACGTCAGCAGCCGACAGGGCCACCACCTGGGCGCCCCGGTTGGGCAGCTGTACCAGCAGGCCGTCGGCCGCCAGCATTCGGAAGGCTTCGCGCAACGGCGTCCGCGACACGCCCAGCCGTTCGCTGAGTTCGCGTTCGTTCAGCTTGGCGCCGGGCGGCAGGTCGCCCTCGATGATGAGCGCGCGTAGCCGTTCGGCCGCCGCTTCGGGCAGCGTCGAACGGGCAATCGGAAAAACTGAACCATCCATCTCTGGACTCATTCTGGCATATTGTATACAAAATGCAAGTCGAAGCCGAAAGGAAACCCAGATGCGCCTGAACTCCCACCCCGCCGGACGCCACTTCCTGCAAATCCCGGGTCCTACCAACGTGCCCGATCGCGTTCTTCGCGCGATGGATTATCCGACGATCGATCACCGCGGCCCCGAGTTCAACGCGCTCGCCAAGAAGGTTCTTCGCTCCGTTCGCCAGGTTTTCCAGACCAAACAACCGGTTATCGTCTTTCCCGCATCCGGGACCGGAGCCTGGGAGGCGGCCCTCGTGAACACCCTGTCGCCCGGCGACCTGGTGCTGATGTGGGAGACCGGCCACTTCGCTTCACTTTGGAAGAAGATGGCGGATAAACTTGGAATCAAATCGGAATTCATGGGTGGAGACTGGCGCAAGCCAGCCGATCCCGCAGCGATCGAGAAGCGCCTGAAGGAAGACACGGCCCACGCCATCAAGGCGGTCTGCATCGTCCACAACGAGACCTCGACCGGCGTGGTGAGCGACATTTCGGCGGTCCGGCAAGCCATCGACGCGGCCAGGCATCCGGCCCTGCTGCTGGTCGACACGATCTCGTCGCTGGGCTCGATCGACTATCGCCACGACGCCTGGGGCGTCGATGTGACGGTCGCCGGCTCGCAGAAGGGCCTGATGCTGCCACCCGGCCTCTCCTTCAACGCGGTGAGTGAAAAGGCGATCGAGGCGTCGAAGGCCTCGAAGATGGTGAAGGCGTTCTGGGCCTGGGACGAGATGCTGGCGGCCAACGCCAACGGCTGGTTCCCCTACACGCCCGCCACCAACCTGCTCTATGGCCTCAACGAGGCCTGCGACATGCTGCTGGAGGAAGGGCTCGACGCGGTGTTCGCGCGCCACGCCCGCCACGCCGAGGCGACGCGCACCGCGGTCACCGCCTGGGGCCTGGAGATCCTATGCAGCGACCCCAAGGCCTATTCGGGTTCGCTGACGGCGATCGTCATGCCGGAGGGTCACGATGCCGACGCCTTCCGCAAGGTCGCGCTCGAGAACTTCAACATGTCGCTGGGCCAGGGTCTCACCAAGGTCGCGGGCAAGGTGTTCCGCATCGGCCATCTCGGCGACTTCAACGACCTGATGCTGATGGGTACGCTGTCCGGGGTCGAGATGGCGCTGGGCCTCGCCAAGGTGCCGCACAAGGCGGGTGGAGCACAGGCCGCCCTCACCCATCTGCGCGACACCGCACCGGGCGCCCGCAACGGCTGAGCGGAAGCTGGCTCCCCGAAGAAGGCGGCAGCGGTAAGAGTGTCGTCAGGGTCCGCCGCGATCAATACGGCTCGATCGTTCTCTTGCGCTCGCTCCGCGGCGGTGGCGGGGGCAGCGTCGCCAGCGTGTTCAGGAGGATGGGCCGCGTATCGGCCGGATCTACCACGTCGTCGTAGCCGAAGCGGCCGGCCACCTCGAGGGCGGTGTTGTAGCGCTTGAGTTCGTCGGTGCGTTCGCGATGCCGGGCCGCGCGGCCCTCGGCGTCCTCGATCCCTTCGAGTTCGCGGCGGTAAATGATGCTCGCAGCACCTTCCAGGCCCATGCCACCGAACTCGGCGGTCGGCCAAGCGAGGAGGATCGCGGGATCGAGCGGGCGTGAGCCCATGATGTAGTAGCCCAGCCCATAGGCCTTGCGGAGAACAACCGTCATGATCGGCATGGTGGAATTGGCCAGCGCCGCGAGCAGCCGGGCGCTGCGCCGGACGAGGCCCGTCTTCTCTATGTCCGGTCCCACCATCAGGCCGGGCGTGTCGCACAGAACGAGCAACGGCAGGTCGAAGGCGTCGCAGAGTTGGACGAAGCGCGCGGCCTTCTCGCAGGCCGGCCCGTCCATCGCGCCGGCGAGGATCATCGGCTGGTTGGCGATCACCCCGACCGGCCTGCCGCCCAGCCGGGCCAGGGCCGTCACCATCGCGCGACCGTATCCTCCGCGCAGTTCCATCACGCTGTCGATATCGGCGATGCCGCGGATGACCCTGCGCACGTCGTAGGCCCGGCGTGGATTGTCCGGCACGAGGGTGCGCAAGGCCGCCGGATCGGGCGCCTTGCCCGGCGGCAGCGGCGGACCGAAATAAGAGAGGTATCGTTTGGCAGCCTCGACCGCCTCCGCCTCATCGTCGACCAGCACGTCGACCGCGCCTGCAGCGTAATGGACCTCCGGCGGGCCGATCTCCTCCGGCTTCAGCTTGAGGCCGAGTGCTGCCTCGACGAGCGGCGGTCCCGCCATGCCCATGGCGCTGTCGCGGGTCGCGATCAGCAGGTCCGACATGCCGGCCAGGTTGGCATGCCCCGCAAACGCGCGGCCGGGCACGATCGCGATCGTCGGCACGAGCCCGGAGAGGCGCGCGAACAGCACGAAGGTGTGCGACGCCCCTCGGCCTTCGACCTTCATGTCGTGCGGCCTCGCTCCACCGCCGTCCAGCCAGCAGATCACCGGCAACCGGTTCTGCAGGGCGTGCCCGAACATCCGGCTGATCTTGGCGTGGTTGTTGGCGCTCTGCGTACCGGCATAGACGCTGTAGTCGTAGAACACGATGTCGACCGCGCGGCCCTCGACCCGTGCCGTGCCCATCACCAGCCCGTCGGCAGCCCCTTGCATGTCGGCGAGGGCGGGTCGTACCAGGCCACCGTACTCGACGAACGAGCCGGCATCGGTGAGCGCCGCGATGCCCTCGCGCGCGGTCCACCTCCCGCGCTTTTTCTGCCGCGCGACGGCATCCGGCCGCGCGGCGTCCTCGAGCGCCGCGCGCGCCTGCCGCACCTGCTCGACGCTGACGCGCGGCATGTCCGGCTTTTCCTCGCCGGTCATCACTCTGCCTTGATGTTCGCCGCGCGGATGACCTCGCGATAGTTGCGTCGGTTCTCCTCCATGGTCTTCTTCAGCGCCGCCGAATCGGCGAAGGCCGGCACCATGCCGTTGTCGAGCAGCTTCTGGCTGACCGTCGGATCGTCGACGGCGGCCTTGATGGCCTTCTCCCAGCGCTTGACGACCGCGTCCGGCATGCCCGTGGGACCGCACAGGCCGAACCAAGCATAGGTCTCGAAGCCGGGCACCACATCGGCAATCATTGGCGCATCGGGAAAGAAGCGCTTGCCCAGCGGATCGCCGAGCGCCAGCAGGCGCAGCGAACCGGACCGGATGTGGCTGATCACATCGCCCAGATTCGTGATGGAGAAGCTCGTCCGGTTGGCGAGCAGATCCTGCAGGGCCGCCTGCGAGCCCCTGTACGGCACGTGCACCATCTGGGCCCCGATCTTCTGACCCAGGAGTTCGGTGGACAGGTGCTGAACCGATCCCACGCCGGGCGTGGCATAGCTCACCTTGCCGGGATTGGCGCGGGCATCGGCGACCAGTTCCTGGACCGAGCGGTAGGGGCTGTCCTTGCTGACGACGAGCCCGAACGTCGACCGCAGGAGCTGCCCGATGCCGATCAGGTCGGTTGCCGGATTGATCGGAAGCTGCGCCCCGGGCAACTCGGTCACGATGGTCATGTTGCCGGTGGTGCAGAAGAGCACGTTGCTGCCGTCCGTCGGACCGCGCGCTGCGCCCTCCGCCGCGATCAAGCCGTTGGCGCCGGTGCGATTCTCGACCACCACGCGCTGCCCCAGCTCCTTCGACGCAACGTCGGCCAACAGCCGCGCCGCCAGGTCGCCGGAGCCGCCGGCGGCAAAGCCATAGAGCATGCGGATCGGACGATCCGAGAGGGCCGGCTGTTGCGCCGTGGCCGTGTTGAGCGTGAGGGCGATGAGCGCCACCCCGAACGTTGGCAGTGCCAAACTGAGCATTCTTCTACGCATGGGCTTCCTCCGTTGTTGTTTCTTCGGTGCTGCACAAGGCAGGTCGTCTGTCGTCAGATCGGCGCGATCGAGCGGAATTTGGGCGGATGGTCGGCAGGCCGGCGCGGTTGCGCGGAGTCGAATATCTCGACGACCCGGCGGCGCGTGTCGCGCGGATCGATGATGTCGTCGATGCCGAATCCCTCGGCAGCGCGCAGCGCGCCGATGCGCGCCCGCGTCTGGTCGATCATCTCGGCTCGCCGCGCAGCCGGGTCCGGCGCCGCCTCGTAGTCCTTGCGGAAAGCCACGTCGATCGCACCCTCGATCGACATGGCGCAGATCTCCGCCGAGGGCCAGGCGAGCGCGGCATCCGAGGAGAAGCTGCGGCCGCCGCACATCGCGAAGTAGCCAAGGCCGTAGCCCTTGCGCAGCACGATGGAGACACGCGGCACGGTGGCGTGTCCCCATTCAAACACCAGCTTGGCGCTGCGCCGGCCGAGGCTGGTGCGCTCGGCACTCGAACCGATCGAGAATCCCGGCACGTCGATGAAGGAAACGATCGGCAGACCGAACGCATCGCACAGCGCGATGAAATGGGCCGCCTTATCGCAGGCATCGCTGTTGATCATGCCGCCCAGCCGCAACGGCTGGTTGGCGAGGAAGCCAACAGCACGTCCCCCCAGCCTCGCGAAGGCCGTCACCATGTTTCCCGCGAATGTCGGCTTCAGCTCGAACAGCGTGCCGGGATCGGCGATCTCGCGCAGCACCTTGCGGACGTCGTAGGCCTTCCGGGTCGAGACCGGCACCAGGTCGAGGATCGAATCGGGCATGCGGCCGAGCGGGCGTGGTTCGGCGATGGTCTGTTGCGGCGCGCGCGCATTGCTCGGCAGGAACGAGAGGAAACGCTTCGCCGCTGCGATGGCTTCGTCTTCGTTGTCCACGCCGAGGTCGGCGATGCCCTGGCGATCGACCTGCACGTCGGCACCGCCCAGCTCCATCGCGTCGATGTCCTCACCGGTCGCCGCCTTGACCAGGGCCGGGCCCGCGATGCCCATCGTCGAGAGACCGCGCACCATGACCACACAATCGGCCATGCCGGCATAGTTGGTGGGGCCGGCGAAGCCCGCTCCCAGCATCAGCGCCACCATGGGCACCCACCCCGACGCACGCGCGAAGTTGTGGAAGGTCCCGTTGGCGTTGGCGAAGTGGCGCGCATCCTGCCCGTCCTGGATGCGGTGCCCGCCGCCATCGAGGATCATCACCAGCGGCAGGCCACGCGTGATGGAGACCTGCAGTGCACGCTGGACCTTGGCGCTGCCCAGCTTGCCGATGCTGCCACCATGGACGGAGAAATCCTGCGAGAAGACGACGACGGGCCGGCCGTCGACCTGTGCGGTGCCGGCCACCACGCCGTCCGCGGGAGACTCCGTGCGCACCGGAAACCTGTCGGCACCGATCCCGTCCTCCTCGGCCGCAACAAACCCACCCATCTCGCTGAATGATCCGGCGTCGACCAGCCGCGCGATGCGCTCGCGCGCGCTCAATCGCCCGCGCCGGGCGAGCTTCTCCATCGCGGGCTGGCGGGCCGGATCGTCGATGGAGGCCCGGACCGCCTCCACACGGTCGAGCAGGTCGCGCATCGTGGGATCGCCTGACATGGTCGCTCCTAGGAAGACATCTTGGTGAGGCGCTCGCGGCGCACGCGAATGCCCACCGCTTCGCGATCCCAGGTATCGGGCGTGACGCCGTCGGCGCGCAGCAGGTTCTTCTGCACCTTCTGCGTCGGTGTCTTGGGCAGCTCCGGCAGCACGCGCACGTAGCGCGGCACCATGAAGTGCGCCATCCGCGGCAGCAGGAATTCAAGGACCTCGGCAGGATCGATCGCCTTGCCGGCGACAGGTGCGAGCACGGCAAGAACCTCGTCCTCGCCAAGCTCCGACGGCACGGCGACGGCGGCGGCCTCGCGCACTGCGGGGTGGGCCATCAGCTCGGCTTCGACCTCGAAGGAGGAGATGTTCTCGCCGCGGCGGCGGATCGCGTCCTTCAGCCGGTCGACGAAGAAGAAGTTGCCATCGGCGTCACGTCGGAACACGTCCCCCGTGTGGAACCAGCCATTACGCCAGGCGCGCGCCGTGGCCTCGGGATTGTTGTGATAGCCGTGGTTCATGGTCCACGGCGTATCGCTGCGCAGCATCAGTTCGCCGGTCACGCCCGGCGCGACCTCGCAGTCATGCTCGTCGACGATGCGCGCCTCGATGCCGGGGCGTGGGCGACCACAGGTCCCGCGGACCGAGGGATTGCGCTCCGACACCAGCGGCCAGGAAGTCTCGGTCATGTTGAAGGTCGTGTAGACATCGACGCCGAAGCGGTCGGCGAAGGCTTCCGAGGCGTCGCTGAGCGGCACGAGCACGACCTTCTTGAGCGTGTGGTCGCGATCCCGCGGGCTCGGCGGCAGCTTGAGCAGGAACGGCACCATGGCGCCAAGAAGCGTCAGGCAGGTCGTGCGGGTGGCCCGCACGGTGTCCCAGAACGAGTTGGTGTCGAACGCCTCCACCAGCGCGATCGAGCCGCCCTTCACCAGCATCCGATAGATGGCACCCGTCCCTCCGGCATGGAACAGGGGCAGGTTCACCATGTTGCGGTCGTCGGCCGTCGCCGCGTAGAAGGCATTGGCCGCCGATGCCGCATGCAGGTAGGAACACAGCACCCCCTTCGAGGGGCCGGTCGTCCCGGAAGTGTAGATCACCGACTGCGTGTCCCACGGCATGATAGCCCGCGCGGGAGCCTCCGGCGCACCGCCCGGTTGCCGCAACGACTGCGCGCTTTCGATCGGTACACGACGCTGGATGGCCGCCGCATCGATCGCGTCGAGGCGTGGCAGCAGGTCGGGATGGCCAACGATCAGGCGCGCCGCCGAGCTGCGCACCGCATGTTCAAGTATCTGGCCGCGATAGGCGAGGTTCAGCGGGATATAGATCGCGCCGAGATAGTTGATCGCGAACCAGATTCGCAGCGCCTCGGGCCCGTTGGGCAACCACGTCAGGACCGGCTCGTCCTGCTGCACGCCCAGCGCCTGCAGCGCCGCCGCGGTTTCAAGAACCTGGTCGCGCAGCTCGCGATACGTCCAGGTGGCACCGCCGTCAGCGAACTGCACGAACACCTTGTCCGGCGTCTCGCAGGCACGGCGGTCGAGCAGCGGCCGCAGCACGCACTCCTCGGGTGCCAGGATGCGCTTATCGCGCCAGGAGGTCATTGCAGTCGCACCAGGTGGGAGAGAAGGATCTTCTTGGACCGCGCAAAGTCCGCATCGGAGCGATCGAGCAGGTACTGGATGACGAGGCCACGCATCGCCCCAAGCAGGAAACGCGCCTCGCCTCGGCAATCGACGCGCCTGTCGATTTCACCGGCGCGCCGGGCCTCTCGAAGGTTGTCAGCGAGTCCATCGCACCAGCGGCCAGTGACGAGCGCGACATGCGACTGAAGCTCGGGCATGACGAAAAGCGATTCGGTGTAAATCGAATAGAGCGCCGCCGTGGACGTCGCGTCGCGCTCGACGCTGGCCAGATGCGCCTCCATGCGCAGCCCAACCGCCTGCATACCCCTCGCCCCGACCAGCACCTTCGAGATATGCGCCTGGAACCACGCGTCCATCGCGTCGAGTAGAGCCATGATCAGCCCCAGCTTGGTGCCGAAGCGCTCTACCGGCAGGCCGCGGCTGTAGCCGGCCGCCACCCCGACATCGGCCAGGCTCGTTCCTGACACGCCGCGCTCAGCAAACAACCGGGCCGCAGCACGCAACATGCGGCGGTCCGATTCCTTGCGGCGCGTCGCCTGGGTGCGACGCGGCCTCGTGACCGAAGCCTCTTCTGTCGAGGAAAGCATAACATCCACTGATTACTTGCTTGTCGATCAGCAAGTATCATATGATATCTCGACAAGAACCAGTAGAAAGAACATGACGATCCACGGAAGGATCAGGCGCCGCCGCTTCATGGCTGTCGGCGCGGCGGCGAGCTCATTGATGCCTGCGGGCGCCTTTGGCCAGGCACCGGACTGGCCGAGCAGGCCGGTGCGGTTTGTCTGCGGCTATGCGCCCGGCGGATTGACCGATCTGTTCGCCCGCCTGGGCGCGGAGCATTTCGCGACCAGGTATGGCAAGCCCTTCATCGTCGAAAATCGCACGGGTGCAGGCTCCATGATCGCCGGCGACATCGTCGCCAAGTCACCACCCGACGGTTACACGCTGCTGTTCACGAACTCGACGGCGATGTTCCAGAACCAGGTGGTCTTCAAGAGCGTCCCCTATGACGCGGCGAAGGACTTCACGCCCGTCTCCATGCTCTCGGCCGACAAGGTGCCGCTCTGCGTCCACTCTTCGGTGCCGGGCAACAGCGATCTCGCCGCCCTCGTCGCCTATGCGAGGAAGAACAAGACCAGCTTCGGTACCACTGGCATCGGCTCGCTTGCCCACATCTTCTGCATGAAGCTGAACGACATCTTCGGCATCCAGATGGAGCCGGTCCACTATCGCGGGGAAGCGCCGATGTGGGCCGATCTCTCGGCAGGCGTCACACAGGCCGCCTGCTCGACCTTGCAGGGTGCCTGGCCGGCGATCCAGGCCGGAAGCGCCAGGCCTGTCGCCGTGCCGACCAGGACGCGCTCGCGCCGACTGCCCGACGTGGCGACCTTCCACGAGCAGGGAGCCACTCATCCGTATCTGCTGCTCGAAAGCATGGTCTGCTGTGTCGCACCGACCGGCACACCCGTACCGGTCATCGAGGCGCTGTCGGCCGGAATGGTCGAGATGAACGCGCAGCCGCGCATGCGGGAATTCGTCGACAAGTTCGGCCTCGATGAGGGCGCGCAAGACCGCGCCAGCTTCGCGACCTTCATCCGCGAGATGGGCCCGCTGCTCACGCAGGCCGTCCGCGAACTCAACATCGAGCCGCAGTGAGGCGTACATGAAAGCCGTTCCGCTCAAGTCGGAAATCTCGGGCACCGTCTGGAAGATCGAGGGAGCCGTCGGCGCCGAGGTCGAGACCGACGACGTTCTGCTCATCCTCGAATCGATGAAGATGGAGATCCCGGTCCTGGCGCCCAGGAAGGGCCGGATCGTGGAATTTCGGGTCGGCGAAGGCGATTCGGTCGCCGAGGATCAGGTCGTCCTGCTGTTCGAGCCGTCCTGACGCGACACAGCCCTACGGTGCGGTGAGCGGTCCCGGATCGCCGCCCACCGGCCGGCGCAGGCAGGCGACGTGATGGCCGGGCGCCACCTCGAGCAACGGCGGGTCGGTCACGCGGCATTCGGCGGTCGCATAGAGACAGCGCGTGTGGAAATGGCAGCCGGGCGGAGGCTTTGCCGGGCTCGGCACGTCGCCCTGCACGATCTTCTTCCTCTGCCCGCGGCGCTTCGGGTCTGGCGCGGTCGCAGCCGACAGCAGCGCCTCGGTATAGGGATGCAGCGGCTGCGTGAAGAGCGTGCGCTTGTCGGTCAGCTCGACGATGCGGCCAAGATACATCACGGCGATGCGGTGGCTGATGTGCCGCATGACCGCCAGGTCGTGGCTGATGAAGAGATAGGCGAGCCCGTATTCCTCCTGCAGGTCGATCAGCAGGTTCAGCACCTGCGCCTGCACCGACACGTCGAGCGCCGAGACCGGCTCGTCGGCCACGATCACATCGGGATTTACCGACAGAGCCTTGGCGATGCCCAGCCGCTGGCGCTGGCCGCCGGAGAATTCGTGGGCGTATTTGCGCGCCGCCTCGGGCCGCAGGCCGACGCGGCGGAACAGCTGCGCCACCCGCTGGTCGCGATCCGCGCCCCTGGCGATCCCGAAATTCTCCAGCGGCTCGCCCACGATGGTGCCCGAGGGCAGACGCGGGTTCATCGAGGAGTACGGGTCCTGGAAGATCGTCTGGATGCGCCGGCGATGGGTCCACATGGCGCCGGGCTTGAGCGCGGTCACGTCCTCGCCCGCCAGCACGATCTTGCCGGCGGTGGGCTCGATCAGCTTCAGCACGACCTTGCCGATCGTCGACTTGCCGCAGCCCGATTCGCCCACCAGGCCGAGCGTCTCGCCGCGGCGGATCGAGAAGGTGACGCCGTCGACGGCCCTCACCGCGCCGACCTGGCGCTGCAGCAGGCCCCCATGGATCGGGAAGTGCTTCACGAGCCCTTCGACCTGCAGGACGGGCGCGTCGCTCATGCCGCCCTCCGCACGCGGTCGATTTCCCAGCAGGCCACCAGATGGCCCGCCCCGGCATCGACCAGCGGCGGCCTCTCGCTTCGGCAGCGGTCGGTCGCGAAGCCGCAGCGCGGCGCGAAGGCGCAGCCCACGATCGGCTGGGTCAGGATCGGTACGAGGCCGGGGATCTCCTGGAGGCGGGGCCGCGTGCCAGCGGCATCGGCCTCGACGTCGAGCCGCGGGATCGCCCCCATCAGGCCGCGCGTATAGGGATGCAGCGGCTCCTCGAACAGGGCCTCGACCGGCGCCTGCTCGACCTTGCGGCCGGCATACATGACGACCACGCGCTCGGTTGTCTCGGCCACGACGCCGAGATCGTGCGTGATCAGCACGATGGCGGTGCCGGTCTTCTCCTTGAGCTCGATCATCAGGTCGAGGATCTGAGCCTGGATGGTGACGTCGAGCGCCGTCGTCGGCTCGTCGGCGATCAACACCTGTGGATCGCAGGACAGCGCCATCGCGATCATGACCCTCTGGCGCATGCCGCCCGAAAGCTGGTGGGGATACTCGTCGAGCCGGCGCCGCGCATCGGCAATGCGCACCAGGTCGAGCATCTCGAAGGCCCGCTCGCGGCCCGCCTTCCACGACACGCCGAGATGACGCACGACGTTCTCGGCGATCTGGGTACCGACGGTGAGAACCGGGTTGAGGCTGGTCATCGGCTCCTGAAAGATCATCGAGATGCGATGGCCGCGCAGCCGCTTCATCTCCTCCTCGGAGAGGGTCGTCAGCTCCTCGCCCTCGAACTTGATCGAGCCCGAGGCGATGCGGCCGGTCTCCGGCGGGATCAGCCGCAGGATCGACATCGCGGTCACCGACTTGCCGCAGCCCGATTCGCCCACGATGCCCAGGGTCTCGCCGCGGGCCACGTCGAACGACACGCCGTCGACGGCGCGCACGACGCCGTCCAGGGTGCTGAACTGCGTGTGCAGGTCGCGGACTTCGAGGATCGCGCCCGGGGTGCCGGTCACAGGCGCCTCGCCAGGCGCGGATCGAGCCGGTCGCGCAGGCCGTCGCCCAGCAGGTTCACCGCCAGCACCGTCACCGCGAGGAACGTACCCGGGATCATGATCGTCCAGGGCGCGATCTGGAAGAAGGTACGGCCCTGGGCGATGATGTTGCCCCAGCTCGGCACCTCCGGCGGTACGCCGGCGCCCAGGAAGCTGAGGCCCGCCTCGGTCAGCATCGCCGAGGCACAGACATAGGTCGACTGCACGATCAGCGGCGCCAGCGTGTTGGGCAGGATGTGGCGCGTCAGCAGCTTCCAGTTCCGGGTGCCGCCCGCGATGGCGCTTTCGACATAGGGCTGGGCACGGATGGAGAGCACGACGGCGCGCACCACGCGCACGATGCGTGGCACTTCCGGGATCACGATGGCCACGATCACAATGCCGAGGCCCGGCCGCGACAGGGTGATCAGCGCTATCGCCAGCAGGATCGACGGGATGGCCATCAACCCGTCCATGATGCGCATGACGATCGAATCGACCCGCCGGAAGTAGCCGCAGGCGAGACCGAGGGCCAGACCCAGGATGCTGGAGATCGCCGCCACCGACAGGCCGACGATCAGCGACACACGAGCGCCGTAGACCGTGCGCGAGAAGACGTCTCGGCCGAACTGGTCGGTGCCGAACCACCAGCGCTCCGAGGGCGGCCGCAGCCGATTCACGGGCGCGATCTTGAACGGGTCGTTGGTGGCGATGAGGGGCGCGAACACGGCCATCACGACCAGGACTGCGAGCAGGACGCCACCCAGGGCGACGGTCGGATTGCGGCGGATCGCCCGCCACATCGAGAAGCGGCGGGCCGGTGGCAGGGCGAGGTCGTCCGCAATGATGGCCATGTCAGTACCGGATCCGCGGATCGAGGAACGCGTAGGAGATGTCGATGACCAGGTTCACCAGCACCTTGGCGCCGGCGAACACCAGGATCAGCCCCTGCACCACCGGATAGTCGCGCTTCAGCACGGCATCGACGGTCAGGCGGCCGAGGCCCGGGATGTTGAACACCGTTTCCGTGATGACCACGCCCGAGATCAAAAGCGCGATGCCGATACCGATCACCGTGATGATCGGCACGGCGGCGTTCTTCAGTGCATGCAGCAGCAGCACGCGGCCGGTCGCCAGGCCCTTGGAGTTGGCGGTGCGGATATAGTCCTGCGACAACACCTCGAGCATCGACGCGCGGGTCGTTCGCGCGATCAGCGCCATGTAGGTGATGCCCAGGGCCAAGGACGGCAGGATCAGGCTCTCGACGAAGGGCCAGAGCCCTTCCTTGATGGGCTGGTAACCCTGGACCGGAAGCATCTGCCATTGCACGGCGAAGAAATAGATCAGGATATAGGCCAGCACGAACACAGGCATGGCGAAGCCCAGGACGGCAAACCCCATGACCACGCGGTCCACCCATTTGCGCACCTTCCACGCCGCCAGCACGCCGATGGGAATCGCCATCGCGACCGCCACGAAGAGCGTGGAGAGCGTGAGGGCCACCGTCGGCTCGAGACGCTGCGAGATCAACCGCGTCACAGGAAGGTTCGAGAAGATCGAAACTCCCAAGTCGCCGCGCAAGAGCTGCGTCACCCAGACGAAGAATTGCTCGACCATCGGCCTGTCGAGGCCAAGCTTGGCGCGAACGGCCTCGATGGCTTCGGTCGTGGCATCCTCGCCGGCGATGATCGCCGCCGGATCGCCCGGTGCGAAGCGCAGCAGGAAGAAGACGAACAGCGCCACCACCGCCATGACGGGCAGCGTGGCGAAGAGACGACGGACGATGTAGGCGGTCACGGCGAGGCCTTGCCCGAATCAGGCAAGGCCTCCTTGCGCGCGACGGCTACGCATACTCGATACGACATTATTTCTTCGTGATTCCCCAGAGCACGGCGAGACCCGTGTTGGGCACGACACCATCGATCTTGTCGGCGCGAAAGGCGAGCGGCGTGTCCCACTGGCCGAACGGAACGTAGACCACCTGCTCCATCGCGCGGGCCTGCAGCTCGTTGGCGATCTTCTTCCGCTCCTCCTCGGTCTGCGCCATGCCGAAGGCGTTGCGCAGCTCCTCGATCTTGGCGTCGCAGGGCCAGCCGAACAGGCCCTTGTCGCAGGCCGCGCCGATCCAGGTGTGCAGCACCGGATTGGCCGACCCGACGCCGCCCGACGTCGTGACGAAGATGTTCCAGCCACCTTGGGCCGGTGGATCCTTCTTGGCTCGCCGGGTAACCACCGAACCCCAGTCCATCGACTGCGCATCGACGTTGATGCCGGCCTCGCGCATCGCCTGGATCAGGACCTGCGTCGCCGGCGTGATCGTCGCATGGTCGGTCGCCGACAGGACGGTGATCGGTTCGCCCTTGTAGCCCGCTTCCTTGAGGAGCTGCAGGGCCTTCTTGGGATTATACTCCTTCATCCACTCGCGGCCGCCGGCGCTCTCGTACGGCCCGCCGCAGGTCAGCAGCGCCGGGCAGACCTTGTAGTATTTCGGGTTGCCCACGATGGCGCGCAGGAAGTCTTCCTGGTTGATCAGGTAGTACATCGCCTGCCGTGCCTTCACGTTGTCGAACGGCGGCTGGAGATGGTTGAGGCGGATGAAGCCCTGCGTGCTGTCGATCTTCCCGGTCTTCAGCAGCTTGACGCCGCGGGCCTTCTCGAGCATCGGCAGAAAGTCGTTGGGCGGGTTCTCGTAGAAGTCGATCTCGCCGTTGACCAGGGCCGACATCGCCGTTTGCGGATCGGAGATCCAGACCAGCTCGATGCGGTCGACGCCCGGAATCTTGGCGCCGGCGAAGGACGACGGAGCCTCGGTACGCGGCTGGTAGTCCTTGTTCTTGAGATAGACCGCCTTGCTGCCCGGTACCCACTGGTCTTTGGCAAACATATAGGGACCGGAGCCGACCGCTTCCTTGATCTGCTGCTGCGGATCGGTCAGCGCATCCTTCTCGCGCATGATGGCGGGGATCGAGCTGCTGGTCTTGCCCAGCGATTCGAGCACCATGCCATAAGGCGCTTTCAGCACCATGGTGAAGGTCTTGTCGTCGACCGGCTCCATCTTCGTCACGAAGCCCATCAGGCGCTGGCCGACGCCGTCCTTGGCACCCCACCGCTTCAGCGAGGCGATGACGTCCTTGGTCGTGACGGGGGAGCCGTCGTGGAACTTGAGCCCGTCGCGCAGGGTGAAGGTGTAGGTGAGCTTGTCGGGGCTGACTTCGTACTTGCCGACCATCTGGGGATGCGGCTTCTGATCGGCGTCGTTGCCGAACAGCGTGTCGTAGATCAGCGCCCCGTGAATGTTGGCGATCGTCTGCGTCGTCCAGACCGGATCGATGACACGCACGTCGGCATGCATCACGGCCTTGAGGACTTTCTCCTGCGCCATCGCCTGGCCCGCGGCGAAGGGAACGGCCAGCGCGAACGCGCCCGCCAAGATGCGTTTGAACATGTCTTGAACTCCCTTACTCCCCGAAGCGAGTATGCAAAGCAGCGCTCCGCTTTGTCCAGCTTCCCGGTTAGTAGATCAGGCCCCGCGGCGCGGCATGTTCGTCGAGCGGCCAGATCGGACGCTCGGCCTTCGTGTAAGGGACCTTGCGGTGGTCGCGCGGGAGCGGGCCGCTCGATTCGACGTAGATCACCTTTTTGGCGATCGGCCCGTAGGCCGCCATGAAGTGGTTGGTCGACTTCACGACCACGATCTTCCGCCGGGTCGGGTCGATCCCGACATTGGTGAAAAGCTCGAGCCCGGTCGCCTGCGTACGCTTGGCGTTCAGGACGACCTCGACCCCGCCGATGCGCACCGCCGCGCAGTCGCCCACCGGCACCTGCGTCGGCCCGAATTTCTGCCAGGCATCGCGCTTCAGGCCCACGATCTCGACCTCGGCATCGACCGGCTGGCCGGAACTCGGTGCGATCTTGCCGCCGAACCGCAGGCCGATCCGCGCCCCGAGTCCTGCGTCGAAGCAGATGCGGACGGCGATCGGGTCCCAGATCGGACCGAGGCAGGCACTTTCGACGTTCTTCTCGATCAGGTGCCGCAGGATATCGGTATTGTCCGACGGCGCGCCGCCGCCGGCATTGTCCGACGGATCGGCGATCACGACCGGCAGGTCGTTGAAGGCCACGCCCTCGCTGACGCCCGCAGCGATGCCAAGGGACTGCGGTGCCGTCTTGCCGCGCAGCCCCACGAGTTCCTCGCCCAGCTGCGTCGCCAGCGCATCGGCCTTCTTCTTGTCGCCGTCGGCGATCACCAGCACGCGCGTGCCGATCTCGGGCACGTCGCCGTAGGGGAAGCAGTGCGCGATCGACACGGACAGGATCCCGTCCTTGCCTTCCATCGCCATGAGGCGGTCGACGAGGCCGCGCATCGGCTGGATCGTCGTCGGAT
The DNA here is from genome assembly GCF_030651995.1 of Reyranella sp. Taxonomy (GTDB): domain Bacteria; phylum Pseudomonadota; class Alphaproteobacteria; order Reyranellales; family Reyranellaceae; genus Reyranella. Next base: position 109,054 of record NZ_JAUSBN010000026.1, read on the forward strand.
AGCTCTGGATCTGGCGGCAATCATAGACCGACATCACGGGCTTCACCTTGCCGCGCAGGGTGGCCAGAACGAGGTCGAGCACGTCCTCGGCCCGCGCGACGACGTCGGTGTGGGGAAACTCCTTGTAGAGGACGATGATGTCGGCGTTGGAGACGCGCTTCATCGTCAGATGGCAGTGCGGGTCGAGCTCGACGCCGATCACGCATTTGGGCCCCACGAGGGCCCGGCACCGCTCGATGATGTCGCCTTCGACGTCGTCGTAGCCATGCGCGACCATCGCGCCATGGAGACCCAGCAGGAGCCCGTCGACCGGCAGCGCAGCCTCGAGCTGGCCCAGGATCTCGTCGCGCATGGTCTCGTAGTCGGCACGGTTGGTCGTGCCGGCGGGGCTGGCGGCAAAGCAGCTTCCCTCAATCAGTTCGAAGCCCTCTTCCCTCGCCCGGGCGCGCGCCACGAACAGCGGCGCGGTGCACATGCGCGGCGCATCGGCCGGATGCTCGCCGGCCCGGAAGAACACCGACTCGCGATAATTTTCCAGGCTGGTCGGGAGGGGAGAAAAGGTGTTGGTCTCGGTCGCCAACGTGGCCGTGAACAGACGCATGGGACTCCTAGGGAACGATACCGTGGGGAAGAGACAGGCAATGCCGGGCGATGGCGCCCGGCGTCGTGAGCCAGATGCGGTCGCGATGTTTCGCGATGTGACGCAGCGCACGCTTGAGGTGCCGCAGACGGTGCGGCTGGCCCACGATATAGGCGTGCAGTGCGATCCCCATGACGAGCGGCCGCGCCTTCGACAGCTCCATCATCTCGTCGAACTGGTCGATCAGGATTTCGGCGAACTGGGCGGCCCCGTCCTTACGGCCGACGATCGAGGGGATGTCGTTGGCTTCCTGCGGATAGGGCACAGAGAGGATACGCTTCTCACCACGGCAGCGAAACCAGACAGGCTGGTCGTCCATACACCAGTCCAGCATGTAGCCGTAGCCCGCCTCCGCCAGAAGGTCGGGCGTCACATGGCTGTGCGAAATCCACGGGCCGAGCCAACCCTCTGGCGGACGGCCCTCTTCCGCCGCGATCCGGTCGGTCGCCTCCTTTATGAGCAGCTTTTCAGCCGGTTCGTCGAGGATACCCTGGCGTTCGGCATTCGTGCGGCCATGTCCCACGATCTCATCGCCGCGGGTACGGCAAGCTGCCACGAGTTGCGGGGCATAGTCATACATCGCACTGTTCACGAGGGCCGCCAGCGGCAGACGAAGCTCGTCGAAGACATCGAGCATGTACCAGACGCCGACGCGATTTCCGTAGTCGCGCCAGGCATAGTTGAGGATGTCGGGTTGCGGTCCGCCGGGCGCCAGCTCCGCTCCCAGCCCCTCGCCGAACGAGAAGTGCTCGAGGTTCAGTGCGAAATAAACGGCCAGCCTGCGATGGCTGGGCCACGAATAATCAGGTCGGCCTCGCAAAGGGACGTAGTCATAACGACCGTGGGACTGTAGCTTCATCATCGAAACGTAGCGTCTGAAACGCGGAAGGGCTACGGGCGCAGACTTGGATGAAGGGCGGACGCCCCTCTTTCCGGGCTACCGGCGGCAGCTCGACAGCTAAGTGGCCGACATCAAGAACGTCTCTTCAGGGGCGTTCGGCGGCGCCATCACCGCCGCGCTCTATCTCAAGGAGCTCGTGCCCAACGACGTGCCGTGGGCGCATTTCGACATGATGGTCTGGAACAATGCCAGCCGGCCGGGCGAGCCCGAAGACGGCGAGGCGGCGCACGGATTGGTGGCGCCCGCAATGTGCGGCGTGACCTGCGCCCCGGGGGGCGTCCAGTAGCGATGGTCCGGCGGCAGCGGCTCGATGTTGAACACGTCGAGCGCCGTACCGGCGAGATGGCCTGAGTCGAGTGCGGCCAGCAGCGCCTCGTCGACCATGTGGCCGCCGCGCGCCATGTTGAACAGATTAGGCGCCCTTCGGCTGCTTCGCCAAGGCGCCGGCGTTCAGCACTCCGTTCGTGTCGCGGGTGAGCGGCAGCACGTTGACCAGGTGTTCGCTCTCGCCAGCAGCCGATCCAGCCCGTCGGGGCCGTGGAAGGTCTTGACGCACTGTACCGCCTTGGGCGTGCGGCTCCAGCCCATCGTCGGGAAGCCCAGCAGGGCGAACTTCCTGGTGGTGTCCTGCCCGATCGTGCCGAGGCCCAGCACGCCGACGCGGCGGCTTCCAAGCCAGCGCGACCTCGATGTCGTCCTTGTTGCCGAGCTTGTCGAGGGTACGGAAATCGATCGGGCCGAGACCCGCTTCGAGGACCTTGTTCCAGAGAACGCCGTCGGTGTCGCGGCTGATGTAGGCGATGGCGTCAGGCGTGGCGTGTCCGGAAGACATAGTGCTGCAGGGCCCAGGCGGTCGCCGCCAGGAGAATGCCGGCGACGTCGGTGACCGTGCCCGGGATGATCAGGCAGATCGCGGCCGTGGCCAGGATCGCGCGTGGCATTGGCGACAGCGCCTCGGTCAGCCATCCCTCGGTGGCGCAGGCGAGCAGCCAGACGCCGGCCGCGGCGGTGACGAAGACATGGGCGATCTCCCAGAAGCTGCCCTGGCCCAGCAGCGCCGGGCTGTAGAAGAACATGAACGGCACCAGGAAGGTTGCCAGCCCCATCTTCACGGCGATCCACGACGTCTTCCACGGATCGCCCTTGGACATGCCGGCGGCGGCGAACGAGGCCACCGCGACCGGCGGCGTGATCGCCGACAATACGGCGAAGTAGAAGATGAACATGTGGGCCACGAGCTTGGGCACGCCGATCTGTTGCAGGCCCGGCGCCACCACCGCCGCACCGATCGCGTATGCCGCGGTGGTGGGCATGCCCATGCCGAGGATGGTGATGATCACCATGGTGAAGATCATGGCGAGAAGCTGGTTCTGGCCGGCGATCGCCTGCATGATCTGGGCGAAGCGGCCACCGACGCCGGTGAGTGCGATGACGCCGACGATGATGCCGGCGGCGGCACACACCGCCACGAGCTGGATGCAGTCCTTGGCGCCTGCCTCCAGCGCCTCGACGATGGCGCGTCCGCCCATCACGTCATCGCCGCGCCGCCATCGCAGCCCTCCGTCTTCACGGCGAAAGCCGTTCAGCCAGCTCACGGCGACGCACAGCGCCATGCCGAGGCCAGCCGCGAGGAAAGCCGAGTAGCCGGTGACGAATGCCCAGATCAGCACCGCTATGGGCGCCAGCATGTAGAGTTTGATCAGCAGCGGTCCGAGCCGCGGCAGCTCGGCACGCGGCAGGCCGCGCAGGCCGTGCTTGGCGGCGTGCAGGTCGCAGTGGGCGTAGCAGGCGATGTAGAACAGCAGGCAGGGGATGATCGCGGCCGCGGCAATCTCGGCATACTTGATGCCGGTCGCCTCGGCCATGATGAAGGCGGCGGCGCCCAGCACCGGCGGCGTGATCTGTCCGCCCGTCGACGACGTCGCCTCGATGGCGCCGGCGGTGTTCCGGTCGTAGCCGACGCGCCGCATCATGGGGATCGTGACCGCTCCCGAGGCGACGACATTGGCTACCGACGAGCCGCTCACCGAGCCGAACATGACGCCCGACAGCACGGCGACCTTGGCCGGCCCGCCGCGCGCCCAGCCGACCAGCGCCACCGCCAGATTGTTGAAGTACTCGCCCGCCTTGGAGCGTCCGAGGAAAGCGGCGAACACCGTGAACATAATGATGAAGGTCGACGATACTTCGAGCGTCGGGCCGAAGATGCCGAGGTTGCTGTAGATGTAGGGGAAGGTGAACCAGAGATCCCTGAGCGACTTGTTGTGATAGAGCGGCGAGCCCTCGGGAAAGACGTGGCCGAACATGGCGTACAGGATGAATGCGCCCGCGATGATGGTCAGGGCGTTACCGGCGGTCCGGCGCGTGAACTCGAACACCACGACCAGGCCGACCAGGCTGTAAACCAGGTCGGGCGTGCTGTAGAGCGCACCTTGGTTCATCTGCAGCTCGTCGAGGTTGCGCCACATGTAGACGGCGCAGCCCAGAGCGCCCAGCATGAACAGCCAGTCGTACCAGGGTATGCCCCGCGTGCCTCGGCCCTTGGCGATGCTGTAGAAGCCGAAACCCAGGGTGGCGCCCCAGGCAAGGTGGATGGCCCGGAACAACTCCTGGTCGATATTGGCGGCGACCGCGCGAAAGAAGACCTGTCCCAGCCCGAAGGCGGTATCGATCTCCCTGACGATGACGGGCCCCACCAACACCCACAGGTGAAAGCCGGAAAACGCGGCGCACAGCCAGAAGAACAGCTTCTGCTCCCAGGGCCGCTGCTCGCGGCGGCCGCCCGCGTATTCGAGGTCGTCGACATCGACTTGCCCGACATCGCTTGCGTCGGCCGTTGCCTGAATCTTGGTCCCCGCCATCCTGCCTCCCCGTGGCCGCCGCGGACTATCGCCGCGGTCGCCCATGCCCCTGTCGCTTGCTTCTTAGCAAAACGCCCGCTCCGAAGGGAGCGGGCGTTCTGTCGTGGGGCCTGCGATCCGGTCTTTTAGGCCGGACCGAAGCGCCAGGGTCGGGTCACTTCGGCATCGTGGCTGCCGGGAGCTGGATGCCCTTCTCCTTGTAGTAGCGCACCGCCCCGGGGTGGAACGGCAGGAAGGTGTTGGCCTTGGCGTTGGCCGCAATCGTCTCGGACGCGGCCGCATGGCCCTGCATCATGGCGGCGTTGTTCTCGAGGATCGTCTTGGTGACGAGGTAGGCCACATCGTCCGACATGCTCTTGTTGGCGATGGCAAAGTTGTAGAGGCCGATCGTCTTCTGGTCGGCGGCCATCGATTTGTAGGTGCCCTTGGGGATCACCGTGTCCGAGAACTCCGGCATCTTCTTGCGGATTGCATCGCGCTCCGCGTCGGTCCAAGTGAAGAACACGACCTCCTTCTCCGCGTCGAGCTGGGAGAAGATCGGGATCGGCAGGCCGGCCCCGAAGCAGAAGGCATCGAGGATGCCGTCACCGAGCTGGCTGCCCATGTCGGCGCCCTGGCCGTTGCGGATCGTGGCCTTCATGCCGAGGGCATCGAAGATGAGCGGGAGATAGGTGCCAGGCGTACCGGCCTTGGGGCCCACACCGACAGTCTTTCCGTCGAGCTGCTTGAAGCTGGTGATTCCTGACTTCTTGAGAGCCACACACTGCAGCGGCGTGTCGTACATCGGGAACAAGGCGCGGATGGCCTCGTACTTCTTGCCCTTGGTCCAATCACCGGTGCCGGTCCATGCCTGGAGAGCGATGCCCATGTAGTCCGACATTCCCCGAATGAAGCTGCGGAACGGGGTAAGTCCTATCATTCCGCCGAGTTTCGGGGAATCTATGGTCGGCCGGCACCTTTCTCCCGGCGCTCCTGCCGTGTTCACCGCCCAAAGCGACGTCTGACCCGTCGATTCGGCTCATTTTTCT
>NZ_JAUSBN010000032.1 GCF_030651995.1 Reyranella sp.
CCGGCACAACCGGCCGGCATCCTGCTCGGCCTGCTGCTGCCGGCCGTGCAGAAACTCGGAGAGGCACCGCAGCCGACGACGGTCGAACACGCCTTTCCGCGCTCGGTCCTGGCCAGTAAGCGAGAGCTGCAGATCGACATCGTCATTCCGGACGGCGGCGGCAGCCCGAAGGTCGACTGGGGCGACGGCAGCCCGCTCACCGACGTCGGCCGCGACGGCGTACCGGCCCCCTCGGGATTGGTCCACAGCTCGAGCTCGGACTTTAAAGATAGGCCGAGCTTGCGCGTGTCGGCCCTGTCGTCGTCGCAAGCCGGGTCCGGCGGCCCCGGCACGCCGACGGCCAACGAAGCGGCCATCAGCACGTCCCGCGACAACATCAAGAAGCCCCCCCCCCCGGCGATGCTTCCGGATGTCGGCGTGACGGCGACGGGGCCGAATGGCACGCAGCAGTTGCGCAGCGACGGCGGGGGCTGGACGCGACTGGGCAAGCTGGCGGTCGGCAACACGGTGATCGAATTCAGCGGCACTGACCTCGCGTCGGCGCTGACGAAGACGGGGACGCCGACGACGCCGATCCCACAGAAAACCCTGATCGAGCTGCTGGTTGTCATCGCGATCATCGCGGTCAACACCGACGGCACGCCGGTGGTCTTCACCCGATCGATGCCGGCCAGTGACGTGAAGACGGTCACGGCCGATCTGCGGATCGGCCGCAACGGCAATGCCATGACGGTCGACTGGGGCAACGGTCTGCAATTGCCGCAGGTTCTACCGAGGACGGGAACGGCGACGCTGACCGTGCCCGGCCCCAACGGCCCGATCCCGCTCGATCCGGCTTTCGTGAAGTCGCTGCAGGATCGCGCCGGCGGCAGCGCGCCCGGTCTGGTCGACGCCAACGCTGCGATAGGCCCAGCAGCCACGACGCGCTGACGGCGGCGCCATGTCGGCCGCGCGTGTCATGCGTCGTCGCCTCGCGGTCCTCGCGAGCGTGGCGGCGCTGCTCGCCGCGACGGTGTCCGCCTGCAGTACCGGCGGAGCGGCGCGCGACGAGACCGCCGCGGGGATCGCACGCGCGGCGGGCCTTGTAGCGGCAACGTCCGGCGGCGCGGGCTTCGATCTGCAGACCTGGCGGCGCGACGACGGACGGCCCGGCCCGCTGTTCGTCTATGTCGAGGGCGATGGGCTGGCCTATCTCGACGCGCGCACGCCGTCCTCCGATCCGACGCCGGCCGATCCGGTCGCGCTGCGCCTCGCCGCCGCCGATCCCGGACCCGCCGTCCTCTACATCGCGCGGCCCTGCCAGTTCGCGGCCGGCCGCGCCGATCCGCGCTGCGGCGTGCGCGCCTGGACGACCGGCCGCTTCGCCGACGATGTCGTGGCCTCGGTCGACGACGTCGTTACGCGCGAGCGCCTGCGCCATCCCGAGCGCGCGCTGGTGCTGGTGGGCTATTCCGGCGGCGGCGTGATCGCGGCGCTCGTCGCGGCACGACGCAGCGACGTCGCGCTGCTGGTGACCGTGGCCGCGCCGCTCGACGTGGCCGACTGGACGCGCCGGCTGGGCGTGTCGCCGCTCGACGGCGCGCCGCTGCCGCTCGACCGCATCGACCGCCTGTCGCGAGTGCGGACGGTCGCGTTCGCCGGACGGCAGGACAAGGTCGTGCCCGTCGCCTCGGTCGCCTCCGCCGTCGACAGGCTCGGTGCATCGGCGACGCTGATCGTCGAGCCGGACTTCGACCATCGCTGCTGCTGGGCCCGCGACTGGCCGCGCCTGCGCGAGATCGCCTTGTCGTCGCCGCCTGCAAGCAGGGCAGCCGCTCCCGGAGAAACCGGACCTCGGTGAAGGCGACCCCGGAGAAGGTCCTTCGTTCTCCGCGTGCGACTCGAAATGAATGCCGCCAAACCAACAGGCTACGAACATGCCCGATAACCTCACCCTGAGGAGCATCGCGTAGCGATGCGTCTCGAAGGGTGGGCACGAGCACTTCGTCTGTTGCCCATCCTTCGAGACGGCCACTTCGTGGCCTCCTCAGGATGAGGCAAGTGCTTGAACCGACTCAATTCATTTCCGGCCAGACTCTCAGGATGAGGTTAGTGCTTGAACCGATTCAGCTCATACACGGTCTGCCTCTCAGGCCCCTACTCTTCCGGCTCGGTGCTGAATTCCAGCGGATGGCCGGCGCCGCGGGCCATGTCGTTGGCCTCGCTCGCCTTGGATTCGGCGATGTCGCGGGTGTAGGTCGCCACGACGCAGGCGCCGCGCTGATGGGCGGTCATCATCACGGCGTAGGACTGTTCCTCGGTCATCCGGAAGACGGCCTTCAGGACGACGACCACGAACTCGCGCGGCGTGTAGTCGTCGTTCAGCAGGATCACCTTGTAGAGCGGAGGCTGCCTGGTCTTGGTCCGCTCCACCGCCTGTGGCTTGGTGTCGATATCGCTCATCGATCTCCCTTCAGTCTCCTTGAAGAGCACCAACGAGCGACAGTCTCACCCCACCGGCATCGTCTCGGCAAGGGGCGGCAGCTTCACGACCTTGTCGTACCAGGCTTCGAGCGCCGGATGGCCCGGACGCCACGGCTCGTTGGCGTAGCGGAAGTCGAGGTAGCCCAGTGCGCAGCCGATCGTGATCTCGCCGACCGTGGTCAGCATGCCGAGCGAGGGCGCCTCCTTCTCCAGCAGGTCGAGCGAGCGCACGACCTTGCCCTGCTGCAGGGCGATATAACTTTGGCGACCCTCGTCCTGCGGCAGCGCGATCTCGCGGCGGCGCGGCTGGGTGGCGTCGAGAATGCCGTCGCCCAGCGCCTGCTGGGTGAGCGCCTTCCAGCGCGCCGGACCGGGCGCGGGAAACAGCTTGGGCGCGCTGCCGAGACTGTCGAGATACTCGCAGATCACCGGGCTGTCGTAGAGCGACATGCCGTCGTCGGTGATCAGGCTCGGGACCTTGGAGAGCGGATTGACCGGCAGCAGCGCCGGATCGGTCGTGCCGATCTTCCAGCGCTCGATCTTGTCGTTGAGCCCGCGCGCGATGGCGCAAGCCATCACCTTGCGGACATACGGGCTTGCAGCGGAATAGGCGATCTTCATGGCGTTTCCTCAGGGGTCGTCGAAGCGGCCGCGCACGTTATCCCGCCTTCCGGCAGATACGCCATCGGTTTCCCGACCGAAGCCGCTCAGTCGTCGCCTTGATAGTCCGCGAGAACAGTCACGTAGCCGGCCGCCACGTCGGCGGCGAGCGCCGCCGACGTGCGCAGTTTCGGATCGCCATGGCCGCCGCCGCCCGGCGTACCCAGCGAGACCGTGTCGCCCTTGTTCAGCACATACTGTCGCTTGGGGTCGGTCTTCTCGCCGTTGATGCGCAGCTCGCCCGGTGCACCATCCCTGCCGCCCTCGATGCCGAAGGCGGGAAAGATCGTGCGCTCGGCCAGGAATGACACGGCGATCGGCGTCTCGCTGCGGCTCTCGATCAGGATCTCCTGGCCCAGCCCGCCGCGATGACGGCCGGCGCCGCCCGAGTCGGGGCGCAGCTTCTTGTGATGGAAGCGCAGCGGTGCGATGTGCTCGCTGATTTCGATCGAGGTCGAGCTGACATTGGACGGCCACGAGAGACACGTGACGCCGTCGCGCTGCGTGTTGCCGCCCATGCCGCCATTGTAGAAGAACATGTTGGCGTAGGGCTTGCCGCCTTCCCGCACGCCCGACTGGTTCATGCCCCACATCGGCGAGCCGCAGGCCGCCATCACGCGTTCCGGCACGATCTGGCCCAGGCAGCCGAACACCAGCATCGGGATGTAGTGGCCGATCAACATGCGCGAGCCGCCCGGCGCGGGGAATTGCGGATTGACGATGCAGCCCGGCGGCGCGGTGAGCGTGATCGGCCGCCATGCGCCTTCATTGTTGGGCAGGTTGGAGTTGGTACAGACCTTCACCCCATACATGCACATCGCGTTCGTGTAGCACATGGCGCAATTGATCGCCCGATCGACCTGGGCGTCGGTGCCGGCGAAGTCGATCAGGATCTCGTCGCCCTTGATGGTGAGCGCCATCCTGATCGTGATGGGCTTGTCCATGATGCCGTCGGTCTTGAGCTCGCTGCGATAGGTGCCGTCCGGCAGTTCGCGGATCGCCGCCCGCATCGCCGCCTCGCAGCGGCCCTGGATCTCGCGCGCCAGATCGGTGAGATCGGGCAGGCCGTAATTCTCCATCAGGACCAGCAGCCGGTCTTCCATGAGATCGAGCGCCACGATCTGCGCATAGAGATCGCCCATGGTCTGGTCGGGCGTGCGCACGTTCTTGCGGATCAGCGCCACCAGCGTCTCGTCGGTCTTCCCCGCCGCCATCATCTTCATCGGCGGGATCTGCAATCCCTCCTCGAACACCTCGCGCGGCTCGGGGCTCCTGATCTTGCCGCCGATGTCGGGCACGTGCGCGGTCGTGGCGCTGAAGGCGATCAGCTTGCCGTTGCGGAAGATCGGCTTGGCCAGGGTCACGTCCGGCAGATGGCCGGTACCCAGCCAGATGTCGTTGGTGATCAGCACGTCGCCCGGCGAGAGCTGGTCCTCCGGGAAGAAGCGCAGGAAGTGCTTCACCGTCTCGGGCAAGGTGCCGATGAAACTCGGAATGCTCTCGCTCGCCTGGACCAGCGACTGTCCCGCCGCGTCTGTGACGACACAGGAGAAGTCGTAGCTCTCGCGCACCAGGGTCGAGAAGGACGTGCGCACCATGGCCGCCGCCGCCTCGTCGACCAGCGAGATCAGCCGGCGCCACAGCAATTCCAGTTCGATGGCATCGAAGGTGCGCGACATCAGTTCGCCTCCGCCAGGATGGAGCCGTCGGCCAGCAGCCGGGCCGTGGAGTTCGGCCCAACGATGAAGGTACTCTCGTTCTCCTCGAATACGGCGGGCCCGTCGATGCTCACGCCCGGTTCGAGCGCGTAGCGGTCCCAGACACGCGTCGAGATCATCTTCCCTTCGTCGGGGAAGAACACGGGCCGCGTGCCCTTGAGCGCGGTCGCCGAAGCGTGGCGCGGCAGTTCGAGCTTGCCGCCGGTGCCCGGCATCGGTGCGCTGACCGAGAGCCGCAGGGCCACGAACTGGATCGCCGCGCCGGGTGGCGTGCGCGCGAACAGCGCCTTGTAGGCCGCTTCGAACGCGCTCTTCACCTCGGCCTCGCTGAGAGCCTGTGGCAGGACGACGGTGATCTCGCTGCCCTGGCCGATGTAACGCATGTCGGCGAGGCGACGGACGGTGCGGCCCTCGATATCGGCACCGGTCAGGCGCAGCACGTCGAGCGACTCCTTCTCGAGACCCGCGAAGACGCGCCCGGCCGCGGCGAGATCGGCCCCCGCCAAGGGCGTCGTGAAACTCGTCACCCGATCGACGCGCGCCGGGGCCATCAGCATGCCGATCGTGCTGCCCGCCCCCGCGCCCGGCGGACAGACGACGCGACTGACGCCCAGCTTGCGCGCCACGTGCCAGGCATGGACGGGCCCCGCCCCGCCCGTTGCGAGCAGCGCATATTCCGACGGCACGCGGCCCCGCTCGGCGATGGCGACCCGCGCCGCGCCGGCCATGTTCTCGTTCACCACGTCATGCACACCGAAGGCGGCGCGGCCCGGCTCGACGCCCAGCGCGCCGGCAAGCTTGTCGAAGGCGGCGCTGGTCGCCACCGAATCGATCTTCATCGCACCGCCCAGGAAGAAGTCCGCGTTGAGATAACCCAGGGTCAGGTCGGCGTCCGTCACCGTGGCCTCGGTGCCGCCGCGGCCATAGCAGGCCGGTCCCGGCTGGGCACCGCTGCTCTCCGGGCCGACGTTGAGTGTACCGAGATCGCTCTTGTGCGCGATGGAACCGCCGCCGGCGCCGATCTCGATCAGTTCGACGGTGGCGATCTGGATCGGCAGGCCCGAACCGCGCAGGAAGCGCTTCTCGCGCGCCGCCTCGAAGCCCCAGGCGACCAGCGGCTCGCCGTCATCGACCAGCGCCAGCTTGGCGGTCGTGCCGCCCATGTCGAAGGCCAGCACGCGCTCCAGCCCCGCGTTGCGACCGAACCAGGCGCCGGCCAGTGCGCCCGCGGCCGGCCCGCTTTCCAGCAACTGGACCGGCGCCCGCTTGGCTTCGCTCACATGGGTGAGGCCGCCATTGGAAAGCATGAGGAACAGACCGCCCGGGATCCCCTCGGTACGTAGCGCCTGCTCCAGCCGCTCGAGATAGATCTCGGCCAGCGGCCGGACATAGGCATTGGCCACCGTGGTGCTGGCCCGCAGATATTCCCGGATCTCCGGCGCGATGTCGGACGACAGCGAAATCGACAGGTTCTGGAACCGCTCGGCTACCGCCGCGCCGATCTGCCGCTCGTGCGCGGCATTGGCATAGGAATGCAGGAAGCAGATCGCGAGGCTCTCGACTCCCTGCGCCACGAGGTCGGCCACCTCGGCGAGCGCCGCATCGACATCCAGCGCGATCTCGACGCTGCCGTCCGGTCCCAGCCGTTCCTTCGCCTCGCGGCGCCAGGCACGTTGCACCAGCGGCTTGGGCATCTCGATGAAGAGATCGTAGAGCTCGTACTTGCGCTCGCGGGCGATCTCCAGCACGTCGCCGAAGCCGGCCGTGGTGAGCAGGCCGGTCTTCGCGCCCTTGCGCTCGATCAGCGCGTTGGTGAACAGCGTCGTGGCATGGACGACGCGGCCGATCTCCTGGGGCTTCGCGCCTGCTTTCTCCAGCACGCGCCGCGTGCCTTCGAGTGCGCCGCGGGCCGGATCGTCCGGTGTCGTGCTTTCCTTCCAGATGACGGCCCGCCCGGTGCGCGGATCATGGATGACGAGGTCGGTGAAAGTTCCCCCGATGTCGATCCCGAGGGAAAGCGGCGCACTCATTACACGTCCTTTGCTACTGGGCTTTCACGTTGCCCTGCTTGGCGACCCTCGCCCAGCGCTCGCGGTCCTTCGCGATGTAGGCGGCGAAGGCCTCGGGCCCCTGGCCGATCGGCTCGAGCCCCTGCTTGGCCAGCGTTTCGGCATTCTTCGGATCCGCGATCGCCTCGATGAACAGCTTGGCGAGCGCCGCCTTGATATCAGCCGGCAGGGCAGCGGGTCCCACCAGACCGAACCAGTTGTTGATGTCGAGGGCCGGGATGTCCTTGGTGAGCAGCGGCAATTCCGGCGCCAGCGCCGAGGGCTTAGCCGAGGCAAGCGCCAATACGCGCACCTTGCCGCCCCGCGCCTGGCCGATCAGCTCCGACACGTTGCCGAAGAACATATCGACATTCCCTGCCGCCACGTCGGCGATGGCGGGCGCGCCGCCGCGATAGGGCACGTGGATCAGCTTCAGGCCGCCCGCTTCGGCCGCCAGGAACTCGGCGCCGAGCTGGTTGGTGGAGCCAAGACCGGTCGAGGCATAGCTCACCTTGCCGGGATTGGCCTTCGCGTAGGCGACGAATTCCGGGATGGTCTTGAAGGGCGCATCCACGCGCACGATCAGGGCCATCGGCACGCCGACGAGATTGCAGATCGGCGTCAGCTCCTTGTCGAGGTCGAGCGGGATCTGCGATCCCGGCACCACGGGGCCGACCGCGAGCTGGCCCATGATGCCGATGCCGACCGTGTACCCATCGGCCGGCGCCTGGGCCACGGCCTTGAGCGCAATGAAGCCGCCGGCGCCGGTCTTGTTGTCGACGATCACCGTATAGCCGTGCTGCCGCTGGATGGTCTCCGCCGCAATGCGGGCCGCCATGTCCGCGGTGCCGCCGGGCGCGTAGCCCACCAGAATCTTGATCGGCTGCTTCGGCACCCATTGCTGGGCGCGCGCCGACACGGCGGCAAGGATGAGCGGAGCAGCAAGCAGGCTTCGACGGAACATCACGACCCCCAATCCCCAAAGAAGCAAGGTCACGCAAGCGCCGTGCCTGGTCAAGGCACCGGGCTTGAGATGACGCCGTCTTCGGTTAGTCTCCGCCCCGCATGCCTATCGCCCAACCCGCCGCCGATGTCTGGACGCTCGTTGCCGACATCGCAGAGCGAACACCCGACGCCCCGGCCCTCCTGCACGGCGACCGGACGATGTCCTTCCTCGAACTGACGGAGAGCGCACGACGCGCGGCGCAGGGCCTTGCGGACCTGGGCATCGGTCCGGGCGACCGCGTGGCACTGTGGCTGCCCAACGTGCCGGCCTATCCGATCCTCTATCTCGCCTGCATACGCCTCGGCGCCATCGCGGTCGCAGTGAATACGCGCTATCGCGCCGTCGAGGTCGCCGACATCGTGGGCCGGTCGGGCGCCAAGGTGCTGGCTTGCGCACCCGGATTCCGACGCATCGATTTCCTGTCGATCCTGGCCGACATCGAGCCCGAGGCCCTCGACAGGCTGACGGCCATCGTCACCGTGGGCGACGAGCCGGCATCGGTGCCGTCCGCCATCGAACGGCTGCGCCGTGTGCCCTTCGAGCGCCTGCTCTCGCGGCCACGGCTCGGCCTGAACAACGCGAAGGCGAGCGCCCCCTGCAACATCTTCACGACCTCAGGGACAACAAGCGCGCCCAAGTTCGTGCTGCACCGCCAGGGCGCGATCGCAGGCCACGCCCAGCAGGTCGCGCGCGCCTTCGGCTTCACGGCGCCCGGCACGCTGTCGCTCTCGATCCTGCCTCTGTGCGGCGTCTACGGCTTCGACCAGACGATGGCGACGCTCGCGGCCGGCAGGCCCTGCGTGCTGGTCGAGTCCTACGAGATCGACGAGATCGCGCGACTGATCGCACATCATCGCCCGACCACCCTGTTCGGCAGCGACGACATGTTCGCCCGCCTGCTCGACGCGGTGCCGGGCGACCTCCCCTTCCCCTCCGTGAAATGGGCCGGCTACGCCGCCTTCAATGCCTCGCTCGACAACATTGCGGAAAGCGCGGAGCAGCGCGGCCTCCGGCTCTGCGGACTCTATGGAATGAGCGAGGTGCAGGCGCTCTATGCGATGCAGCCCATCGAGTCCGAGGTGGCGCGCCGCAAGAAGGGGGGTGGCATTCCGACCTCGCCCCTGGCGCACGTTCGCATCCGAGACCCGGAGACCGGCGAACTGCTGGGCGTCGGCCAGCCCGGCGCGCTCGAGTGCGCCGGCCCGTCTTTGATGGCCGGCTATTACGGAAACGATGCAGCGACCGCGGAGACCGTGACCGCCGACGGCTATGTCCGCACCGGAGATCTCGCGGAACTCGACGGGCATGGCGGCTTCACCTTCCTCAGCCGCATGGGGGACGTGCTGCGGCTCTCGGGCTTTCTCGTGAACCCGCTGGAGATCGAGACCCACCTGCAGAAGCTGCCCGGAATCGCCGGTTGCCAGGCCATCGCCGTGCCGCGCCCCGACGGCGTCCGCGCCGTCGCGTTCGTGATCCTCGCCCCCGGCGCGACGCTCGACGAGGCCGCGGCCATCGCCCACTGCCGGCACGGCCTCGCCAACTACAAGGTGCCGCTGCGCGTCTTCGCGATCGACGACTTCCCCAGGACGCCCTCGCCCAACGGCTTCAAGATCCAGCGCGGCCGCCTGCGCGACATGGCGATGGAACGGCTCTAGCAAGGGAGACAAACAATGGCCAAGCGCAGAAGCATCAATTATCCGGGCTACAGCCACCAGAACCCGATTCCCAATGCCAGCCGCATCGGAAACATCGTGATGTCGAGCATCATGAACGGCACCGAGCCCGGCACGCGCAACGTCCCGCCCGACCTGGCCGCGCAGGTCACGAACATCTTCAGGCACATCAGGCTCTGCATCGAAGCGGCCGGCGGCACACCCGACGACATCATCAAGATCAATTTCTGGATGAAACAGCCGTCGACCGGCCGCGCGGCGCTGAACGAGGAATGGGTGAAGATGTTTCCCGACGAGGCGTCGCGCCCGGCCCGGCACACGCTTCAGCTCTCCGGCGACAGCCCGCACCACGTAACGTGTGACTTCACCGCCGTCATCGGCGGGTAGCTAGCGCCCCGGCAGCCTGAGATTGGCAACCGCGGATCCAACGAAGATCTGCGGCTGCGAGGGCGTGCGGACGCCCATGCTCTTCTCGAGGTTCTGCACGCAGGTCCGCGTGGCCTGGGCAAGCTGGCCCCAGGTCGAGGCGGCGTCGAACTGCTGCAGCAGGCACTGGTCGTAATAGGTGAACCGGTCGCCCGCGCCGCAGCCGAAGCTGACGCGGTCGGCCGCCGCGGCCGTCAGCACCACCCGGTTGGGCTGGCGCATCGCCGACGTCAGGAAGACGCCGCTGTGGCAGGCCGACACGACCACGACGGTCGGCAGTGCGCCGCAGCCGGCGTCCAATGCATTGTTGAGCGCGCTCGGCCGGACGACGCCGCTGGCCTGTCGCAGCACGACGCCGGCCTCGGTGCCATGGCTGGTGATGAAGGCGAGGCAGGCCCCCGCTCCACCCGCATTGCGCAACGCGCTGGAGACGTTGGAGGCGCTGGCAACCTCGGCCGAGGGGTTGCGTACGGGATCGGAGGTGAGCAGGCGAATGTCGCGCACGCCGCGGGCCGACAGCTTGTCGCGCAACGCATCGATGCCGTTGTCGAAGGACGGGCTGTTGTTGTCGCCCGCAATCAGCACGGCATGCCAGCGCGACGCCGGCACGTCGCCGGGCGCTGCCGCCAGCGCCATGCCGCGGCCCGACGGCGGCGCTGCGCCGGAGTCCGGCGTGCAGCCGATCAGCGACGCCAGCAACGCAACCAGGGCTGCGACGCGAATCAACATGCTTTGCTGCTCCAGTTATTCTTATGCGGACTGCGGCGTGGCGCCGACCATGCGCAAGGCCATGTCGGTGTAGAGCTTCGCCATCTGCTCCTCGGTGAGATCGCCTCCCGGACCGTACCACATCGAGACGTGGGTGCATTGGTCGAGCAGCGCCATGGCGATCGCCTTGAGATCGTGCTTTCCCTCGACGCGCGGCGGATCGAACACGCCTTTCGCGACACCGTGCCCGAGGATCGTCACGACGATGTCGCGGATGGCGCGCCGGCTGCGCCGGATGTCGGCCACGCGCGCCGTATCCAGCCAGCCGATCTCGCGGTTGGCGACAAGCGCCTCGATGCGCAGGCGGCAATGGCGCATGACATAGACCCGCACGAAGGCCGCGAGTTCGGCGCGCGGATCGCCACCTGCGCCGGCCACCGCCTGCTGGCAGAGCCGCTCCAGTTCGCCCTGGGTCGAGGCGATGATGTCGTGCAGCAGCTCGTCCTTCGACTTGAAGTGATTGTAGAGGGCGCCTTGCGTCAGTCCGCAGGCCTTCATGATGTCTCGGACCGTGACGACCGGGTAACCGCGCTCGGCGAACTGGGCGAAGGCCGCGGCGCGGATCGCCTCGACCGGCGGCCGCGCTTCGCGCTCCGCCACTGCCGCGGTCGCCACGTCATCGGCGACGACGGTCTTGCGCTTGCTCATCGCGAGGCTCCGGACATGTTGGCGACGATATCCCAGGCGAGATCGGCGGCGGGCTTCACCAGCTTGCCAGAGTCGGCGGCACGCACATTGGCAGCCGTGCCGTCGAGCGAGCGGGCATAGACGCCCTGGCGGATGCAGGACACCCGGAACAGATTGTAGGCCATGTAGAACTCCCAGAGCGCGGGCTCGGGCACGGGGCGTTTCGACAGGCTGCTGTAGTAGTCCACCATCTCGGCTTCCGTCGGGAGGCCGAGATCCTCGAGATCGTGTCCCAGCAGGCCGCCCCAGTCCTTGGGCGTGCGCCACAGCATGCAGAGATAGGAAAGCTCGGCCAGCGGATCGCCGAGCGTCGAAATCTCCCAGTCGATGATGCCCAGCACGCGCGGCTCGGTGGCGTGGAAGATCATGTTGTCGAGGCGGTAATCGCCGTGGACCAGCACCGTCTCGTCGTTCTTGGGCAGGTTGGCCGGCAGCCAGTCGAACAGCCGGTCCATCGACTCGATCTTCTCGGTCTCCGACGCCTTGTACTGCTTGCCCCAGCGCGAGATCTGGCGGGCGACGTAGCTGCCGGGGCGGCCGAAGTCGGCAAGGCCGAGGGCGGCATAGTCGACGCGATGGAGACGAGCGAGCGCCTCGAACTTGGCCCGGTAGACGTCCCGCCTGCCGTCCCTTGGCACCTCCGGCAGCAGCGGATCCCACAGAACGCGGCCATCGCAGTATTCCATTATGTAGAAAGGCGTGCCCACCACGCTCTCGTCCTCACTGAGCACGTAGGCCCGGGGAGTTGGCACGTCGGTGCGATTGAGCGCCGAGATCACCCGGAATTCCCGGTCGACTGCATGGGCCGACGGCAGCAGCTTGCCGGGCGGCTTGCGGCGCAGGACATAGCGACGGCCGGCGCCGTCGGTCAGCCGATAGGTCGGGTTGGACTGCCCCCCCTTGAACTGCTCGACACGCACCGGAGGCGTGAACCCGTCCACTTGGGCGGACATGAAATGGCCGAGCGACTGCTCGTCGAACCGATGCTTTTCCTGCACCGCCATCGTGCCGATATAGTCGTCCCCTCGCCGTGACACCCGCAAACCTCCTGAACGACCGTTCACATTGGCCGGGAGTTTGCTCGCCCCCCGGGGCGCATGCAATATCGACCAACGGGGACATCGACGCTTGGAAACGCTGATTGCGGCCTATCCGCCCGCTGCCTGAGCGGCGCTGCTGGCGACGGGCATTCTGATTGGCCTGCTGGCCGGCCTCCTGGGGGTCGGCGCGATGGTCGGGCTGGCCGCTGTTCCGTTCGCACCCACGAGAGTGCTGACCACCCTCTTTGCGGTGGTCGCGGCTGCTCTCGCTCTGAAGATGATGGCGGGCGACCGCCTCATTATTGGGCACAGGGAGCCGCGAGGCCTGCTCTCACAGGTGCCGCCGGCCCTGGTCGGTGGACTGGCCGCGGCCGTGGGAGTCGGAGGTGGAACATTGAGCACACCGATCCTGACGCTGTTCTCATTTTCCATCAGGCGAGCGATCGGGGCCGGCGCACTGTTCAATCTCATCATTGCCGTGCCAGCGACCCTCGTTTTCCTGCAGATGGATCGCGGCGTTCCGGGCCGTCCCGCCGATGCGCTAGGCGATGTCGCGATATTTTGCGTCGCGACCCTGTCATTGCCTGCGCTCTTTGTCGCGCCGATCGCCGCCCGGTGGTCCGCGCAGGCGCCCGCCTCCCTGCTGAGGCGTCTGTTCGCCGTTTGCCTGGCCATAATCGCAGGCCGCCTGCTGCTGCGATGATGCACTTAGCACTTGTATTGAACTTGGCACTTGGGCAAAGCGGCCGAATTGTGTTTAGCTGTAGGCGGTCCGGGGGTTCGGACCCAACAGCATAGTGAAGACGCCGCGTTTCTGGGGAGGCATCGTTGAATCGATTCCTAAGCAAGGACTTCTTGTCCGGGCTGATGTTCATTGGCTTCGGGCTGATCGCCCTTTATTTTGGCCAGAAGCTGGCGCTCGGTACGCCGGTGCGCATGGGGCCGGGCTATGTCCCACGGATGCTGTCTCTTACGTTGCTGGGGCTGGGAGCTCTGGTTTGCATCGTCGCTGTCGTGAGCGGAAGCGACCCAGTCGAACGGCTGAAATGGAAGCCAATCACGCTGGTGACCATCGGCATCATCTGCTTCGGGCTACTCTTCGAGCGGGCAGGTCTGATCCCGGCTCTGATCGTACTGGTCACGATCGCGTCGCTGGCCGGCGAGGAATTCAAACTCACGGAAGTGATCGGCCTCATCGTGACCCTTGCTGTCCTCTGCACCCTCGTCTTCAAGGTCGGGCTGGGCATGAATATCTACATCCTGCGCGGAGTCTGGTGAGATGGATCTGCTCGACAATCTCACGCTGGGCTTCAGTGTCGCCCTTTCCTTCCAGAACCTGACCTACGCCTTGCTGGGCTGCATTCTCGGCACCCTGATCGGCGTCCTTCCGGGCATCGGCCCCGTGGCGACCATCGCCATGCTGCTGCCGATCACCTTCCACCTGCCGCCGACGGCCTCGCTGATCATGCTGGCCGGCATCTATTACGGTGCAGCCTATGGCGGTTCGACGACATCGATTCTGGTGAACCTGCCCGGCGAAGCCTCTTCGGTGGTGACCTGTCTCGACGGCTATCAAATGGCGCGCAACGGGCGTGCCGGCGCAGCGCTGTCGATCTCGGCGGTCGGCTCGTTCTTCGCCGGCACCGTCGGCACGATCATCATCGTGATGTTCGCGGAACCTCTGACGCGCATGGCGCAGAAGTTCGGCCCGGCCGACTATTGCTCCCTTATGGCACTCGGCCTCGTCGCCGCCGTCATCCTGGCCAGCGGCTCGGTGGTGAAGGCAATCGCGATGGTGTTCCTCGGCCTGCTGTTCGGCCTGGTCGGCACCGACGTGAACACTGGCGCCCAGCGCTTCACGTTCGACCTCCCGGAACTCAGCGACGGTATCGACTTTGCGCCGATCGCCATGGGCCTGTTCGGCATCGCCGAGATCGTGGTGAACCTCGAAAGGCATCTCACGCGAACCGGCGGCACCATCAAGGTCACGTCGCTGTGGCCAACCATGGAAGAAGTGCGGCGGGCGGTTCCGGCGGCGCTGCGCGGCACCTTCCTCGGCGCCGCCCTCGGTGTCTTGCCGGGCGGCGGTCCTACCCTGGGCGCCTTCTCGGCCTACACGCTCGAGAAGAGGCTCTCCAAGAACCCCGGTCAATTCGGCAAGGGCGCGGTCGAAGGTGTCGCGGCCCCGGAGGCGGCCAACAACGCCGCCGCACAGACCTCGTTCATTCCGATGCTTACTCTCGGCATCCCGTCGAACGCCGTCATGGCGCTGATGGTGGGCGCCATGATCATCCAGGGCATCCAGCCCGGCCCCGAGGTCATGACCAAGAAGCCGGACCTCTTCTGGGGCATGATCGCCTCGATGTGGATCGGCAACGCCATGCTGGTCGTCATCAACCTGCCGATGATCGGTATCTGGGTGAAGCTGCTGACGGTGCCCTACCGCTTCCTGGCGCCGGCCATCCTGCTGTTCTGCTGCATCGGCGCGTACAGCCTCCAGAACAGTACGTTCCACGTCATGCAGGTCGCGGTCTTTGGCGTGCTCGGTTACGTCTTCGTCAAGTTGGGCTGCGAAGGGGCACCGTTCCTTCTGGGTCTCGTTCTGGGGCCGCAGATGGAGGAATACTTCCGGCGTGCCATGCTGCTCTCGCGCGGCGACCCCATGGTCTTCCTCGAGCGCCCGATCAGCCTGGGTCTGCTCATCACGACGGCACTGCTGCTGCTGCTGATGGCCTTGCCCAGCTTCAAGAAGGCGCGCAAGGAAGCGTTCGTGGAAGAGGAGGGCTGACGCCCTCCTCCAATTTCCGGAGGTTGAGATGTCCGACCTGCCCAAGCGGGTGACCATCGACGAGGAGGGCCCTCGCGAGGGCTTCCAGTCGGAAAAGAAGATGATCCCGGTGGCCGACAAGGTCCGCCTCATCGAGGCGCTGGCGGACACCGGGTTGAAGCGCATCGCCTGCGTTTCCTACGTCAATCCCAGGCGCGTGCCGACCATGGCCGACGCCGAGGAAGTGGCCTCCAAGATCGATCGCAAGCCCGGCGTGCAGTACAGCGCGCTATGGCTGAACCAGCAGGGCCTCGAGCGTGCGCTTCGGGGCCCTCTGCACGTCGACGGCGGCGTCCGCGTCACCGCCTCCGACACCTTCTCCCGCAAGAACATCGGCAAGTCGGTACCCGACGCCATGGTCGAGCAGCGCCTGTCGCTCAAGACCTTCAAGGACCGCGGCATGCCGGTCGAATGGGGCGTCATCCTGGGCGCCTTCGGCTGCAATTACGAAGGCGAGCTGTCGACCGAACTGATCCTGCAGCGCGTCCAGCTGGCGCTCGACGAGGCCGAACTGGCCGGTTTCAAGCTGAAGGGCATCAAACTCACCGACGCGATGGGCTGGGCCACGCCCGCCTCCGTCGAACGGCTGATCGGGGCGGTACGGTCGAAGTGGCCCGACCTCGAGATCGCTCTCCATCTCCACGACACCCGCGGCACCGGCGCGGCGGCGGCCTATGCCGGCCTGCGCCTGGGAGTCACGAGGTTCGACGCTTCCGTCGCGGGCCTCGGCGGCTGCCCCTTCGCCGCGACCGACGGCGCGGCCGGCAACATCTGCACCGAGGACTTCGCCTTCATGTGCGAGGAGATGGGCGTGGAGACCGGCCTCGACATCGAGCGGCTGATCGAGGTCGCGAAGCTCGCCGAGGAGATCGTCGGCCGTCCCCTGCCCGGCCACGTCATGCGCGGCGGCACGCTGAAGGCGGCGCGCCGCAGGGCCGCCGCATGAACGTCGAGACCCTGGCCGGCATCGGCCCGGACTCGACTTATGTCAACGTCAAGGACGTGCCGTGGCAGCCGACCCGTTTCCCCGGGATCGACTGGAAGATCCTGATGGAGCAGAAGGAAACCGGCCTCTCGACCGTGCTGATGCGCTGGGCGCCGGGCGCCCGCCTGCCGAAACACGAACATGCGGCGATCGAGCAGACCTATGTGCTCGAGGGCTCGTTTGCCGATCATGCCGGCGTCTGCCGGGCGGGCAACTACGTGTGGCGACGCGCGGGCAGCCGTCACGACGCCTGGACCGACGAAGGCTGCCTCATGCTGGCGGTCTTCCTCAAGCCCAACACCTTTTTCGAGTAGCCGGAAGCCGGACCAGGCGCGGTCTTCGAATAGAACCGGTTCGCGACCTCTGCTAATGCTCCATCGCAGCCGGCCCTGTCGAGGCCGGCGCAAGGGAGGCACAGGCACATGTCAGGCGTTCTGGAAGGCATCCGCGTACTCGATTTCGGCCGCTACATCGCCGGTCCGTTTTGCGGCACGATGCTGGCCGATCTCGGCGCCGAGGTGATCCGCGTCGAGAAGCTCGAGGGCAGCGAGGACCGCTGGGTGACCCCGGTCGTCGAGGGCGGCGAAGGCTCGATGTTCCTCCAGATGGGCCGCAACAAGCTCGGCCTCACCCTCAACCCGATGAAGCCCGAGGGCCGCGAGATCGTGAAGAAGCTGGTGGCGGCTTCCGACGTGGTGATCGCCAACCTGCCCTACGAAGACCTGCAGAAGATGGGCATCGACTACGAGAGCCTCTCGGCCCTCAATCCCCGCATCATCCTCGCCACCACCTCGACCTTCGGGTCGGAAGGCCCCTACAAGACGCGCGTCGGCTTCGACACGATCGGCCAGGCGATGTCCGGCGCCATGTTCCTGTCCGGCGACGGCGAGACGCCGACCCGCATGAACGCCCCGTTCGTCGACTTCGGCACGGCGCTCCTCAACACCGTGGGCGTGCTGGCGGCCC
This sequence comes from Reyranella sp., assembly GCF_030651995.1. Lineage (GTDB taxonomy): Bacteria > Pseudomonadota > Alphaproteobacteria > Reyranellales > Reyranellaceae > Reyranella. The sequence continues at coordinate 17,268 of NZ_JAUSBN010000032.1, forward strand.
TCATGGAACGCACGAAGAGCGGCAAGGGCCAGAAGGTCGAGACTGCCCTGCTGCGGACCGCCATCAACATCACCAACGGTCATCTGATCGAGCAGGCGATGCTCAACCTCAACCGCATCGCCACCCTCAATCGCGGCTTCACGGCCGGCCCCTCCGACACCTTCAAGTGCAAGGACGGCTGGATCTACGCCATGACGATCGGCCAGCCGCTGTTCGTGCGCTGGTGCAAGCTGATGGGCGACGAGAGCCTCGCCACCGACCCGCGCTTCAAGGACGATCTCGCCCGCGGCGACAATGGCGAGGCCCTGTCGGCGATCATGCAGAAATGGTGCGACAACCGCACCGTCGCGGAAGCGCTGGCAGCCCTCGAGGCCAATCGCATTCCCGCCGGCCCGGTCTACACGCCTCAGCAGGCTCTCGACGACCGGCACGTGCAGGAAGCAGGCTACTTCCACGCGATGGACTATCCCGGCGCCAAGATGGCCGTGCCGGTGCTGCAGGAGCCGGTGAAGCTTTCCCGGACCCCCCTCACCATCCGCCGCCGGGCGCCGACCCTGGGCGAGCATACGGACCAGATCCTGCAGGAACTCGGCTATGGCGCCGAGGATATCGCCAGGCTAAGGGCCGAACGAGTCGTCTGAGGGGCTGATCCAAGGGCTCCTTTTGGCGTATATAGCATCAGGAGCCGACACATGATGCGACGTCTACTGCTGGTACTGATGACCATGGGATGCTGTAGCTCGGCAGGAGCGCTGGCGGCCCAGGACCTGCCGTATGGGGAGAGCCATGTTTTTGCCGCGTTCCGCAACGGCGAACGGATCGGCACGCACACCCTCACCTTCCAGCAGAATGGCGACAAGCGGGTCGTGACGACGTCGATCGACCTTTCGGTCAAGGTGCTCGGCCTGACCATGTATCGCTACCTGCATCGCGGCCAGGAGATCTGGAACGGCAATACTTTCGAGTCGATCTCGACCCAGACCGACGACAACGGCACCAAGTTCGGCGTGAAGGCCCGCCAGGACGCCGGCGGCATCGCGGTCGTCCGCGATGGTGGCAGCGCGCCGAAACTGTCGGCCAACGATGTCGGCTTCCAGCAGGGCGCTGCCCGACAGGAGACCCTTCCCCCGGGACTCATGCCGTCGACCCACTGGAACCTGAACCAGGTGAAGCAGTCGGCGATCCTGAACAGCCAGAACGGCGCGCTCGCGAAGGTCCAGATAACACCGCGGGGCCGCGAGACGGTCAAGACGGCGAAAGGCACCTTGGAAGCGACGCGCTACACCTATTCCGGCGACGTGCAGATGGATCAGTGGTTCGATGACCGCGGCCGTTGGGTGAAAGCCGCATTCAAGGGTTCCGACGGGTCGACGATCGAGTACATACTGCAGGAATGACCCCTGCAGATTGTTTCGCGAAGCTGCCCGCCCTGCTCTCTGACGATACGGACCTGTTGCGCCGAGGCCGTTGGCTGAACGTCGACTGCAGGATCGACATCGGCAGCGAGCCCTTCCACCTGACGATCGCCCAGGGCGCCCTCGCCGCCTTCGATCGCGGCCCGAGGCTGATGCGCTCCACCGCCTTCACCGTGCGCGCCACGGACGAGGCGTGGTGTAATCACTGGAAGAGAATGCCCGAGCCCGGCTGGCACGACCTGTTCGCGCTGACGAAGCGCGGCGCCGCCTCGTTCGAAGGCGACCTGCGGCCGCTGCTGCAGAACCTGCAATACTTCAAGGACCTGCTGGCCCTGCCCCGCCGTCTCCCGGAGGCATCCTGACATGGCACCCGCTCTCGACCCCATGATCGGCCGCTACGTGCGGCTCGACATCGACGGCACGCCGCATCGGCTCTACTTCGAGGAGGCCGGCAGCGGAATCCCTCTCGTGTGCCTGCACACGGCGGGCGCCGACAGTCGCCAGTTCCGCCATCTTCTCGCCGATCCCGAGATCACGAGCCGCTTCCGCGTGATTGCGTTCGACATGCCCTGGCACGGCAAGTCGACACCGCCCGACGGCTGGGAAAAGACCGAGTACCGGCTGACCACCGCCTCCTATACGGCCGCCATCCGCGCCTTCTGCCAGGCCCTGGAACTCGACCGTCCCGTTGTGATGGGTTGCTCGATCGGCGGTCGCATCGTGCTCAATCTCGCGATCGCACACGCCGCCGAGTTCCGTGCTCTCGTGGCGCTGGAGGCCGCGGACTTCCAGCAACCCTGGTATGACACGGCCTGGCTGCACCGTCCCGACGTGCATGGCGGCGAAGTCTGCGCCGCCCTGATCTCGGGCCTGATCGCGCCGCAGAGCCCTCCCGTCAGCCGCCACGAGACGCTGTGGATGTACATGCAGGGCGGCCCCGGCATCTTCAAAGGCGACCTGTATTTCTACCGGGTCGACGGCGACCTGCGCGAGAAGGTGAAGTCGATCGACACGACCGTCTGCCCGCTCTACCTCCTGACCGGCGAGTACGATTTCTCCTGCACCGCCGATGACACGCTGCGCACCGCCGCCCAGATCCCCGGCGCGCAGGTGCAGGTCATGAAGGAACTGGGCCACTTCCCGATGAGCGAGAACCCGGCCAGGTTCCGCGAATACATCCTGCCCGTCCTCACGAAGATCGCGGCCGCAAGAGCTTAGAGCGGCTTGATTTGAGAAGGAATCGAAAGGGATTCCCCTTCGATGGGTTGATCTGATTCCGTTGCGTGGCCGAACTCGCCGGGGGCAGCCCCTGCTCGCCAAGGTGCCGCATGGAAGCTGGCCGTCCGTGACCTTCCTGGCGCCGGCATGGCACGATCGCGGCGAGGCACCGTGGCTCATCGAGGGGCCGATCAACGGCGAAAGCCGCCACCTCTCCATCGATCGCGCACTCGTTCCGCCCCTGCGCCCGGCCCCATCGTCGAGGCGCACAAACGAAATAAACGAAACAACTGATTCCTGGGGGGCGCCCCCCGGAATTCGGCGCGAATGCCTCTCATTCAGGGCATGCGCTGCTGGTAAAGGTTTCCCGACGTCGGGCGGCGAGGGTCGACAGGTCGACCATCAGAGGATCTGGAAGACCTCGTAGACCGGTCCGGAGGGATCGCGCCGGCCGGTCGAGACGCAGACGATGCGGTTGAGGAAGCGGTACTTCTCCGACGCCGTCTCGAACCAGGGCGTGGCGCGGAAGTAATACTGGCTGGGATCGACCTTCACGCCCATGTTGAGCTGCTCCATCACCCAGGCCGGTCCGTGCCGCATGCCGCGGTAGCTCATGTAGATGAGGTGTCCGTCGTCGGTCTTGAGCGTGAGCCGTACGTCGAGCTGCAGGATGCCGTCGCGTCGCAGCAGCAGCCAGTCGCCGGCCGGCGCGGGCAGGACCGTGCCGCGCAATTCCTCGCCCGCGAACGTGCCTCCCGTCACGGTCGCGATGCGCCGGCGGCCATAGGGCGTCTCGCCGACATCGACCAGGTTCGGATCGACCTGGAGGGCAAGCGTGAAGAGATGGGTGGAACGGAGAGTCGGTTCGGTCATGCTTGTCCTCAGATCCTGGCTGTCCGGCCTTCCCAGTAGGGAGCCCGCAGTTCACGCTTCATGATCTTGCCGATGGTGCTGCGCGGAAGCGAGTCGCGAAACTCGACGGCGACGAGGCGCTGCGTCTTGCTGAGCTGGTCGTTCGCCCACGCGCGCACGGCCTCCTCGCCAACCGTCGCGCCGGCGCGGCGTACGCACAGGGCCATCGGCGATTCGCCCCACTGGTCGCTCGGCACGCCGATCACGGCGACGTCGATCACGTCTGGATGCTTCAGCAGCAGCACCTCGATGTCGGCGGCATAGACGTTGAAGCCGCCCGAGATGATCATGTCCTTCTTGCGATCGAGCAGGATCAGGAACCCGTCCTCGTCGAGCCTGCCCATGTCGCCGGACTTGAAGAAAAGCCGGCCGTCGGCGTCGTACCAGAACAGTTCGCGCGTCTTGTCGTCCTGCTTGTAGTAGCCCTTCATCATCATCTCGGCGCGACCGGCGATTTCGCCGACCTCGCCCTGTGGCAGTTCCCGGCCCTGCTCGTCGAGAACCTTCAGTTCGACGCCGAAGCCCGGCTTGCCGACCGTGTGGAGCTTGTCGGGATGCAGGTTGGCTTCGAGCATGCAGCTCCCGCCGCCTTCGGTCAGGCCGTAGATCTCGATCAGCCGGCCGGGCCAGCGCTTCAGGCAGTCGGCCTTCACCTGGGCGCGCAGCGGCGCGCTGGTCGAGAGCTTGGCCTTGAAGGCACCGAGGTCGTAACTGTCGAAATCGGGATGGGCCAGGATGCGCTGGTACTGCACCGGCACGAGCATGGCATGCGTGGCCCGCTCGGCCTGGGCCAGTTCGAGGAACTTCACCACGTCGGACTTGCGCATCAGGATCGACGTGCCGCCCACCCCCACGGTCGCCAGCAAGGCCACGAGCGTGGTGTTCGAATAGAGCGGCGTCGAAACCAGCGAGATCGTGTCCGGCCCGTAGTCGAAGGCCGGGAAGCGCACGGGAAGCTGGCTGCGCAGAGCATGCGAATGAAGGATGCCCTTGGGCAGACCGGTCGTGCCGGAACTGTAGATGATGTTGAAGTCGTCCAGCGGACCGATCGCGGTCTCGAACGGCGCATCACTCGCCGGTGCGAGCCAGTCCTCGAAACCCTGCCAGCCCGGCCGGGCAAAATCGTAGGCAATGCGACCGCCGGCCACCAGCTTGCCTAGACGTCCCTCATAGGGCTCGACCAGCGCGCGATACTGGTCCGACAGGAACAGGACCTTGGCGTCGCAATCGTCGAGCATCTTCTCGAGCGCATCGGCGGCCGCCATGGTCGACAGCGGCACGACGCAGACGCCGGCCCGCAGGCCGCCCATGAAGGTCTCAAGATACTCGATCGAGTTGGCGGCGAGGATGGCGATCTTGTCGCCGCGCCCCAGGCCCATCTCCGACAGCCGCCGGGCGATCCGGTTGATGCGCCCATAGAACGCCCGCCAACTCCGCACGACGCCGTCGCACTTCACCGCCGGCTTGTCCGGATGGCTCCTCGCATGCCGCGCAATGTAGGCCGGGATCGACGTGAACTCGGGAATGTCGTCGATGACCGGCTGCGGAACGACGGGCTGGTCGGCGCTCACGGCCGACCTACTTCTTGGGCTCGACCGTCTCCACCGGGCCACCGGCCTTCTTCCAGGCGCCGAAGCCGCCCTCGAAATGGGCAACCGGGGTGAGACCCATGTCCTGCGCCGTCTTGGTCGACAGGGCCGAGCGCCAGGCGCCGGCGCAGAAGAACACGAACTTGTTGCCGGTCTGGAAATAGTCTTTGGCGTAGGGGCTGTGCGGATCGATCCACATTTCGAGCATGCCGCGCGTCACGTTGATGGCGCCGGGAATGGTCCCGTCGCGCCACAGTTCGCGCGGATCGCGGATGTCGATGAAGGTCACGCCCGGCTGGCCATGAATCTTCATCGCGTCGGCCAGCGACAGTGTCTCGATCTGGCTGTTGGCCTCGTCGACCATCTGCTGGACTGTCTTCTTGACTTCGAGCGGCATCGAACCCTCCTACGCGCTTCCTTCGAGCGTCAGTAGCATTTTGGCCGCAGCGCGCAAACGACGGCCACCTCGCCGCGTGAAAATCGCGCCGGCTATTTTCCGCCGGCCTCGGGGATGGTCTTCATCTCCTCGAGCCAGACGTCGGGGCTGCCGTCGGACGGCGCCCGCCAGTCGCCGCGCGGCGAAAGCGAACCGCCGGACGAGATCTTCGGTCCGTTGGGCAGCGCCGAACGCTTGAACTGGTTGGTGAAGAAGCGCCGCAGGAACAGCGCGAGCCAGCCGCGGATTTCCTCCAGCGTGTAGGCGCGGCGCGTTCCGTCCGGCAGGTTGGCCGGCCAGGCGCCCTTCTCGATGTCATGCCAGGCATTCCAGGCGAGGAAGGCGATCTTCGACGGCCGGTAGCCCAGCCGCGTCAGGTAGAACAGATTGAAATCCTGCAGCGCGTAGGGACCCACGAAGCTCTCCGTGGCCTGCACCACGCCCTTCTCGCCGGCCGGGATCAGCTCGGGCGAGATCTCGGTGTTCAGGATGTCGTGCAGGATCTCCGCCGTGTCCTTGCTGACGTCGCCGGAGGCGGCGACGAATCGGATCAGGTGCTGAATCAAGGTCTTCGAGACCGAGCCGTTGGGATTGTAGTGGGACATGTGATCGCCCACGCCATAGGTGCACCAGCCCAGCCCCAGCTCGGAAAGATCGCCGGTGCCGACCACCATGCCGCGCTGCTGGTTGGCCAGGCGGAACAGATAGTCGGTGCGCAGACCCGCCTGCACGTTCTCGAAGGTCACGTCGTAGACCTTCTCTCCCTTGCCGAACGGATGGCCGATGTCGGCCAGCATCTGGGTCGCGGCCGGCTTGATGTCGATCTCGGCCGCGGTGACGCCCAGCGCCTTCATCAGCCGCCAGGCATTGGTGTACGTCTTGTCGGAGGTGCCGAAGCCCGGCATCGTGTAGGCGAGGACGTTCTTGCGGCTGAGGCCCAGCTGATCCATCGCGCGGCAGGCGACGATCAGGGCGTGCGTCGAATCGAGGCCGCCCGACACGCCGATCACGGCGTTCTCCGTGCGGCTCGACTGGAGCCGCTGCGCCAGCCCCTGGACCTGGATGTTGTAGGCCTCGTAGCAATTGTCGCGCAGCTTGGCGGGATCCGACGGCACGTAAGGGAAGCGCTCGACGGCGCGATCGAGCGCGACGCGGTCCTTCGGCGGATCGAACGCGAACCGGACCTGCCGGAAACGCTCGACCCGCCCCTTCTCCTGCAGCGCGCAATCGGCGAAGCCGTTGTAGCGCAGGCGCTCCTGGCGGATGCGGCCGACATCGACGTCGGCCTGGATGATCGTCGACTCCCTCTCGAAGCGCGACGACTCGACCAGCTGGTCTCCCACTTCATAGATCGCGGCGTGGCCGTCCCAGGCGAGGTCGGTCGTCGATTCGCCCGGTCCCGACGCCGAATAGGCGTAGGCCGCGACTGCCCGCATCGACTGGCTGCCGCACAGCAGCCGCCGCGCCTCGGCCTTGCCGATCGTGATGTTGCTGGCGGACAGGTTGACCAGAAGCTCGGCGCCCGCCAGCGCCGCGTGGCTCGAGGGCGGGATCGGCACCCAGACGTCCTCGCAGATCTCCACGTGGAAAGTGAGATCGAGGCCGGTCGCCTTGAACAGCAGGTCGGTGCCGAAGGGCACGGTTTGCCCGGCCAGGTCGAGCTCATCGCAGATGACGTTGGCGCCCGAGATGAAATGGCGCTTCTCGTAGAACTCGCGATAGTTCGGCAGGTAGGTCTTGGGCACCACGCCCAGCACCTTGCCGCGATGGACGACGACCGCCGTGTTGTAGAGGCGGTTCGACACGCGCAGCGGCGCCCCGACGACCAGGACGGGGAAGAGGTCGCGCGACGCCTCGACGACCGTGGCGATCGACCGCTCGACCTCGTCGAGCAACGCGTCCTGCAGCAGCAGGTCCTCGATGGCGTAGGAGGAGAGCCCCAGTTCGGGAAAGACCATGACGGCCGCCCGTGCCGCGTCGCCCTGCGCCGCGAGCTTCAGCGTCTCGGCCAGATTATAGGCCGCATCGGCCACGCGGGTGCGCGGCACGCAGCAGGCCACGCGCACGAACTCATGGGAATAGAGCGAGAAGAAATCGGACATCGGAACTCCAGCCATTCCCTACTGGTGCCTTGGACACCGGTTCCAATCAAGAGGTCCTGGCAAGAAGCCGATGGTTGGCGGCAAAGGCATCGAACCGGTGGTTAACCACGCGCGCCAACCTGATTGCGCCGGGCGAGCACCTGAGTTGCCCACCGCCCGCTCGCGAGGAGCCATCTGCGTGACCACCTACCAGCTTGTTCTTTTCTGATTGCCCGTCTGCTGACCGTCTTTGTTGCCCTTATTGCCGATAGAGCGGGTCAACTCCTTCAGGGTTCCGAAGCGCTGAAGCATGGGAGCGGCGTACGCTCTTTTGCCGGCCACGGACTCGGTACGATGATCTGAATTGTCGTTCATGCTACCAGGCTCGCCGGGGGAGCAGACTGTCACGGCATCGCCCACAGCGCAATCGAGCGTCCCGCCCGAGCGTCGGAGGTGACGTAAGGTTGACGCCCCGGAGCAGATCGAGCGCCGAGTTCAGCGCTGACTTGACGTCGATCAGCGCTCTCTCACCCTTTCGCCTTGATGCCTGGCCGGGACGGCTGCGGCGTTCAAACGGGGAGGCGCCGCAGCTGGCATAGTTTAGCCGCCGAGGCTGTCAGGCTCTGGCACGGCCCGAGCCTTTTCGCCGTCGGTCGTTCGAGGGTGAATGTGATGCAAGAGCCTGGCGAGCGGTTCCCGCGTAGCGTCTCCCGACAGGCGGACGGTCGATTCGAACACCTCGTGCTGCACGTTCGCTGGCAGTCCGCCCCAGAGTGCGGTCACAGCGCGCCCAAGCGCCGTTGTCAGTTCTTCTGGGCTCATAATTCCCTCCTGGTCTACGCCCCCCGGCCCGGTCTTGTCGGGCGCCTCGCGGGGGACGCCTGGTCGACATCGGGGAACGGCACCAAACCCTTAAGGTTGCGTGCTCGAGACAGCGCCCCGCGGACGGCGCCGACCTGGAGAAATGGGAGAAGGCGATGGTGGGCGCGACAGGGATCGAACCTGTGGCCACTGCCATGTCAAGACAGTGCTCTACCGCTGAGCTACGCGCCCATCACCTACTGTTGCCGGGGTTGAGGACCAACCGGTAACGCGGAAGCCCGGTCGTCTACATTGCCGCAAACGGATTGGCAAGAGCGCGAGGGTGACGTGCGCTGTCACACCCGCTATGAGCATGGGATGGATTTTCTTCCGGTCCTGCCCGATCACGAGGCCCTGGATTGCCGGCTGCCGGCGCACCAGACGGTTCCGGTGGTCGTGGCCTCGCCGCACAGCGGCTCGATCTATCCTGCGGCCTTTCTCGAGCAGGCCGCCGTTCCGCTCGCGGCCCTTCGCCGGGCGGAAGACGCCTTCGTCGACGAGCTTTTCGCCGCCGCTCCCTCGCTCGGCATGCCGTTGCTGGCCGCCCGCTTTCCCCGCTCCTACGTCGATGCCAACCGCGAACCCTATGAACTCGATCCGGCGATGTTCGAGGGCCCGCTGCCGCGCCCGCTGAACCATCGCACCACCCGGGTGGCCGCCGGTCTCGGCATGATCCCGCGGGTGGCTGCCACTGGCGAGGCGATCTACCGTGGCCGTGTCCCCTCCGACATGATCGAGCATCGGCTGGAAACCTGCTGGCGGCCCTATCACCAGACTCTTTCCCTGCTGGTCGAGCACACCTACAGCACTTTCGGCGGCGCGCTGCTGATCGATGCTCATTCGATGCCCTCCTCGGCCTCCACCCTGGGCACGCGGGACCGGGACCAGCGGGTCGATATCGTGCTGGGCGACAATCATGGGGAAGCCTGCGCGCCCGAATTCACCGCCGCCGCAGAGCGATGGTTCCGCGCACGCGGCCTGCGCGTTCTGCGCAACCAACCCTATGCGGGCGGCTTCACGACCCAACGCTATGGCCGGCCGGCACTGGCCCGCCACACGCTGCAAATCGAGATCAATCGGGCGCTCTACATGGACGAGGCCCGGCATGAGAGACTTCCGACCGCGGGCGTTCTCGCCCGCCTCATTACCGGCCTGCTCGAGGAAATGGGTCAACAGGCCCAGGAAACCTTGCAGCCGCCCCGGCCTCTGGCCGCCGAATAAAACCCACGGGCCTAGCCGTTCAGGCAAAAAAAAGGGCCGTGACAAGCACGGCCCGAGTTTAGGGAGGAAACGCCCAAGACGGGCATACAGCAAACAATGCGGCTACCGAGGTAGCGTTTGCTGCCCTCAAAGAATGGTGCACCTGCGAAGAGAATGCAAGGGCGAAAAAGAGCCCTGAATTCACATATTTAGCGTTCGTTGATGTCGAGCCGGAGGTGTTGCGTTTTTGCAACGCACAATAATAGTGCGACGCAGCTTTGCACTGGAAGCATTGCTTCAGCAAACGCGCGAGGTCGGGTTTTCTATAGGATGTTCAAAGACTTAAGACCTGGATGGAGGGGTTGTTGGCCAAGAAGTTCGTAGTCGCAATGATGATGCACGAGACCAATACGTTCTCGCCCCTGCCCACCCCCATCGAATCCTTCGCCCGAGGCGGCGGCTTGGGTGCCCTGAACGGGCCTGATGCCATCAAGGAGGCCGAAGGCACCAACACCTCGCTGGGCGGCTTCATCGAGGTCGCCCGCAAGGCGGGCGCCGAGTTCACCGTGCCCATGGCCGCTTCTGCCCATCCGTCGGGCCTGGTCACCAAGGCGGCATACGAACAGATGACCAATGCCATTGTGGACGAGGTCAAGAAGGGCTGCGACGCCGTCCTGCTGGCGCTGCACGGCGCCATGGTCGCCGAGCACTACGATGACGGCGAAGGCGAGCTGCTGAACCGCATCCGCAGGATCGCGCCCGACGTGCCGATCGCCGTGGCGCTCGATTTCCACACCCAGATGACCGACGCCATGGTCAACGGCGCCACGATCCTGACGGGTTACCGGACCTATCCCCATATCGACATGGCCGACACGGCCCGCCGGGCCGGCCGCACGCTGATCCGTACCCTGGCCGGCGAGGTCGAGCCGACGATGGTCTGGGGCAACCGCCCGATCATGAGCAGCTCGCTGGTCCACACGCCCTCGCGCGAGCCCATGAAGACGTTGATGGGCATGGCCAACCAGGCCGAGGATACCGGCGAGGTCCTGAATGCCTCGGTATTCGGCGGCTTCCCGCAGGCCGACATCCCCCACCTCGCCCTCTCGTCGGTAATCGTCTGCGACAAGCGGACCGCCGAGGGAGAGATCCTGCTCAACCGGATCCTCGATACGGCCTGGGAAAAGCGTGAAGGCTTCCTGTTTCATCCCGAGCCGCTCTCGGTCCAGGTCGGGCGCGCCAAGGGCTACACCGACTATCCTGTCGTCATGGCAGACCATGGCGACAACACCGCCTCGGGCGGCACCCAGGACGTGATGAGCGTCATCGAGGAGGCCATGAAGCAGGAGCTCGAGGATGCCTGCGCCGGCCCGATCTGCGATCCGGCGTGCGTCGATCAGATGATCAAGGCGGGAGTCGGTGCCGAAGTGACGCTGGAACTGGGCGGCAAGATCGACATGCCGGCCATGGGCCTCAAGGGCAAGCCGCTCAAGGTCACCGGCAAGGTGAAGGCCATCACCGACGGACAGTTCACCGTGACCGGCCCGATGGCGACCGGCACCACGGTGCGCATGGGTCGCACCGCCGTGCTCGACACCGGCAAGATGCAGATCGTCGTGTCGGAGAAGCGTGCCGAACCCTACGACCTCGGCGTCTTCACCCACTGCGGCATCGATCCGCGGCGCAAGAAGTACGTGCTCATCAAGTCGCGCCAGCATTTCCGCGCCGGCTTCGAACCGATCGCCAAGCACATCGTGATGTGCGACGGCGACGGCTGCACCGCCTCCGACCTCAAGCTGTTCAAGTACGAGCGGGTCAAGCGCCCGCTCTACCCGTTCGACCTCGACATGCGGCTCGGCCGCAACGAAGCCTAGGAGCCCCCATGGCCACTTACGACATCGTCATCCGCAACGGCCAGGTGGCCGACGGAACAGGCAGGAAGCTCTTCGCCGCCGACGTGGCGGTGAAGGGCGACCGCATCGTCGCGATCGATGCGCCCGGCACGCTCCGCGGCGACAACGAGATCGACGCCACGGGCAAGGTCGTGGCGCCGGGCTTCATCGACGTCCACACGCATGACGACACCGCCCTGATCGACAATCCGACGATGGCGATGAAGGCCAGCCAGGGCGTCACCACCGTGGTGTGCGGCAATTGCGGCGTCTCTGCCGCGCCGTACGTCCGGCCCGACGTCGGCCACTGGATGTCGCTGATCATCAAGAAGAAGGAGAATCTCTCCAAGGACTTCGCGTCCTTCGCGGGCAAGGTCGATGCGGCGAAGCCGGCGATCAACGGCGCCTTCCTGATCGGCCACGGCACGCTGCGCATCAACTCGATGGGCGACGACCTCAACCGGGTCGCCACGGCGGGCGAGATGAAGCAGATGCGCGAACTGCTCGACCAGAGCCTCGAGCAGGGCGCGATCGGCATGTCGAGCGGCCTGTTCTATGCCGTGTCCAGCCACGCCTCGACCGACGAAGTGGTCGAAGTGGCCACCCCACTCGGCCGCTGGGGCGGCGTCTACACCGCCCACATGCGCGACGAGGGCGATCATATCCTGAAGGCGATGGACGAGACCTTCGAGATCGGCCGCCGCGTCGGCGCCGAGATCATCGTCTCGCACCACAAGTGCTCGGGCCGCTCCAATTTCGGGCGCATGAAGGAGACGCTGCCGCACTTCGAGGAGGCGATGAAGAAGCAGCAGATCGCCTTCGACGTTTACCCGTACGTCGCGGGTTCGACGATCCTGCGCAGCGACATGCTGGATCGTGCCGACAAGGTGCTGATCACCTGGTCCGACAAGGTCGAGGGCATGAGCGGGCGTGACCTCAGGGAGATCGCGGACGAGATGGGGTGCTCGATGAAGGAAGCCGCCGACCGCATCCAGCCCGCCGGCGCCATCTACTTCATGATGGACGAAAAGGACGTGCAGGCCGCGATGTCCCATCCCGGCGCAATGATCGGCTCGGACGGCATCCCTTTCGACGCCCATCCGCATCCGCGCCTTTGGGGCACCTTCCCGCGCGTCCTCGGCCACTACTCGCGCGACCTCGGGCTCTTCCCGCTCGAAGACGCGGTGCGTCGCATGACGTCGTATTCGGCGCAGCGCTTCCATCTCGCCAAGCGCGGTGAGGTAAGGACCGGCTTCTACGCAGATCTCTGCGTCTTCGATCCGGCGACGGTGATCGACACGGCCACCTTCGAGAAACCGATCTCGCCGGCCCGGGGCATCGACACGGTAATCTGCAACGGCGCCTTCGCCTGGCGCGACGGCAAGCCGGGCGGCGGCCAAGCCGGCCGTGCGCTCAACCGGCAGGCCATGCAGGCGGAGGACAAGGCGTAAGCCTTGTCCGAAGTCCTGAGCGCAGCGAAGGAACTGCTACAAAAAAAATCCCTCGGCTACGCTCGGGATGACACCGAGGTTGTCGCGGGCAGAATACAATCTCAGTCGTTGCCTTCGTCGCGGCGGGTGCGTTCCATCCGCTCGTGGCGCTCCTGCGCCTCGACGGACAAGGTCGCGATCGGCCGGGCCTCCAGGCGCTTCAGCGAGATCGGCTCGCCGGTCTCCTCGCAATAACCGTAGGTGCCTTCGTCGATCGACTTGACCGCCTGGTCGATCTTGGAGATCAGCTTGCGGAAACGATCCCTCGTCCGCAACTCCAGCGAGCGGTCGGTCTCGGCGGTCGCGCGATCGGCAAGATCGGGCTGCGCCAGACTCTCTTCCTGCATGTTCTGGAGGGTCTGATTGGATTCCTCGATCAGCTCATCCTTCCACTTGAGCAGCTTCTGCCGGAAGTACTCCTGCTGCATCGGATTCATGAAAGCTTCACGTTCTGACGGCCGATAATTCTGCGGCAACGTAATCGACATCGTCGGCAACTCCACTCGAAGCCACGACAGTCCGCCCGGGAAAGGCGGACCCTTTTCGAAGCGCGCGGAGTATAGGGACGGACCTTCCCGGAGCAAGAACGTTTCGGGGCCGACAGCCGATTCAGCCGTGCAGTGCAACAATTACAGCGGTTGTAATAATACCAACCGCCAGAATTTGTGACTCTTGGGGGATTCCGGTTGGAATCGAGTTGTGATTCTCTTCTGTCTCTTCGGACGAGGAGGTCATCATGGCTCTGGAGGTCACTCGGCTAGAACTTTCGGCATGCGACCTTCGGTGT
>NZ_JAUSBN010000033.1 GCF_030651995.1 Reyranella sp.
TCTTCGCAGTGAGCTGCACGCTCGGCAGCGTTGAGCTTCCTCCCGCCCAACAAAACACTCCGTCGTCCTGAGCGGAGACTCCCGAAGGGCGGCGCAGTCGAAGGCCCTCTTTTCTGGCGAACGGCGCGTTGAAACAAAAAAAGAGGTCCTTCGACTACGCGCCTTCGGCGCTCCGCTCAGGACGACGGGGATAACTACGACAGCGGCTTCTTCTTGAACGTCACTACCAGCACGTCGCGATAGGCGGGCTGGGCCGGGTTCTCCGGCTGCACCGGCGTCACGCCGTGATAGCAGCGGGAATCGTCGACGAGCGCGGCATCGAGCGGATCGGTGAGGGTGAAGCTGCCCAGCGCGCGCTTGTCCAGATCGTGCACCGTCGTGGTGCCGCTGGCGATGTTGCGGCGGTTGATCAGCAGCACGAGCACGTAGTCGACGCCGTCCCGATGCATACCCTCGGGTGTCGGCTTGCCGGCCTCTCCGGTCCTGGCCTCGATGCGGAACTGGTGGACCTCGACGTGCCACTTCTTCGCATCGGGTGCGAGGCGTCCGAACAGGGCGCGGCAGTATTCGAGGATGGTGCGCATCGAAGCGCCGTTGCCGATCTCGTCGGTTACGGGCTTGAACCAGCGCTCGATGCCGCCGTTCAGGGTGTTGTAGTCGAGCCCCTGATAGTGCGGCTGGTGAGGGCTGCGCACGATGGCGCCCTGACGCTCCGCCGCATAGACGCCGAAGCGTCTCCGCCGGTAGCGGCCGCCATCGCCCATGTAGGTATCGACTTCGAGATCGTTCCAGCTCTCGGCGAAGGCCGTCCAGTCGGCAAGCGACCCGAAACGGCCGAGGGCCGTTCGCATGTCGGAGGCTTCGACGAAGGCATAACCCGCGCGTTCGACGGCGGCGCGGATGCCCGAGGCGTTCTGCAGGCCGGTACCGATTTCACTCATATTGGTTACCTTAGCATTACGGTGCCATCATTCCTCATCTGAAGCGCATGAACGTTTCTAGGGATTGGCGCAGCGCTTGCAGACACCGGCCCGCGCGGGGTAGGGGCGCCGACAGGGAGATCGACCGATGCCGTATGCGACGACCGACGATGGCGTGAAGCTCTATTTCGAGGAGACGGGAGCCGGGGCGCCCATCGTCTTCGTGCACGAATTCGCCGCGGACCATCGCTCGTGGGAAATGCAGATGCGCCACTTCGGCCAGCGCAATCGCTGCATCACCTACGGCGCGCGCGGCTATCCGCCGTCCGACGTGCCGGAGAAGCCCGAGAGCTACAGCCAGAACCGCGCCACCGACGACATCCTGGCGGTGATGGATCATCTCGGCATCGACAAAGCCCATGTGGTCGGCCTCTCGATGGGCGGTTTCGCCAGCCTGCATTTCGGCTTCCGCCATCCCACGCGGGCGCGCTCGCTGGTCGTGGCCGGCGTCGGCTATGGCGCGGAGAAGCACGAGACGGCGAAGTTCAAGGCCGAGGTCGGCATCGTGGCCAGGTCGCTGCAGGAAGAGGGCATGGCGGCCTTCGCCGAGAAGTACGCCTACGGTCCGACGCGCGTTCAGTTCGAGAACAAGGATCCGCGCGGCTTCGCCGAATTCAAGAAGGCGCTGGCCGAGCATTCGGCGCTGGGCTCGGCCAACACCCAGCTCGGCTGCCAGGGTGAGCGGCCGTCACTCTATGACCTGGTGGACAAGATGCGCGCGATGACCGTGCCCACCCTCGTTCTGACCGGTGACGAAGACTGGCCCTGCCTCGCGCCCTCGATGCTGATGAAGCGCGAGATTCCGACGGCGGCGCTGGCGGTGATGCCGAACTGCGGCCACACGATCAACCTCGAGGATCCCGACCAGTTCAACCGCATCGTCGGCGACTTCATCGTCCAGGTCGAAGCCGGCCGCTGGCCCAAGCGCGACCCGCGCGCGGTCTCGGGCTCGATCACGGGGATGAAGTCTTAAGGGTAAATCCGTCGTCTCGACCGGAGCGCGTAGCGCGCAGCGGAGAGACCTTCTCTCTACGAATTGCCGGCTTTTGGTGGAGAGTAGGTCTCTCCGCTACGCCTCGCTGCGCTCGGCTTCGGTCGAGACGACGGAGTCTCGTCTACGCTGTTAAACCACCATCGCACACGAACTCCGAGCCGGTCGAAAACGTCGACTCGTCCGACAGCAGGAACAGGATCATGTGCGCCACCTCGTCGGCCTGGCCGAGTCGGCCGAGCGGATGGAGTTCCTCCAGCGCCTGGCGACCCGTCATGTTGCCGACGTTGATATCGAGCCTCGGCGCGATCATCGGCGTGTCGATATAGCCCGGGTGCACGGAGTTGCAGCGGATGTTGTACTTCTGCTGGGCACAGTGCAGCGCCACGTTCTTGGTGAGGGTGCGCACCGCGCCCTTGGAGGCGCAGTAGGCCATGGCGTAGGACGCGCCGCGCAGGCCCAGCACCGAGGAGATGTTGACGATCGAGCCACCGCCCGACGCCTTCATCGCCGGGATGGCATGCTTGCAGCCGAGGAACGTGCCCAGCGAGTTGATGTCGTTGACCCGGCGGTATTCTGCCAGGGTGCAGTCCTCGATCGAGTTGCGCACGCCGACGCCGGCCGCGTTCAGCAGCCCATGCAGCGCGCCGAACTTCTCGACGGTGGCCGCGACGGTGGCCTGCCAGCTCTCTTCCTGAACCACGTCGAGCGGCACGAAATGCGCGGCGTCGCCCAGCTCGGCCGCCAGCGCATGGCCCCTGGCCTTGTCCCGGTCGGCCAGGACGGCCTTGCCGCCCTCGCGCACGACCATGCGGGCGGTCGCGGCACCGATACCGGACGCACCGCCACTTATCAGGACGACCTTGTTCTCAAGACGGGGCAAGGAGCGACCTCCTCATAAGGCCGGCGGTGACCCCGCCGTCGGAGGTGAACTCCGCGCCGGTGACGAAGGACGATCGGTCGGAGGCCAGCCACAGGACGAGCTCGCCCAGGTCCCGCGGCTCGGCCATGCGGCCGATCGGATGGCGGGAGCCGAGGAAGGCCTTGCCCTGTTCGTGGCCGACGGCCTGCCACAGCGGATTGAAGATCGGCGTGTCGACGCCGCCCGGATGAACGGAATTGCAGCGGATGCCGTATTTCTGTTCGGCGCAGTAGAGCGCCACGCTCTTGCTGAGCAGCCGCACCGCACCTTTGCTGGCGGTATAGGCGGTGGGACCGGCGCCGCCGACCAGGCCGGCGATCGAGGAGATGTTGACGATCGATCCCGATGATCCGGTCTTGCCCGCGCCGAGATGCTTCATGCCCTGGATGGCGTACTTGCAGCCGAGGAACACGCCCTCGGAATTGATCGCCTGGACGTTCTGCCAGTTCTCGACGGTCGTGGTCTCGGGATTCCCGGGACCGCCGGAGATGCCGGCATTGTTGACCATGATGTCGAGCCGGGCTTCGCGCTGGAGGATGTCGGCCAGCAGCGCCTGCCAGGACTCCTCCGATACGACGTCATGCATTACGAAGCGGCCGACCTGAGTCTCTTTAGAGCCCTCAGCCAGGTCGGCCACGATTACGGCGGCACCCGCTGCGGCGAGCAGGGCGGCCGAGGCGGCGCCGATGCCCGAACCGCCGCCGGTGACGACCGCCACTCTCCCGGAAAGTTCATCGCTCATAGCGAGGGGAGCATAGCGGCTAAACGCGTGCTGCGTTAGCGTATCCTCGTGGAGGATTGCATGGAGAAGTGGACGAGAATTCTCGGATGTGTGGTCGTGCCGGTCGTTCTGGCCGCCTGCACACAGACTGCGGGGGGACCCCCGCCGGGCATGACGGCGGCGCAGGGCGCGGCCTATTGTACGAAGCTGACGACGGTCTACAGCGAATATGTCGCCGGCCTTGCCACGTCGATGGGCGGCGTTGGCAGGGGCGGCGGCCAGTCCGACATCGACGCCCGTGTCGCGATCGCCCAGTGCCAGGACGGCAACACGGCCGCGGGCATTCCGGTGCTGCAGAGGGAGCTGCGCAACAACAAGGTCGAGGTGCCGGCCCCGTGAGAACTCCTTTGCACATGACCCGGTTTGCCGGACTGATCCTCTTGCCGCTGGTCGCGGCGGCCTGCACCCAGACGGCGGCCGGTCCACCGCCCGGCATGACGGCCGCCCAGGCCGCCGCCTACTGCACCAAACTCAGCTGGGCCTATGGCGAGTATGTCGCGAGCGGCATGGGCGACAGCGCCGGCGACGATGACAACACCGACGCCGACATCAATGCGCGCGTGGCGATCGCCCAATGCCACGAGGGCCAGACAGGCGCCGCCATTCCGGTGCTGCAGCAGGAACTCCGCCGCAACAAGGTGCCGGTGCCTCCGGTCTGACGCCCGGTCTGGTCCGACCATAGAAAAACCCGGACGGTCGCCCGTCCGGGTTGATCTTCACATGCTGCACTGCCGACTAGAAGACCAGGTCGCCCTTTACCAGGACCCAGCGTCCGTTCTTGATCTCCTGGATCTGGGTGATCGTCGTCGCCAGGTGGTTGGTCTTGGAGAACTTGGTCGGGGGCGATCCGAAGATGTCCTGGTAAATGCCGCCCGACTCCATGGCGTCGAGCAGCTTCTGCCCCGTCAGCTCCTTGCCCGCGACCTGGGCATAGTGGGCAAAGGTCATCACCGCATTGTAGCCGATGACCGCCTGGCTGTTCGGTTCCGTACCAAACTTCTTGAAGTAGGCCTCGCACCATTCCTTGACCGCGCCCGTCGACGTGTCGCGGTAGGGAATGACGAAGCCCGCGGCAGCGTACAGACCCTCGACCAGTTCTTTCCCGAGGGCCGGGATTTCGAGCACGTTGACCGGCGTGGCGCCGAGCCAGACCGGGGCGAAGCCGATCTTCTTGGCCTCGGCCATCAGGCCGATCGTCTCGCGAATGACCGTGCCCATCACCACGAGGTCGCAGCCGTCGGACTTCATCTTGGCGGCCTGAGCGCTGAAGTCTGAAGCGCCGCGCTTGTAGGTCGTGACCGACGCGGCCTTCATGTTCATCGCAGCGAGCTGCTGGGTGAAACCGTCGAATACGTTCTTACCGTACTCGTCGTCCTGGTACATGATGCAGGCGGCCTTGGGCTTCTTCCATTCGACCATGTACTTCACGGCCGCCCGGGTGCTCTCGACGTAGGGCAGCAGGTTGTTGAACTTGAGCCTTTCCTGCGGCTTCTTCGGGTCGAACTTGAAGGTGAACTCGGCCGCCGTCAGCGGAAAGAGCTGTGGCACGCCGGCATCGAACAGGATGTCCTGTGACGCCAGCACCGTGGGTGAGCCCATGGGCCCGACCATGGCGAACACCTTGTCCTTTTCGACCATCTTCTGACTGGCCAGAACCGCCTTCTTCGGGTCGTAGGCGCTGTCCTCGGCGACCAGTCGGATCTTGCGGCCGTGGATGCCGCCCTTGCCGTTGATATCGTCAACCGCGAGCTGCATGCCGTTGAGTACCGGCACCCCCCAGACCTTGATCGGACCGGAGAGATCCTGATGCGTGCCGATCACGATCTCGGTCGGCGTGATGCCCTGGTTCGTGACCTTGGTTTGCGCGAGAGCCGGCATCACCGCCAGCGTCGTCGTGCAGGCAAGCGTTACCGCGAATGCCTTGAGATGCATTGTCCGTTTCCTCCACTGCTGCGCTCTTCTGACTTTGCGGCGGGTGGCGCACACGACCCGATCCGTCGTCGCTTGCTGCGACTTGGCGGCAAGTAGAGCAGTTTCGCAGCGGTTATGCACGGCGAAATGGAGTTTTCCGGAGCACAAAGGAAAAGACCCGGGCGGACCCGGGCCTTGGTCGTCGAAGGGGGGGGCCGCAGTTCTGGAGGTCACGCTTCGGCACCACCCTGCGGTCATTCGCGACGTGCCGAAGCAGGTAGACGGTGGCCAAGCGCTCGCTGGCGAGAACGTCACCGGCGGCGAGTTGTAGATGTCCCGGAACACGTCGCCGGATTCCACGGGCGCGAGGAAATTGTCGCGGCTAAGGTCCTTGCCCGCCGCGTTGACCTCGTCGACGGCCATTGTAATGCCGTTGATGAGGGGAACACCCTAGGAATTTGTCGGGCCCGCCAGATCCTGGTGCGTGCCCAGGATGATCTCGGGGGGCATGTCCTGCTCAGGCAGCCTGCGGCCGGTACATGGCGTCGATCTGGTCCTTGTACTTCGTGTTCACGAACGACCGCTTCAGCTTCATCGTCGGCGTCAGCTCCTCGTCCTCGGGCGTGAGCTGCTGCTCGATCAGGTAGAAGCGCTTGATCGTCTCGACCCGGGCGAAGTTGGCGTTGACCCTCTCGATCTCCGACCAGATCAGGTCCTGGACCTCCTTGGAGCGGCACAGGCTGGTGTAGTTGGTGAAGGGCACGTCGATGTCCTGGGCGAATTTCTCGACCGTCTCGCGCTCGATCATGACGAGGCAGGTGAGGTAGGCGCGCTTGTCACCGATCACCACGGCGTCGCTGATGTAGGGCGATGCCTTGAGCTGGTTCTCGATCTCCGACGGCGTGATGTTCTTGCCGCCCGCCGTGATGATGATGTCCTTCATCCGGTCGGTGATCTTGACGTAGCCTTCCTCGTCGATCAGGCCGACATCGCCGGTGTGCAGCCAGCCGTCCTTGTCGACCGTCTCGGCGGTCTTCTCGGGCTGGTTCAGGTAGCCCATGAACACCATGTCGCCCTTGATCAGGATCTCGCCGACCGGCGAGATCGCGACCTGGCCATAGGGCACGGACTTTCCGACGGTGCCGAGCTTGATGGCGTTCGCCGGCATCGCCGTCGCCAGCCCGCAATTCTCCGTCTGCCCGTAGACCTCGTACATGTCGAGACCGAGCGCCAGATACCAGCGGATCAGTTCGGGCGAGATCGGCGCGGCGCCGGTGAACAGCCAGCGGCAGCGGTCGAGGCCGATCATGCGGCGGATGTTCTTCAGCACCAGCCAATAGGCGGCCTGGAAGCGCAGCCTCTCGAACGCGGTAGGTTCGCGCCGTGCCAGCCGCGCGTCGGCGATGGCGAGGCCGGCCGAGATCGCGCGCCGATAGGCCCATTGCTGCAGCGGCGTGGCGTCCTTCAGCGCGATCGTGATGCCGGCGTAGAACTTCTCCCACACGCGCGGCACCGCGCCGAACAGCGTGGGCTGCACCTCGCGGATATTGTCGGGCACCGTCTCGGGGCTCTCGGCGAAGTTGCTGCAAACACCGGTCGCGACGGAGTAGTAGCTGCCGGCGACGCGCTCGGCGACATGGCAGAGCGGCAGGAAGGCCAGCCGCTCGTCGCCCTCGTGCCAGGAGAGCGACAGTTCGGGATGCATGCAGTTCTGCATCGTGTAGACCACGTTGCGATGGCTGTGCATGGCGCCCTTGGGCGGTCCCGTCGTGCCCGAGGTGTAGACCAGGATGGCGAGGTCGTCGGGCTTGCGCGAGGCGACCAGCTCCTCGAACAGCGCGTCCTTGTCCTTGCCGTAGTTGCGGCCCGACGCCATGAACTCGTCGAGCGAGACCACCATGGGGTCGTTGAAGGTGCGCAGGCCTTCCATGTCGAACACCACGATCTTGCGCAAGGTGGGGCAGCGCTCGCGCACGTCGAGCGCCTTGTCGAGCTGCTCGTCGTCCTCGACGAACAGGACCGAGGTCTTCGAGTCGTTGATCAGATATTCGACCTGCTTGGCCGAGTCGGTGGGGTAGATGCCCGAGGAGACGCCCCCCGCGCACAGGATGCCGAAGTCTGCGTAGTTCCACTCCGGCACGGTGTTGGCCAGCACCGAAGCGACGTCGCCCGGCCGGAAGCCGATCTCGTGCAGCGCCAGGGCGACGGATTTCGACTTCTCGAGCCACTGGGTCCAGGAGATGGCGTTCCAGATTCCATAGAGCTTCTCGCGCATGGCCGGCCGGTCGCCGCGCGTCCGGCAGGAGAGCACGAAGCTCTTGGGCAGGGTCTCGGCAACCGTCAGCGTCGCTTTGGTGGGCATGGTGTCCTCGTTCCCGTCAGCGCCAGTTCTTCTTCTTCTTCCAGCGGCGTTCGCCGCGGGCGCCTTCTTCCTTGGCGCCAAGATAGAATTCCTGGATGTCCTTGCTGCCCATCAGCCGCTCGCAGGTGTCGTCCATCACGACGCGGCCGACCTCGAGCACGTATCCGTAATGGGCCGTCTCCAGCGCCATCTTGGCATTCTGCTCAACCAGCAGGATCGACGTGCCTTCCTCGGCATTGACCCGGCGGATGATGCTGAAGATCTCCTTCACCAGCAGCGGCGACAGGCCGAGCGAGGGCTCGTCGAGCAGCAGCAGCTTCGGGCGGTTCATCAGTGCGCGGCTGATCGCCAGCATCTGCTGCTCGCCGCCGGACAGCGAGCCGGCCGGCTGGTCGATGCGCTCCTTGAGGCGGGGAAAATAGACGAAGACTTTTTCCAGGTCGCGGGCGACGCCGTCGCGGTCCTTGCGCAGGAAGGCGCCCATCGCGAGGTTCTCGCGGACCGAGAGGAAGGGGAAGACCTCGCGGCCCTCCGGCACGTGGCTGAGGCCCAGCCGCACGATCTTGTCGGCATCCATCCTCTGGATCGGCCTGCCCTCAAACTCGATGGTGCCCTTGAGCGGGTCGAGCACGCCCGAGATGGTCTTGAGGATGGTCGTTTTGCCGGCGCCGTTGGCGCCCAGCACGGTGATGATCTTGCCGCGCGGCACGGCGAGGCTCACGCCGCGGATCGCCATGATCGGGCCGTAGTAGCTCTCGATGTTGGAGACCTTGAGGATCGGGTCGTCGCTCATGTCCGCTCCTCTCAGGCGCCGAGATAGGCCGCGATGACGTCGGGATGCGCCTGCACCTCGGCCGGCGTGCCGGAGGCCAGCACCTTGCCGTAGTTCAGCGCCAGCACGCGATCGGACACGCGGTTCACCAGGGTCATGTCGTGCTCGACCATCAGCACCGTGACGCCGAGATCGGTGCGGATGTCGCGGATCCAGAACGACATGTCGTCCGTTTCCTCGACGTTGAGGCCGGAGGAGGGCTCGTCCAGCAGGATCAGCTTGGGCTCCGAACAGAGGGCGCGGGCGACCTCGACGACCTTGCGCACCCCGTAGGGCAGGCCCGCGATCAGCTTGTCGCGATAGGCCTGCAGGTCGAGGAACTCGATCACCTCCTCGACCTTGCGGCGGTGCTCCTTCTCGGCGCGGCGCACCGACGGCAGGAACAGGATCTCCTGCCAGAGCTGGGTCGTGGCGTGGCAGTGCCGCCCGACCAGGAGATTGGCCAGCATCGTGGCGTTCTCGAACAGCTCGATGTTCTGGAAGGTGCGGGCGATGCCGAGCCTGGCGATCTGATGCGGCGGGACCTCCGTGATGTCTCGGCCCTCGAAGAACAGCTTGCCCGAGGTCGGGTCGTAGAGCCGCGAGATCAGGTTGAAGATCGAGGTCTTGCCGGCGCCGTTGGGGCCGATGATGGTGAAGATCTCGCCCTTCTCGACGCTGAAACTGACGCTGTCGACCGCCTTGAGGCCACCGAACTGCAGCGAGATGCTGTCGACCGTGAAGAAGCTCATCGGTTGCGCTCCGACTTCACGTAGGTCTTCTGACGCTTGAAGGTGGCCTTCTTGTAGAGCGGGAAGAGCTGGAAGAAGAGCTTCACCTTCAGCCAGCGGCCGTAGAGGCCGTAGGGCTCGAACAGGATGAACATCATGATGATGAGGCCGTAGATCGCGCCCTTGAGGCCGGCGGCCGAGCCGATCGCCGACATGGTTTCCTTCAGTTTGCCCGCGGCATCGGGTGCCATGCCGAGCGTGGTGGCGAGGCTGGCGCCCAGCACCGGCACGTCGTCCTTGAGGGTCGTCAGGAACGGATCGACCATGACGATGAAGATCGCGCCCAGCACCGCGCCATGCACCCCGAAGGCGCCGCCGATGATGATCACCATGATGAATTCGATCGAGAGCAACAAGGTGAACATCTCGGGCGAGATGAACGACATCTTGTGGGCGAACAGCACGCCCGCCATGCCGGTGAGGGCGGCGCTGATGGCGAAGGACTTCACCTTGTAGCCGGCGAGGTCGATGCCCATGCTCTTGGCGGCGGTCTCGGAGTCGCGGATGGCGATGAAGGCGCGGCCGGTGGGCGAACGCAGCAGGTTCAGCGCCAGCAGGATCGAACCCACCAGCACCAGCAGGCAGAGGAAGTAGAAGGCATCGCTGTCGCGCGGGATAGGCTGGCCGAGGAAATCGATGGTCCTGACCCGCATGCCCTCGTTGCCGTGTGTCACCGACTCCCAGCGTGCCAGGATCTCCTCGACGATGAAGGCGAAGGCGATGGTGGCGATCACCAGGTAGATGCCGCTGAGGCGCAGCGCGGGGAAGCCGACCATCGCCCCGACAGCGCCGGTGATGATCGCCGCCGCCGGGAAGTAGACGATGAAGGACATCCCCTGACTCTGCAGGAAGCCGGCCGTATAGGCGCCAATGGCGAGAAAGGCGGCATGCCCCAGCGAGGCCTGGCCGGTGAAGCCGGTGAGGATGATCAGTGCCACGCCGACGATGGCGTAGATGAACACGAAGACGATCTGACTCTGCAGGTAGCTGCCGACCAGGTACGGGAAGGCGATCAGCAGCGCCAGCAGCACGCCGTAGGACCACCAGTAGCCGCTGTGCTTGAGGAGGCGGATGTCCTGGTCGTAATCTGTCTTGAAGACGAAACGCATGGGCTCAGACCTTCTTGCGCATGCTGGGGCCGAACAGCCCATGCGGCCGGACCAGCAGGACGATCAGCAGCACGATGTAGGGGGCGACGTCCTTCCAGCCCTGCGGCAGGTAGAAGCCGGCCAGGGTCTCGATGACGCCGATGATCAGGCCGCCGATCAGGGCGCCGGGGATTGAGCCGAAGCCGCCCAGGACCGCCGCCGGGAAGGCCTTCAGCCCGAGGGCGAGGCCGACGTTGGAATGGATGAAGGTGATGGGCGCCAGCAGGACGCCGGCGGTGGCCGCGACCGCGGCGCTGATCGCCCAGATCAGCGAGACGACCCGCTTGACCGGAATGCCCA
Source organism: Reyranella sp. (assembly GCF_030651995.1). GTDB lineage: Bacteria > Pseudomonadota > Alphaproteobacteria > Reyranellales > Reyranellaceae > Reyranella. The sequence continues at coordinate 10,998 of NZ_JAUSBN010000033.1, forward strand.
TGTAATAGGCCGCCAGCATGTTCTCCGACGTGGCGCGCATGGCGGTGCCCATCCGCGTGAAGTTGAAGAAGGCGTAGAGCACCACGCACAGGATAACCGTGGCTACGATTACGGAGAGCTTGTCGTGGGCGATGACCAGGTCGCCGAGTTTCACGACGCCGCTCGAGAAGGGCGTCTCAATCCTGAGATCGTCGGTGCCCCAGATCATGCCGGCGATGGACCGGAGGAAGTATCCCAGCCCGATCGTGGCCATGACGATGGAGAACTGCGGATAACCCAGGATCGGCCGGATCAGGACCCGCTCGGTCGCCATGCCGAACACCGCCATGGCACAGACCGCGAACAGGAAGCCCAACCAGTAGTCGAGGCCGATCAGCCCGATGAAGGTGAAGACGAAGAAGCCGCCCAGCATCATCAGGTCGCCCTGGGCGAAATTGACGACTTCCGTCGCCTTGTAGATGAGGACGAATCCCAGCGCGATCAGGCCGTAGACGCAGCCAAGCGCGATCCCGCTCACCAGCTGCTGGATGAAATCGAGCATTCCCTTACCCTGTCAACCGGCCGTTTATCGGCTTCGCGTTTAACGTGAATCATAAGACATGGCAGGGCTGCGGAGAGTCAATGGATTTTCGCTCAGCGCGTTATACTGTGCATCGATCAAGCGCCGTCACCGGAGAAAACCATGTCGCTCGCCGAGCAGGCCATCCCGTCGGGGAGGCCGCCGTCGCCGTTCTATACCGAGGAGCACGAGGCGTTTCGAAGCACCGTCCGGCGCTTCGTCGAGCGTGAACTCATGCCCCATGTCGACCAGTGGGACGAGGCCGAGGAATTCCCGCGCGAGCTCTATCGCAAGGCATCGGCCGTGGGCCTGTTGCAACTCGGTTTCCCCGAGGAATATGGCGGCGTTCCCACCGATCCGTTCTTCGGCATCGTCAAGGCCGAGGAGATGGCGCGCCACGGCAGCGGCGGCCTCAATGCCAGCCTGAACAGCCACACGATCGGGGCGCCGCCCATTGCCGCGCTAGGGCCGGAATGGATGAAGCGCAAGGTGCTGCCCGAGGTCCTGGCGGGCGAGAAGATCAGCGCGCTGGCCATCACCGAGCCCAGCGGCGGCTCCGACGTCGCTAACCTCAAGACCACGGCGCGGCGCGAGGGCGACCACTATGTCGTCAACGGCTCCAAGATGTTCATCACCTCGGGCATGCGCGCCGACTACTACACGGTCGCGGTCCGCACCGGCGGGCCGGGGGCGGCCGGGGTCTCCCTGTTGCTGATCGAGCGCGACCGGGAGGGCTTCGCCCGCACCAAGCTGAAGAAGATGGGCTGGTGGGCGTCCGACACCGCCCAGCTCTTCTTCGACAATGTGAAGGTGCCGGTCGAGAACCTGATCGGCGAGGAGAATCGCGGCTTCATCGGCATCATGCTGAATTTCAACTCCGAGCGGCTGGGCATGGCGGCCGGCGCCTGCGGCTATGCCAAGGTCTGCCTCGACGAGGCGATCGCCTATGCTCGCGAGCGCCACACGTTCGGCAAGCCGCTGATCGCCAACCAGGTCGTCCGCCACCGGCTGGTCGACATGGCGATGCGCATCAACGCGGTGAAGTCGACGCTCGAGCTGCTGGCGTATCGGGTCGGCCAGGGCGAGAAGCCGGTCGCCGAGATCTGCATGCTGAAGAACCTCGCGACCTCGACCATGGAATTCTGCGCCAACGAGGCGATGCAGATCTTCGGCGGTGCCGGCTACCTGCGCGGCGCCAAGGTCGAGCGCATCTATCGCGAGACCAAGGTCATGTCGATCGGCGGCGGCTCGACCGAGATCATGAAGGATCTCGCCGCCCGCCAGATGGGGTTCTAGATGGAAAAGGACGCGCGCATCGCGCTCTTCCAGCAATGGTTCTCCGACAATATCCCGCACAACAAGGCGCTGGGCCTCAAGGTGATCGGCGCCTCACGCGGCTTCGCCTCGATGCAGCTCGAGTGGCGTGAGGAGTTGGTCGGCAATCCCGAGACCGGCGTGCTGGCGGGCGGGCCGCTCACCGCCATGCTCGACGGCTGCTGCGGCATGTCGGTGGCCACCATGCTGAAGGCGCCGGAACCCTTCGCGACGCTCGACCTGCGCATCGACTATGTGCGGCCGGCCGAGCCCGGGAAGCCGGTGATCGCCGAGGCCGAGTGCTATCGCATTACGCGGTCGGTCGCCTTCACCCGCGCCTTCGCCCATCACGGCGATGCCAAGGACCCGATCGCCGCCGCCGCCGGCACCTTCATGCTGGGCACTAAGGGCAAGCCGACGCGGCCGCCGCTGGAGGACAAGCCATGAGCGCGTTGCTCAGCCGCCTCGCCGAGGCGCGCAAAGAGGGCAATGTCGCCCGCCTGGCCGAGGCCATTCCCTACGCGCGATGGATGCAGATTGCGCCGGAGAATGGCACCGGCGAGCTGCTGACCCGCATGCGTTTTCATCCCGAGCTGATCGGCAACACGTTCCTGCCGGCGATCCACGGCGGCACCCTCGGCGCCATGCTTGAGATGGCGGCGATTTTCCATCTCCTGTGGGAGACGGAGACCGAGACGGTGCCGAAGATCGTCAACATCACGGTCGACTACCTGCGCTCGGCCCGCCCGGTCGACGTGATTGCCTGCGCCAAGGTGACCAAGCAGGGCCGCCGCATGGTCAATGTCTTCGCCGAGGCCTGGCAGGAGGACCGGTCCCGCCCGGTCGCGACGGCCAACGCCCACTTCCTGGTCAAGTCCGACGCCGACGCCCCGCCATCGCTTTAGCAGGCCGTTAAAAAGGTCGGAGTCCTGGCGAATAAACGAGACAAACGAATCGGACGAATCGGGGGCGGCGGCTCCTGAATCATATGTCACGGCGACCGTTGACGGATCATTTTTGCTCGCCGGTACTTCGGAAAACCCTGTTTCAACAGCCTGCTAAATGCCCTCTCCGCGCGCGCAGCGTGGGGAGAGGGAGGGGACCCGCGCATGAGCGCGGGGAGGGTGAGGTGTCACGCCTCATGCCCTCGATACACTCAGCCTTGCTGGATCGGCCACCACCTCACCTACCCATCGCTTCGCGATGGGCCCCTTCCTCTCCCCCGCTGCGCGGCGGAGAGGACAAAGGGAGGGGTGATCACCTCAGCGGATTGTTCAGGTCGACACCGTACTGCCTGGCGTTCTGCGCCATGTAGTGGTCGCGGCCATGCACGGGTTCGCCGCGGACGGCGGCGTCGACCATGTCGACGAAGGTGTGCCAGCCCATCGCGTTCAGCTTCACGAACGATTCCAGGACCGGAAGGTGCTCGAGCGTCAGCAGGGTCCCCTCGACGGAGGCTGCCAATGTCAGGATGACGTACGATTCGGGGTAGGGCGACGTCGCATCACCCGGATTGTACACGTTCCATGTGTAAGCCAGCCGGCCCGGTGGCTGCCATTGGGTGACGACCCCGCGAATGTGGCCGCCCATCAGAGACACGGCGCCACCGACCCTCGGCTCGATGCTGCCCTCGCCGTACCAGCCTGGCAGGCGGCCAGGGACGGTCAGGAAACTCCACGCTTGTGCGGGCGGGCCGGGAAGGTGCCGCTCGAAGCGCACCATATGCGCATGGGTGAATTGCGCGCCGTCGCTCATGGACTTTCCCGCCTCTTGGCTTAAAGAAAACGCCGCACATGGATTACGAATCTCTCAAGACCCCGGCCGACGACGTCGTTCGTGACGATGCCAGCTTCGAGGCCTATCGGCTCTCAGGCGACTTGATCGATTCACAACACCCGATAATCGTGGCCTATGCAAGGCGCATGGCCGGCGAGGGCAGTGACCAGGAGAAGGCGCTGCGCCTGTACTACGCCGTGCGCGACGAGTTGCGCTACGATCCCTACAACACGCCGATGAAGCGCGAGGCCTATCGCGCCAGCACCACCCTCGCGGCTGGGCACGGCTACTGCGTGAACAAGGCGGGCGTCATGGCCGCCGTCTGCCGCGCCGTGGGCATTCCGGCGCGGCTGGGCTATGCCGACGTGCGCAACCACATGACGACCCGCCGGCTGTCCGAGCTGATGGGCAGCGACGTTTTCTATTACCACGGCTACACCGACGTCTGGCTGGGCGGGCGCTGGGTCAAGGCGACGCCGGCCTTCAACCGGGAACTCACCGACAAGTTCGGCCTGAAGCCGCTGGATTGGGACGCCGTGGGCGATTCGATCTACCACCCGTTCGACCTCGGCGGCCGCCGGCACATGGAGTATCTCGCCTATCGCGGGGTGTTCGCCGACATCCCGTTCGAGGAGATCCGCGGCGCCTTCCGCCACTACTATCCGCGCCTGTCGAAGGGGCAGGAGGAGATGGCGCTGGGCGGCGATTTCGGCGCGGAGGGTGCAGCTGAAACGGCCCCCGGGGCGAAGACCAAGTGAACCTGACGCCGCGGTCGCCCGCCTACATCGCGCTTCTGGTGGCACTGGGCAGTTTTGGCCCGCTCACCATGAGCATCTATACGCCTGTCATGCCGTCGGTCGGTCACGAGTTGCTGGCGACCCCCGACAATGTGAAGCTGACGCTCACCACCTACATGCTGGGCTTTGCGGTCGGACAGCTCTTCTACGGCCCGCTCAGCGACCGCTACGGGCGGCGGCCGGTCCTGCTGGGCGGCCTGCTGTTCTTTACGATCACCAGCTTCGCCTGCGCCTTTGCGCCGTCGATCGGTGGGCTGATCGGGTTGCGCATCATTCAGGGTCTGGGCGCGGCATCCGGTTCGGTGCTGGGCCGCGCGCTGACGCGCGACGCCTACACGTACAAGGAAATGCCCCTGGTCATGAGCTGGATCTCGCTCGGCCAGAACATCGCGCCGTCGCTGGCGCCGATGATAGGTGGATTCCTCGGCGAATGGTCGAGCTGGCGGGCGACCTTCTGGTTCGTGGGCGGCTTCGGCGCGATCCTGTTCCTGGTGACGCTGGCGGGCTTGCGCGAGACCAACAAATTCCGCAGCGAACGCATCGATCTGTCGAGCCTGTTGCGCGGCTCGGGCGAAATGCTGCGCGATCGCCGCTTCCTCGGCCACATCCTCCCCTTGGGCTTCGCCTTCGCGCTGAATTTCGGAATGCTGGCGGGCGTGCCCTTCGTGCTGCAGGAGAGCATGGGCTTCAGCCCGCGCGAGTTCGGCCTCATCGTGCTGCTCTCGGTCGGCGGCTTTACACTCGGCACTTTCGTGAACAACCGTCTGGTCGGCCGCGTCGCACCGGTCGACATCATCATGTTCTCGGGCTGGTTCCACGTGGCGGCATTGATCGGCATGGCGGCACTTTCGCTGTCCGGCATCGTCACCTGGTGGGCCATCGTCGGCCCGCACATGCTGTTGAGCTTCGGTACGGGCATGATCGTGGCGAATGCCAATGCCGGTGCCGTAGGCCTCTATCCGCGCCTTGCCGGCACGGCTTCGTCGCTGGCCGGCCTCGCGCAGATGGGCATGGGCGCCATGGGCACGATCGCCGTCGCAGCCCTGACCGTGGTCGGCAGCCGCTATGTCGCGATGCCGATGGTGATCGGGCTCGCGCCGTTCGCGATCGCGACGGTGCTGAGTGCCCGACTGTTGCGCGGTGAGCCGCGCGCCCCGAAACTGGATGAGTAGAAGAGGGAGAGAGAAGACGATGACGAACATGCTGAAGGACAAGGTCGTGCTGGTGACCGGCGCGGGTGGCGGCATCGGCCGCGAGATGGCGCTGCTGGCGGCCAAGGAAGGCGCCAAGGTCGTGGTCAACGATCTCGGCGGTGCGGTCGACGGCGAGGGCAGCGGCAGCGCGACGGCGGCCGAGAAGGTCTGCGAGGAGATCAAGGCGGCCGGCGGCCATGCCGTCCCGAATGGCGACAGCGTGTCAGATCCGGCCGGCGCCGAGCGCATGGTCAAGGCGGCTGTCGAGAATTTCGGCCGCATCGACGGCGTCATCAACAACGCCGGCATCCTGCGCGACCGCATCTTCCATCGCATGAGCCACATGGACTGGAAGATGGTCATCGACGTGCATCTCAACGGCTCGTTCAACACCAGCCGCGCCGCCGCCAACTACTTCAAGGAACAGAAGTCCGGCGCCTTCGTGCACTTCACCTCGACGTCCGGCCTCGTCGGCAATTTCGGCCAGGCCAACTACTCGGCGGCCAAGATGGGCATCATCGGCCTGTCGCGCTCCATCGCCCTCGACATGGCGGCGTTCAACGTCCGCTCCAACTGCATCTCGCCGTTCGCCTGGACGCGCATGATCGGCACGATCCCCGCCGACACCGAGGCCCAGAAGGCGCGCCTGGAGCGCTCCAAGAAGATGACCCCGGCCAAGATCGCGCCGATGGCGGTCTACCTCCTGTCGGACTCGGCCCAGGAGCAGGGCATCACCTCGCAGATCTTCGGCGTGCGCATGAACGAGATCATGCTGTTCAACGCCAACCGCCCGGTACGGTCCGTGCATAACTCCGAAGGCTGGACCCTGGAGGACATCGCCGAGCACGCGGTGCCGTCGATGAAGCCCTACTTCACCGACCTGAAGCGCTCCCCCGAGTACTTCACCTGGGATCCGATCTGAGCCGGAAGGACTGAGACAATGGCTGCCGAGCAAATGAAGAACGAGCCCAGGATCGATCCCAAGGAGATCCTGGAAGGGATCGTCGAGTGGATCGAGATCGAGAGCCCGAGTCACGACGCGAAGGCAGTCAATCTCATGGTCGACAAGGTCGAGGGCCAGTTCCGCGACCTTGGTCTCGACCTCGATCGCACGCCGGGGCGCGACGGCTTCGGGGACATCCTCGAGGCCAGGACCCCGGCGGAGTGGAGCACGGGGGAGGGCAAGGGCATTCTGGTCCTTGCCCATCTCGATACGGTCCATCCGCTCGGGATGAAGGAGAAGGAGCTGAAGATCCGCCAGGAAGGCGACAGCGTCTTTGGCCCCGGCATCTACGACATGAAGGCGGGCGGCTACATCGCCTACTACGCGCTCAGGCACCTGATCCGCCAGGGCAAGCGCACGAAGCTGCCTGTCACCTTCCTGTTCATCCCCGAGGAGGAGGTCGGCAGCCCGACCTCGCGCGCCCGTATCGAGGAAGCCGCCAGGGGCCACAAATACGCACTGGTCATGGAGCCGGGCCGCGACGGCGACAAGGTCGTGACCTCGCGCAAGGGCGTAGGCCGCTTCACCCTGACCGCGAAGGGTCGCGCCGCCCATGCCGGCGTGCGCCACGAGGACGGCCGCAGTGCCATCCTGGAGATCGCCCGCCAGATCGTGCGCATCGAGGAAAAGACGGACTATGCCCGCGGCATCACCTGCAACGTCGGCCTGGTCCGCGGCGGGTCGGGGGTCAACGTGACTCCGGCCGAGTGCACGATCGACGTCGATTTGCGCGTGCCCAGCATGCAGCTGGCCGAGGAGATGACGCACTGGTTCCTGAACCTCGAGCCGATCGGCAAGGAAGTCGAGCTTTCGGTCGAAGGCGGCATGAACCGGCCGCCCTACCAGAAGGATGCCGGCATCGCCGATCTCTTCCAGAAGGCGCAGGCGATCTATCGCGAGATCGGCAAGGAGCTGAACGACGTGCCGCTGACCGGCGGCGGCAGCGACGGCAACTTCACGGCGGCGCTGGGCATCCCGACGCTCGACGGGCTGGGCGCCGACGGCAAGGGCGCCCACGCCATCACCGAACAGATCTACTACTCGTCGCTGGAGCCGCGCACCTACCTCTGCGCGCGCCTGCTGGAGACGCTGGAGTAGGAGCTCCATGTCGTCCTGAGCGCAGCGAAGGACCTCCCATCGCGGACAGACGACTGGGTGGCCGACGAGAGATCCTTCGCTGCTCTCAGGATGACAGAGCGGCTCAGTACCCCGCGGTGAAGCGCTTGTGCAGGTGCTTGGGCTTCTCGATCTCGTTCACGATGGCGACCGCGAAGTCCTCGCGGCTGATGGCGCTCTGGCCTTCCTTGTCCTCGAGCAGGTTATCCTTGCCGAGGCGGAACTTTCCGGTGCGTTCGCCGGGCTGGATCGAAGCGGGCGGCGAGATCGCCGTCCAGTCGAGATCCTTGGCCTTGCGTACCTCTTCCAAGGCCAGCGACGCGGGCTTGGAGGTCGGGGGCTGAATGCCGCGGTCGGCCATGTGGTCGAGATGGGTGCGGCCGTCGGCGCGCAGCAGGCTGCCCGCGCCGACCACGAACAGGACGCGCTTCACGCCGCTGTTGCGGACCGCCTCCAGCACGTGATGGACGCTGGCCTCGTTCCACTTCACCGACGCCACGACGATGTCGTGGCCCTTGAGGATGGCCGACATCGACACGACGTCGGTCGTGCTGCCCTGCCGGATGGTCATGCCGGCGCGCGGCTTCAGCTTGGAGGCGTCGCGCGTGATGGCCGTGACGCTGTGCTTTCGGTTCAGGGCTTCGTCGAGCACACGGCTACCGATATTGCCGGTGGAGCCGATGAGGGCGATGGCGGTCATTGCGGCGTTTCCTTCATGAGATGGCGCAGGGCCGCCACGGTCTCCGCCGGCGCCTCCTGCGGAACGTTGTGGCCGATGCGCGGCAGCATCCGCCGCTCGTAGCCGCCCGTGAACTTGTCGGACTGGCCGTCGCGGTCGGAGGCCGGTCCCACACCGTCGGCGGCGCCGTGGAGATTGATGGTGGGCACGGAGATGACCGGCTGCCTGGCGAGCCTCGCCTCGATCGGCTCCAGCAGGGGGTCGCCCTTGGTGTAGCCGTAGCGATGGCGGTAGGACTGGATCACGACGTCGACGAAGTCGGGGTTATCGAACGAGGATGCCGTCTTTTCGAACGTCGCGTCGTCGAACTTCCATTCCGGAGACCACAGGCTCCAGAGCAGCTTGCAGATGTCGCGGCGGTTCTTGGTGAGGCCGGCGCGTCCGCGCTCGGTGTTGAAATAGTACTGGTACCAGAGCCGGTGCTCGGCGGCCGCGGGTGCAGGTTCGACCGACGCCGCGATGTTCTGGAGATTGTAGCCGGTGCAGCTCACCAGACAGCGGACGCGCTCGGGCCACAGGGCGGACACGATGCAGGCGGCGCGGCCGCCCCAATCGTATCCCGCCAGCGCGGCGCGCCGGATGCCAAGAGCGTCCATCAGCTGCAGCAGGTCGTGACCCAGAGCCGCCTGTTCGCCCGATCGAAGCGTCTCGGGCGAGAGGAACCGGGTGGGACCGTAGCCGCGCAGATACGGCACCAGCACGCGGTTGCCGTCGGCGGCCAGCGCCGGCGCGACCTCGTCGTAGGCGCGCACGTCGTAGGGGAAGCCGTGCAGCAGGATCACCGGCGCGCCGTCGGGCGGCCCGTGCTCCTCGTAAGTGACGTCGAGGACGTCGGTGCGGATGGATTTGCGGTTCATCTGCTGAACATATAGCGGCCCCGCGCCGCCGTTGACAGCCGCGCGTGCCGCGACCAGCCTCGAAGAATGAGCCGGATCGGCAATTTCCTGACCCTTGAGCAGACGCGCCGGCTCGGCGCCAAGTCGAACCTCGTGGGGGCGCTGCTCGTCCTGCAGGCCTGGGGGTTGATCGCGGGCGGCATGGCGCTGTTCGCCTTGTGGCCCAACCCCTTCACCTTTCTGCTGGGTGTCATGGTGATCGGCGGGCGGCAGCTCGGTCTCGCCATCCTGATGCACGATGCCGCCCACGGGCTGCTGTTCGCCGACCGCCGCCTCAACGATCGGGTGGGGAGCTGGCTCTGCGCCTTTCCGGTGTTCACCAGCCTCACGCTCTACCGGCCGTATCACCTGCAGCATCACCGGTTCACACAGCAAGCCGAGGATCCGGACCTGGGCCTCTCGCAGGCCTTTCCGACCGGCCGGGCCAGCCTGCGCCGCAAGATCCTGCGCGACCTCACCGGACAGACGGCGTTCCTGAGGCGTGGGGAGCAGATCCGCCGGGCGCTGGGGCCGGCGGAAGCACCGATCCGGGATCAACTCCGAAACCTGTGGCGCACGGAGAAGGGGCCGCTGATTGTGAATTTCGGCCTGCTCGCGGGGCTCTGCGCTGCCGGATATTGGTGGCTCTACCCCGTGATGTGGCTGCTGCCGCTCGCCACCTGGTACCAGTTCGTGAGTCGCATCCGGAACATCGCCGAGCACGCCGTCGTGCCGGACAACGACGATCCGCTGCGCAATACGCGGACAACCTACGCCAACCCGCTGATGAGGCTCCTGGTGGCGCCCTTTTGGGTCAATTACCACCTCGAGCATCATCTGTTCATGTTTGTGCCCTGCTGGCGCCTGCCGCAGGCGCACCGCGCCTTGCTGGACGGAGGCCATCGTCTGTCGATGGAACTGAAGCCCGGCTATCTGGCCGTGCTCAAGGCCGCGACCACCGGCGCACAGGGTGGCGGGCGAAGCCCCGGCGAGCGAACTGCCCAGCACATCTAGATTTGCGGCCATCGGCACAAAGAAAAGGCGGTCCGTGGGACCGCCTTTTCGATTGGTGCTTGCCTCTGCCGCTTACTGGGCCGGGCAGGCGTAGATGTTCATCTCGGGGCCGAGATCGTACGGCGGCGGCACCTGCGAAAGGGCCGTGACCTTCGGATCCATCGCCCAGTCGAAGGCGCGCTTGCCGCGCGAGCAGAATTCCTTGTCGGTCGGCGCACGCTGCGCCGTGCGGTTGGCGACTTCCGTCACGAACACATCGGTGTTGAAGCGCTTGCGCCCGGCGATCTGCGAGAGCGCGCGGGAATTGGTGGCGAACTCTTCGCGGAATTTTCCGACGAAGTCTGCATAGAGCTTCTCGTAGGCGCGGGCTCCGCCGGGACCCTGACACTGCAGCGTCACGACCTGAAGTTCCTGCTGCACCATGCGTGCGCGCACAATCGAAAGGTCTGCCGCATTGTAGCAGATCGCCCGGGTCTGGCCCGCCGGAGGCGACGGCGGAACGGGTGCCTGGTAGTCGGCTGCCGCCGGCTTCACGGGTGCAGCCGCCGTCTTCGTCTGCCCGAGCGTGCAGCCGCCCAAGGCGAGAAGACCCGCCGTGAGAATTGCCGCCTGTGTAAGCCTCTTGATCATCCGCAAACTCCAAACGCCGTTGGCCGGAAACCGCCAGCGGGTACAACAGTTAGCCGCCCGTTTCAAACGCTAATACCAATTAAGGGACCAGATGCGCCGATTTCCCTCAGTTCTCAGTGTAAAGCTTTGGTGAGCGCACGGTCGAAGATCTCCAACCCGAGGTCGATCTCCGCCTCCGCCACCGTGAGGGGCGGCGCGATGCGGAAAATCCCGAATCCGCCGCGGACGGTGCTGGTCATCATCCCCAGCTCCAGGCAGTTCCGGGCCACTTCCTGGGCGAGGTCCGGGTCGGGGGTTCGCGAGCGCCGGTCCTTTACCAGGTCCAGCCCGAGCAGCAGGCCGCGTCCCCGCACGTCACCGATGCACTCATGGCGTTGCTGGAGCGCCAGCAGCCCCTCCTTCAGTCGCTTGCCGAGAGCTGCCGCGCGCTCCGTGAAGCGATCGCGGAGAATGACCTCGATGACCTTCAGGCCGACGGCGGCGGGCAGGGGATCGGAGGCGTGCGTCGTATAGAACAGGAAGCCGCGCTCGGCGGCCACGTCCTCGATCGCCGGCGTCGTCAGCATGGCGGCAAGCGGCAGGCCGGCGCCCAGCGTCTTGGAGAGGGTGAGATAGTCCGGCACCACGCCGTCGCGCTCGCAGGCGAAGAGGCTGCCGGTGCGGCCGAGACCGGTCTGCGCCTCGTCGAAGATGAGCTGCATGTCGCGCTCGCGGCACTTGTCGGCCAGCGCCACCATCCAGCCTTCCGGCGGCTCCAGCACACCGCCCGAACTCAGGATCGGCTCGACGATGCAGGCCGCCAGGGCGCCGCTCGACTGGCGGTCGATCAGCTCGAAGCCGAAATCGAGCTCGCCCTGCCAGTCATAGACGCCGCGATCGTCGATGAAGCGCGAGCGGTAGGTGTCCGGTGCCGGCAGGACAAGCGCCCCGGGTTGCGGCGGTCCGTAACCCTTGCGGCTCGACGAATAGGTCGCGGACGCGGCGCCGCCCGTGACGCCGTGCCAGGACCGGCTCATCGCCACGATCTCGTGACGGCCGGTCACCAGCTTGGCCATGCGCAGGGCGGCCTCGTTCGATTCGCCCCCGGTCGAGACCAGCAGCACGCGGTCGAGTTTTCCGGGCGACACCTTGGCAATCAGCGCCGCCAGCTCGACGACCGGCCGTGACAGGATCGTCGAGTAGAGATGGTCGAGTTCGCCGACATAGCGTCGCGCCACCTCGACGATTTCCCGGTGGCTGTGGCCCAGGATGGCGCTCATCTGGCCCGAGGTGAAATCGAGGATCTTCCGTCCATCGGCATCGGTGAAGTAGTTGCCGGCCGCGCTCTCGGCGATCAGCGGCGAGAAAGCGCCGCCATAGCGCACCAGGTGGGCGCGGGCCTTGGCCCAGAAATCGGGATCGGCGTTCTTGCTCATGCGGCGATGGCCTCCAGCGCGGCTCTGACCAGCGGCATGCGGTCGTTGCCGAAAAACATGTCGTTGCCGACGAAGATCGTCGGGCTGCCGAAACCGCCGCGGGCGATCAGCTCCTCGGTGTTCGCGCGCAGCCGCGCCTTGCAGGAATCGGCCTCGATGCCGGCAAAGAAGCGCGGGCGCTCGATGCCGGCCTTCAGGGCGATGTCGGCCAGCACGTCTTCCCGGGACAGGTCGCGGTCGGCTCCCCAATAGGCCTCGAAGGCCGCGGTCGCGTAAGCGACGAGCTTGCCCTCGTCGAGGGCCACGAAGGCGCCGCGCATGCACTTCACGCTGTTCACGGGAAAGACCGTCGGCGGGAACCCGATAGCGAGCCCGTAGAGACGCGCCCAGTCCTGCATGTCCTTCTGCATATACGCCTGCTTCAGCGGGTTGGGCCTGGCGCGGCTCTCGTAGACGGTCTGGTTCACGGCGTTGAAGACGCCGCCGACCAGGATCGGCTTCCAGACGATCTCCGCGCGCGCTTCCTGCGCCAGCGGCTGGATCGCGTGGAAGGCGAGATAGGTCCACGGGCTGGAACAATCGAAGTAGAAGTCGAGCTGGCGCGCCATTTCGTCCCCCTGAAAGCTGTTCGCCTTGTCGTTGCCATACATGGCGCGTATCTTGCAAATCCATGACGGTACCGACTGGCCAGTGTAGAGAAATGGGCCCCAAAAAGATCGCCATCGTCGTGCATCAGGAGCATTCGCGGCCCGGACGGGTCGGCGCACTGCTTGAGAAGCGCGGTTACGAACTTCACAGGCTTTGCCCCAATCTGGGCTGCAATCTGCCCGAGGACATGTCCGACTACGCGGGCGTGGTGGTCTTCGGCGGCCCCATGTCGGCCAATGATTGCGGCACTCTGGCCGGCATCAAGTGCGAACTCGAGTGGATCCCCAAGGTCGTCGACGCCGGCGTTCCCTTTCTCGGATTGTGCCTGGGCGCCCAGCTCCTGACGCGGGCCGCCGGTGGTCGGGTCGCCCCGCATCCCGAGGGCGTTGTCGAGATCGGCTATGTCGACGTCGAGCCGACCGAAGCGGGCCGTGCCTGGTTCAGGTCACCGATGAAAGTCTATCAGTGGCACCGTGAGGGCATGACCATCCCGGAGTGCTGCGAGTTGCTGGCCACCAACGATCGCTATCCCGTGCAGGGCTTCCGGTGCGGCCCCAACGCGTTCGGCTTTCAGTTCCATCCCGAGGTGACACTCGAGATGAAGACCATCTGGACGCTGAAGGCGGCCGAGCGCCTGAAGATGCCGGGTGCGCAACAGCGTGGTGTCCATCTGTCCATGCATGCGCTCTACGATCCGCCGCTCGACCGCTGGATCAACGGCTTCCTCGATCGCTGGCTTGCCACCGATCAGCGGGGCGCGCCGGCGTCGAAGGCAGTTCCCGTCATCGAGACCGAGTTCGCCGTCGCCGACTAGCCGTGCGATGGTCCTGCGCCCGCCCTTGGGCTAGTGTCTCCCCCAATCCAGGGGAGACGCTGAATGATATCGGGTGCGCTGATTTTCGTGCTGGCCGTCGTCCTCGTGGCGCTCGTGCTGGTCTTCGCGGGCGTCAAGACGGTGACGCAGGGCACGAACTGGACGGTCGAGCGGTTCGGCCGCTACACGCGCACGCTGGTACCCGGCCTGCATTTCATCGTGCCCTTCATCGATACGATCGGCCGCAAGATGAACATGCAGGAGAATGTCTTCGACATTCCGGCGCAGAAGGTGATCACCAAGGACAATGCCACCGTGCAGGTCGATGCCGTGGCCTTCTATCAGGTGGTGGACGCCGCCCGCGCAGCCTATGAGGTCCAGAACCTCCACCAGGCCATCACCAATCTGGTGCTGACCAACATCCGCTCGGTCATGGGCAACATGGCGCTCGACGAAGCCCTGTCGAAGCGCAACGACATCAACAACACGCTGCTCGCGGTCATCGACCAGGCGACCGGCCCCTGGGGCGTCAAGGTCCTGCGCATCGAGGTCAAGGACATCGCCCCGCCCGAGGACATCGTGGTGGCGATGGGCCGTCAGATGAAGGCCGAGCGCGAAAAGCGGGCGACCATCCTCGAGGCCGAGGGTATTCGCGAATCCAGCATCCAACGAGCGGAAGGCGAGAAGCAGTCGGCGATCCTTACCGCCGAGGGCCGCCGGGAAGCAGCCTTTCGCGACGCCGAGGCGCGCGAGCGCATGGCGGAGGCGGAGGCCAAGGCGACCTCCGTCGTAGCCGAGGCGATCGCCGGCAATGGCGTGCAGGCGACCAACTACTTCCTCGGCACCAAATATGTCGAGGCGCTGTCGAAGATGGGCTCCAGTCCCAACGCCAAGGTGTTCTTCCTGCCCGTCGAGGCGGCCGGCGTGATGGCCTCGATCGCCGGCATCGGCGAGCTCGCCAAGGAAGCTCAGGCACGGGGCGTCGACGCCACGCGGCCGCGCGGTTCCGTTCCCACCGCGGGCTGATCCGCGATGTTCAAGGTGGTCTTCTGGTACTGGTGGGCGGTCGCGGCCGTGCTGCTCGTCTTCGAGATGATGCTGCCGGGCGTCGTCTTCCTCTTCCTCGCCATCGGGGCGGCCGCCGCGGGCCTTTTCCTGCTGGTCGTGTCCGACCTGTCGATCGAGTTGCAGCTCCTGACCTTCGCGGTGATCTCCGTCGTCTCGGCCGTCGGCCTGCGCCGGACCTTGCGGCGCCTGCAGCATGCCGACAATCCCCCGACCTCGACGCTCAATGCTCGCGGCGAAGCCCTGGTCGGCAGGATCATCGTGCTCGACCAGCCTATCCTCAACGGTCGCGGCCGCGTCATCCTGGGCGACGGGAGTTGGAGCGTGACCGGCCCGGACATGGTCAAGGGCGCCAAGGTGCGGGTGAAGTCGGTGAGCGGCACCGAACTTGCCGTGGAGCCGGCGCCCTAGCCTCCGGGCTTGCTTATAGTTAACTATATGGTTAACAATAAGCCTGCTTCGGGAGGATCGCGATGGAACGGTCTTACGGCTGGGTGATCGTCGGCGCGGGCGCGTTGATGGGGTGTGTCGCGATCGGAGCGCTGTTCTCGCTGGCGGTCTTCCTGCAGCCCATGTCCGAGGCGACGGGCTGGACGCGCACCGGTATTTCCAGCGCCATGACGCTCGATTTCCTGACGATGGGCGTCGCGGCCTTCGGGTGGGGGGGGCGCTGAGCGACAGGTTCGGCCCGCGCATCGTCGTTCTCGCGGGCGCGGTCCTGCTGGGTCTCGGCCTGGCGCTGGCCAGCCGGGCCACCAGCCTGCTCGAGTTCCAGCTCATCTATGGAATCGTGGTCGGCGTCGCCGCTGGCGCGGTGTTCGCGCCGATGATCGCCACCGTCACCGGCTGGTTCGACCGCCACCGCAGTCTCGCCGTCTCGCTGGTCTCCGCGGGTATGGGCGTCGCGCCCATGACCATATCGCCTTTCGCGCAGTGGCTGATCTCAGCCTACGACTGGCGGACCGCAATGTTGACCATCGCCATCGGTGCGTGGGTGCTGCTGGTGCCGGCGGCGCTGCTGGTCCGCCGGCCGCCGGAGATGACGGCCTCATCGCCCGGCATGCCGGCGGAAGGCGGGGAGGGGATGACGGTCGGGCAGGCGCTGCGCTCGCCGCAGTTCATCGTGCTCGGGCTCACTTTCTTCTGCTGCTGCGCCGCCCATTCCGGGCCGATCTTCCATACGGTGAGCTACGCGCTCGCCTGCGGCCTGCCGGCCATGACGGCGGTCACGATCTACAGCGTCGAGGGGCTGGCGGGGCTCGGCGGCCGCATCCTGTTCGGCCTGCTGGGCGACCGGTTCGGCGCTCGGAGGGTGGTCGTCGCCGGGTTGATGGTCCAGGCCGTGGGCGCCGGCAGCTACTACTTCACGCGCGATGTCGGGGAGTTCTACGCCGTCGCGATCCTGTTCGGCGTTGCATATGGCGGCGTGATGCCCCTCTACGCCGTGATCGCCCGCGAATACTTCCCCCTGCGCATCATGGGCACGGTTTTCGGCGGCGCCGCCATGATCTCCAGCCTCGGCATGGCCTTGGGGCCTGCGGTCGGCGGTTGGATCTTCGATACGTTCCACGGTTACGGCTATCTCTACATCGCGTCTTTCGGCATGGGTCTCGCGGCCGTCGCCATTGCCCTGGCTTTCCCGGCCCCATCGTCCGCGCGCCGTGTCCCGCACACCCAGCCGGCCTAGATCGCGATACCGAATCACCGACCAGGAAGCCGCCACCGCGCCCCCGGCAGCAAGGCTAGATGATCGCCTCGCCGTCCTTGAGGAAGGCTTCGAGCGCGCGCTCGTGCGGCTCGAGGTCGAGGCCCTGCGCGGCGACCCATTCGTCGTTGTAGTAGGTGTTTCCGTACCGCTCCCCGCTGTCGCAGATCAGCGAGACCAGGGAGCCCGTGCGGCCTTCCGCCTTCATGCGCGAGGTGAGGATGCACAGCGCCACGAAGTTGGTGCCGGTCGAGCCGCCAACCTTGCGGCCCAGCAGGCGCGAGAGAACCCGCATGCCGGCCAGCGACTGGGCGTCGGGCACCCGCATCATGCGATCGATCATGTTCGGCAGGAACGAGGGCTCGACCCGGGGCCGCCCGATCCCTTCGATGCGCGAGGCGCGCTCGCAGGTCGCCTCGAGGTTGCCCTTGGCGAAGGCCTCGAAGAAGGCGGAGAACTCCGGATCGGCGACGCAGAGACGGGTGGCAAAACGCATGTAGCGGATGTACCGGCCGAGCGTCGCGGTGGTGCCGCCGGTCCCGGCGCTCATGACGATCCAGGTCGGCACCGGATGGGGCTCGCGGCTCATCTGCTCGAAGATCGATTCGGCGATGTTGTTGTTGCCCCGCCAGTCGGTGGCCCGCTCGGCATAGGTGAACTGGTCGACATAGACGCCGCGCAATTCGGTCGCTAGGGCCTCGGCGGCGGCGTAGATGCCGCGACCGTCGGCAACCAGGTGGCACTTGCCGTGCTGCCGTTCGATCTCCGCGATCTTCTCCGCCGAGGTCGATGCCGACATCACGGCATGGAAGGGCAGGCCCAGGAGGCGGGCGAAGTAGGCCTCCGAGATCGCCGTCGACCCCGACGAGGCTTCGACGATCGGCGTGTCCTGCCGGATCCGGCCGTTGCAGATCCCGTACAGGAACAGCGAGCGGGCCAGCCGGTGCTTGAGGCTGCCCGTCGGATGGGTCGACTCGTCCTTGAGATAGACGTCGATCCCCTCGAGCACCGGCAGGTCGAGCCGCAGCAGGTGCGTGTCGGCCGAGCGGCGCTGGTCGTTGCGGATCAGGTCCAGCGCCCGGCGGGACCATTCGGCATCGTTGTGACGGGCGACCGCCTCGTCGAGAAGCTGCATGTGCGTCATGGTCCGCTCGCCCGCACCCGGTTCCCGGCGTCAGCCGCCGATGATCTTCTTCTCGATCATGCAGTGGATGCCCTTGTTGCCGTCCACCGTCTGCGTGACGTGCAGGTCGGCCTGCAGGCTGCAGAGCATATAGGCGTCCTCGGGCTTCAGGCCGGTCTTGGCGGTGATCAGCCGGATCATGTCGCGCAGGGCTTCCTTGGCGGCGTCGTCGAGGTCCTGGTCGAAACCGTGGGTGATCCAGTGGGTCGCCGTCTCGGCGCGCGGATTGTTGAGCTTCATGCCCTTGTGCAGCGTGAACTTGAAGGTGCCGCTCAGGCTGGTCTCGAGCGCCGTCAGGTTGACCTCGCCGTCGCCCTGCACGCCGTGGCCGTCGCCGGTCGAGAACAGGCCACCATCGGCGAAGACGGGGAAGTAGACCGTGGTGCCGACCCGGAAATGCTTGTTGTCGATGTTGCCGCCGAAGGCGCGCGGCTCGACCGAGCTGCACTGGCCCCATTCCGGCGGCGGGGCGACGCCCATGATGCCGAAGAAGGGCTTGAGCTCGATCTCGGTGCCCCACGGCATGGTGCAGACGCCGCGGTTGGAATCGATCGGAATGTGGGTCAGGCGATAGAAGGGGAAGTCCTCGGGCAGGGTGCCCATCAGCGGGCGCTGCACGTTCCAGCCCCAGTTGGTGCGGAACTTGATGTCGAGCACCTCGACCGCCAGCACGTCGCCGCGCTCGGCGCCCTCGACGTGGACCGGCCCGGTCAGGATGTGCCGGCCGATATGCGGCTTCAGCTTGGAGAGGATCTCGCGATGCTCCGGCAGCACGTTGAAGGGCTCGCCCGGCAGGATCTCAGCGGCGCCCGACACGCAATGGATCGTGGCCGTATCGCCCGACTTGATGCGAAGCTGCGGCGGGAGCTGGCTGTCGAAATAGCCCCAATGGCAGGTCTCGGGCGAAGAATGCAGCTCGTGGTTGGCCATTTCGATCCTCAACTGTAGTGTCCTGCGCCCGAAGCACATACCGTGCCCGGGGAATCATCTCAAATCGAGCCAGAAAGTCTTCCGTGAACTACCGCCACGGCTATCACGCCGGCAATTTCGCCGACCTGCTGAAGCACAGCGCGCTCTGCGAACTCCTGCGCCTGCTGACGGCCAAGGACAAGAAGCTGTTCGTGCTCGACACGCATGCCGGCGCCGGTGGCTACGATCTCGCCGGCGCGAAGGCGCGACGTACCGGCGAGGCGGAGGCCGGCATCGGGCGCCTGATGGCCGAAAGCCGGACCGGGATGCCGGCCGCCGTCGCGCGCTATCTTGCGGCGGTCCAAGCCTACGATCGCAAGTTCGGGCCGCCGGGCGGTGTGCTCCATCGCTATCCCGGCTCGCCGCGACTGGTTCGCGCGGCCCTGCGACCGGGCGACCGCTTCATCGCCTGCGAGAAGCATCCCGAGGAGGCGTTGCTGCTGAAGCGCGAGTTCGCCGGCGACCAGGCCGTCGAGGTGCGGCAGGCCGACGGCTATCACGCGATCAAGTCGACACTGCCGCCGGTCGAGCGCCGCGCCCTGGTGCTGATCGACCCTCCGTTCGAGGCGACCGACGAATTCGAGGTGCTTGCGCGCGCGGTTCGCCACGGGCTGCGCCGCTTCGCCACCGGCTGCTATGCAATCTGGTACCCGGTCAAGGACGAGCCGGCCGTCGAAGCCTTCATCCAGTCGCTGGCGGAGACGCATTATCTGCGCATGGAACTCGATCTAGGCCCGCGGACCCCCGAGGGAAAGCTCGCAGCGTGCGGGCTGGTCGTGATCAATCCGCCCTGGAAATTCGAAGAGGCGATGCGTGAGGCGCTGCCGTGGATCGCCGCCCGTCTCGGCGACGGTGCCAGATCAAGCTTGGTCGCGTCGCCCGCCAGCCCCCCGCCTCAGGCATGAACCGTTGATGGAACGGGCCTATTTCTTGCCGTTGCCGCTTTTCTCCGGCCGCCATCCCCAGGCTTCGTAGGCGGCTTCGAGGATTCTCGGGTCCAGCTCATGGTCCCCGATCCGGACGCCTTCGCCCAGCCGGTCGGCGACGATCCTCAGGCCCTCGAGACGGGCATGCATCTTCTCGTCGCTGGCAACGACGTGCCAGGGGGCATGTTCGGTGTCGGTGCGTTCCAGCATGTCGTTGTAGGCGTCCAGATACTGCTTGCGCTTGGCGATGTTGCGAAAATCCTCGAGGCCGATCTTGTAGTGTTTGCTGGGCTTGCTCAGCCGCTCGATCATCCGCCGCTTCTGTTCCTCGGCGCTCACATGCACGAGCAGCTTGACGATCCGCACGCCATCGTCGGCGAGCTGACGCTCGAATTCGTTGATCTCGCGGTAGGCGCGCTCCCAGGCGGATTTCTCGCAGAAGCCCTCGATGCGCTCGACCAGGACGCGGCCGTACCATGTCCGGTCGAATATCGCCCAATTTCCGGGGGCGGGCAGCCTGTTCCAGAAGCGCCAGAGATAGTGCCGGCCCTGCTCTTCGGGGGGCGGCGCACCAACGCGCCAGACCTGCACCGATTTCGGCTCCAGCCCCGCCACCAGCCGCTCGATCATGCCGCCCTTGCCGGCGGCGTCCCAACCGTCGAGACAGATCAGCGCCCGGCCGCCCGTCCGCAGATCGTGGATCTGGAGGTCGAGCAGCCGTTCCTGCAACTTCTTGATCTGGCGTTCGTAACTCTGCTTGTCGATCGGACCGTCGATCATCTCGATCTTGTCCAGCCGCGGCCACTTGCCCATCCGGTCCCCCCGGCCGGATCGTGACAGCGGCGAGGCGCCGAGGCAACGCACGGAGATTGACAGCACGAACCCGCACGACGACTAATCTTCGCCGATGGCCGAAACGGAACCCACAATTCGTTACACGGAGCGCGCGGGCAAGCCCGTCGTGGAAGTCGGCGGGACGTGGACAGTGTTCAGCGTCCGCGGAATCCGCAAGAAGGCCGAGAAGGCGCTACAGGCGGCGGGGGCCGCCGCCAAGGACCAGCGCATCGTCGATGCGACCGGCCTCGAGCGGGTAGATACCGCGGGCGCCCTGGAGATTTTGGAGCTTGCGGGCGGTGGCCCCGACGCCGAGGTCGAGACGAAGAACGACGCGCAAGCGGCCCTCTTCAAGGTGGTCCGCGACAATATGTGCGAGGCCCACGCTGAGCATCGCGTCAACTCGCTGGCGCAGTGGCTGGAGGAGATCGGCCGCAGCTCTGTCGACTTCTACAAGCAGGTCCTCAATCTCTGCGCCTTCTTCGGCGAAATCCTGGTCGTCTTCGTCGAAGCCATCCTGCAGCCCAAGCGGTTCCGGCCGAACGCCGTCATCCGGCAAATGTACGAGGTCTGGATCCGTGCCCTCGTAATCGTCGGCGTCCTCTGCTTTCTGATCGGCGTGGTCATCGCCTACCAGGGGGTCCAGCAGCTTCGCCAGTTCGGCGCGGAGATTTTCACCGTCGAGGCGGTCGGTATCGGCATGTTCCGCGAGCTGGGGCCGCTCCTGACCGCGATCATCGTCGCTGGCCGCTCGGGGAGCGCCTTCACGGCCCAGATCGGCACGATGCAGGTCAACCAGGAGGTCGATGCGATGCGCACGATCGGCCTCAATCCCATCGAGTGGCTGGTCCTGCCGCGCATCACCGCACTGCTGATCTCGATGCCGTTGCTCGCCTTCTGGGGCGACATGGCGGGCCTGCTGGGCGGCGCGGTCGCCTGCACCATCTATCTCGACTTCACTTTCGTGCAGTTCTTCGACCGGCTGCGCGACACGGTCGGCCCATGGCACTTCTATACGGGCATGATCAAGGCGCCGGTCTTCGGCCTCGTGATTGCCACCATTGGCTGCTTCGAGGGGCTCCAGGTTCGCGGCAGCGCCGAGAGCGTCGGGCAGCTCACGACCAAGTCCGTGGTCGAATCGATCTTCTGCGTGATCGTGCTCGACGCGATTTTCTCGGTCATCTTCCTGCTCGCCGGCGTCTGATGGCTGAAGGCGGCCAGATCGTCGATCACAGGGACGGGCGCGATGTGGTGCTGCGCCTGCGCGGTATTCGCACGCAGTTCGGCGACAAGGTGATCCACGATCATCTAGATTTCGACGTATTCCGCGGCGAGATTGTCGGCCTGGTCGGCGGCTCGGGCAGCGGCAAATCCGTGCTCTTGCGGATTATCATCGGGCTGATCAAAGCCCGCGAGGGCACGATCGAGATGCTGGGGGTCGATACCAGCACCCTGCAGGGCAAGGCCCAGCGCCAGATGCTGGCCCGTACCGGCGTCCAGTTTCAGGACGGTGCGCTGTTCTCCTCGCTCAGCGTCACCGAGAACATCATCGTGCCGATCCGCGAGCATGCCGGGCTCGAGGAGGAGACGATGCGCGAGATCGCGGCCCTCAAGGTGTCTCTGGTCGGCCTTCCCAGCGATACCGGCGAGAAGAAACCCTCCGAACTTTCCGGCGGCATGCGCAAACGTGCCAGCCTCGCCCGTGCGCTCGCGCTCGATCCGGAACTCCTCTTCCTGGACGAGCCCACCGCAGGTCTCGATCCGATCGGCGCTTCCCATTACGACGAGCTGGTGAAGGGCCTCAGCCGCAACCTCGGGCTGACGGTGGTCATGGTCACGCACGACCTAGATAGCCTCAACGCCATTTGCGACCGCATTGCAGTCCTTCTCGACAAGCGCGTCGTGGTGGGTACGATGGCGGAGTTGCTGGAATACGACCATCCCTGGGTTCGGGAATATTTCCATGGGCCGCGAGGGCGCGCCGCGCGGCGGGAGCAGAAGTAGTATCGGATGGAAAGAAAATCGCCCTACGTGCTGATTGGCGCGGCGATGATCCTGTTCGTCGCCGCCTTGGCCGGATTCGTCATCTGGAAGCTGCGCGCGGGTGATCGCACGTCGTATGCCTACTACGACATTCTCTTCTCGGGTGACGTGCAGGGGCTGACGAAGGATTCGCCGGTCTTCTATCGCGGTTTGCGGGTGGGGCGCGTGGCGGACATCCAGCTCACGTCCCGGGTCGATACGCAGCGCTCGACCGGCCGGGAGCGCCTCACGGAGAAGATCGAGGTCACGGTGGCGGTCGACTGGTCGATCGACATTCGCGATCGGTCCTATGCCGTCTTCGAGAAGCCGTTCATTGCCGGCTCGCCGTTCATCCAGATCGTGGGGCGTCTCGACGTCGATCAGGTCAAGCCCAAGAAGAAGCTGGGCGAAAAGCCCTACCCCGAGATTCGCGAGGGCGCCTCGTTCCTGCAGGCGACCTCGACGTCGGCGCAGGAGCTGCTGACCAAGGCCAGCACGACGGTTGACCGCCTGAACGACCTGCTGAGCCCCGACAACATCGGCGCCGTCACCGACACGCTGCGCAACCTTCAGACGGCAACCAACGCCTTTGCCAAGTCCGATACTGCCATCCAGACCACCCTGGCGGAGCTGCCTCAGGCCGTGGCCGAATTCCGCAAGACCTTCGCCAAGCTCAACGACCTCTCGGAGTCGATCACGCTGATCGCCCAGGAGATCGGCCCGCAGGATGCCGAGACCCGCAAGGCGCTGGCCGGCAAGGATCCGGGCGAGCTGCGCAAGACGCTCAACGAGACCCGTGCGGCCCTGAGCAACATAAATTCCGCCGCCAGCCAGCTGAACAAGTTGGTCACGGACAACAGTCGCCCGATCAAGAATTTCACCGAAACCGGCCTCACAGAGTTCTCGCTGGCCCTGCGCGACCTGCGCCAGCTCACCGCCAATCTGAACGTCATCGCCACACGGCTGGAGCGCGACCCGGCCAACTTCGTGTTCAGCGGCAAGCAGGGATATACGCCGAAATGATCCGTTGCCTGGCCGCCTGCGCGGCCGCTGTTGCCCTCGTGTCAGGTTGCTCGTTCGTCAGTGCCGTGGATTCGGTGGGCGATCCGACCGATCTCTATACCATCTCGCCGAAGAGCACCTTCGATGCCGACCTGCCCTCGGTCTATTGGCAACTCGCGGTCGAGGCGCCGGTCGCGGCGGCCAGCCTCAATACCGGTCGCATCGCCATCGCGATGACGCCGACCTCGACGGACTACTATGCCAAGGTGGCGTGGACGGACCGGGCGCCTCTGATGGTGCAGACCCGCATCGTCGATTCCTTCGAGAACACCCGTAAAATCGTGGCTGTTTCCCGCGAATCGATTGCCCTGCGCGCCAACTACGTGCTGCAGCCCGACCTGCGCAATTTCGAGGCGATGTACTTCTACGGCCAGCCGCCGATCGTTAAGGTCCGCATCATCGCCAAGCTGGTGCGCATGCCCGACCGCCAGATCATCGGCGTCGCCTCGTTCGAGCGCTGCGTCCGGGCGCGCGCCGACAAGGTACCGAAGGTCGTCGAGGCCTTCGACCAGGCCTTGGGCAGCGTGATCAAGCAGCTGGTGTCCTGGACGCTCCGGACGCCTCCGCCGCAGGTCCCGAGCGATTCCGCGCCCTATGACATCGCGCGCTTTCGCAACCCGGCCAACGCGGTTATCGACAGCGCCAATTGCCCACGGGGCCAGGACGCGTCGATGGTTCCCTATACCGACGAATAGGAAGGCGAAGCGCGTTCAGGCGCGCTTCTCGACCATCGACCAGGCGAGATCGGCCATGGCGCGGGCGCGATTGCCGTACTTGGTCGCCGTCTCCGACGAGGCATTGCCGTCGAGGCCGCGCTTGTAGACGCCCTGCACGATGGCAGCGAGGCGGAACAGCGAAAAGGCGAGGTAGAAGTTCCAGGCCGGCACTTCCGTGCGGCCGGTGCGGCGGGCGTAGGCGGCGAGATATTCCTGCTCGGTCGGGATGCCGAAGGCCTTGAGATCCTGGCCGGCATAGCCGCCGGACGCCCCGAAGCCCTCGCCGAAATGATACATCATGCAGTTGTAGCCGAGGTCGGCCAGCGGATGGCCGAGCGTCGAGAGTTCCCAGTCGAGCACGGCGATGACGCGCGGCTCCGTCGGATGCACGATCGTGTTGCCGAGGCGATAGTCGCCGTGATTGATCCGTGTCTCGTCGCCCGGCGGGATGTTCTCCGGCAGCCACTTCTTCAGGGCTTCCATCGATTCGATGTCTTCGGTGCGGGCGAGGTCGTACTGGCTCGACCAGCGCGCGAGCTGGCGCTGGATGTACTGGCCTTCGCGGCCATAGTCGCCGAGGCCGACGGCGCGATAGTCGACAGTGTGCAGGCGTGCCAGCACGTCGTTCATCGAGTCGAAAATCTTGCCGCGGTCTGCCGGTGAGACGTCGGGCATCCTGACGTCGGCGAAGACGCGGCCCGGCAGGAACTGCATGATGTAGAAGGCCGTGCCGATCACCGAATCGTCCTGGCAGAGCGCGTAGGGCTTGGGCACCGGCACGTCGGTATGGTCCGCCAGCGCCTTGATCACGCGATACTCGCGGTCGACCTGGTGGGCCGACGGCAGCAGCTTGCCCGGCGGCTTCTTGCGCAGGACATACTGGGTCCCGGCGCCGTCGGTGACGTGGAACGTCGGATTGCTCTGCCCGCCCTCGAACTGGAGGATGCTGATCGGGCCGCGATAGCCTTCGACGTTGGCCTTCATGTAGTCGGCGAGGCGGACTTCGTCGAAGACGTGGGCCGGGCGGACGGGCGTGAGATTGTCGGGCAGATTGGACATGGGACTGTTCTAGAACCGTGGCGTTGGGAATTCGAGGCGCGTTTGCGATCGGGTCCGCAGGGCGGTCACTTGGGGATGGTCAGTTGATGTTGCGCTGCCGGCCTTCCCAGTAGGGCTTGCGCAATTCCCGCTTCAGGATCTTGCCGGTCGGATTGCGCGGCAGGGCGTCGATGAAGTCGACCGACTTGGGCAGCTTGTAACCAGCGATGCGTTCCCGCGCCCAGCCGATCAGATCGGCGGGCGACGTGTCCACGCCGGGCTTGCGCACCACGACCGCCTTGACGGCCTCGCCCCAGCGCTCGTCGGGGACGCCGATCACCGCCACGTCGGCGACGTCGGGGTGGCCGAACAGCGCGCTTTCGACCTCGGCCGGGTAGATGTTCTCGCCGCCCGACACGATCATGTCCTTCACGCGGTCGTAGATGAAGAGGTAGCCCTTTTCGTCGAGGTAGCCCGCGTCGCCGGTGAAGAACCAGTCGCCCTGGATCGCACGTTTGGTGGCGTCGGCCAGGCGCCAGTAACCGCGCATGACCTGCGGCGAACGGATCGCGATCTCGCCGACCGCGCCGGCGGGCACGTCCGCTCCGGTATCGTCGACGATGCGCAGTTCGACACCGACCTGCGCATAGCCGCAGGACAGGAGTTTTTTTGCGTCAGACGGATCGTGATCCTCGGGTGGGAGCAGGGTGATGGCGCCCGTCGTCTCGGTGAGGCCGTAGACCTGCTGGAAGCCGCACCCGAAGGTCGCCATCGCCTGTTTCAACAGGTCCGCCGGAATGGGAGCGGCGCCATAGACGATCAGGCGCAGGCTGGACAGGTCCGTCTCGCGGATCTGCGGTGCCTGCACCAGGAAGAGGATCATGGCCGGCACCAGCAGCATCACCTCGATCCGGTCCCGCTCGATGATTTCGAGCACGCGGGCGGGGACGAACTCGCGCACCACGTGGTTGGTGGCGCCGGCGAAGAGGCCGGCGATCGCCCAGCCTGCGCCGCCGATATGGAACATCGGCAGGCAGACGATGTTCTGGGTGCCGGGTTTCAGCAGCCAGCTTCTTGTCCATTGCTCGAACATGAAGGCGAAGTTGGCGTTGGTGAGCTCGGCTCCCTTGGGCAGGCCCGTGGTGCCGCTGGTGTAGAACTGCACGGCCGTGTCCTGGGGGCGGGCGGGCAGGCGAGGATCGGTGTCGGGGTGGCGGTCACGCCACTCGCCGAAGGCCTGCCAATCGTCGTGGCGTGGGCCCAATGTCACGATCCTGCGCACGGTCGACAGCTGGTCGCGGATCTTCTCGACGACCGGGAAATATTCCTCGCCCACGAACAGGATCTCCGCCTCGGCATCGTTGACGATCTGCAGCACCTCCCGGGGCGCGAGCCGCCAGTTCACCGAAACCATCACGGCACCGGCCTTGGCTGTGCCAAACAGCAGCTCGAAAAAGACGTCACTGCTCTTGTCGAGATGGGCGACCCGGACCTGCGGCTTGATACCCTCGGCGATGAGGCCGTTGGCGATGCGGCTCGAGGCGCGATCGAGGGCGCCGTAGGTCGTGGCCCGGCCTTCATGGACGATCGCCACCGTGTCCGGCCGTGCCGCGCCATGGGCGCGTGCAATGTCGGCCAGGCCGACCATCTCGATGCTCATAGGACATTTCCCCCGCGATTTTGGCCCGTCTTCTCCGTGGCCGGGCAGCGTCATCCTTCGGTGGTTTTGGCGTGAATTCAAGAGCTTGATCGCCTAGTGTCGCCTCGCAAACTCGGGCGTTTCCAAGGGGGTCCATGGGCAAGCGTATTCTGGTTACGGGCGGTGCGGGGTTCCTCGGCTCGCATCTCTGCGAGCGGCTGCTCGAGGCGGGCCACGACGTGCTCTGCGTCGACAACTATTTCACGGGCAGCAAGGCCAACCTCGCGGCCTGCCTCGACAACCGGCGCTTCGAGCTGCTGCGCCACGACGTGACCTTCCCGCTCTATGTCGAGGTCGACGAGATCTAC
>NZ_JAUSBN010000041.1 GCF_030651995.1 Reyranella sp.
ACGACACTTCAGACCAGCGTGCCCAAGAGCTACCCTTCTGGATCCATCGCTATAACTGGCATCGACCGCACGCCGGCATCAAGGGTAAAACACCCATCAGCAGACTGGCCCTCGCCGAGGACAACCTGTTGAGGCTCCACACCTAGAGCCGTGTGACCCCAGGTTCGAGCGCTACCCGCCGGGCGGCGGCATCGCGGTATATGGATACCACTCGCCCCGGGACCTCCTCCAGGCGCCGGTTATTTCGTTTATTTCGTTTATTTCGTCTGGACCCCCTCATTGAGGTCATCGGGCGGTCGTTTCGCTCTGGGCGCCGTAGCCGGCAGAGGCGGCCGACTCCAATTTTGCCTTACTGAAGCTTAATGCCGGCTTCGGCGGCCAGCTTCCCGAGCAGCTCGCGCTGGCCGGCGATCCAGGTCCTGAACTAGACCGGCGTGTTGGCGACCAGATCGGCGCCGGTCGGGTCGAGCCGTTCCCTGACCTTGGGGTCCTTGATGGCCTCGGCCACGACGGCCTGCATGCGGTCGACGAGGGCGGGCGGGATGCCGGTGGCGGCAAAAAGGCCGTTCCAGTCATTCAGGTCGAAATCCGGATAGCCACTCTCGGCGAGGGTCGGCACGTCCGGGAGTGCCACGGACCGCTTCAGGCTGGTGACCGCCAGCACGCGGGCACGGCCAGCGGCGACGGGCGACGACCCAGCGGACCGGACCCTTGGGTCAGTCGCCTTGGGCAAAGCCCTCGCGGGCGAGGAAGGGAGCGGCAAGCGCCGCTCCCAGGAGTGCTCTGCGGGCAATTCCGCTCATTTCGGCTCCAGCAATTCAGGCACCACCCAGAGCGCGGGTTCGCCGCGGGCAACCCTCTGGACGTTGTCGAAACCGTTGCGGAGGCGCGTGATGTTGCTCTCGAACGTAGGGCCGGCGAGGTGCGCGGTGAGGACGACGTTGTCGAGTTTCAGGAGAGGGTTGTCCGGCGGGGTCGGCTCCTCGTCGAACACGTCGAGGCCGGCGCCGAACAGGTTGCCGGCCGAAAGCGCCGCGATCATCGCCTTCTCGTCGATGACGGGCCCGCGCGACGTGTTCACGATGATCGCCGACTTCTTCATGGCCGCGAGTTCGTCCTTGCCGATCATGTGCCGCGTCGAGTCGTTCAGCGGCACGTGCAGGGAGACGATGTCCGAGTGCTTCAGGATCTCGGGCAGCAGGCGGAAGCGGACGCCCAGCGCGTCTTCCTCTTCCTCCTTGAGGCGGGCGATGTCGTAGTAGTGGACGGTCATGCCGAAGGCGAGCGCCAGCTTGGCGACCTTCTTGCCGATCGTGCCGAGGCCGATGATGCCCAGCACGCGGTTGCGCACCTCATGTACGGTCGGCGGCGAATTGCCGTGCCAGCGCCCGGCCGTGACATTGGTGTGCTGGGTGATCAGCCGGCGCGAGACTGCCAGCATCAGCAGCATCGCGTGCTCGGAGACGGCGACCGAGTTGGCGCCGCCATTGGCGCAGAGCGGCACGCCGCTCGCGCGTGCCGCTGCGAGGTCGGCGCGATCGTAGCCGGCGCTCAGCATCTGGATGAGCTTGAGGTTCGGCGCATCCTTGAAGAGCTGCGGCGTCACATACTGCTGAATGAAGCCCACGAAATAATGGGTGCCGGGCAGGGCGGCCTTTTGCTCCGGCGAATTGTGCAGCGCCTTGACGATTTCGTAGCCCTTGGGGGCGAGGTCATCGACCATGGACAGGGTGTCCTTGGGCCCGACGACGAGTACGCGTTCAACCATAACAAGATCTCCTCAGATGACTTTCTCGAGTTTCTGCAACGAGCGCAGGTGTTTTGGCACCGGAGTGCCGGGGAAGGTGCTCGGCCAGTTGGTGTAGCTCACCTCGCCGACATAGATGGCGCCGCGCGAATCGACGGCCAGCCCATGGGGCGAGAGGAACCGACCGGCCTGCTCGCCGGGCCCTTCCTGGCCGCCCAGCCGGGCCAGCGTCTTTCCCTTGCCGTCGACGATCGACAGACGGGGGCCGAGATTGGTGTGCTTGCTGTTCACCGGCATGCCGGGACCCAGCTCGCCGATGATGAAGGTCGGGTTCTTCGCGCCGCCGCAGCAATAGAGCGCGCAAGGCCGGTGCATGTTGTTCCACTGCGTCTCGTACTTGCCGTTGCCGTCGAACACCTGCACGCGATGGTTCTCGCGGTCGGCGACATAGACCCAGCCGTCGGCGTCGGCGGCGATGTTGTGAGGGATGTTGAATTCGCCGGGATCGGTCCCGGTCGTGCCCCAGCAGGTCAGGTGCTTGCCGTTGGGCGAGTACTTGTGAACGCGGCTGTTGCCGTAGCCGTCCGAGACGTAGATCTCGCCCTTGGGCGAGAGGGCGGTGTGGGTGCAGCGGTTGAACGGCCTGCCGCTCAGGAAGGGTGCGGGCTGGTCAGGTACACCAATGGTCATGAGGACCTTGCCGTCGGTCGTGACCTTGCGGACCGTGTGGTCGCCGTCGTCGGTACAATAGAGGTTATCGTCGCTGTCGATATGAATGCCGTGGGCCCGGTTGAACAGGCCTTCGCCCCAGGAGCGCAGGAAATTGCCGTCCCTGTCGAACACCATCATCGGATGTTCGCCGCGGTTGAAGACATAGACGCGGTCCTTGCTGTCGCAGGCGACGGCGGCGACGTCACGGAACTCCCAGCCGTCCGGCAGCTTCGCCCAGTTCTCAACCACCCGATAGCGGTGCTCGCCGCTGCCCAGCACGACCGACATGCGACTGCTCCTCAGTGTCCGGCGAGGACGGCTTCCGAGATCTTCTCGGCCGTCATCAGAGTGGGGAAATTGGTGTTGGCGCAAGGCACCACCGGGAAGATCGAGGCGTCGACCACGCGCAGCCCCTGCACGCCGCGCACGCGTCCCTGGGTGTCGACAACGGCCATCGGATCGTCGTTGCGGCCCATGCGGCAGGTACAGGAGGCGTGCCACACGCCGATCGCCGCCTTGCGCACGAAAGCCTCGAGCGCGTCGTCGTCATTCAGTACCTGGTCGAAGGTGAAGCCCTCGACCACGTACTTGTCGATCATGTAGCGGCGCAGGGCGGCAGGGCCATCGAGCATCGTCGCGACCAGCCGGGTCAGCCACTTGTTCTTGGTGTTGACCACACCGATCTGGCGTACCCGGTCGCTGTAGGAGGTCGGGAAGGGGGCGTCGGTGACCTGGCGCAGCGCATCGGTCATTTGCACCGCGGCCATCAGCTTGAAGCCGCTCATCAGGCGGTCGAGGTCGCGTTTGTCGGACAGGAGATTGAACTCGACGAGCGGCTCGCTGCGCCAATCCCGCGTGGTGAGCTTGACCTGGCCGGTCTCGGAATAGGTCTTGTTGATGAAGGTCAGCAGCGAGCCGATCTGTTCGCCCACAGCGTGCCAGGCCGACTTGCTGGCCACGGCCACAAACATGTCGCCCTTGGGGACGCCGGGCAGGTTGGACGAGTAGCGCAGCCCGACATGGATGTGCCGCCGCGTGTGCTCGCGCAGGCGGGCGCTGCGCTTGATGAACGACGACAGCGCGATCGAGGGATGGTCCATCAGCCGCTGGCCGACGCCGGGCAGGGCGGACACGACCGGAATGCCGAGGTCGGCGAGTTGCCCGACCGGACCGATGCCGGCCCGCATCAGGTGCGCCGGCGAATGGATGGCGCCGCTCGACAGGATCACCTCGCGGGCGCGGAATTCCTGCTCCTGGCCGGCGACCCGGGCGGTGACTCCGACGCAGCGCGTGCCCTCGAGCAGCAGCGACATGACCTGCGTGTCGGTCGAGATCGTCAGGTTGGGGCGCTTGCGGGTCTCGGCGTCGAGATAGCCCATCGCGGCCGAGACACGCCGCTCCTCGGCATTCGAATGGGTGACCGGGAAATAGCCGTCGACGAACTCTCCGTTCTGGTCGGGCAGGTACTTGAAGCCCTTCTCCTCGAAGGCGCGGCCGACCGCCTGGGCGTGGCCCGCCCACTTCTCGCGCGGGATGCGGCGCACCGGGATCCGGCCGTCCTTGCCATGCAGCGGCCCATCGAAATCGAGGTCGCGCTCGACCTTCTTGAAATACGGCAGGACATCGTTCCAGCCCCAGCCGGCCGCACCGCGACTCTCCCATTCGGCGTAGTCGGTCGGTGCGCCGCGGTTCGCCATCTGGCCGTTGATCGACGAGCCGCCGCCCAGCACGCGGGCCTGCTCGTACTTGCGCAGAGGCGGGCGGTTCTCCTGCGGATTGTTGTGGCTGACGACCTGTGTATGGACCTTGAGGTCGGTCCAGTGGAAACGCGGATCGAAGTAGGCTGTGCCCGAATAGCTGTCGGCGATTTCCTTCGGCTCCTGTCCAGGCGGCGTGTCCGGACCGGCTTCGCAGAGCAGCACCTTGTTGGCGCTGCGGGCGGACAACCGATTGGCCATGACCGAGCCTGCCGACCCGCCGCCGACGATGATGTAGTCGTACACTTGGCGTTTCCCCGTTTATTGCGGCCACGCTAGCACGGTTACGGACGGTTGTGTCCGTCCGCTTGCCGGAAGCGGAGAAGCCTGCAATCGTCGGCAAAAGCAGCAAGGGAGGTTTCGTATGCCGGACGTTGCAGCCGCGGATGCCACCGACGATCGCGACATCGCCACGCCTGAGCTCATGAAGGCGATCTCCGCCGCCTTCAACAGCCGCGACGTCGATTGCATCGTTTCCCACTTTACCGACGATGCCACCTTCTGGCTGGCGCGCGGCCCCGAACCGGTCGGCCGCACGCTCGCGGGCAAGGAGACGATCCGCAGGACGCTTGCCGAGCGCTTCAAGGTGATTCCTGACATGCGCTGGGACCACAAGGAGTACATCTACGCCGGCAACCGGGCGATCTCGGTCTGGACGGTGAAGGGCAAGGGCGCCGATGGTGAGGACCTGAACTACCAGGGCTGCGACATCTATACGTTCCGCGACGGGAAGATCGCGGCCAAGGACACCTACTGGAAAATCGTCGAGAAGAAGGATCGGCTGTGATGACCCACGATCTCGTCATACGCGGCGGC
Source organism: Reyranella sp. (assembly GCF_030651995.1). Taxonomy (GTDB): domain Bacteria; phylum Pseudomonadota; class Alphaproteobacteria; order Reyranellales; family Reyranellaceae; genus Reyranella. The sequence goes on from NZ_JAUSBN010000041.1 coordinate 5,032, forward strand.
ACGGTCGTCGACGGCTCCGGTGCCGCCCGGTTCACGGCCGATGTCGGCATCAAGGATGGAATGATCGCCGAGGTCGGGCGGATAACATCCGCGGCTTCGCGCACGATCGACGCCGACGGGCTGATCGTCTCGCCGGGCTTCATTGACGGTCACACCCACATGGACGCCCAGGTCGCCTGGGATCCGCTGGGCAGCTGTTCCTGCTGGCATGGCGTCACGTCGGTGGTGATGAGCAATTGCGGCTTCGCGCTGGCGCCCTGCAAGCCCGAGGATCGCGACCTCTATGCGCGCTGCCTCTCGGCGGTCGAGGATATCCCGACCGAGGCGATGGCCGCCGGCATCGACTGGACCTGGGAGACCTTCCCCGAATATCTCGCCACCGTGGAGCGCCTGCCCAAGGCGATCAACTACGGCATGTATATCGGCCATTCGGCGCTGCGCATGTACGCGATGGGCAAGCGTGCCTTTACCGAGAAGGCGACCGAGGACGAGATGGTCCGCATGGCCGACCTCGTGAAGGAGGCGCTGCGCGCCGGGGCCATGGGCTTTTCCAGCTCGCGCGCCTCCACGCACGTGACGCCGGACAACACGCCGGTCGCCAGCCGCATCGCCGAGTGGGAGGAGATCGACCGCATCGTGGCAGCCATGGCCGAACTTGATGCCGGGATCTTCCAGGTGGGCCCGGACGTTGCAAGCGGGCCGGCGCACCGCGCCTTCCTCGCGCGGCTGCGCGAGCTGGCGCTCGCCTACAGGCGCCCGGTCATGTTCGGCGTGCTGGCCACCAAGCAGGGCGACGATCCGACCGGCTGGGCCTACCAGACGCGTTACATCGACGAGACCGTGGCCGCCGGAGGCCGCATGTTCGGCCAGGGCACGACCAGGTCGATCAACGCGATCTTCTCGCTCAAGTCCTACCTGCCGTTCGACGTGCTGCCGGCGTGGCGCACGGTCCGCGACCTGCCGATGGAGGAGCAGAAGCGGCGGCTGGCCGATCCCGCGGTGCGGCGCGAACTGGTGGCGGCGGAAAGCCGGATGAAGCCGCGCGACAACGTCTTCCAGGGTGGAGGGGCGGCGACCACGGATCCACGCAAGCCCGATTACGCCAACCTTTTCGCGATGACCGGCGTCGACTGGGACGATCCCACGGTCGAGCAGCTCGCCCGGGCGCGCGGGCAGCATCCGGTCGAGGTCATGATCGACCTGTCTCTGGCCAACGAGAACCAGGTCTACGTCCAGCCGCTGGTCAACGAATCGCCGGACGACGTGCTCGGCATCCTGAAGCACGACCGCACGCTGGCGACCTTCTCCGATTCCGGTGCCCATGTCGCCCAGGAGATGGGTTCGTCGCTGCAGACGCATCTGCTCAGCTACTGGGTGCGCAAACGCGGTGCCTTCACGCTCGAGGAGGCGGTGAAGAAGCTCACCCGCGACAATGCCCTGGCCTGGGACCTCGCCGACCGGGGCCTCGTCCGCAAAGGTTATCGAGCCGATCTCGTCCTGTTCGAGGAGGATCACATCCGGCCGACGTTGCCGACGGTCGAACGCGACCTGCCGGGTGGCGCCCGCCGCCTCGTCCAGAAGGCGGAGGGGATCCGGGCGACCCTGGTGAACGGCGCCCTGGCGTTCGAGAACGGGGAGGCGACGGGCGCTTATGCCGGCACGGTGCTCAAGGGACGGCTTGCCCGCTGACCGGCTCTTGCCACTTCACCTGCCGAGGTCCAAGACGTTCCCGATGGGCTTGCAGGCTGATGGTCTTGCAGCCGTCTTTATGCGGCCACGAGACCCTGACAAGCAGCGATGGAAGAAGCCGTCTACGACTATGAAACCAGGATCCCGGCGGGATTCTACGACAAGGTCTATCGGCGGAAATTCGGCGTACGCTATTGCTGGCACGACCTGAAGTTCCGGACGGTCGCGGCTCTCCTGGGTAGTCCTCGCCGGGTGCTCGACATCGGCTGTGGCCCCGGCACCTTCATCGGCAACTATCTGCCGGGCGTCGAGGCACTCGGCATCGACATCAGCGCCGCGCAGATCGAGTACGCGACCCGGACCTACGGAAGTTCGGCACACCGCTTTTCCACCGGGTCGCTGGCCGGTCTGTGCGAGGCCGGGCAGCGCTTCGATGCGGTGACGGTGGTCGAACTGATCGAGCACCTGACGCCGGAGGCGGCGATCCGCCTGCTGTCCGAGGCGCGGGCGCTGCTGGCACCAGGCGGCGTGCTCGTCGTGACGACGCCCAACTACCGGTCGCTCTGGCCGCTCATCGAACTCGGCGTCAACGCCCTGTCGCCGGTGGATTACATCGAGCAGCATATCAACAAGTACCGGCGCGGCCTGCTCGCCGCCCATCTCTCGTCTGCCGGCTATGGCGATGTCTCGGTCAGGACGGCCCTGGGCCTCGCGCCCTTTGCCGCCGCGTTCGGCCTGGGGGCGGCCAACGCATTGCACGCCCTCGAGACCGGCGTGAACCATTTCGGGATCGGCAATCTCCTTCTGGCCACGGCCCGGCCGTGACGGCGAGCCAGGGTCTGATCTGCCTCGCCGCGGCGGCGCTGCTGATTCTCGAGGTCGCAATCCTCGAGTCGAGATCTGGCTTTCTGCTCGCCGCTCTCCCGACGGCGGTCGTGGCCCTGGCCCTTGTCCATCAGATGGCGAGACGGCGCGGGGAAGGACCTGGTTCAGTGCTCTACGCGGTGGGGCTGCTCGGCGCCGTCGCGGGCTATTGCTATCTGGCATTGACACCCGCAGGCGCCATCTCGCCACAGGACGAAGTCATCGAGTGGGGCCGGATGGACAAACGGCCCCTGATCTTCGCCTATCTCGGCATTGCGGCCTTCATCGCCTTCCACTGGCTCTGGGTGGCTTTCGTCCATGGCGCACCGCCGGCCGTTCGCCCGTCGCCGGCCATCACGTCGTCGCGTTGGCCTCTGCGGTTGGTGGGCGCGCTCGGCATCGCCGTGCTTGCCTTTTGCTGGCTCGGGCTCCCGGCGCTGCGCGGCGCCGACGTCGTTGCCGGTGACGGCCTGGCGAGGTTCTACGACGTCCACGCACACGTTCACTTGAGTGCGCTGCAGCAGATCCGGCTCGGCGCGATTCCCTATCTCGAGGCGCAGACCCAGTATGGACCCGGCAATCAACTGCTGCTGTGGGGTCTCACGGACTTCGTGCATTTCAGCAACCACGGCTTCCTTGCCGCCAACCTCCTGCTCAACGTCATCTGCGTCATCCTCTTCTTCGTCCTCGTGCAGCAGTTCCTGGGCTTTGGCTGGGCGGTGGCCGGGCTCCTTGGCTGGGTCCTTTGGCCGAGCCCCACCGAGCGGATCGATCTGGCGGGATGGGCGGTGCTAACGCGATGGCTGGTGATTCCCATCCTCTCGCTTTGGCTGGCCTGGTTTCTTCTGGGCGCAGGGACGACGCGACGTGGCGGGACGACGGCTGCCCTGGCAGGGGTGCTTTGGGGGCTGGGCGGTTTCCTCAGCCAGGAGAACCTGAGCGGCGGACTTCTCGTCCTCTTCTTCTCGCTCACCCTGTTCGGCCCCGCGTCCGGGATGACAGCGAAGCGGCTCGCGCGGTTCACGAGCCTGTTCGTCCTGGCAGGCGGCTTGACCTTCGTGACCCTCGTTTCGGCCCTGGTGGGACCGTCGCATCTTCTCGAGGTGGTGGCGCTCGCGAACGCAAAGTCCGGGCTGGTGATGGCCGGGGTCTCCAACTCGATATGGTCGGACAATCTCGGTCTGCAGTTCACATGGAACATCGTGGACGGTCGGCTGGAAACGGATCTGCGGGCCGCGGGTGAGTTCAGGGAACTCATCCTCACCTATGGTCTGGTCTTGCTTCTGCTGCTGGCGCTCGGTTTCCTGGCGGCGTTTCTCGGGCGGAGGTGGAGATCCGCCGACGAGGCGACACGGGAGTTCTGCCGGAAGTTCTCCGGCGTGGCGGTCGGCGCCTTCGTATTGCATCTCTTTTCACTGCTGCGTTCCGACACGTCGCATCTGGCGGGCCCGTCGTTCCTGCTACCGTTGTTCCTGCTGATGCTGCCGCTCTTCCTTTGGCGCTGCCTTGCCCCCGGCCGGGCGCGGACCGCGCTGATGGTCGTGTCGCTGGCCGTCATTGCCGAGGGGGCGATTGCCGGACGGGTCGAGGTCGAGCGGAGAGCGGCGGGTCTCGCCGGCATCTGGCGCGATTCGGGGGCGGTGCTCGATCTCTATGGCGAGCTGCGAAGCCATCGAGGCGAGATTTCCGATCTCGCCGGGCTCTATTCGCCACTTCCCCGGGCGCAGTCGGCCTTTCGGAACCATCCGGATTTCGCGGAGGCCGACGAGTTTTTCGGCCTGCTGCGCGACCGTCTCAAGGGCCGTTCCGTCGAGCTGGGATCCTACAGATTCGACGATCTCGTCGCCCATCCCGACACGGCCTATTTCCTCGGCGGGCTGCGGTCGCTCTCGGGCATCACCTCGCCGAAGAACAGCCTCTGGCTGCGGTCGGAGCAGGAGGCCTGGATCGCCAGGGTCGCCGGCATGCGCAGCGGCTGCCTCTTCTTCGACGCTGATTCCAACAAGCAGCTGGTCGAGGCCTGGATGCGGTCGGTCAAGCCGCCCCAGACCATGGCGATCGAGCCGATTGCAGGCCGGCGCGACTACGGCATCCTCGCCTGCAAGTCGAGTTCCCAGATGTAAGGGTGGCAAGGCAGGTGCGGTTATGCTTGGGACACCGGGCGTCCCATCCTAATCCCTTCGAGGAAAGAGAATCCGAATGGCACGTCAGCAGCGCACACAAGTGGGGATCATCGGCGCGGGACCGGCAGGACTGCTGCTCGCGCGGTTGCTGAAATTGAACGGGATCGAGAGCGTCATCCTCGAGGATAGGTCGCGTGCTTACGTCGAGGCCCGAATCCGAGCCGGCGTTCTGGAGCACGGCACTGTCAAGCTCCTGGAAGAGGCTGGCGTCGCTGAACGCCTGCACCGCGAGGGGTTGGTCCACGAGGGGGTCGAACTCGGAGTGAACGGCGGGCGCTTCCGCATCGACCTGGCCGGGCTGGCGGGCAAGACCATCACGGTCTACGGCCAGAGTGAGGTGGTGCAGGATCTGATCGCGGCGCGCCTCGCCGGCGATGGACCGATCGTCTGGGAGGCGGCGGACGTCACCCTGCATGACCTCGGGACGGATCGGCCGCGGCTGACCTACCGAGCCGACGGCATCGAGCAGGAACTGGCCTGCGATTTCATCGCCGGCTGCGACGGCTTTCGGGGCGTGAGCCGTGCCTCGCTGCCAGCGTCGAACCTCCGCATCTACGAGCAGGACTACCCGTTCAGCTGGCTGGGTATCCTGGCCGACGTGCCGCCGTGCAGTGAGGAGCTGATCTACGCCAGTCATCCGCGCGGCTTCGCACTGGCCTCGATGCGGTCCCATACGAGAAGCCGCTACTACATCCAGTGCGGCCGGCATGAGAGGCTGGAGGACTGGCCCGACGACCGGCTGTGGGACGAGCTGAAGCGGCGCCTCGGCCCGGACGTCGCGCCGAATGTCACGACGGGACCCGCGCTCGAGAAGAGCATCACGGGACTGCACAGCTTCGTGTGCCTGCCGATGCGACACGGCCGGCTGTTCCTCGCCGGCGACGCCGCCCACATCGTGCCGCCGACCGGTGCGAAGGGCCTCAATCTGGCAGCCTCCGACATCCATTATCTGTCGCGGGCGCTGGTCTCGCACTACGCCCGCAACGACGGCACGCTGCTCGGCGCCTACAGCGACCAGGCCTCGGCGCGCGTGTGGAAGGCCGAGCGCTTCTCATGGTGGCTCACCCTGCTGATGCACAAGGTGCATCCGGAGGGGAGCTTCGCCGAGCAGATGCAGCGGGCCGAGATCGACTATCTGCTGTCCTCGCCGGCCGGCCAGACGGTGTTCGCCGAGAACTATGTCGGCCTGCCATTCTGAGAGGTCAAACGATCTAAGCCAGCTCCCGACGCACGATCGCGGCGCCTTCGCTCAGGGCCTTGAGCTTTCCGAATGCGGTGGCGCGCGGCAGGTACTTCATCCCGCAATCGGGGGCGGGCAGGAGCTTGTCCGGGCCAATATGCTTCAGGCCGGCACGGATGCGCTCGGCGACCTTCTCCGGCGTCTCGACCTCGGGGTCGCTGAGGTCGATCACGCCCAGCATCACCTTCTTGGGCGCCAGGTCCTTCAGCACGCCGAGGTCGAGCTTGGGCTGGGCCGATTCGATCGAGATCTGCTGGGCGATCGTGTCCGAAAGCTGGGGCAGGAAGGAATAGCCGGTGGGCTTGAGGCCGGTCACCACGGCGGCATAGCCGAAGCAGAGGTGGATGACGGTCGGCACGGTGATGCCCTCCAGCGCCCGGTTGATCGCCTTCACCGCGTAGCGCTTGGCTTCCTCGGGGTTGTTGCGCAACCACGGCTCGTCGAGCTGGATCACGTCGGCGCCGGCCTTGACCAGTTCGTGAGCCTCCTCGTTCACCGCGGCGGCATAGTCCATGCACATCGCCTCGGCATCCTTGTAGAACTCGTCCTTGACCTGCTGGCTCATCGTGAACGGGCCGGGCAGGGTGATCTTGGCCAGCCGCTCGGTGTTGGCCCGCAGGAACTGCATGTCGCGCAGCTCGACCGGTCCGGTTCGCCGGATTCTGCCCACGACCCGGGGCACAGGCGTGCGGTTGCCGGTGCGGTTCACGATCTCTGCGGGATTCTCGTCGTCGATGCCTTCCAGCGCCGTCGCGAACCGGTTGGAGTAGCTCTCGCGCCGCATCTCGCCGTCGGTGATGACGTCGATCCCGGCGCGCTCCATGTCGCGGATGGCGAGCAGGGTGGCGTCGTCCTGGGCCTGCTCGAGCCAGGGCTCGGAGATGCGCCACATGTCCTTCACGCGGGTGCGTGGCACGCCCTTGCTCAGCATCTCGCGATCGACCAGCCAGTCCGGCTGGGGATAGGAGCCGACGACGGTGGTCTGCAGAAGCGTTTCGCCCATTGTGAATTCCATTTCGCGAGAACTTCGATGGCGCGGCACGCGCCGGGTACCGTCCGTCAGTTCGTCAAGCGGGCGACGTCAGGCGCTCACTGGATCGATCGGAGTCACGATACCTTCGCATGCTTCGATCACCTCGCCGGCATCGAGGCAGAGGTCTTCACGGTTGCGCATCGCCATGATCTGGACACCGGTGCGCAGCTTGCCGTGGCTGCCGACCGGCACGGCGAGGCCGGGCAGGCCGAGCAGTGGGGCGATCAGGGCGGAGCGCATCGATTCGAGCACCTCGCGCTGGCCGTCCGGCGTGATGTCGGCCACCTGCCGGGGCGGCAGGTCGCACAGCGTCGGGAAGATGACCAGCGGCCATTGCTGGAAGAAGGTCATCCAGCGATAGGCCAGCGCCTCGCGCTCCGTCAGCGCCGCGATGTAGGTCGCGAGGTCGACCGGCTTGTGGATGGACAGCCAGGCCTGCATCGCCGCAATCCCGTCGGGGTCGCCCATTTTCTGCATCATGGGCCACAGGCCGCCGAACACGTCGGTGACGCAGATCTGGTGCCACAGCTCGACGGCGCGCTCGATGTCCGGCGGCAGCACTTCCTCCACGACATAGCCCGCGCCGCGGAGATGCCTGCCGGCCAGCCGCACCGCTTCCACCTGGGCCGGGTGGCTCTTGCCGCCCGGCACTTCGGGCACGATCGCAACCTTGATGGGGCGCGCGGGGGCGGGGCCCCGCATCGGCACGTCGTTCCAGCGCCAGTCGCGCCGGTCACCGCGCGACATCGCTTCCAGGGCAAGGCGGGCGTCGCGGACCGTGCGTGTATGAGGCCCCTGGGTCGCCATCAGGATGGCGCCGATGGGGCGGCCCGAGGCGACGCCCGTCGGATTGAACGAGGGGATGCGGGCAAAGCCTGTCCGAAGGCCGACCACGCCGTTGCAATAGGCCGGGATGCGCACCGAGCCGCCGATGTCGTTGCCATGGGCGATGGCGCCGATGCCAGTTGCCGTTGCTGCACCCGCGCCGCCGCTCGAGCCGCCCGGCGTCACGCTGGGGTCGCGCGGGTTGAGGGTGCGGCCGTGCAGGGCATTGTCGGAAAAGATGCGCATTGAGAAGGCCGGCGCATTGGTGCGGCCGACGATGATCGCCCCGGCATGTTTCAGGTTGGCCACGACCGGGCTGTCTTCCTGCGCGATCAGGTCCTTCAGCGGGATGACGCCGTTGTCGGTGGGCAGGCCCGCCTGGTCGACGTTGATCTTGGTGGTGACGGGAACGCCGTGCAGCGGCGGCAGGGCATGGCCGCGCGCGCGGGCGGCATCCGCCGTCTCGGCCTCGGCGCGGGCTTCGCTCTCCAGCACCCGGACCACGGCGTTGATGGCGGGATTGACCTTGTGCAGGCGGTCGAGGACGGAATCGACCGCCTCCCGCGCCGAAGCCTGCCCCGTGCGGATCAAGCGCGCCAGGTCGGTCGCGTCGTACTGCCAAAGCTCCATGATACCCTCGCTCAACTCTTACCCAGTTCCATGGCGAAGAAGATCATGTTGCCATCGGCGTCCGCAATGGCGAAGTCGCGCAGCCCGTAATCCTGGTCCTTTGGCGAATTGAGGATTCTTGCCCCGCGGCGTACGAGATCGGCATGAAGCGCGTCGACATCGTCGACGTAGATGCTGACGGCTCCGTGGCCGGACGGACGCGGCGCCTGCGCCGCCGCGATCAGGTGCAGGGACACTTCACCCGAGCACAGGCCGACATAGGAGGTCGGCGAGCCGTATCCGAAGGCGATGTCGAAGCCGACGCAGTCGCGGTAGTAGGCGAGGCTTGCGGCCACGTCCTGGACGGTGAAGATCGTGGTGCTGCCGCGCATCATTTCGTTTGCCTCTTGGTCACGTGCTTCTGGAAGGCGAGGAGGGCGCTGGAGGGGAGCATGTCCCGGCGGCGCACGAAGACGGTCTGCACCCGCGCCTCGGCCGCGGGCAGACGGTGCGCGCGAACCTGTCCACCCCGCCAGGCGGGGCCGATCAGGGCGCGGGGCATCAGCGTGATGCCAAGCCCGGCGGCCACGGCGCCCAGGATCGCTTCCAGCGTGCCGAACTCCAGCCGCCGCAGACCGACGACTCCGCGCCGCGCCAGAAGCTCCTCCAGCCGCTGGCGGTAGGAGCAGCCGGCCCGCAGGATGACGAGGCGCAGGTCGGGTCGCCGTAGCGCCGCCGCCAGCGTCGTCTCCGTCGGCGCGCTGAGCAGGGCGAGCTCCTCGCTGAAGGCTGGCGTCGAGACGAGCTGTGGATGCGCGACTGGCCCGCAGACGAAGGCGCCCTCCAGCTCGCGGCCCAGCACACGCTCGACCATCTCCGCCGTCGTGCCGGTCCGCAGTACGAGGTCGACCCCGGGATGGGCCTGCACGTAGGAGGCGAGCAGGGGTGAGAGTCGCAGCGCGGCCGTCGTCTCCAATGAGCCGACGGTGAGCGTGCCGCGCGGCGCGCCATCGTCGCGGGCGGCCCGGCCGGCCTCGCCGAGCAGCGCCTCGACCCTCGTGGCATAGGGCATCAGCCGCTCGCCGGCCGGGGTCAGGCGGGCGCCGGCCCGGCTGCGCTCGAACAGCGAGACGCCCAGCGCTTCCTCCAGTCGCCGCACGCGCTGCGTCACGTTGGACTGGACGGTGTTCAGTTCGCGGGCCGCGCGGCCCATGCCACCGAGGCGGGCGACGGCTTCGAACGTGGCGAGATCCCTAGCATCCATTCCATCAGAATATCAGATGAGCGCGATTAGTATAAATCGCTGATTGGAATGCCTGCCGCTGGCCTAGACTGGCAGCACAACAAGGAGAGAACAGCCATGCAGTGGCAGGACCGCCGCCTTCTCGACCTCTTCGGGATCGATCACCCCATCCTCCAGGCGCCGATGGCGGGCGTGACGTCGCCGCAGATGGCGATCGCTGCGTCCGAAGCCGGCGCGCTGGGATCCATTGCCGGCGCGATGCTGAGCCTGGAGGGGCTGCGGCAGGAATTCCAGGTGGTGAAGCAGGGAACGTCGCGGCCGTTCAACGTGAACTTCTTCGTGCACAAGGCGCCGACGGTCGACGCGGCGCGCGACGCCGCCTGGCGCAAGAAGCTCGCGGGCTATTACAGCGAGCTGGGCGTGGCTCCCGGGACCAAGGGTCCGTCGCGCGCCGCCTTCGACGCCGCGGCTTGCGATCTGGTGCTGGAGTTCAAGCCCAGGGTCACCAGCTTCCACTTTGGCCTGCCCGACAAAGCGCTGATGCAGCGCCTGAAGGCGGCCAGCATCCTGGTCATCGCCTCGGCGACGACGGCCGAGGAGGCGCGCTGGCTGGAGAGGGAGGGCGTCGACGCCATCATCGCACAGGGCGCGGAGGCCGGCGGGCATCGCGGCATGTTCCTGGTCGACGACGTCACGCGTCAGGCCGGAACGATGGCGCTGGTACCCCAGGTCGTGGATGCAGTGAAAGTGCCGGTGATCGCCGCCGGCGGCATCGGTGATGGCCGCGGCATTGCGGCGGCCCTGGCGCTGGGGGCGGCCGGCGCCCAGATCGGCACGGCGTTCATGCTGACCCCCGAGGCCAAGACGGCGGCTCTGCATCGCGCGGCGCTCAAGAAGGCCAACGACAACAGCACGACCCTCACCAATGTCTTCACCGGCCGTCCCGCGCGCGGCATCGTGAACCGCATTGTGAGCGAGGCGGGGCCGATGAGCGCAGAGGCGCCGGCCTTCCCATTGGCCGCGGAGGCGACCCAGCCGCTGCGCGGGCCGGCCGAGGCCAAGGGCTCCACCGACTTCACGCCGCTGTGGAGCGGGCAGGCCCCGACACTGGCGCGCGAGATGCCGGCCGGCGAACTGGTCAAGACGATGGTGCGCGAGACCGAGGCCGTTCTCGGCCGCATACGTGGATGACGGCGCCGAGGTCATCCACCTCTCGCGGGTCGTTTCCCCCGTCGTGATGCGGCAGACGACTCTGCGGCCTGCGCGGTGCGTACGTGACTGCGGATCAGCTTGATGAAGGCGCGGGCCGCCGGCAGCAGGGTCCTCTCTCTCTTCCAGGCGACACCCATTTCGGCCGAGGGCAGCCTTCTCAGCCACGGCAGATGCAGCAGCGCGAAGCGGCTGGCGGCAATGCCCTCGGCGATCTGTGTCGGATGGCCGAGACTGATCGCGTCCGTTGCCGCCACGATGTCGCTGGCGCTGCGGAAGGATGACACGGCGATCGAGGGCAGGACTCCGCCGCCACGTTCGTCGATCTTCATGCCGCTGTCGATGTCAGCGATGAAGGCGATGCGCGACACGGATATGCCGGGCATCACGAACGGGTAGTTGCGCAGGTCGTCCGGCTTCGGATCGGACGTCGCCAGAAGCGGATGTCCGGAGCGGCAGAAGTAGACGCCCTGGAGCACGCCCAGACTCTCGACGCGGAGCGACGGCATGTCCCGCAAGGCGAGAATGTCGGCCACGGCGAAGTCCGCCTGGTCGGACATCAGGGACGCCAGCGCCGCCGTCCACTCGCGCTCCAGGATTTCGAGACGAATCGACGGATTGGCCTTGATGAGTTCGATTGCCGCCGGCTGGACCGCGATGTCATCGATGTAGGCGCCCGCAACGACGCGCAACCGCCCGCCGCGGCCGTCTCGCACGAGTTCCAGGCGATTCGAGAGGACCTCGGCGCGGGCGACGAGTTCCTCGGCCATCCTGATCACCTCCTCGCCCGCCGGCGTCGCCACCACGTCGCGATTTGACCGCTCGAACACCCTGAGGCCGAGTTGTCTCTCGAGGGCTGCGATGTTCCGGCTGAGGGTCGGCTGGCTGATCTTCAGGACCGCGGCAGCCTGTCCGAAGTGCCGATGCCTCGCGAGCACGACGGCGTAGTGCAGGATCTTCAGATCGAGGCTCATTCTAAAACTGTATCGTTCCCCGCGTTGTATTGCATCGTACGTGATATGAGAGTTCGCCGGATCACCAGAAGGGGAAATGCCATGATCAGGAAGAGATTTGGGCGCCTGTTACCGGCGGCAGCACTGCTGGTCGGGCTTTCCGGCGGGGTGGTGCCGGCACAGGCCCAGGCTCCGGCCCCGGCCAAACCCAACATCCTCGTCATCTTCGGTGACGACATCGGCTACTGGAACATCAGCGCCTACAACCGCGGCATGATGGGCTACCGGACGCCCAACATCGACCGCATCGCCCGCGAAGGGGCGATCTTCACCGACTATTACGGCCAGCAATCCTGCACGGCTGGTCGCGCGGCCTTCATCACCGGCCAGTCGCCGATCCGCACCGGCCTGCTGAAGGTCGGCCTGCCGGGCGCCCCGGAAGGCCTGTCCGAGAAGGACCCGACCATCGCCGACCTGCTCAAGGGTCAGGGCTACATGACCGGCCAGTTCGGCAAGAACCATCTTGGCGATCGCAACGAGTTCCTGCCGACGGTGCACGGCTTCGACGAGTTCTTCGGCAACCTCTATCACCTCAATGCCGAGGAGGAGCCCGAGAACGTCGACTACCCGAAGGATCCGGCCTTCAAGGCGAAGTTCGGGCCGCGTGGCGTCCTGAAATGCGTCGCCACCGCCACCGAGACGCCGGGCGAGGATCCACGCTTCGGAAAGTGGGGCAAGCAGAAGTGCGAGGATACCGGCCCGCTGACCAAGAAGCGGATGGAAACGGTGGACGAGGAATTCCTCAACGCTTCGCTCGATTTCATGGACCGCGCCAAGCGCGATCAGAAGCCGTTCTTCGCCTGGGTGAACTCCACCCGCATGCACATCTGGACGCATCTCAAGCCGTCGTCCGAGGGCAAGACCGGACTGGGGGTCGTGGCCGACGGCATGGTCGAGCATGACGGCCAGGTCGGCCAGCTCCTGAAGAAGCTCGATGACCTCGGGATCACGCAGAACACGATCGTGATCTACACCACCGACAACGGCGCCGAGGTGATGAGCTGGCCGGATGGCGGCACGACGCCATTCCGCGGCGAGAAGAACACCAACTGGGAGGGTGGCTATCGCGTCCCGGCGATGGTGCGCTGGCCCGGCCTGGTTCGTCCGGGCACGGAAATCAACGAGATCTTCTCGGCCGAGGACTGGCTGCAGACGCTGACTGCGGCCGCCGGCGAGGGCAACCTCAAGCAGCGCCTGATGCAGGGCGCGAGCTTCAACGGCAAGCCCTTCAAGGTACATCTCGACGGCTACGACCAGCGCGAGCTGCTGAAGAACGGCACGGGCAGCGCCCGCAAGGAATTCTTCTACTGGACCGACGATGGCGGCCTGGCCGGCCTGCGCTACAACAGGTGGAAGCTGGCCTTCATGGAGCAGCGCAAGCACGGCTTCGATGTGTGGCAGGAACCCATGGTGACCCTGCGCTTGCCGAAGCTGTTCGACCTCAAGGCCGATCCGTTCGAACGCGCCGACCACGAAGGCATGGGCTACAGCCGCTGGCGCATCGACCGTGTCTACCTGCTGGTGCCGGCGCAGGCCTACGTCAACGATTTCATCAAGACGCTGGTCGAATTCCCGCCGCGCCAGAAGCCCGGCTCGTTCAACCTCGAAGGCGTGCTGAACAAGCTCACTCCAGGGGCGAACTAGCGACAGAGAAGGCAGGGGAGAGGGGCCGGCCGTCCGCGCGTAGCGGACGGCCGGTTCCGCGTGTAGGACTGGGTACCATGACTTGCGTCGCTGCAGCCACTTCACCACGCCCCGGAATGGTCTGGATTCCCGGTGGCACCTGCCGCATGGGCTCGGATCACCACTATGCCGAGGAGAAGCCCGTCCATACGGTGACGGTCGACGGCTTCTGGATCGACCAGACGCCCGTCACCAACGGCGAGTTCCGCCGGTTCGTCGAGGCCACCGGCCATGTCACCTGGGCCGAGATCGATCCCGATCCGAAGGACTATCCCGGCGCGCGTCCCGGCATGCTCAAGGCCGGCGGACTGGTCTTCACGCCGCCGTCGAAGCCGGTCGATCTCGCCGACTGGAGCCAGTGGTGGAGGTTTACCTTCGGCGCCACGTGGCGGCGGCCCTACGGCAAGGGCAGCCATATCGGCGGCCTCGACGATCATCCCGTCGTGCAGGTCGCCTTCCGCGATGCCGAGGCTTACGCGAAGTGGGCCGGCAAGGAACTGCCGACCGAAGCGGAATGGGAGTTCGCGGCGCGCGGCGGACTGGACGGCGCGGAATTCGCCTGGGGCGACGAGCTGACGCCGGGCGGTCGCCACATGGCCAATACCTGGCAGGGGCGCTTTCCCGCCGAGAACACACGGGAGGACGGTTTCGCCCGTACCTCACCGGTGCGCGCCTTCCCGCCCAACGGCTATGGCGTGCACGACATGATCGGCAATGTCTGGGAATGGACGACCGACTGGTATGCCGCCAAGCACGCGCCGGATGCCGCCAAGGCCTGCTGCGTGCCCGAGAATCCGCGCGGTGCGACGCTTGAGCAGAGCTACGATCCACGCGACCCGGTGCGCATCCCGCGCAAGGTGCTGAAGGGCGGCTCGCATCTCTGTGCCCCGAGCTACTGCAAGCGCTATCGCCCGGCTGCGCGCCACGCCGAGCAGATCGACACGACGACCAGCCATGTCGGCTTCAGGTGCATCAGCCGCGCGGGTGAATGACCATGTCGAGAAGCTGATCGACGAAGTCGCGCGTGATCGGCGCGTGGCCCATCAGCAGGCGGTAGAAGAGAGGACCGAAGACGAGATCGAGCGTGAGCTCCATGTCGTCTGGCGCTTCGATCGCCTTGTCGGCGATGCAGCGCGCCAGCAACGCGAGCGTCGCGTCGCGGTTACGGGCGATGAACTCGTTGCGGAAGGCCTTGGCGAGTTCGGTCTCGGACTGGGCCGCCGCCACCATGGCCGCGACGCTGCGTCCGGTCGGCGCGGCGAACGCGTCGGCGAGCGCATGGAGCTGGGCGCGCAGGGCTGCGAGAGCCGTTCGAGGTGACTTCGCGGCCTCGTCGGCCCCGGTCGTTTCCAGAAACGCCGCCATCGCGACGGCCGGCGCGTTCGGCCAGTAGCGATAGATGGTGGGGCGACTGACTCCCGCCTTCTGCGCAATCGCTTCGATGGTGACGGCCGTCAAGCCGCCGCGCCCCAGCAGATCGCGCGCCGCGACCAGGATCGCGGCGCGGGTGCGCGGATCGCGGGGGCGGCCGCGCACCGGTGGGGCCAAGGAGGGTTGACGGGACATCTATTAATATTACGATACGTAACGTAATATAACACGGGTGGTGCCATGGCTGCAAAGTCCGTCTCTTCGGGCCAGACCGTTCGGGCGCATATGACGGTGCACGACGCGCAGGCTGCGATCGACTTCTACGTTAAGGCCTTCGGGGCGGTGGAACTGTTCCGCCTGGTCGAGCCGGCGGGCCGGGTCGGCCATGCCGAGATCCGTATCGGCGACACGGTGTTGATGATGAACGACGAGTATCCCGACTTCGGCGCGCGGAGCCCAGGCGCCATCGGCGGGTCTCCCGTGGCCTTCCACATTGCCGTTCCCGACGCCGACAAGGCCGTCGAGCGTGCCGTGGCGGCCGGCGCCACTTTGGTGCGGCCGGTACAGGACCAGTTCTACGGCGACCGCTCCGGCATGGTCGCGTGTCCCTTCGGCTATCGCTGGTTCCTCGCCGCGCCGAAGGAGGTGGTCGGCCCGGAGGAGATGCAGAGGCGCTGGACGAAGATGCTGGAGGGCGGCCAGGGCTAGGCCGCCACGCTCTCCTCGATCCAGGCCGCATAGGCCGGGGCGACGTGCATCATGGGGAAGGCGTGGATCGCCGGCACCTCGTAGGGATGCAGGTCGAGGATCGCGCGCTCGACGGCGGCGTAATGCTCGTCGAGCGTCTTGAACAGGACTCGGTATTCCTTGCCGGTCTCGAGGGCGCCCTTCCAGGTGTAGATGCTCTCGATCCGCGAGATCTGGGCGCAGGCGGCGAGCTTCGCCTCGACCAGTGCGCGGGCGAGCGCGCGGGCCTCCTTGCGGCTGGCGACGGTTGTGACGACGGCAATGGCGGTCATGGCGATCTTTTCCGATCCCGGCGTTACGCTTGTGGGCGGGCTGACGTAAACTGAGAGAGACATTGGGTAGACCATTTTCCGCTCGGGCGGAAAGAGTGCAGCGGGACGCAGGCGGAGAAGTCCATGGCGAGTTCGGCGGAACTGGAACTGTTCGAGACGGCGCTGGCCGAGGCGCAGCAGGGGTTTAGCGAGAAGGGGATTCCTATCGGGTCCATCCTTGTCGAGGACGGCCGCATCGTCGGCCGCGGTCACAATAAGCGCGTCCAGGAGGGCGATGCCATCGCCCATGGCGAGATGGATTGCCTGCGCCAGGCTGGCCGCCGCCGGAGTTATCGCAACACGACCCTGTTCACGACGCTCAGCCCCTGCATGATGTGCTCGGGCACCATCGTGCAGTTCAAGATCCCGAGGGTGGTGATCGGCGAGAACCAGACCTTCGGTGGCAATGAGGACTTCCTGCGTTCCCATGGCGTCGAAGTCGTCGTCCTGAACGACCTGCGCTGCGTCAGCCTGATGAAGCGCTTCCAGGACGAGTATCCCGACATCTGGGCCGAGGATATCGGCGAGGAAGGCTGAGGCTCAGAACAGCGAGAAGTATTCGCGCTGCTCCCAGTCGCTGACCTCCAGTTCGAACCGGTCGATCTCGGCCTGCTTCAGGCGCAGATAGTAGTCGACGAAGAAGTCGCCCAGTCCCGCGCGCAGGACCTTGTTCTCCTTGAGCGCCGCCAGCGCCTCGCCGAGCGAACCGGGCAGCAGAGGCGCCCGGGTCTCGTAGGGCTTGTCGGCCGAGGGACCGGGATCGAGCCCGCGCTCCAGGCCGTCGAGACCGCAGACGATCTGGCTCGCCATGTAGAGGTAGGGATTGGCGGCGGGCTCGCCGACCCGGTTTTCGAGATGGGTCGCGAGATCGCCCGGCCCGCCCAGAACCCGGACCATCACGCCGCGATTGTCGCGGCCCCAGATGGCGCGGTCGGGCGCCAGCGAGAAGGGGCGGTAGCGCTTGTAGCCGTTGAGCGTCGGCGTGCTGAAGGCGGCGGCGGCGCGCGCGTGTTCGAGCAGGCCGCCCATGTAGTGGCGGCCGGTTGCCGATAACGGCTCCGTGCCATCGGCGAAGGCGTTGGCGTGCGTCTTCCGGTCGGTCAGCGACTGATGCAGGTGCCAGCCGCTCGACATCACGTTGGCGATCTTCGGCCGGCACATGAAGGACGCATGGAAGCCGTTGCGCTGGGCGATCTGCTTGGTGGCGCTGCGGAACAGGACCATCGTGTCGGCGGGGTCGAGGCCGGTGCCGGTGCGGAAGGTGAACTCGACCTGGCTGGGGCCGAACTCGACTTCGAGCGTGCGCAGCGGCAGGCCGAGATCGACGAGGTTGGTGCGCAGGATCTCCAGGATCGGGTCCATCTCGTCGTAGCGCTGCTCGGTCAGGTACTGATAGCCCTGGTTGAGCAGGGACACCTCGGGCGGTTCGCCCGGCTGGCCGGCATCTCCGGTGCCGAGCTTCGCTTTCTCCAGCTTGAACAGATGGAACTCGACTTCGAGGCCGGCGACGAAATCGTAGCCACGGTCGGCCAGGGTCGACAGCGTCCGGCGCATGATCTGGCGCGTGCAGAGCGGCATCGGCCGGCCGTCGGCGAAGTAGATGTCGCACAGCATCCAGCCGGAATGCGGCGCCCAGGGCAGGGCACGGAAGGTGGTCGGATCGGGCAGCATCACCACGTCGGCCGCGCCTTCCAGTTCCTTCATGCCGAACCCGCCGCCCGGCTGCCAGACGGGGAACACCGTGCGGTGCGACGTGTCCTTCAGCAGCATGGTGGTGGTGAAGCCGACGCCGTTCTTCAACGCCGCATCGACCTCGGAGGCCATCAGCGTCTTGCCGCGCAGGATGCCGTGCTGGTCGGCGAAGGCCAGCCGCACGACCGACATGTCGCCGGCCTTCATGCGGCGCTCGGCCTCGCGCGTCGCGGCCTTGCGATCCTCGGTCCACAGGCCCGCGCGTTCGACCAGGCTCATGGGTTCACGCGACCAGCGGCGGGACGGTGTCGGCCGCCCAGCTCGAGGCGCGGCGGCGGCGCACGTCGACATCCTTCCAGTAGGCTTCCCAGCCGTCGGTCGGCCCCATGCCGTCGATCGCCACGGGACCGCGGATCGCTGCTGCGCGCTGCGGGTCGAGCCACATGATCGGCCGTTCGCCGTTGCCGACCTGTCCGATCGCCGACAGCAGCATGCGGCGGTAGGCGACGATCGCCTTGTCGGTCGTGCCGAGATGCTCGCGCGTGCGGTCCTGGATGCGGCCCTGGCTCTCGACGGCCCATTGGTCGTGCACGTTGATGTCGAAGCCCATGCCGGTAAAGGTCTGGTTCTTCTGTTCGGCGACGCTGTAGCCGTAATCGTTGTGGCGGCCGATCAGCGGGCGGTAGTCGGGAAGCTGGTAGAGCTTCAGCCGCTGGTCGCGCATGGCGGCGTGGTCGACCGGTTTCCCGAAGCTGGTGAAGATCGCGTACCAGTAGCAGCTCGTATCGTCGATCGGCGCGTGCCACTGCGTGATCGTCATCTCGGCGCTCATCGGGATCACGAAGGCGTAGGGGAAGACGAGGTTGGTCACCCGCACATGCGTGTGCTGATCGTTGAGCTTGCGCAGCGCGAACAGGCGCAGGCCGTAGTCGGTGGCCTCGACGTCGAGCCTGGGCCGCGGGAACTCGCGCAGCAGCCGCGTCATCGGGATGTCGGAATCGGAGGAGGCTGAGCGGAACTGCTTGCCGTAGGCCGCACCGGTATCCTCGTCCTCGTAGAAGCGGTGCAGGTAGGAGGCGTGGGCGGGATCGATGCCGACCTCCAGCGCCTGCAGCCAGTTGCATTCGATCAGGCCCTTGAAGGCGAAGGCATGCGTGCCGGGCGCGAGGAAACAGTCGAAGTCGGGGAAGGCCGGCGCCTCGCCGTTACCGAGATAGGCGAAGACGATGCCGTTCTTCACCACGACCGGATAGCTGCGCTGGCGCACCCTCTGGCAGAGGACGCTGCCTTCCGGCTCGGCGGGCGTCTCCAGGCACTTGCCGTCGACATCGAACAGCCAGCCGTGGAACAGGCAGCGCAGGCCCCCGTCCTCGAGGCGACCGAAGGCGAGGTCTGCGCCGCGGTGCGGACAGTCGCGGTCGAGCAGCCCGTGCCGGCCGCGCTCGTCGCGGAACAGCACGAAATCCTGTCCCAATACGCGCACCGCCTTGGCCGGCCGCTCTGCGGGCAGTTCGTCGGCGAGGGCCACGGGATGCCAGTAGTGGCGCATCAGGGCGCCGCACATGGTGCCCGGACCGACGCGGGTCATCAGCTCGTTCTGCTCGGGACTCATCATCAGAAAACAGTGACGGAATAAGTCGGCGAACGGAAGAGTTTTTGGGTTAGGGCCGAGCCTGCAGATCGTCGGCGAGGCGCCTGAGCGTTTCGGCGATGGCGCCTATCTCGTTCGACGCGGCGATCACGCCTGATGTCGCCTGGTCGATGCGCGCCGTTTCCTGGTCGACGATCTGCCGGATGCCTGCAAGCGGCTGGAGCCCTGGCGATTCCTTAAGTCCTACGACAAGAGAAACCGTCTGGGATGACGTCGGCCCGGTCGGGATCTTGAAATCCTTCGTCTCTGGCTTGAAGGCCGGCATCTCCAGAGCAGCCACCGAATGGCCCGCGGTTACGACGGTCGAGTTCACCTTGCGGACGGCCGACGCGGCCTCGCGCAAGGCCGTGGTCGACCGGTCGAGGCCGTCGGCGGCAAGGCGGATCGCCGGGGCCAGCTTGTCGATGTTGCGCAGGAGGAGAAGGCCCATCCGCAGCAGGCGGAAGAATGCGGCGATTCCCCCGAAGTCCTGGGCGATCGACCACACCGCATACGCAAGCACGGCCAAGATGAACAGCATGATCAGCAGTGCCGGGCCGAAGACAAACAGCAGGATCGCCAGCAGCAGGCTGAACAGGACAAGGCGGCCAAACAATGTGGGGAGCGTCAGGCTCGAAAGGGCAGCGACGATAGCTTTCATTCATCCCTCCCACGGCGGATCGATCAGCCGCAATTCGCGGCAGCCGCCCTGCTGGCGAGCGGCACGCACCTGGCTCTGGAAGTAGATGAAAACGCCCCACATGAGCGCCAGAAAGACTCCCATCGCCGCCGCCGTCGCAGCGGCACTGCCGGGCTCCGATGCCATGCGCGGGGCCACGAACAGGAACTCGATCGCGGCGACGACGATGCCGAGGATCGCGGACAGGCCCACCACGATCTGAAGCGACCATTCCAGGTTGGAATTCATCCGGCACCAGTCGGCGCCGCAGCATGCCCACCAGAGCCAGCAGGTGAGGGCACCCAGAACGATCGCGCAGGCGAAGAGGATAAGGCAAACCACGCCGGCGATCGCGATGGTGAGGTCGAACATCGCGCCGATCTTGAAGTTCACCGCCTGGACCGCGGCCTGCGCGGCCTGGGCCGATGTCGAGCCCTGGCTGCTGGTCGCGGTCGCCGCGAGGGTCGCGGCGGCCTGGGTTGCGGTTTCGGAGGCCGCGCCGAGGATACCTGCCCGGGCACCGTGGAACACGGTCAGAGACATTCCGAGATAGAAGGCGAGACAGGCGACGATGACAGAGATCTTCCAGACCGAAAGGCTCCACCGGCAATCCACGACCGAGCATATTCCCGGCTGCTTCTGGTCTTCGATAATCGTTTCGCAACGCTCGACTTCGATCCTGCGGGTCTCCGCGCAGCCGGCATAGCCGACCTCGAAGGTCGCGGATGTGGTGCGGTTGGCGGCGGTGCCCGCCGGCAAGTCGATCTTGAGCGTGGTCGTGGTGCCGCCGCTGACGGGATCGAGCCAGCGGAATGGAACGTCGCGAGGCGGCGTGACCGTCAAGGTGACGCTATCCGAATTGATGCAGAGGCCGTCGTGCCATTCCGCGGTCACGTCCGTGCCACTCTGGTCCACGACCTTGATCGTCGTTCGATCGAGGTGCTTCTCCACCAGAGAGCAATCGCAGGGCGGGACGACTACCTTCTCTTCGACGGCGTTGGGAAACTCATGCCCAACCTGCACGAACTCGATTCGTGTTCGGTATGTTCGACCCGCTTCGAGGTTGAAAGTCGCCTCGTCATCCACGACTTGCTGGTCGTCCGGCGCGTTGCCCGGCACGTCTCGCTGAACCCGCTGAAGCGGTATGGAAGCGCTCTGCGGCAAGCCGGGAATGCCCGGATTGTCGTCGGCAATGGGCGGAAAGACCGACACGAAAAAGCTGCCGGAGACAAGGGCGGTGCCGCGGTCGACCCGGAACCGGATGCTCGCCGATTTGACGAGCCGGCCTTCGAGCGGGCGGCACAAGGTGCCGATTTGCGGTGCTCTGAACGTGATTCCCATCGCTCGCTCCCCTGCGCGCGAAAGATGCGAGCTTATGTTAGACACGGCAACCACTGGTCACAAGGGCGGCGGAATGCAGCCGGCCGGGCGGTGACGGCCACGGTTCCCGGCGAAGTCGTTCCATTCTATGTTGATGGCATGAATCCCTCTCTGAACGGCATGCCGGGGCCCACTTCCCGCGTCTTTTTTTCCCAGCGTCTGCGTCTGCACTATGTCGACTGGGGCAACCCGGAAGCGCCGCCGCTTCTCCTGGTCCATGGCGGCCGTGACCACTGCCGGAACTGGGATTGGGTTGCACAGGCTCTGTGCAAGGACTGGCACGTGATCTGTCCGGACCTGCGCGGGCATGGCGACAGCCAGTGGTCGCCGGACGGCAATTACTCGATGGCGGCCTACATCTACGACCTGGCCCAGCTCATCCATCAGCAGAATCTGGCGCCGGTGACGATCGTGGCCCATTCGCTGGGCGGCAACATCTGCCTGCGCTACACCGGCATCCATCCCGACAAGGTGCGCAAGCTGGTGGCGATCGAAGGTCTCGGGCCGTCGCCCAAGGTGATTGCCGAGCGCGGCAACAAGCCGATGAGCGAGCGCATGACCGACTGGATCGACGAGCAGCGCAAGCTGTCGGCCCGCGCACCGCGCAAGTACCCGACCATCGAGGATGCCTTCAAGCGCATGCAGGGCGAGAACAAGCATCTCTCCGCCGCACAGGCGCGTCACCTGACGGAGCAGGGCGTCAATCAGAACGAGGACGGCACCTATAGCTGGAAGTTCGACAACTATGTGCGGGTGAATCAGCCGTACGACATGAGTTACGAGGCGATCGAGGAACTGTGGTCGCGCATCGCCTGTCCGACCCTGCTGGTCTACGGCAAGGAAAGCTGGGCCTCCAACCCAGAGAATGACGGCCGCATCAAGCACTTCAAGACAGCGAAGGTCGTGGAGTTCGAACGCGCCGGCCACTGGGTCCAGCACGACCGGCTGGACGATTTCGTGGCCACGACGCGGGAGTTCATCAAGTGAGGGCGGCGGTCCTGCGCGACGGCGACATGGTCGTGGCCGAGGTGGCGGAACCCGTGCCGGCGGCAGGGCAGGTGCTGGTCAGGACTCTGTGCTGCGGCATCTGCGGCTCGGACCTGCACTATGCCAAACACGCGCCGCACATGGTCGAGCTGTCGAAGCGCATTCCCGGTCGCCAGCCTCTCGACCTGTCGCGCGACGTCGTGTTCGGCCATGAGTTCTGCGGCGAGGTGCTGGACTATGGTCCCGGTACGGAGCGCAAGCTGAAACCCGGCACGCTGGTCTGCTCGATGCCGGTGGTCCCGCAGGCGGATGGCATGCGCACGGTGGGCTATTCAAACGACTTTCCCGGCGGCTATGGCGAGCGGATGGTGTTGGCGGCGCCGCTCCTGCTCGAAGTGCCCAACGGCCTGCCGGCCGATCACGCCGCGCTCACCGAGCCGTTGGCGGTCGGCATCCACGCGGTCGAGAAGGCCGCGCTGCAGGAGAACGACGCGCCGCTGGTCGTGGGCTGCGGACCGGTCGGGCTCGCCGTCATCGTCGGCCTGCGCCTGAAGGGGATCCACCCGATCGTCGCCGCCGATTTCTCGCCCAAGCGACGCGAGCTGGCGGCGAAAATGGGCGCCGACATCGTGATCGATCCCAGGGACGAGTCGGCCTATGCAAAGCTGCCGCCGGGCCGGCGCGCCGTGATCTTCGAATGCGTCGGTGTGCCGGGCCTGTTGCAACAGGTCTTTGAGGCCGCGCCGCGCGACGCGCGCATCGTCGTGGCCGGCGTCTGCATGGAGCCGGACCGCATCGAGCCGCTGTTCGGAATCGTGAAGGAACTCTCGATCCAGTTCGTGCTGGGCTACACGCCCGAAGAGTTCGCTCGCTGCCTACGCCTGCTGGCGGACGGCGAGGTGCACGCCGAGGCGCTGATCACCGGCAAGGTCGGCCTCGACGGCGTGAAGGGCGCGTTCGCCGAACTCGGCAATCCGGAGAACCACACCAAGATTCTCGTGGAGCCGTGGCGCTGACTTTGATAGCGCTTCAGGACACCCGAGGGAGGAAAAGAAGATGAAGTTTTACAATTCGGTCGGCCCCAACCCGCACATGGTCCGGATGTTCATGGCCGAGAAGGGCTTCGACGTGCCGAGGGTCGAGGTCGACCTGCGCGGCGGCGAGAACCGGCGCGAGCCCTATCTCAAGGTCAATCCCGCCGGCCAGTGTCCGGCGCTCGAGCTCGACGACGGCACGGTGCTGGCCGAGATCACCGCGATCTGCGAGTACATCGATGAGATCAAGAAGGACACGCCGTCGCTGATCGGCGACACGCCGGAGGAGCGCGCGAACACCCGCATGTGGGTGCGCCGCATCGACCTCAACATTCTCGAGCCGGCGGCCAATGGCTTCCGTTTCTCGCAGGGACTCAAGATCTTCCAGGATCGTATCCATTGCATTCCCGAGGCGGCGGAGGGGCTCAAGGAAGCGGCGAGGAAGAAGCTCGTCTGGCTCGACGAGCAGATGGGCTCGAAGCCCTTCGTGACGGGCGACAGGCTTACCATGGCCGACATCCTGCTGTTCACCTTCCTGGAGTTCCTGAGCAAGGTCGGGCAGCCGCTCGACCCGGCGAACAAGAACCTGACGGCCTGGATGGGCCGCATGAAGGCCCGGCCGAGCGCCGCGGCCTGATCGGCAGAGCAGGAACACCACGATGCGCTCGTTGCTGGCTTTGCTTCTCCTGCTCGTCCTGCCGCTTGCCGGCGCGCAGGCCCAGGGCGATCCACGGGGGGTGAAGGGGCTGTTCCTGCTGACCGACTATCCCTCGCAGACCGTGCGGGCGGGCGAAGTTACGACCATCCGCGTGAAGGTGAACAATGCGGGGTTGTTGCCTCAGCCTCTGGCGTTGGCGCTGAACGGCGTTCCCGCCGGCTGGAGGATCGACCTGCTGGGCGGCGGGCAGCCGATCGGCGCGGTGATGGCGGGCGTCAACCAGGACGTCACTGTCCAGCTCCGCGTCGAGGTTCCGAAGAACGCGCCCCCCGGTTCGCAGACCGTCGTGCTCATGGCCAAGGGCCAGCTGGGGCAGCAGGCCAGCCTGCCGTTGACGCTCACCGTCGGCACCGAGGAGCCAGCCAAACTCAGCCTGAAGTCGCGCCTGCCATCGCTGCGCGGCACACCGCGCTCTGCCTTCGAATACACGCTGACGGTCGGAAACGATTCGGGAAAAGACCTGACCGTGGCGCTGGCGGCGCAGGGTCCCGCGAATTTCCAGAGCAGCTTCACCGAGGGTTACGGGTCGAACGAGATCAGCTCGATTCCGATCGAGGCCGGCCAGACCAAGGACATCAAGCTCAAGGTCACGCCGCCGCGCGACGTGAGGGCCGGCGACTATCCGGTGCTGGTCAGGGTCGCGGCCGAGGGGGCTACCGCCGAAACGCGGGTCATCCTGCAGGTGAGCGGGCAGGGCAGGCTCGCTCTCTCGACCAGGGACGGCCGGCTGAGCGGCGAGGGCGAGATCGGCGCGACTTCGACCTATACGCTGGTCCTGGCCAACGACGGCACCGCGCCGGTCGACGAGGTCGAACTGTCGGGCACCGTGCCGGCCAACTGGAAGATCGAGTTCAATCCGATGTCGATCGCTTCCATCGCGCCCAACGACAAGAAAGAGGTCCAGGTCCTGGTGACGCCGGCCGACAAGGCGGTCGCCGGCGACTACATGGCCTCGTTCCGCGCCGCCGCCCGGGGCGAGCAGGCCTCAGCCGACTTCCGCATCACCGTCACCACCTCGACCCTGTGGGGCATCGTGGGCATCGGCATCATCGCCGTGGCGCTGCTGGTGCTGCTGGGCGCCGTGGCACGCTTCGGCCGTCGCTAGACGCCGCCGATGGCCGACACCAAGCCCGATACGGTCATCGAGGCCCGCGGACTGACCAAAGTGTACGGCAGCCATCGCGCCGTCGACGCGATCGACCTCGGCATTCGGCGCGGCGAGATCTTCGGGCTGCTGGGACCCAACGGGGCGGGCAAGACGACCACCATCCTGATGATGCTGGGGCTCACCGAGACGAGCGGCGGCTCGGTCGACGTGCTGGGCTTCGATCCGGTGCGCCAGCCGCTCGAGGTCAAGCGCCGCGTCGGCTACCTGCCGGATGCCGTCGGCTTCTACGATCACCTCACGGCGCGCGAGAACCTGCGTTACACCGCGCGTCTGCTCAGCCTCCCGCGCAGAGAGGCCGAGACGCGCATCGCCGAGGCAATGGAAAGCGTGAACCTGGCCGAGGTGCTCGACAAGCGTGTCTCGACCTTCTCGCGCGGCATGCGCCAGCGGCTGGGCATCGCCGAGATCGTGATGAAGAGGGCCGAGGTCGCGATCCTCGACGAGCCGACGTCGGGCCTCGATCCGCATTCGACCTTCGAGCTGCTGGAGATGATCCGCGGACTGAAGCGGGCAGGCGTCGCCGTGCTGCTGTCCTCGCACCTGCTCGATCGCGTGCAAAGCGTCTGCGACCGGGTGGCGCTGTTCAACGAGGGCCGGATCGCGCTGATGGGCACCGTGGTCGAACTGGCCAACCAGGTGCTGGGCGCCGGCCATCCGATTCTCGTCGAGGCTGCAGGGATCGATATTGCCGCCACGTTGCGCGGCATCGAGGGCGTTCAGAGCGTGATGCCCGAAGGCGAAGGCGAAGGCGCCTGGCGGGTCGTGGCCGATCGTGACGTCCGCGCCGCCGTTGCGCATCGCATCGTGACCTCGGGCGGTGCGCTCACACGACTCGCCGACCTGCAGCCCAGCCTCGAAGAGGTCTACACGCGCTACTTCGAGGGGGCACGCCGTGCCGCCTAGCATTCCACGCCGTCAGGGATCGCCTTTTACCGGGATTGGCCCGGTCTTCATGAAGGAGCTGGCCGATCATCTGAGCAGCGTCCGGATGCTCATCCTGACGCTCTTCGTGATCGCCTTCGGCGCCTTCCCGGTGGCCTCGTCGCTGCAGACCCTGCGGACGGTCGTCGACCCGAATTCCTTCCTGTTCCTGCGCATCTTCACGCTGGAGCCCGAGCAGGTCGGCATCTCCTTCGTCGCGGCGCTGAACTTCATCATCCCCCTGATGGCGATCGGGCTGGGCTTCGATTCGGTGAACAGCGAGTTCAACCGGCGCACGCTCAGTCGCGTCCTGTCACAGCCGATCTATCGCGACGCGCTGCTGATGGGCAAATTCCTGGCAGGCCTCGCGACCTTCGCCGTGGTGCTGGTGGCGCTGTGGCTGATCGTGCTCGGCGCCGGCCTGCTGCTGCTGGGCGTGCCGCCGCGCGGCGTCGAAGTGGCGCGCGGCGTCGGGTTCCTGGTCGTGGCGATCGCCTATGGCGGAGTCTGGCTCGCGATCTCGATGCTGTTCTCGGTGCTGTTCCGCTCGACCGCGACCTCGGCGCTGTGCGCGCTTGGCCTCTGGCTGTTCTTCTTCCTGCTGTGGCCGCAGCTCGCCTCGGCAATCGTGTCGGCCGTTGCGCCCGGCGAGATCCGCAGCGTCGAGGACTATGCGGCCCTCCAGGACCTCGCCATGGGCCTGATGCGCCTGTCGCCCGGCACCCTGTTCAGCGAGGCGGTACTCGGCCTGCTGAGCCCGGAGACGCGGACCCTGGGGCCGATGTTGCCGGCCCAGATGCGCGGCGCGATCCTGGGGGCGCCGCTGCCGTTTGACCAGAGCCTGCTCTTGATCTGGCCGCAGATCACCGGTCTCATCGCCGGCATGATCGTGGTCTTCGCCGCCGCCTACGTGGTCTTCCAGCGCGAGGAAGTGCGCGCGTAACTTCAGGACTGCACCCGAGGAAGTGGTCGATGGCGCCGGCGGTGTGGCTGTCGAATGCGCGCTCGAAGGTCACGGATTTACGTCATGGAGCAACCGTCCGACGTTGTATCCGTCGATGTCGCTGGCAGCCACCTCCATGACGAGGCGCGTGCGAAGAGGCGTGGTCCAGAAAGTCAAATAGTGCACCGGCTGGCCTTCAACATTGTACACGAGACGATTGGTCTTGAGGGTCGGGGAGTTGATCTCGATGTTCAGCGCTTGGGCGACGATTGGATCGGCCAGCGCTGCGTTGACCTCTTGCGCGACTCGTCCGAGCTTCCGGAAGCTGCCGGCGATAAGCTCGTGAAGGGATGTTTTTTCGAGCGCTTTTGCGGTGATGGCCTTTGCGAATTGTAGGGGAATCCAGCCGTCAAGGAGAGTGACCGGCTGGTCGCGATAGGATCGCGTGCGCACGAGGTGCAATGCCTCGCGGTGTTCCGGCAAGCCGAGCGATCGGGCGATCACGGTCGGACATTTCTGTACTTCAAGAATCAGGATTTGCATCGTCGTTTCCTTCATCGCGCGACGCATGTCGCCGATGAAGCTGAAGTCGGGGCCGTGCTTCGTCTCTACGGTGGCGACGAACGCGCCCACGCCCTGGCGCATGCGAACCAGGCCTTCGTTTGCGAGATCTGCCAAGGCGCGACGTACGGTGATCCGCGAGATCGAGAACTGCCGGCATAAGGCATCCTGAGTGGGCAGCAGATCACCGGGGCGATAGCCACCGCTCAGGATCTGCTCCTTCAACAAGACGTAGAGCTGATGGTGCAGAAGAGCGCCTTTTGTATTGAGCTTGAGGCGTTCCGCCGGCGTTCTGCTGTTTGGAATGGACTTGATTCGGCTGCTTGTGCCGGAGCGGGTGAGCATGTTGTACTATACCTATACCAACTAGGGAGGAAACAAAGTGAAAAAAACCTTTTCCTGGATCGCCGCGCTGACGGCTACGCTTTTCTCCATCGGCGTTGCGCCCGCCGCGGCGGAACAGAAGCCCGCCTTCCGTCCAAGCAAGCAAGTGACAATCATAGTTCCCTATAGCCCCGGCGGGGGGACCGACACAGTGGCTCGCCTGCTGGCCAAGGCCCTCGACGAAAAGTGGGGACAGACAGTCATTGTCGACAACCGTACCGGCGGCAGCGGTTCGATCGGGGCCGGTTTCGTGGCTCGTGCTGAGCCCGATGGCCACATGATGGTGCTGGCGGTCACTGGCATCGCCATCAACGCCCATCTCCTCAAGTTACCCTACGATACTGTGACAGCCTTTGCTCCGATAACGGCGGTTGCGTATCCGGTCTCGACATTGCTTGCGACGCCGACCCTCCCGGTCAACGATCTCAGAGGGCTCAAGCAGTTGGTAGAGAAGGAGGGGCCCGAAAAGCGTTCCTTCGCCAGTCCGGATCCGGGCAGCCGCTTGGCGGCTGAGCTGATTTTCGAGAAGGCAGGCATCAAGCTCTTGAACGTGCCGTACAAGGGAGCCGCTTCCTTCGTCACAGACATAGCAGCCGGCCGCGTCGATGTCGGCATCGCCAGCGTCACGTCGGGTCTGTCGCTGATCAAGGCCGGCAAGCTCAAGTCGCTCGGCATTGCCGGCACAAAACGTATTGCCGCCCTGCCTGACACCCCGACATTCGCCGAACAAGGCTTCCCGGGAATCGAGAACAACTGGTACGGCTTGTTCACCACTGCGGGTACACCCCCAGCGGTCGTCGAAGCGATCTACAAGGACATCGCCGAGGTGATCGCGCGTCCAGATTTCCAGGCGAAGCTGGTCGACCACGGTGCGGTGCCAGGCGGCGACACGCCGGCTGCATTCAGTGCGCGCTTCCAACGTGACATCAAGGAGGCGGGGGCTGCCATCGCCCGCCTCGGCATGAAGGCCGAGTAAGGAGAACCCGATGCTTGAGAAGTCACCCGCCGCCTGGACTGTCCCCGAAGTCCAGGCGGACAAGAGCTGGATTTATGCGCTGTCTCCGCCGGAAAGCGCCGAACTCTTGGAGGCCGTGCGCGCGGCGGTGCGAACCGCCGGCTTGGTCGACGGGTCGATCCTCGACTGGCGGCGTGACGACTTCGCTCTGCGGCGATCGTTGCCAACCCTGGCCGCTGCCTTCCGCCAGGTACGTGACGGTCGTGCGATGGCCCTGGTCAAGAACCTTCCGCGCGACGGCGTTACGCCGGCGGAATTCAGGCTCATGACGTGGGCGATCGGTCTGCATTTCGGCGTTGCGCGGCCCCAGAACCGCGCAAGCGACTACATCACCGAGGTCAAGAACGCGGGCTTCTCCTATCGCAGCGCAACGGGCCGCGGCTACAATTCCAATGCCGAGCTCGACTTCCATGTCGACGGGTCCGACGTGGTGCTGCTGTCCTGCTACAATCAGGCGCCACAAGGCGGCATGAGCATGTGCGCCAGCGCCGCCACCGCCTACGATGTCGTCCTCGCGGAACGTCCTGACTATGCCGAGGCGCTCACGTCCGACTATACGTTTAGTCGAAATGGCGAGGAGTCCGAGGGCGAGGAGCCATGGTACGCCGCGCCCGTTTGCACGCTCAGAGACGGCCGCGTCTTCTGCAAATGGAACCGCAATCGGATTCTGAACGCTCAGAAGCTGGAAGGCGTGCCCAAGCTCACCACTCTGCAGCTCGAGGCGATGGAGTACTTCGATACCGTGCTGCGGCGGCCAGAGAACATGTTCTGCATGAATCTCGAGCCTGGCGATCTCCAGATTCTATGCAATCAGACCATGCTGCACTCGCGTACCGGCTTCGTGGACCATCCCGACGAGGACCGGAAGCGAACCTTGTACAGACTGTGGCTGGCGCGCCCCGATTCGCGGCGGTTGCCGGACAGCTGGGAGGTCTTCTACGGCACGACGGAGCCCGCCAGCGTGCGGGGCGGCATGAAAGGGCATCACTACGACGAAGCGCGGCGCATCTTCGATGCACGCCAGGCGGCGGCATTGGGCATGCGCAACATGGACCCGGAGACAACAAGAGCCGCTTGAACGAACGTGAGTATGCGATCGCGACGCCGGCAGGCTGCACTTCGTTGCTGGCTACGAGATGGCCTTACGTTGCTACCGACTACATCACCGGTCACGGGACCGCCTATGCGGTCGATCTGCGACCTAAAACAAGGGTGAAGAGAGATGACGATGAGCAGGCCAGCGGCTTTTCGCAAGGCGATGAAGGAGGGGATGATCGTGGCCCCCGGTGCATATGACTGCATGACCTCCCGCGCGATCGAGCGGGCGGGCTTCTCCGCAGTCTACATGACTGGCGGCGGCAGTGCCTCGTACTTGGGCTATCCCGACTATGGGCTGCTCACGATGACCGAGATGGCCGACAACGCCGGCCGCATTGCCGCCTCGGTGAAGTTGCCGGTGATCGCCGACGCCGACACCGGTTACGGAAACGAGTTGAACGCGATCCGCACCGTGCGTGAGTACGAACGTCGCGGCGTGGCCGGCTTGCACATCGAGGACCAGGGCTTTCCCAAGAAGTGCGGTCACCTGGAGGACAAGGTCATCGTGCCCCTCGAGGACTATGTCGCCAAGATCCGCGCGGCGGTAAGCGCCAAGACCGATCCCGACTTCATGGTGATCGCCCGTACCGATGCGCGGGCGCCGCTTGGCTTTGAGGAAGCGGTGCGGCGGGCCAACGCCGCAATCGAGGCTGGGGCCGACATGGCCTTCGTCGAGGCGCCACAGACACTTGATGAAGTGAAGGCGGTGCCGCGTCTGGTCAAGGGACCGTGCATGCTGAACATGGTGTGGCGCGGCAAGACACCCGATGTAGCGCTGCCCGATGCCGAGAGCATGGGCTACAAGCTCTCCATCCTGCCCGGCATGTTGTTCCAGGAGGCCCTGGGCATCTGCGACAGCATCCTCGCGGAGGTGCTTGCCACCGGGCGGCATCCCCCACCCAAGCTCGATATCACGCCGCACCAGGCGTTCCAGCGTGCCGGCGCCGACGAGTGGGATGGTTACAGAACCCAGTTCCGTACTCCCGCGAAGCAGGCGGCCGAATAGCTACCCCAGTTGGACACCCACGTTTCTGGAGCAACCCAATGACTGTGACGAAGTCTTTTCGCGACGCAATGAAGGCGGGAATGGTCGTGGCCCCTGGTGCCTACGACTGCATCACTGCGCGCTCTATCGAGCGAGCGGGCTTTTCAGCCATTTACATGACCGGTGGCGGCACCGCCGCCAGCTTGGGCTATCCCGACTTTGGGCTGCTCACGATGACCGAGATGGCCGACAACGCCGGCCGCATCGCTGCCTCGGTGAAGTTGCCGGTGATCGCCGACGCCGACACCGGTTACGGCAACGAGTTGAACGCGATCCGCACCGTGCGTGAGTACGAACGTCGCGGCGTGGCCGGCTTGCACATCGAGGACCAGGGCTTTCCCAAGAAGTGCGGTCACCTGGAGGACAAGACGATCGTGCCGATCGAGGACTATGTCGCCAAGATCCGCGCGGCGGTAAGCGCCAAAGCCGATCCCAACTTCATGGTGATCGCCCGTACCGATGCGCGGGCGCCGCTTGGCTTTGAGGAAGCGGTGCGGCGGGCCAACGCCGCAATCGAGGCTGGGGCCGACATGGCCTTCGTCGAGGCGCCGCAGACACTTGATGAAGTGAAGGCGGTGCCGCGTCTGGTCAAGGGACCATGCATGCTGAACATGGTGTGGCGCGGCAAGACACCGGACATGCCGCTCTCCGACGTGGAAGGCCTTGGTTACAAGCTCACGATCCTGCCGGGCGTACTGTCGCGGTCGGTTCTTGGCGCCTGCGAGATCGCGCTCGCCAACCTGAAGCAGCAGGGTCGCCATCCCATGCCGACGTCGGACATCACTCCGCATCAGGCCTTCCAACTCGCTGGTGCGGATGAATGGGACCGGTACCGGACGCAGTTCCGCCAGCCTTCGAAGCAGGCAGCGGAATAGGCATCGAATTGATATTGGACAAGGAGAGCGGACGATGAAGTACGACGTTATTTCGGCCGATGGTCATATCGATCTGATCTGGCTGCCGACGGACCTGTTCACCGCCAACGCCTCGGCGAAGTTCAAGGACCGCATGCCTCACGTCGAGGATGGCCCCGACGGCCCGCGCTGGATCAGCAAGAACGGCGCGCAGTTCGGTCTGGTCAACGGCATGGGGTCGGCTGGCCGCAAGTATGTACCGGGCGAGATCTATCGGTCGGACCGTATGGCGGCGACTGGTCTCTATGAAGACGGCAAGAAGGGCATTCGGCGACTGACCGATCCCGACTTGCGGCTGAAGGACCAGGATCTCGACGGTGTCCAGGCTGAGGTGCTTTACGGCGTGCTCGGGTCCAGCGGACGCTTGAACGATGGCGAGGCCGCATGCGAAATGCTGAGCATCTACAATGACTGGCTGCACGACTTTTGCAGCCATCATCCGGACCGTCTGATTGGCCTCGCCAACGTGCCGAGTCACGACATGAAGGCGGCCGTAGCCGAGGTGAAGCGGGCGGCCGACCGAGGCGTGCGGGGCATCGATGTCGCCAATCGGCCCGACATGATCCCGCTCTATGACGAGTTCTACGAGCCGCTCTGGCAGATTGCGCACGAGACCAAGATTCCTGTGCACTTCCACACAATCGGTGGCCGTTCGCCGGACTACACCAAGATGACGCCGAAGATCGCGCGCCGCGCCTTTGCAACGCACATCACCGGCTTCCAGATGCATATGAGCTATATGCTGATCCAGCTCATGTTCAGCGGCGCATTGGAGCGCTATCCGGATCTCAAGGTGGTGATCGGCGAGGCCGGCCTGGGCTGGATTCCCTACGTGCTCGAGCACATGGACCTCGAATGGGAAGACCAGTTCAAGGATCTCGAGCTCAAGATGAAGCCCAGCGAATACTGGCGTCGCCAGTGCTTTGCGACCTATCAGACGGACCTGGTCGGAATCAAGCTGCTGGAGGAACTCGGCGAGGACAATGTCATGTGGGGCTCCGACTACCCTCATCCCGATGGCATCTGGCCGGATTCGCGCGACTTCATCAAGAAGGAGCTTGGCCATGTGCCGGCAGCAACCCGCCGCAAGGTGATCTGCGACAACGCCGCCAAGCTCTATCGCCTGGCGTAGAGCGGAGGCGGAAAAGACCCGTTCACAGCACCCCGGAATGCGGCGGTGAGGGAAAGGGGGGTGGTGGACCGCGCTGTTCATCACCCCTGCTGCTTATGATTTGATCGCTCCGGCATGCGTTGGGGATCAAGCGCGCTGATGGTGGCCTCGCTACCAAGTCCCCGGTGCTCACCACGGATCCAGAGATCGCCGCGCGACTGATCACACTGACCGGTGGCTCGGGCACCTTGTCGATGTCCGTCTCGGCCTATTCCCCGATATCGAAAAGATCCGCAGGCTCACGCTCCGCAAAGCCCGTCAAGACCATGCTCTTCGCGCTGCCGTTTTGCCGTGGCAAGCTGCAGCTGCCGAATAATAACGAGATTGCATCCGGCATCCGTCGGGCATTATCTGCGGGAGGACGGATACACGAGAATTTCGAGGAAGGGCGCAATTGAAGGACTGGACCGTCGCGGCGGCCCTAAATAATGCCCGCTGGTGCGATGCGGTGTGCCGGGCGCACGGTCATGCGGGCCGCTTCCTGCCGCACATGTGGGTGAACGCGGCGACCGTGCCGCGCTTCTATCCCAACGCCGTCACCCTGGCGGTTGGCGACGCGGCGCTGGAAGAGCAGCGGACCACGATCGAGATCCTGCAGAAGTCGAACCTGCCCGGACGCTGGTCGGTGAAGGACAGTTTCGGCACGCTCGACCTGTCGCGCCGCGGCTTCGAGCTGCTGTTCGAGGCCCAGTGGATCCGCGGCGGCATGCCGGCCGAAGGACCCTCGACGGACATCGTCTGGACACGCGAGGACAAGGGCGCCGAAGGATGGCCGATCGACGATTCGGGCTTCGCGATGTTCAAGGGGCGGCGCGGCTTCAAGGTCGTCGCCGGATTCATGCTCTATCGCGCCGAGGACGTGGTCGGCGTCTCGAACGTCGTCGCCGAAGCCGCCGATGCGCCGGCGGTGTGGCGGTCGCTTTCCCTTTTGGCGGCGCAGACGTTTCCGCGCCTGCCCCTGGTCGGCTACGAATCCGGCGACGAGCTTCAGGCTGCCGTCAACTCGGGCTTCGAGGCCGGCGACCAGCTCAGGGTTTGGGTGACGGCCCGGGACTGAAGCCGCAGGCCGTCAGGGCGGCCAGCATGTGCGCCGGCGGCGGCGCGGTGACGACCACCGGCGGCTTGCTCTTGGACAGCGGCAGCACGATACCATGCGACTGCAGATGGAGTTGGCTGTCCGGCACGGCGCGGCCATAGAGGCGGTCGGCGATGACCGGGCAACCGGCGGCGGCGCAGTGGACGCGGATCTGGTGGGTGCGGCCGGTCTCGGGCTTGAGCTCCAGCCAGGTCATGCCTCCTCCCGAAATGTCCGGCGCGCGCCCCATCACCTTGTAGCGCGTCAGCGAGGGCTGGCCCTTGTCGGAGACCTTCACGGACCAGCCTGTGCGTGTGTTGAGCTTGAGCAGCGGCATGTCGAACACGCCTTCGTCGGCCGGGGGCGCCCCCTCGACCACCGCCCAGTAGGTCTTCTCGGTGTCGCGGCCGGAGAACAGGCGCCCCAGCTTGGCCAGTGCCTTGGGATGGCGGCCCAGCACCAGCACGCCGGCCGTGTCGGCATCCAGCCGATGGGCGAGCGCCGGCGGCCGCGGCAGGCCGTAACGCAGGTCGTCGAAACACTCTTCGAGGTTGGGCGCGCCGCTCGGCCCGGCATGCACGGCGAGGCCCGCCGGCTTGTCGATCACCAGGATCAGCCCGTCGCGATGCAGCACCCGGGCCTGGATCTGCTCGGCCGTCAGTGGGGGAGGTCTTTTGGGCGGCGGCCTGCGCTCCGCCGTACGGGGTCTCAAAGGTCGGGCCATCGGTCGAGCCAGCTCTCGCTGCCCTCATAGAGGGAAGCTGCGTGCAACACCGAGACCTCGTCGCGGAAGCGACCGACGATCTGCCGGCTGGTCGGCAGGCCTTCGGAATCGTAGCCGTTGCAGATCGAGAGGGCGGGGTGGCCGGTGATGTTGAACGGCATCGTGTAGGGGAACCAGTTGCGCCTCAGCTCGCCGGCCTCGACGCCGTCGATCGTGATCGGATCGAACAGGTCCTGGTCGATCGGCAGCGCGGTGCGCGACACGGTCGGCGTGACCAGGAAGTCTGCGGTCTCGAACCAGCCCTGGACCATGCGGAAGAGGTCGCTGCGCTGGAACATGGCGCGCTGATAGTCGGCGCCCGACCAGTCCGCCGCTTCGGCGACCTGGCGCACCAGCGACGGCGTCATGCGGTTGCCGTCGCGCCGGATCATCTCGTCGAACCGCGCCTTCCAGGTCGTGTGGTTGATCACCTTCCACGCCGAGCTGAGATCGGGCAGCTCCTCGGTGAGTTCCACCAGCTCGGCCCCCAGTTCGCGTAGCCGCACCAGTGATTGCTCGAAGGCGGCGCGGACGTCCTTCGCCACCAGCGTGTTGCCGAGCGTGGCGCTGTAGAGGATGCGCTTTCCCTTGAGATCGCCTTCGGCGCGGGCCGCCGCCAGATAATCCGGCGGCTCGATGCCGATCGACCACGGGTCCGAGGGATGCGGCCCGGCCATCGCCTGCAGCATCAGGGCGGTGTCCATCACCGTGCGCGTCATCGGCGTCACATAGGTGTAGTTGCCGAACGCGTCGGCCACCTGGCTGTGCGGGATGACGCCATTGCTCTGCTTCAGCCCGACCATGCCGTTGATCGCGGCGGGGATGCGGGTCGAGCCGCCGCCGTCGGTGGCGATGCCGATCGGCCCGATGCCGGCCGCAACCGCAACCGCGGCGCCGCCGCTGGAACCGCCGGACGTATGCGCCGCACTCCAGGCGTTGCGCGTGCGGCCGAACAGCGGCCCGTCGGTCAGCGACTTGTGGCCGAACTCCGGCGTTGTCGTCTTGCCGAACAGGATGCCGCCCGCGCCCTTCACCCGCGCCGCGCACACCGCGTCTTCCCTCGGCACGTTGTTCTCGTAGAGCAGGGACCCGAAGGTGGTGCGCACGCCCGCCGTGTTCACGAGATCCTTGGCGGCGAACGGGATGCCGTGCAGGAGTCCCAGCGGCTCGCCCTTCATGACGGCGTCTTCCGCCGCCTTGGCCGCGGCGCGGGCCTGATCCGGCACCAGGGTGACGAAGCAATTCAGCACCGGCTGGAGCCGCTCGGCGCGTGTCAGCACGGCGTCGGTGAGTTCGACGGGCGAGATTTTCTTCGCGGCGATCTGCTCACGCAGTTCGGAGGCGGGCAGGCGGGTGAGGTCGGTCATGGTCTCGTTTCATGTTCCTCTCCACCGCTAGGGGGAGAGGCTAGGTGAGGGGGCGTCGAAGATCGCGTGCAACCCCCTCACCCTGCCCTTCCCCCCTAGCGGGGGAGAGGAGTTTGAAAAGGTGTGAAGGCTTTACCGCAGCAACCCTCGTGCCGCGAGGTTTCGCATCAGGGCTCCCGTGCCGAAGGTCCAGGGCGCGATCTTGTCGCAATGGGCCACCCTGTTGGTCAGCGTGCCGAGCTTCGGCGAGCTTATCGAGACCAGGTCGCCCACCATGTGCGTGAAGCCGGTGCCGCCCGGCTTGCGCGGTTCGGTCGGCGCGAACAGCGTGCCGGTCATCAGCGCCATGCCGTCGGGATACTGATGCGCGCTCATCGCCTGGGCCACGAGGTCGGTGGGATCGCGGCTGATCTTCGAAAGGTCGCTCGAGCCGCGCAGGCGGAACTGGTCGGGGCCCGTCACTTCGAGATCGACCTTGGCCTGGCGGACATCGTCGAGCGAGAAGGTATCGTCGAACAGGCGGATGAAGGGACCGAGCGCGCAGGAGGCATTGTTGTCCTTGGCGATGCCCAGCAGGAGCGCGCTGCGCCCTTCGATGTCGCGCAGGTTCACGTCGTTGCCGAGTGTCGCGCCGACGATCCGACCCCTGGCGCTGACGATCAGCGTCACCTCGGGCTCGGGGTTGTTCCAGTCGGAATCAGGTCGGATGCCGATCTCGGCGCCGTAGCCGACCGCGGCCATGGGGGGCGCCTTGGTGAAGATCTCGGCATAGGGGCCGATTCCCACTTCGAGGTAGGGCGACCAGGCGCCGCGCGCCACCAGCGTCTTCTTCAGCGCCTCGGCCTCGGGAGAACCGGGTTTGATGGCGCTGACATCGGCGCCGATGATCGAGTTCAGCTCGCCGCGCACCTGCTCGGCCCGCGCGGGATCGCCCTTGGCGTGTTCCTCGATCAGCCGCTCCAGCAGGCTGACGGCGAAGGTGACGCCGGCCGCCTTGAGCGCCTGCAGGTCGACCGGGGCGAGCAGGTCGCCCACCCGCTCCTGCAGGGTGCCGATCCGCTCGCCCGGCGTGTTGCGCGCAAGGCCCGTCGGATCGGGCGCATTGCAGAGATCGGCCATGGTCGGCACGGTCGCCGAAAGATCGAAGACGCCGTCGCCCCGGATCGCAATGACTGAAGGCCCCTCCGGATTTCCGCGGCGCCAGACGCGGCCGACAAGGGTTCCGGCCGTGCCGTCCTCGGGCAGGATTTCGCTGAGAGAGGGTGACACTGGACGTCTCCGGCGCTTCGTTGCAGAAAAGGCGCGCCATTCCCGGGAGAAACAAGATCATGGTCGCAGCACGGATCAAAGGCGTTCTTTCGCCTGTCGTCACGCCCTTCAAGCGCGACCTGTCGCCGGATGTCGGTCGTTTCATCG
Source organism: Reyranella sp. (assembly GCF_030651995.1). Lineage (GTDB taxonomy): Bacteria > Pseudomonadota > Alphaproteobacteria > Reyranellales > Reyranellaceae > Reyranella. Next base: position 43,013 of record NZ_JAUSBN010000041.1, read on the forward strand.
CCCACTGCAAGTGGTTGATCAGCCAGGATTGCGGCCTCGCGGTCTTCGGCACCAACTCGGAAGCCAATTCGCTGTCTGCAAAGGAGCGGATGACCCTGCTGGAGGCCGTCGTCGCCGCCGGCGTGCCGACCGCGCGCATGATGCCCGGCACCGGCGCCTGCTCGATCACCGAGGCGGCCGAAGTGAGCGCCCATGCGGTGAAGCTGGGCGTCGGCGGCGTGCTGATGCTGCCGCCGTTCTATTACAAGGGCGTTCCGGAGGAGGGGCTGTTCCGCTTCTTCTCGGAAGTCGTGCAGCGCGTCGGAGACGACCGCCTTCGCGTCTATCTCTATCACATCCCGCCGGTCTCGGCCGTGCCGATCACGCACAAGCTGGTCGAGCGGCTGATGAAGGCCTACCCGAAGCAGATCGCCGGCATGAAGGATTCGTCGGACGACTGGCCCCACACCAAGAGCATGATCGACGCCTTCGCCAAGGACGGCTTCGACGTCTTCTCCGGCAACGAGAAGCCGATCCTGGAGAACCTCAAGGCCGGCGGCGTCGGCTGCATCAGCGCCACGGCCAACATCAACCCGGGCAAGATCGCGGAGACGATCAAGGCCTACGGCACGCCGGAAGGCGACAAGCTGCAGTCCTGGATCAACGAGGTCCGCGGCGTCATGCAGGGCTATGTGATGATCCCGGCGCTTAAGCACGTAATCGCGCACTACGGCGCCGACCCGCACTGGAACCCGGTCCGCCCGCCGCTCGTCGAGATCGACGAGAAGACCGGCCGCGACATGATCGAGAAGCTCGACAAGCTCGGCTTCACGATGCCCGGCCTCAAGCAGGCGATGTCCGTCGCGGCCGAGTAGGTCCGGCGAATTCAAACGCGCCCGGACTACTGTCGCGTCGCCGCCTTGGGCGACGAATGATGATGCTGGGGGGTCCATCGACCATCTCGCTGCACGATCAGCATGGTGAAGCGGGACGGAAGCGGCACGTCGCCCTCTGACGCCCGCGCGAAATTGTAGAACCCGGTGCTGACTACGGCGTTCTCGTCGAGAATGATCGTTCGCCGCTCAACGATCGCGTTCTTGCGTCCGCTGCCGTTGAGATCCTTGAAGTAGGTGCGGATCTGCTCGGTCCCTTCCGACATTACGGGGCTCGTCGTGCCGAGGGGGATGGCATCCGGTGCAGATAGTGCAACCAGAGCTTCGCGATCGTTAGCGCTGTAGGTGGCCGCCCACTGGTCGATCAACGTGTTTGCATCTTCTGCGGGGCCGGCGAAAGAGGTCATGGATATCAGCAGGAGCGGCAGGCAGAGAAGTGCCCTGAACGGCTTCATGATGATCTCCCTTCGTTGTCGTCCGGCCAGCGATTTGACAGCGCCGCCGCCTGGACATGCTATGGCGGCCATCGCCCCTGACCAATTCACATACTGCTTGATTCTTGAGGGCCACCACATCGGCGGTGCGAGAGGTCATAACGCAACGAGGTGTATCCGCTGCATGGTGCGGATTCTACTGAGGGTTGTTTATTGACCTTGTAGATCGCCGCGGTGCTCTCTAGTCTCCCTGCGTCAAAAAACGAGAATGAGTTGGGGGAAGAATGAATTCTACGCGTGTTTTGCGAGCCGTGCTGGCAATCGGGACAGCCGCGTTGCTCGGCGCCTGCGCGGACGGCTGGGCCACGACGCAGGTGACGCCGACGGCAGCGGCGGCCGGGCGGGCACGGACGCCTGTCGACAAGATTCAGATCATCGAGGGCGACGTCACGGACAGGCCTTACAAGTCGCTGGGCGACGTCTCGGCAACCGTCAACAAGACCACGCTCTTCAATGCCGATCCGACACGCGAGATGGTCAACAACAGGTTGAAGGCCGAGGCGGCAAAGCTGGGCGCCGACGCGGTGATCCAGGTTCGCTACGGGACGGTCGGAATGGGCCTAGTCAGCTGGGGATCGCTGGATGGCAAAGGGCGGGCGATTGCCTATGACAACCAGTAGAGCGGCGGCTCTGGTCCTGGCCGTCGTGTTGGCCGGGTGCGCGCGCAATGCGCCGCAGTTGCCGCCCGATCTCAGCCATCTTCCGCCCGAGCAGAGACTCCTCGTCGGCGATCAGGAAAGCCCGGAGGGCAAGCTGACCTGTCCGGAGCTGAAGGAAGAGGCCGTGAAAGCCAATACCGCCAGCCGACAACTCGAGGGAATCATTGCTTCCAACCGAGGTTACAATACCGCGATCATCTATGTGAGCAGCTTCCTGCCTCCACTGGCACTCGCTGCGCGTACGGATGAGGAAGCGAAGACGTCCCTGGACAGTCTTCAGGCGCGCCGCGACCGTATCGATCGGCTGGCAAAGGCGAAGAACTGCGTCGCGATGCCGTCGAGCAATTGACAGTCGCAAAGGCAAAGGATTATAAAATCGGGATGCGCAAGACCCTGTCCCACAACGCTTGGTATTTTACGCCCCTTACATAGGCGGCGCGAAGGGTCATGACTCAACGAAGCCGCCGCATCCCGGCGGCTTTCGTGTTCTAGGACTTGGCCTCCGGGCCGCGGCGGAACCCGCAACCGGAGGACGACATGTCGATCATCGAAGCAGAAGTTGAACCGCATCAGTTGCCGCTCGCCATCCGCGTGAGGCTGGCGGGGCCCCGCGACATCGAGGATCTCACGGATCTTCTCGACAGTGGCGAGAACGGGCGCGAGCAGGTGCTGACCTGGCTTGAGACACCGGGCACGACTTTGCTGGTCGCGCAGAGCGAGCTGGGCGTGCTCGCGGTCGCCGTGCTCATGACGCGGCTCGTGCCGCTGGAGGGGATGGGCGCCCACAAGGGTATCGAGGTCGACAATCTCGTCGTACGCGCCGATCAGCGCGGCCGTCGCGTCGGAAGGCGTCTCCTGGCAGCCGCAGTCGAATGGTCGCGCCAGCGTCATGCGGTGCAGGTCGAGGCCGTGGTGGGCGAGGGACCGGCCAAGCGCTTCTACGAGAATTTCGGTTTCGCCGTCGCCAACGATCGTCTGGTGCTGGCGGCGTGAGCGTCACGACCCGCCCGGCGCGTCGCGACGATTACGAGACGCTGTGCGCCCTGTTCGACGAGCTGGACGAGTTCCACCGCCAGGCGCGGCCGGACTTCTTTCGCCCGTTCGACGGCCCGGCGAGGTCGCGCGAGCAGGTCGAGCGATGGTGCGAGGGTCCGGGGTCGGCGGTTCTCGTGGCGGAGTGCGACGGCGAGGTCGTGGGACTGGCCGTCCTGCTGACGCGCCCACCGATGGCCTTTGCCGGCGCCGTCCCCCGGAACGTCATCGAGCTCGACAATCTCGTGGTGCGGCGCGACTGGCGCAGCCGCCAGGTGGGTCACCACCTGCTGGAGGCGACGAGGCGATGGTCCCGGGAGCAGGGGGCCACGCACATTGAGGTGGCCGTCCATGCCTTCAATCGTGACGCGCGACGGTTCTACGAGCGATTCGGGTTCTTTCCCTCGATCGACCGGCTGGCGCTGGCCGTCTGACGGCCGGTTTTCGCGATGTGAACAAGCGGGTTGCCAGTCGAACAATGTGATATGGTGATTTTTCTTGCACACCCAGTGCCGGACATTTGTGCAGGAGTAGCCCCGTGGCAAAGCGTTCTACGAAGCGTGCGAACGTGCCCGTCGAGAAGGCACCCGTCGCCCTCAAGCAGACGATGACCAAGCCGATCTCCAGCTACACCGACCCGGAGCATCTGCGCACGCTCATGCAGAACGCCAAGCGCATGGGCCGCGAGGATATCTGGCGCGAGGCTTTCGACCAGCTCTGCTCGCTCGAAGGCGCCACCCAGACGGAGCCGCTGGACCGCGCCTTCTACAGCACACTGGCAGCCTACGAGCAGTTGCTGACGCAGAAGAACCGTCGCGCCACCCGGGCCAGCCGGACCCGCCTCAAACTGAAGGGCAAGGGCGTGGTCGCGTGCCTGGAGGACTGGGCGAAGAGCAAGGAACCGCCCGAATCCTTCGAGTTGCTGGTCGCCAACGGCATGGTCGAGATGACGGGCGAGCAGCTGGTGCTGACTTATCCCGACAAGTTCACGCCGGAAGCGGTCGCGGGCGCCACGGCGCGTCTGGCGACGTTGACCGCAGCGGCGCCCGAGAGCTGATCTCTAGGCCGGCTCGGCGTCGCGCGCGGCCCACATCTTCATGAAGGCGGGGCGCGCCTGGCAGGCGGCGAGCCAGGCCTTGACGCGCGGCGCGACCTCGAACAGTTCCGGGGCCGGCAGAGCATAGCGCACGATCTCGGCGGCGTTGAGGTCGGCCACGGTGAAGCGGTCGCCGACCAGCCAGTCGCTCTTTGCCAACGCCTTGTCGAGCACGGCGAAAGGTCCCTTGAGCGATTCGACGGCGGTGTCGGCGATCTTCGGATCCTTCACGCCGGTCGGATTGCCCATGCGGTGATAGAGGATGTTGATGGCATGCGGCTCGACGCCCGTTGCCGCCCACAGCGACCACATCGCGATCTGGCCTTCCTCGGCGACGTTCGCGCCGGCGAGCGGGCCGCCATGCTTGCGGGCGAGATAGAGATTGATGGCGAGCGACTCGTGCAGCACCAGCCCGTCATCGTCGATCGAGGGGATGAGGCCGCTCGGATTGATCTTCAGGAATTCCGGCGACTGCGTGTGCAGCATCCCGGCCGGCACGGTGCGATAGTGCTGGATCACCGGCACCTGCTTGAACGGGATGCCGAGTTCTTCGGCCAGCCAGATGTTACGCGACGCGCGGGACCGGTAGACGCCATAGATCGTGAGCATGGAAGACCCTACCTTATCGAACTGATTGCTTGACGGGATCACGCCCGTTCTTAAGGCTTGGCGTGTTCAAGGCACAGTGAAAAACCGGACCGGGCTCTCCAGCAAGGAGGATCGACGATGTCGGCACCCAGTACACTCGAGGCGGTGAAGGATGCCAGCCACCTCTACGAGGTCGAGCGGCGCGCCTACCATCTTCAGCGGCCGGGCTTCCGCGTCGCCGAACTGCAGCTCTCGCCCACGCAGAAGGTGCCCTGGCACTATCACAACAACATCAGCGACACGTTCTACGTGGTCGAGGGCACGATGCGGCTCTTCCTGCAGGAGCCGAAGCAGGAGGTGATCCTCAAGCCGGGCGAGAGCTTCGTCGCCGGGCCCGGGAGGCCGCACCTCGTGACCAACGGGGGAACCTCCTCGCTCACGTTCCTCATCATGCAGGGCGTGGGCGAGTACGATTACGTGCCGCTGGTCTGAGTTCAATTCAACTCCGTCGTCCTGAGCGAGCGCCGAAGGCGCGTAGTCGAAGGACCTCTTTTCGCTTCGATAGACCGTGCGCGGGAAAAGAGATCCTTCGACTGCGCCACCCTTCGGGCGGCTCCGCTCAGGATGACGGAATTGCTTATCGCCGCTGGCTAACTGATCGCCGGGGCGTCCTGGCCCACGAACTGAACGCGCAGTTCGCGCTTCAAGACCTTGCCGGTGGCGTTGCGCGGCAGGGCGTCGACGAAGGTGACGGATTGCGGGACCTTGAACTTGGCGAGCCGGGCGAGGCAGTGGCGGATCACGTCGCCCTCGGCGAGGTCCTGTCCGGGCTTGCGCACGATGATCGCCATGCCGACCTCGCCCCAGCGCTGGTCGGGGACGCCGATGATCGCGGCGTCGGCGACGGCGGGGAGCTGGAACAGCACGTTTTCGACCTCGGCGGGATAAACGTTCTCGCCGCCAGAGATGTACATGTCCTTCCAGCGGTCGACGATGTAGACGAAGCCCTCCTCGTCGAGCCGGGCGGCATCGCCGGTGTGCAGCCAGCCGTCGGTGAAGCTCTTCGCCGTGGCCTCGGAATTGTTCCAGTAGCCCGGCGTGATGTTGGGGCCCTTGATCAAGAGCTCGCCGATGCCGCCGGCCGACACGTCGTGGCCCTGGTCGTCGACCACGCGGATCGCGGTGTGCATCATCGCCTTGCCAGCCGATCCCAGCTTGCGGATCGCGTCGGCGGCATCGAGCATCGTGCCGGCGGGGCTGGTCTCGGTCATGCCCCAGCCCTGCACGAGAGGCACGCCGCGGGCGGTCCAGGTTTCGAGGATGGCCAGCGCGCAGGGCGCCCCGCCGACACCCGCGATGCGCAGGCGCGAGAGGTCGGCGGTCTCGAACTTCGGATGCTGCATCATGAACTGGTAGGGCGCCGGCACCGCGAAGAAGTGGGTGATGCCGAGCGACGGATCGGACAGGCAGTCGAGCGCCTGGCCGGGATCGAAGCTGCGCATGATCAGGATCGTACCGCCGGCATGCAGCACCGGGTTGGCGTAGCAGTTGAGGCCGCCGGTATGGAACAGCGGCAGGACCACGAGCTGCACCGTCTCGGGCGTGATCAGCGCGGGAATCCCGAGGTTCACGCAGTTCCAGAACACCATCCCGTGCGTGATGATCGCGCCCTTGGGATGCCCCGTGGTGCCCGACGTGTACATGACCATGCCGATATCGTCGTGCGTCAGGGGCACGCCGGCCGGCGCCGGCCCGGCCCCGGCAAGCGCGCGCTCGTAGTCGCCGTCGACCCGGTCGTGGTCGATCTCGAGCAGGTCGTTCGAAAGAGCGGCGGCCTGCGCCGCAAAGCCCTTGTCGTGGATCAGCAGCTTTGGGCCGGCATCGCCCAGGATGTACTCGAGTTCCGGCACGGTGAGCCGCCAGTTCAGCGGCAGCATGATGGCGCCCAGCCGCCCGCAGGCGAATTGAAGCTCGAAATATTCGGCACAGTTGGGTGCGAGCAAGGCGATGCGGTCGCCCTTGGCGATGCCCCTCGCGGCGAGGGCCGAGGTCAACCGGCCGATGCGCGCGTCGAGGTCCGCGTAGGAGAATTTCCGTCCCGTCTGCAGGTCATGGATCGCAAGGTGAGTGGGACGCCGGCCCGCATGGTGGGCAATCCAGTCGAAGTAGGGAATCGCCGGCATCAGTTCACGGCCTCAGTGAAATTCTTCCAGTACGGCTCGCGCAGCTCGCGCTTCAGGACCTTGCCGGCGCCGGAGAGCGGCAGGGGCGTGTCGCGGATGTCGACGCTACGCGGGCATTTGTAGCCCGCGATCTGGTTGCGGCAATGGTCGATCACGTCGTCGGCACCGACCGACGCGCCCGGCTTCGGGACGACGATGGCGTGGACCCGTTCGCCCCATCGTTCGTCTGGAACGCCGATGACCGCCACCTCGGCGACGCCCGGCATCGTCGAGATCGCATTCTCGACCTCGGCCGAATAGACGTTCTCGCCACCGGAAATGATCATGTCCTTCAGCCGGTCGACGATGAACACGAAGCCTTCCTCGTCCATGTAGGCGCCGTCGCCGGAATAGTACCAGCCGTCCTCCAGCACCGCCTCGGTTTCGGCCGGCTTGTTCCAGTAGCCCTTCATCACGTTGGCGCCGCGCACGGCCAGCTCGCCGGTCGTGCCGCGCGGCACTTCCAGCCGGTCGGCATCGACGATCCTGATGTCGCAGGCGAGCACGGCCTGGCCGCACGATTTGAGCCGCCCGGCGAACGGACCGTCGAGGACGGTGTAGCGCGGGTCGAGCAGGGTGACGATGGGCGCGGCCTCGGTCATGCCGTATCCGTGCATCAGGCGAACCTGCGGCATCCGCTCGATCGCCTTACGCAGGATGCCCTCGGGCATGGGAGAGGCGCCGTAAAGAATGAACGAGAGCGTGCCGATGTCGAACTCCCCAAAGCGATCGTGGTTCACCAGCATGTTGATCATGGTCGGCACGAACTGCGCGTGGGTCACCTTCTCGGTCTGGATGGTCAGCAGCACCTCGACCGGCTCGAAGCGCGGCACGAAGGCGTGGCGTCCGCCGGACAGGGTGACGCCGAAGGTCGAGGCGCCGTCGGCGAGATGGAACATGGCGCCCGAATGGAGATAGGCGGTGTCCGAATCGAAGCCCATGCCGGCCACGCCGTTCAGTGCGTTCACCACCAGGTTGGTGTGGGTGAGCATGACGCCCTTGGAGCGGCCCGTCGTGCCGCCGGTGTAGAAGAGGCCGGCCAGGTCGTCGTCATGGGCCCCGACATCGTCCATCGCCTCGTAGCTCGTGAGGTCCTCGTAACGGAGGATGCCGTCGGGGCTCGCCAGATCGTCGAGCCAGATCACCTCGCGCACCGACGGCGTCCGGCCTTGGAGGGCCGTCAGGTGGTGCGACATTCCTGTATCGACGAACAGGGCCACCGCGCCGGAATCGTTCAGGATGTATTCGATCTCGGGCGCGGCCAGCCGCGTGTTGATCGGCACCATCACCGCACCCAGCCAGGGGAGGGCGTACATCAGTTCGAGATAGCGGTCCGAATTGAGGGCGAGGATGGCCACCCGGTCGCCGCGGCGCACGCCCAGTGCGGAAAGCGCACCGGCCACCCGGCTGATCCGGTCGGCGCTCTGCTGCCAGGTGCGGCGCCGGCCGGCGAAGGAGCTGGCGATGCCGTTGGGTCGGGTCTGGACCGCGCGGCGAAGTCCCTGGGTCAGTGCGAACATGGGGAGATGCTAGGGGCTCGTTCGTTCGCGCCGCAAGGGGCTTCGTGGTAAAAGGGCAGTATGGACACCATCGCCCAGCCGACCGCACCTGCGAAGGACCTCGAGTTCAATCCGCTCGACCCGGCCTTCATCGCCGATCCCTATCCCTTCTATCGCCGGCTGCGCGAAGCTGCCCCGGTGCTGAAGACGCCGCAGGGCTTCTGGCTGCTCACGCGCTACGACGACGTGGCGCTGTCCCTGCGCGACAGGCGCTTCGGCAAGGACTTCGAAGGCAACATGAGGCGTCGCTATGGCGAGAACCGCATGGACGAGCCCGCGGTGGCGAGTCTGGCGAAGACGATGCTGGTGCAGGACCCGCCCGATCACACCCGCCTGCGCGGCCTGGTCACCAAGGCCTTCACCGCCCGTCGCGTCGCCGACATGCGGCCGCGCATCGAGGCACTGGTCAAAGAACAGCTCGACCGGGTCGCCGACAAGGGCGAGATGGACGTGATGCGCGACCTGGCGCATCGCCTGCCGGTCATCGTGATCTGCGACATGCTGGGCATACCCGAAGAGCATCGCGCCCCGTTCCTGGCGGGCAGCAACGTCAATGGCCGCATCCTCGAACCGGTTCCGATGACCCGCGAGGAACTCGACCTGGCCAACCGCAACACCCAGATGGCCGGCGTCTACTTCAACCAACTCTGCGAGTTGCGCCGCCGCGAGCCGCGCGACGACCTCACCACCGAGCTGGTGAAGGCGGAGGAGGCAGGCGACAAGCTATCGGCCGAGGAGCTGCAGGCGAATATCGGCCTGCTGTTCGGCGCTGGACACGAGACGACGACCAACCTGATCGGCAACGGCCTGCTGGCGCTGCATCGCAACCCCGATCAGTGGGAGCGGCTCAAGGCCGACCCGTCGCTGATCCCCAACGCGATCGAGGAGCTGCTGCGCTACGACTCCTCGGTGCAGATCACCGGCCGCGTCACCCATGCCGAAGTCGAACTGGGCGGCGTGACGATCGGCGCGGAGCAGAGCATCGTCGCCCTGCTGGGCGCCGCCAATCGCGATCCTGCTCAGTATCCCGATCCCGACCGGCTCGATGTCGGCCGCGAGCATATCCGGCCGATGTCGTTCGGCGGCGGCATCCATCACTGTCTGGGCGCGCAGCTCGCCCGGCTCGAAGCCGAGCTGGTCTTCACGGCGCTGATCGAGCGCATGCCGAACCTGACGCTGCCCGAGAAGAATACGCCGGCGTGGCGCCGCAGCTTCACCCTGCGCGGCCTCAGCAGGCTCCCCGCAGTCTGGCACTGAAGGATTCGACCAAGGACATGGCGACGCGGTGGCGGGGCGAGGGCGGCCAGCATCAGGGGGCGCGCCCTTATCAGGAAGATTGTTGGCGTCTGGCGACGCTCGGAGACGGATCCCTTCTGGCGGTGGTGGCCGACGGGATGGGCGGACATGCCGGCGGCGCGGTCGCGAGCCAGCTTGCGGTCGACGCCTTCCTCCATGCGGTGGAGCAGGGCGGCGACCTGGACGACGGGCTGCACGACGCCAACCAGGCGGTCGGCCGCGGCGCCCTCGCGAGGCGCGAACTCACCGGCATGGGCGCCACCCTGGTGGCCGCCCAGCTGCGCGGCGACGAGGTGCGCTGGATCAGCGTTGGGGACTCGCCCTTCTACCTGGTCGAGGCCGGCAAGCTCGTCCGACTCAACGCCGATCATTCGATGGCGCCACAGATCGACGCGCTGGTCGCCCGCGGCATGCTTTCGGCCGAGGATGCCGAAAATCACCCGGGCCGGCATACCTTGCGCGAGGCGGTGATGGGCGAGCCGCTCACCCTGATCGACCGGGGCAAACGCCGGCTCGGGCCGGACGCGCGCCTTCTGGTGTGCAGCGATGGCGTGCACAGTCTGAGCAACGAACAGCTGATGGCGCAGGCGTCGCTGCCGGTGGAGCGCATCATCGCAGGCGTCCTGGCGGTGACCAAAGCGCACCAGGACAATATCACCGTCGTCAAACTGGAGCGCGTCCGATGAACCGGAGCCCTGTCGTCATCGAAGTCACGCGCGGGCCGGTCGTCGAAAGCCGGCACGAGGGCATCGCCGCGGTTGTGAAGGCCGACGGCACCGTGGTCGAGTCGTGGGGCGACATCGATGTGGCCATCCTGCCGCGTTCGGCCAACAAGCCGATCCAGGCGATGGCCTTCGTCGAGAGCGGCGCGGTCGAACGCTTCGGCTTGGGCGACGAGCATGTGGCGTTGTCCTGCGCCTCGCACAGCGGCGAGACCCGCCATGTCGAGACGGTGCGCGCCTGGCTGGCGAAGGTGGGCCTCAGCGAGGCCGATCTCGAATGCGGCACCCACGCGCCGCGCCTGCAGTCGAGCATCGAGGCGCTGGCCCGGGCGAACACCCTGCCGACGGCGGCGTTCAACAACTGCTCGGGCAAGCATAGCGGCTTCCTGACGACGGCCGTGCACTATGGCGAGCCGACCAAGGGCTACATCACGTACGACCACCCGGTGCAGCGCCGGCTGCGCGACACCATGAGCGCGCTGTGCGGCCTCGACGCCGACGCCTTTCCGCACGGCACCGATGGCTGCGGAATTCCCACGCTGGCCACGCCGCTCAAGAGTCTCGCGCAGGCGATGGCCTCGATGGCCGATCCGTCGCGCCTGTCGAGCAAGCGCGCCGACGCCGCGATCCGCATCCGCAAGGCGATGAACGCCGAGCCTTTCATGGTGGCCGGTAGCGGCCGCTTCTGCACCCGCATCAACGAGGCTGCGCCCGGCGTCATCCAGGTGAAGACCGGCGCCGAGGGCGTGTTCTGCGGCATGCTGCCGACGCTCGGCCTCGGCGTGGCGCTCAAGGTCTGGGACGGCGCGGGCCGGGCGGCCGAGGTCGCGATGGCGGCGCTGCTAGATCATCTCGGCGTGCTGCCGGCGGGGCAGCGCGAGGAGGTGCTTCATCCGCCGATCAAGAACGTCGTCGGCCTGCTGGTCGGCGAGATGAGGCCGGCGAAGAGCTGGCTGGGCTGAGGCCCGTCATGAGTCTCACGCTCGACATCCTTGAAGTCGGCGCCCGCGGCGACGGCGTCGCCGATCTCGAAGGCAAGCGGTACTTCGTGCCCTATTGTTTACCGGCCGAGACGGTCGAGGCCGAACCGCTCGACAAGCGCGGCGACGGCATCGCCTGCGAGCTGCTCGAAGTGCTGGCGCCGTCGCGCCACCGCGAGACGCCGCCCTGTGTCCACTTCGGCACCTGCGGCGGCTGTGCGCTCCAGCACTGGCGCCGCGACATTTACACCAATTGGAAAAGCGAGCTGATCGCCAAATCCCTGGCGCAACGCGGCGTGAAGGCCCCGCGCTTCGAGGCGCCGGTCACCTGCGAGCCGGGCGAGCGCCGGCGTGCCGATATCGTGCTGCGGCGCGAGGGCAAGCGCGTCCTGGCCGGCTACCATGAACGGGCCAGCCAGAACGTCGTCGACGTCGGCACCTGCGTCGTGGCCCGCCCGAAGATCAATGCGGTCCTCGCGCCCCTGCGCACGGCGATGGCCGCCATCCTGCGCGACGGCACCTCGGCCGATGCCGTGGTCAACGAGACCGACACCGGCCTCGACGTGCTGATCCGCCCGCACCGGCGCTTCGACCTGACCCTGCCGATCCGCGAGACGCTGATCGCGCTGGCCGAGAGCGCCGACATGGCGCGCGTGAGCTGGGGCGACCGTGCGACGGCCGAGCCGGTGCTGGTGCGCCGCACGCCGCAGCTGATCCTGGGCGATCTGTCGATCGAGCCGCCGCCGGGCGCGTTCCTGCAGGCGACCAAGCGCGCCGAACTGGTGATGCGCGCCGGTGTCAACGCCTGGGCCGGGGAGGCGAAGCATCTCGCCGACCTGTTCGCCGGCATCGGCGCGCTGTCGCTCGGCAAGCCGGGCAAGCTCAGCCTGTTCGAATACGACCGCCCGTCGGTCGCCGCCGTCGACGCCGCGGCACGCAAGCTGGGCGGCAACCGCGTGACCGTGCAGCTGCGCGATCTCTTCCGCCGGCCGCTCAGTACCGCCGAACTCGCGCCCTTCGACGCCGTCGTGCTCGACCCGCCGCGCGCGGGTGCGGCCGCGCAATGCGCCGAACTCGCCGGCTCGAAGGTCAAGCGCATCGTCTACGGCTCCTGCGACCCCGCCAGCTTCGCCCGCGACGTCCGCACCCTGCAGGACGGCGGCTACCGGCTGGAAAAACTCATGCCCATCGACCAGTTCCTCTGGTCCGCGCATGTCGAGCTGATCGCGCTGCTGACGCGGTGATGAGGGGCTGTCCGCGCCTGCGGACTCCCTATAGGCCTTTCAGGACCTCGCTCAGCGCGGCCCCGGGCTGGTGAGGCATGAAGACCTGGAAGGGCGCCCCGAAGATCGCGGTGAGGACCAGGCAGGTGCTGAACGACACTGTGAAAAGGCTCACGGCGACCCTCATCGGCCGTCTCTGGCCGAGATGCACGAGCATCAGGGCGATCTGGGTGATCGCCCCGAAGATCACCATGGCGAGGCCCTTGAGCGGCACCGTGGCATCGCTGGCGAGATGCACCCTGTCCTCCCGCGCCCTCATCATGGTCTGGGCCTCGCCGATCAGGATGGCCCGCGACGAGGAATCGAGGCCGGGCTCCCGCACGATCGCGCCCACGAGGTCATCGAACGCATTCTCGGTCTTGCCGCGGGCCGCCTGGATCACCTTCCCTCGATCCATCTCGCCGCTGGAGGCTTGCAGGTAGGTCCTGAGTTTCGGGATCACGGCCGCCGTGACGCCCATGGCGTGCGCGGTGTGGGCGATCAGCCGCGCGGCATTGGTCTCGCCGTTCACGAAGCGGCGGGCCTGGATGTCCTTCTGCCAGGCATCGCTGGCCAGCAAGGCGGCATAGAGGCTGAACAGCATGGCGATGCCGTTGAAATAGGGCGCCACCACGCCCTTGCAGGACTGGATCGACGCCGAGAGCGGACCACGGGCTTCGGCCGTGAGGATTACGATCGCCAACAGGGCCGGGACGCAAACCGCCAGCACCAGTTTCCAGCCTATGCTCAGCTCCAGGTACATCATCGACTTTCCTCCCCCGACGAAGCCGTTGAACGTCCCAGATACCATCATTCGGCCGGGCACGGGGGGCGTGTTCGGCCGACTCTGTGCCGACTGGAGAAACTCATGCCTATCGACCAATTTCCCTGGCCGGTTCATGTTGGGACGATTGCATTGCTGACAGGAAAACGAGGAGACGACCGATGATGTTCGATCTTACCGGCAAGGTGGCCGTGGTGACCGGCGGCAGCCGTGGCATCGGCCGCTCGATCTGCGAACAGATGGCCGCCCATGGCGCCAAGGTCGTGGTGTCGAGTCGCAAGCTGCCGGCCTGCGAGGAGGTGGTGAAGGGGATCAAGGAGAAGGGCGGCGAGGCCACGGCGGTCGCGGCCAGCATCTCCGACAAGGCCCAGCTCGAGAACCTCGTCGCCGAGGCGCGCAAGGCCTATGGCAAGATCGACATCATGGTCTGCAACGCCGCCTCCAACCCGTATTTCGGCCCGCTCACCGGCCTGAAGGACGAGGTGTTCCAGAAGATCATGCAGAACAACGTGATGTCGAACCTGTGGCTGATGAACATGGTCGGCCCGGAGATGGCGGAGCGGAAGGACGGCGCCTTCATCATCGTGTCGTCGATCGGCGCGCTGGTCGGCTCCGCGCACATCGCCGCCTACAACATGAGCAAGGCGGCCGATCTCTCGCTGGTGAAGTCGCTCGCCATGGAGTGGGGCAAGCACAACATCCGCGTCAACGCCATCGCGCCTGGCTTGATCCAGACCGACTTCGCCAAGGCACTGTGGGACAATCCGCAGATCCGCGCCGCGCAGGAGAACAAGGCGGCCCTGAAGCGCATCGGCCAGCCCGACGATATCGGCGGCGTTGCGGTGTTCCTCGCCTCCAAGGCCGGCAACTTCATCTGCGGCCAGTGCATCATCGCCGACGGCGGCGTCATCGGCGCGGGCGCGGAGTAGCCCAAGACCCCATCCGAACTAAAGAAAGTACCCGTCATCTCGACCGGAGCGCGCAGCACGTAGCGGAGAGATCTTCTCTCCACTTCGCGCCTTCGGCGCTACGGTCGAGACGACGGTGTGGGGCTTAAGCCGCCACGTCCAGTTCACACCAGACCGGGACGTGGTCCGACGGTTCAGTCTTGCCCCGTTCGGCCTTGTCGATGCCGACCGCGGTGAGGCGGTCGGCGGCCTGCGGCGAGAGCAGCAGGTGGTCGATGCGCAGCCCGTTGCCCTTGGGCCAGGCGCCGGCCTGGTAATCCCAGAACGTGTACTGCTCGCCATCGGGATGGAACGCCCGCACCGCGTCGGTCAGGCCGAGATTGAGCAGCTTGCGGAACGCGGCCCGCGATTCGGGCTGGCAGAGCGCGTCGCCGGCGAAGGCCTTGGGATCGAACACGTCCATCTCGGTCGGGCAGACATTGTAGTCGCCGCACAGCACGAACATCTCCTCACGCGCCAGCAGTTCGCGGGCGTGGCCGAGCAGGCGCTCCATCCAGGCGAGCTTGTAGGTGAACTTCTCGGTGCCGACCGGATTGCCGTTGGGCAGGTAGAGCCCGCCGACCGTCAGCGGCCCGCGCGGCGTATGGACCCGCCCCTCGACATAACGCGCCGGCTCGTCCTCGGCGGCGCCGGGCAGGGCGCGCGCCGTCACGTCGAACGCATGGTGGGACAGGAAGGCGACGCCGTTGAACCCCTTCTGGCCGACGATCGCTGCCTTGTAGCCGGCCGCCTCGACCTCAAGAGTCGGGAACTGCGGCTCCTGAGCCTTGATCTCCTGCAGCACGACGATGTCGGGCTTGGCCTCCTGCAGCCACGCCACCAGATTGCCGGTGCGCTTGCGGACGGAGTTCACGTTCCAGGTCGCGATTTTCATGAGTTCAGGCTGCCTCTCCGCCTGACCTCATAGCACGCCTCGCCCTGAAGAGTGGTCGTAGCGCGCGCCTCTTCCAGGTGAGACGGCGAAAAATCAGACGCTGAACGAGTTGCCGCAGCCGCAGGCGGAGGTGGCGTTCGGGTTCTTCACCTGGAACGCCGCGCCGACCATTTCCTCGACATAGTCGAGCTGGCTGCCCTTGAGGAACTCAAGCGAGGTGGCGTCGACCAGGACGGCGGCGCCGTCGTGTTCGATGACCAGGTCGTCTTCGTTGCGCGCTTCCTCGAACGAGAAGTTGTATTGGAAGCCCGAGCAGCCGCCACCCAGGACCGCCACCCTCATCATGACGGGCTTGGGCTCTTTGGAGGCCAGGAAGGCGATCCGCTTGGCCGCGTTGGAAGTCACGGAAAAGGTGGTGTCGGTCATGCCTACAAGATGTGGTGGGCGAGGCGATTCGTCAATCCCGACAAAAACCCTAGGAGATTAGGGTTTTCCGGAGGGCCCTCGCCCGAACCCGCTCGCGGTGGAGGATGTAGAGGCCCGAGCCGATGACCAGCGGCAGGCCGTACCAGACGGTCCAGGAGGGCTCTTCCTCGAACCACAGGTAGCCGTAGGCCATGGCGAGCACGATGGCGGTATAGTCGAATGGGGCCAGGATGGCGGCGGGCGCCAGCCGCCAGGCGCGGGTGATCAGGATCTGGGCGCAGCCGCCCAGCAGGCCGAGGGTCAGCAGCCAGACCCAGTCGAGCAGGGGCGGCCATTTCCATTCCGGGATGGCACAGGCGATCGAGACGACGGTGCCCACGACGGCGAACCAGAACAGGGTCACGACGTCGGGATCGTGGCGGCTGAGCAGGCGGACCAGCACGGTCGAGAGCGAGTAGCAGAAGGTGGCCGCCAGGATGACCAGCGAGACCAGGTGGAACTCGATCGCCCAGGGATCGAGCATGATCAACACGCCGGCAAAACCCACGCCCACGGCGGTCCAGCGCCGCCAGCCGACCGGCTCGCGCAGGATCGGCACCGACAGCGCCACCATGAAGAGGGGGGCTGCGAAGGAGATGGCATAGGCATCGACCAGCGGCATGCGCGGGAAGGCGTAGAAGAAGCCGAACATGCTGCCGAAGCCGATGGTGACCCGAAGCGCCTGCAGCCCCGGGCGGGTGCTGCGGACCACGCGGAGGCCTCCCGCGTGCCAGATCAGCACCGCGACGGGGAGCAGGGCCACGGCGCTGCGGAACACCATGAGCTGGAAGGAGCCGTAGGTGCCGCCCAGCCCCTTGACCATCGCGTCCATCGTGCAGAACAGCACGAGCGCGCTCATCTTGAAGTAGATGCCGTGCAGGGCGGTCTGGCTGGGAGCGTGCGGCAAGGTCGCGCTATTTGGCTCGCGCTGCATACTCTGTAAAGTGAACTTGTCGGGGGATCAGGGGAAACGTGAGCGCGTGAGCTGGCTGTTGCGCTGCATCAATTCGCGACGGGCGCCGATCGTCGTCGCGATGCTCGTCCTGCTGGGCGCCCTCGTGCTCCGCATCGCCGATCCGGCGGCGGTGACGCGCATTCGCGATTTCGCCTTCGACAGCTACCAGCGCCTCGAGCCGCGTCCCTACAATCCTGAGACCCCGGTGCGCATCGTCGATATCGACGAGGCAGCGCTGAAGGAATACGGCCAATGGCCGTGGCCGCGCACGATCATCGCGCAGATGGTCGACAGGCTCACCGAGAAAGGCGTCGCCGTGGTGGCCTTCGACGCCGTGTTCGCCGAGCCGGACCGGTCCTCGATCAGCCGCATGGTGCGCGACCTCGTGGCCTTCACCGATCCCGAGACGGTCCAGAAGCTGGCCGCCGCGGTGCAGGACAACGACAAGGTGCTGGCCGACGCCATGGCGCAGTCGAGGGTCGTCACGGGCTTCGGTTTCGACGTGAAGGGCTCGGGAAAACCGCCGCGCACCTTCCATGGCATGGCCTTCGCCGGCGACCAGCCCAGCCAGTTCCTGCCGCAGCAGGGCGGCACGGTGAAGTCCCTCGACCTCCTGGAAGCCGCGGCGAAGGGCAACGGCAGCGTCAACACCGACGTCGACAGCATCGTGATTCGCCGCGTGCCGATGCTGTTCCGTGTCGCCGGCTACCAGGGCCTGTTCCCGTCGCTGTCGATCGAGGCGCTGCGGGTCGCGCAGGAGGCGTCCTCCTACCTGGTCAAGTCGTCGGGCGCGAGCGGCGAGATGTCGTTCGGCGAGAAGACCGGCATTGTCGCCATCAAGACCGGTGCCCTCGAAGTGCCGACCGACGGCCGCGGCCGGGTCGTGCTCTACGATACCGGCCACCAGCCGCAGCGGTTCATATCGGCCCGCGCCGTGCTGAAGGACGAGGTGCCGGCCGAGAAGCTGGAAGGCCAGGTGATCTTCGTCGGCACCAGCGCCATCGGCCTCAAGGACCTGCGCAACACGCCGGTCCAGGACGGCGTGCCCGGCGTCGAGGTCCATGCCCAGCTCGCCGAGCAGATGCTGGAGCAGCGGTTCCTTGCCCGGCCCGACTATGCCGACGGTGCGGAGTTCCTCTACCTCGCCGCCATGGGCCTGCTGATGGTCGTGCTGCTGCCCCGGCTGACGGCAGGCAGGATGGCGCTGGTCGCGACGATCCTCATCGGGGCGGGGCTGATCGTGCCGTGGCTCGCCTATTCCCGGTACCACCTGCTGTTCGATCCGATCTATCCGCCCGCGACCCTCGCGGCGATCTATGTCAGCGGCACGGCGCTCGCCTTCATGCGAACGGAGCGGGAGCGGGCGGAGATCCGCGGCGCCTTCGGCATGTACCTCTCGCCCGACCTGGTCGAGCAGCTTGCGCGCAATCCCAGCCTGCTGCAGCTCGGCGGCGAGCAGCGCGAGATCACGGTGATGTTCACCGACGTGCGCGGCTTCACCACCATCTCGGAGCAGTTCGATCCGCAGGGGCTGACGCGGTTCATGAACCGCTTCCTGACGCCGATGACGGACCTGATCCTGGGTCTCAAGGGCACGATCGACAAGTACATGGGCGACGCCATCATGGCGTTCTGGAACGCGCCCCTGCCGGTCGAGCGCCACGCCGCGCGCGCCTGCGATGCGGCGCTGGCCATGCAGGCGCGCCTTGCTGTGCTGAATGCAGAATGGAAGGCCGAATCCGAGGCCGAGGGGCGCCGGCACATCCCGGTGAACATCGGCGTCGGCCTGAACACCGGGCCCGCGTCGGTCGGCAATTTCGGCTCGACCCAGCGTTTCACCTATTCCTGTCTGGGCGACGACGTGAACCTGGCCTCGCGCCTCGAAGGCCAATGCAAGACCTATGGCGTCGGCATCATCATCGGCCGCAAGACGCGCGAGGCAGTCGAAGACTACGCTACGTTGGAGATCGATCTGATCACTGTGAAGGGCAAGACCGAGCCCGAGCGGGTCTACGTGCTCCTGGGGGACGCCTCTGTTGCGAAGACGCCGGCCTACGCCGCGCTGGTCGAACGGCAGGACGAGTTCCTCCGGCTCTATCGCAGCGGCGCGTTCGCCGAGGCCCTCGCGACCATCGAGGCCTGCGAGACGGCGGCCGCCGGGGCGGGATGGCCCCAGAGTTACTATCAGATGATGCGCGGGCGGCTCGACGAGCTGATCGACGATTCGCCGGTGGACTGGAAGGGAGTTTATGTCGCCAAGGACAAGTGAGCAGGATCGCCGCCTCACCGCCATCGAGGACCTCGTGTGCCGCGACGTGGGCCGCAAGACGCAGCAACTGATCGACGCCAATCGCGGCGGCCTGGCCGAGTCGGCGACGTCGCTCGCCACCGCCACGCGCGTGGGGCTGATCACCGGCTTCTTCGTGCCGCGCGGCGACGTGGCGGCGCCGGAGACCGACGGGCCCGTGGGAACCGCGCTGCTGGCCGCTTCTCTCGTGGCCTGCGGCGTGCCGGCGCGCATCGCCGTCGACACGCCCAGCGTCGAGGCCGTGCGCTCGGCCGTGCGGGCGACTGGCGAAGACGTGACCGTCGATGAGATCGTTCTCGGGGAAGACGGCGCCATCGAGGCGCAGGCGCGGATCTGGCGGCAGGACAATCTCTCCCACGTCGTCGCCATCGAACGGTGCGGGCGCAGCGCCGACGGCCGGCCACGCAACATGCGCGGTGTCGACGTCTCGCCCTGGACCTTGCCGCTCGATGCGTTGTTCGAGGGCGGCGACTGGGCGAAGCTCGCGGTCGGCGACGGCGGCAACGAGATCGGCATGGGCAAGCTGCCGCCCGGCCTGATCGCCCAGCACGTGCCTAACGGCGCGGAGATCGCCTGCGTAACCTCGTGCGACCACCTCGTGGTCGCCGGCGTCTCGAACTGGGGCGCCTACGGGCTCATGGCGGCGCTCGCCGTCCTGCGTCCCGACTGGCGTCCGACAATCGCGAAATTCCTGACCGCGGAACGGGACTTCTTCGTCACCGATACGATCGTCAAGGAAGCCGGCGCGGTGGACGGGGTGACGGCGCTGCGCGTCGCCACGGTCGACGGATTCGGCCCGGAAATCCACGGACCGCTGGTAGACAGGCTTGGTCGCATTGCATGGGGAGAGGGCGCGCATTAGCTTGCGCGCCATGGAAAATCCCTACGCTCCGACGCATCCCGAGATCCGCGACGCCGTTCGCCAGCTCTGCCTGAAGTTCGATGGCGCCTACTGGCGCGATCTCGACCGCGAGCGCGGCTATCCGACGGCCTTCGTGAAGGCGCTGACCGAAGCCGGCTGGCTGTCGATCCTGATTCCCGAGGAATATGGCGGCGCGGGCCTCGGCATCTCGGCGGCCAGCGCGGTGCTGGAGGAGATCCACAAGGCCGGCTGCAACGCCGCGGCCTGCCACGCCCAGATGTACATCATGGGCACGGTGCTGCGGCACGGCAGCAAGGAGCAGAAGGAACGCTACCTGCCGAAGATCGCGACCGGCGAGCTGCGCCTGCAGGCATTCGGCGTCACCGAGCCGTCGAGCGGCACCGATACGCTGAGCCTGCGCACCACGGCGGTGAAGAAGGACAACAGCACCTACGTCGTGAACGGCCAGAAGGTGTGGACCAGCCGCGCCGAGCATTCCGACCTGATGCTGCTGCTTGCCCGCACCACGCCGCGCGAGCAGACCAAGAAGAAGACGGACGGGCTGTCGGTGTTCCTCGTCGATATGCGGTCCGCGCTGGGCAAGGGCCTGACCATCCGGCCGATCCGCACCATGATGAACCACAACAGCACCGAAGTGTTCTTCGACAACATGGAAGTGTCGGCCGAGAACCTGATCGGCGAGGAGGGGCAGGGCTTCCGCTACATCCTCTCCGGCATGAATGCCGAGCGGGTGCTGATCGCCTCGGAATGCATCGGCGACGGCAAGTGGTTCATCGAACGTGCGGTGAACTACGCCAATGAGCGCAAGCTGTTCGGCCGCCCGATCGGCCAGAACCAGGGCGTCCAGTACCCGATCGCGCGCGCCTACACGCAGATCGAGGCCGCCGACCTGATGGTGCGCAAGGCCGCCGCGATGTTCGAGGCAGGCATCAATGCCGGCGCCGAGGCCAACATGGCCAAGATGCTGGCCTCGGAAGCCTCGTGGGCGGCCGCCGAGATGTGCGTGCAGACCCATGGCGGCTTCGGCTTCGCCGAGGAATACGACGTCGAGCGCAAGTTCCGCGAGGCCCGCCTCTACACGGTGGCGCCGATCTCGACCAACATGATCCTGAACTTCGTCGCAGAGCACGTGCTCGGGCTGCCGCGGTCGTATTAGCTTTTTTTGTCATCCCGAGTGTAGCGAGGGACCTTTACTGCCACCGCACAAAGGTCCCTCGCTACGCTCGGGATGACACCTGTTTCGTAATCTATGCCTCTGCCCCCACAGCCTCGACGATCATCTTCTGGAAGTGGATGACGAGGTGTTCGCTGTTGGTGAGGAAGCGACCCGTGTCCGGAATCCCGCCCAGCAGGCCGCGCTGGACCGAATCGGTCAGCGCATCGTCTTCCGCCGCAACCTGCTTGTTGAAGGCGACGAGTGACTTCGCGAAGTCTTCGGTCACACCGGGTCCGAAGAACTGTTCCGAGAAGCCCCTGGTCGCGTTCGGTCCGTCCGGCGTCCAGACATCGATCGACAGGTTCGGGAAACCTGGATTGATGTTGATCGTCACGTTCGGCCACAAGAAATGGTACTGCGACTGCCTCACGGCGCCCGAGACGTCGTACAGCTTGCCCCTGGCCTTGCCGTCGAGCGCCGCCGGCCGGACAGGGCCGCTCTGGCTCGAGAAGTAGCCGTGGGTCTTCAGCGTGTAGACATCCGGGCGCACGTCGATCGCGGCGTTGAAACCGGGATGGGCGACGGCGCAGTGATAGCATTCGAGATAGTTCTCGAGCATCGTCTTCCAGTTGGCGTTCGAACGCCATTCCTCGCGGCTGTAATGCACGAGCGTATCGAGCGCGACGCCACTTCCGGCGATCAGGTCGAGGACCGGGCCGTAGCAGGACGCGGCCGTCGGCCCCTCGGGGTCGAGGTTGACGAAGACGAACGGCCCGAGCGCCTCGGCGCGGATCGGCACCAGCGGGAAATCGGCGAGATTGAAGTTCGGCTCCGACGCCGAGCGCGGCACGCGCTTCAGGCCGCCGGCCAGATCGTAGGTCCAGGCATGGTAGCCGCATTGCAGGCTCTTCGCATTGCCGCGGCCTTTCAGGACTTCGTGGCGGCGATGGCGGCACACGTTCACGAGGCCTGCCAGGCCATTCTCGTTGCGCACGACCGCGACCGGCACGCCGCCGGCATAGCCGGTCACGTAGTCGCCGACCTCGACGAGCTGCGACAGCGGGCCGACATAGTTCCAACTCCTGCGGAAGACGCGCGCGATCTCACGCTCGGTGATCGAGGGATCGGTGTACCAGCAGGCCGGAAGAGACTCACCGCGATCGAGCGCGGCGAGCAGGGTGGCGGGAACGTCGGCACGTAATGTCATGGCGGCAGCTCACTATGGTGGCTAGCCGAAGATAATCCCCCGCAGGGTCGAAATTGCGGCCGAGATTGCGGCATGGCCGACCATCAGGAGAAACACGGTCCAGACGGCGGTGATCGCCGTGAGGAGCCATCCCAGAATGGCCATCAAACCGTCATCTTCGATGAGGGCGAAACAGAAGAAGAGGATGGCCCAGGCCGGGAAGAAGTTGTCGAAGGGAATCGGCAGCGCGAGAATCAAGACGTCCAGCGACCAGGCCAGCAGGAGCAGCCGGCGTGGCACGCCGTTCACCCACCATTCGTAACGCGCATGCACGGTGTTCTCGAGCCAGCGGATGAAGCGCCGCGCACGGGCGAGGAAATCCTGCAGCTTGCCGCGTGGCAGGCCGCGTTTGCCGATCATGAGCGGCAGCGATGGCACCGGTCTCCCGGCGAAGTACTGCGCCAGGAGGTAGAGCATCGGCACGCCTGTGATCGTCGACAACCACGGAATGCCGGTCGGTATGACGTTCGCGATGTTCAGCGCCAGGATGGCGAAGGCATAGGATCGCCCTTCGAGTCCGACAAGGAACTCGTTCAGCGTGAGGATCGACCTGCGGTCGCCGCTGAACAGCCGATCGAGCGTGTCCAGAAGGCCGAAATTGTCCTTCATCCACCCGTCCGCGAGACCAGGCGGCGGGCCAGCACGAGATGAGGTTTGTCGAGCATCTTGCCGTCCATCGTGAGGACGCCGGCGCCGGGATTGCCCTCGAACGTCGCGATGACGCGCGTTGCCCAGTCGATCTCGGCCGCGGTCGGCGTGAAGACTTCGTGGATGATGGCGACCTGGTCGGGATGGATCGCGATCTTGCCGCCGTAGCCCATGCGCCTTGCGTCGTGCGCCTCGGCACGCAGGCCTTCGACGTTGCGGATGTCGGGATAGACTGTGTCGTAGGCAGTGACGCCGGCGGCGACCGAGGCCATCAGGTTGACCGTGCGCGCCATCTTGAACGTGTCATCGTAGACGCCGGGAGAGGGACCTTTCGCCAGGGCGCCGAGATCGGCCATCAGATCCTCGCCGCCCCACGAGTGACCGATCAGGCGGGCATGCTTCGCCGGCGCGGCGGTGAGCGCCAGGATCGCCGCCGCGCTCTCGGTGGCGATCGTCAGGATGCGGGTTGCGCCAGCCTCGATGCCCTCGCGCGCTTCCAGCGCATCGAGATAGTTCGACATCAGGTCGAGGTCGGCCTGGCCGACGCATTTCGGGAAGACGATGCCGTCGGGCTTGCCCTGCATCACGGTGGCGAGGTCGCCCAAGGTCAGGCCGGTGTCGAGCGCGTTGACGCGGACGTAGAGTTTCGGGCCGGCCCGGTCGGCGCTCCGGAGATAGGCCAGCGCCATGTCGCGCGCGATCATCTTGCGGTCGGTGGCGACGGAATCCTCGAGGTCGAGGATCAGCCCGTCGGCGCCGGAGGCGGGGCCCTTGGCGAGCTTGCGCTCGGAATCGGCGGGGACGAACAGGAAGGATCGCATCGGTTCTCAGTCCTTGGGTTTCTTGCGCATCAGCGCCTGGCGGGTGCATTCGGCGACGGTCTCGCCGCGCTGGTTGATCGCGGTATGGGCGAATTCGACGATACCGGCATCGGGACGCGATTTGCTCTCACGCAGGCCGAGCACGCGGGTTCGCACGCGCAGCGTGTCGCCGTGGAAGACGGGCTTGGGAAAGCGCACGTCGGTCATGCCGAGATTGGCAATCGTGGTGCCGAGCGTCGTGTCGTTCACGGTGATACCGATCATCAGGCCCAGCGTGAACAGGCTGTTCACGATGCGCTGCCCGAACTCGGTCTTCGAGGCGAATTCCTCGTCGAGATGCAGCGGCTGGACGTTCATGGTGAGCGAGCTGAACAGGACATTGTCCATTTCGGTCACGGTGCGGGTCCATTCGTGCTCGAACACACGCCCGACGGTGAAGTCCTCGTAATGAAGTCCTGCCATCTTTCTCCTCGCGGAAGGGGAGCCTTCCTAGCATGGATGGACGCTGGCCGGCTCGCCATCGTATCAATGCCGCCACAGGATGAAACACCGGTATGGGGAGTAAGACGATGCGCGCGATGCTGAGCGAAACGCCGGGCGGGCCAGAGAGCCTGAAGCTGGTGGAGATGCCCTCCAAGCCGCTGGGCAAGGGCCAGGTGCGCGTCGCGACCAGGGCGGCCGGCGTCAACTTCCCCGACACGCTGATCATCCAGGACAAGTACCAATTCAAGCCGCAGCGCCCGTTCGCGCCGGGCCACGAGATCGCGGGCGACATCACCGAGGTCGGCGAGGGTGTCTCCGGCTACAAGGTGGGCGACCGCGTGATCGGCATGATCGGCCATGGCGGCTATGCCAGCGAGGCCGTGGTCGACGAGATCCAGCTCCTCCCGATGCCGAAGAACATGAGCTACGAGGATGGTGCGGCCTTCACCATGACCTACGGCACCTCCTACTACGCGCTGAAGCAGCGCAGCAGCTACAAGCCGGGCGAGACGCTGCTGGTCACCGGGGCCTCGGGCGGCGTCGGCCTCACGGCGGTCGAGCTGGGCGCGCTGATGGGCCTCAAGGTGATCGCCGCCGTAGGCTCGGACGAGAAGATGGAAGTCTGCCGCAAGTACGGCGCCACGATGTTCGTGAACTACGCCAAGGAGAAGATGCGCGACAAGGTCAAGGAACTGACCGGCGGCGCCGGCGCGGACATCATCTACGACGCGGTCGGCGGCGATGCGTTCGACGAATCGATCCGCTGCATCGCCTGGTACGGCCGCCTGCTGGTGGTGGGCTTCGCGGCGGGACGCATCCCGTCGCTGCCGGCCAACCTCGCGCTGTTGAAGAGCTGCGACGTGCGCGGCGTGTTCTACGGCGCCTGGCGCGGCCGCGAGCCGGCCGAGGCGCGCAAGAACTTCGACGAGATGCTGGCCTGGTACGGCGAGGGCAAGCTGAAGCCGCATATCTCCATGCGCTTCCCGCTGGAGAAGGCGGCAGACGCCATGAACGCTTTGCTGTCGCGCAAGGCGACCGGCAAGGTCATCATCGAGGTCGCCTGACAACACGGAGGCTTCGATGGGCAGACTGGCCGGCAAGATCGCGATCGTGACAGGGGCCGCCTCGGGTATCGGGGCGGCGTCGGCCAAGCTGTTCGCGGAGGAGGGCGCCCAGGTGCTGGCGGTCGACCGGCCGGAATCGGCGATCGACACGGTCCATGCCGGGAACACGGCGATCGAGGCCTTCGCGGCCGACATCACCGGCGACGACGCGCCGAACAAGATCGTGGCCGCCGTCCTCGACCGGTTCGGGGCGCTCGACATCCTGTTCAACAATGCCGGTGTCAGCGGCCGCGCCTTCGTCGAAGAAATGACTGACGAGATGTGGGACCGCGTGAATGACGTCAACGTGCGCGGCATGTTCCGGCTGTGCCGGGAAGCCATTCCAGCGCTGAAGCTCAGAGCCAGGGAGAAGGGCCGCGCGCGGATCGTCAACACGGCCTCGGTCATGGCCTTCGACACCGATTACGGCCTGGCGGCCTATTGCGCGTCGAAGGCCGGCGTCGGCGGTCTCACGCGGACGCTCGCGCTGGAACTCGGCAAGTTCAACATCACCGCCAACTATGTCTGCCCGGGCGCGATCTACAGCGGCATGACGCAGACCAACTTCGACAAGCCGGAGATCCGGGAGGTCTGGGAGAAGAAGGCGGCGCTGCGCCGGCTCGGCCAGCCGATCGACATCGCCCGCGGCGCTCTGCTGCTGGCGTCCGACGACGCCGACTTCATCACGGGCCACGAGTTGGTGGTGGATGGCGGCCTCACCTTGCGGACCTGAGACGCAGGCCCTCTTAGTAGTCTACTACGCGGCGCCATCCTTCCTGAGGTTATGGGCGCGCGCCTGCAGTCCATCCGCTGCAGCATCTTGCCGACCGCGAACCCGGTCGCGCAGCGTCGGACGATCCATCCCGCAGGCCTACACGGCCTCTGTGCGCGACCATCCTCCAGCACCAGCGCCATCGCGGATCTGGCCAGACAAGCGACCGTCCTAACTCGGCGATGTAGCGAGGCAGCGGCGTAAGGCAGCTCCAACCGCGTCACCTCGATCTTGGCGCCCAACCTGTCGTCCCTTCCCGCACGCAGGGCGGTTCGCTTCGAGATTTGACGCTTGAATATTCAAAGTCCGGCTCATCAGTAACTCGAGGGCTCGCTTCTCACAGGAGAGATGTCTTTGAGAACATTTGATGCCCCTGGCGATGATACTGCCTATCCCTCGTTCTCGTCGCCCCTGTTGCCGCCTGCCTTGTCGCGGCCAGTGAGCACCGGTCACCCGGAAGGCTGACCTCGCGGTGTAACTGAACACCGTCGCATCGATCGGGTCGAGCGCGCCGAAATCGCCAGCCAACGAGAAGTCGATCACCGGCGGGGCTGTCCGGGGCGTTGGAGCCGCTTTCCTTTTCGATGCGGCACGCGACGGCAAAGCGCCCTCCAGGCCCCGATGGGCCGCTGAACGGAGACGAACATGGCAAGCATCGAGACAGAAGGGCTGCCCGTGGCAGCGCCTGCCGCGCAACCATGGCCTCGCAAAGAGCTTGGGGGCGACAGCCCGCTCGGTCTCCAGGCCGACGAGATGTTCGCGCGCCAACTCGACACCCGGTTCGCGGGCGAGGTGCGCGGCCTGGTGACCGATCCTGTGACGGGTCTCGCGGGCCGTGACCCCGAGGGCGCACTGGCCGGGATCGCCGAGACCAACCGGCTTCTGGGCGCGCTGAAGGACCGCTATCTCGCGCAGGCGATCGGACCGCGCCAGAAGGCCCTGCTCGAACCGGTGATCGACCGGCGTCTCGACCGCGCCGCCGGCGACCTCGGCCGGATCGCGGAGCAGGCGACGTCGGTGCTGGACGACCGCATCGTGGCTGAGCGCCTCGCCGACCTGCGGCAGGACGCGTCGCTGTCCTGGCAAGACCCGGCCCATCTGCGCATGCTGGGCCGCACCGCGGTGGGCGAGCTGCGTTACCAGGGCGAACGAAAAGGCTGGGACGCGGGCCGGACCGATACTGCGGTGCGCACTGGCCTGAGCGATCTCTATGCCGGCGCGGTCGAGGCCGCGATCGGCCAGGATCCCGAGCGCGCGGCGAAGCTCTACATCCACGCGCGCGATGTGATCCAGCCGGCGCGGCAGGCCGCGGTCGAGCGCCAGATCGAACGGGCGCGCAACGAGCGTCGCGTGACGGAGATCGTCGGTGGTTTGGCCGACACGCCGGACGATCCGACACGGCGCCCCGACCTCGACGACTACCAGGCGCGGGCCGCCGAGGCGACGCCCCCGGACGCCTCGCCCGAGGTGCGGGCGCAGGTGACTCGGATGGCGCGGATCGAACAGGCGCACGCCGACCGGGCGTGGCAGGCGGCGCGGGGCCGCGCGGCCACGGGCGCGCTCGACTGGCTCGGCGCCAATCCCGCGGCGCCGCTGATGGCGATGCCGACGGCGCTGCGCGACGGGTTGAGCCCGGAGCAGAGGGAGGCGCTCGACCGGACGGCCATGAACGGCGGGCGGGTCGTCACGGACCGCGACCTTTACGACAGGCTCGACGAGCGGGCCGTGCACGAGCCGGAAAGCTTTGTTGGCGTTGACCTTTTGCAATACCGGCTGTCGCTCGGCGACAGCGACTACAACCGCCTGACCAAACTCCAGAAGACTCTCGCCGAAGGCAAATCCGATCCGGCCTTCGAGCGCCACCGTCTCGGCCGCCTGTTCCTGGGAGAGGGGCTGCGCAATGCCAACCTCGATCCCGACGGAGAGGAGGCTCGGACCGCGCGGCAACAGCTCGACAGGCTTTTAGGCGCCTTCGTATCCGTCGAGGGCAAGCCGCCGACCATGGCGGACATTCGCGGCCTCGTCGGCGACGTGCTGCCGCGCGTAAATGGCGATCAGAACATCTTCCGGGTCCCGGGCGGCGAGCCGGTCAAAGCGAACAGCAATACGCAAGTTGCGCCGCCGCAAGAGCCAGTCGAGGGGCGCCGAGGGATTGCACCGCCAACGGAGACAGCTCCGAGCGGTTCTGAAAATGCGGTGAGGGGTGCGTTCGATGGGGCGGAGCCCCGCGTCGTCCATAACGACGACGGCAGCGCAGAGGTCACGGCCTGGAAGATTCCGACGCGGGGCGGCCCGGCCGAGGCCACCATCCGCATCGATCGCGACCGGTTGGGAGCTTCGGCGGAGATGGTCCTGCCCAACGGGCACCGGGTCGAGAGCCGACGAACTAATGACGGCGGCACCTGGTCTCAGATCGACACGATCCGCGATCCGCAAGGCACCGCAGTCGGCACACAAACGACCATCTTCGATGGCACGCGCGTCACGCAGACATGGGAGCCGGCCGATGGCCCGGGGCGGACGGCGAGTTGGGAAGCGGAGCCGCCGTCCGGGGATTTGCACTTTGCGAACGCCGGCATTGGCGCTCTTGGAGGTCTCGGCACCGCGAGATCGCTGACGGCCGGTTCGCTGTCCGCAACCGCCACGTCCATCGCGGGTGACGTGCTGGCGCTGGGAACGAGAGCCCTCGGCCTGGCTGGTGCCGCAGTCAGCGGAGCCGCGGCCGGAGTCGCGGCAGGTGCTGCGGTGCTCCTCACACCAACGAACAGCCAGGGCACAACGGTCGACCTGGGCGATGGCATGCGGCTGCGCCAACCGCCGGGAGATTCCAGCGGCGTCATCGAGAAGAGCGTCCTCGGCGGCAGCCTGTGGGATCGCATGCCCGTAGCGGTGCACATCCAGGATGGTGCCACCTCGGATCGCCCGCAGATATTGATGATCGACGCCACGGCGCTGGAAAGGGCGACCGGGCCGGAGGCCGCCGACCGCGTGCTGGGGAAGGCCGAGACGCGCTTCGATGTGGTGCCGATCTATTCGAGCCGTCCGCCGGTCAAAGAGGATCGCCGCGATGGCACCGGAAATCCCACCGCAGTCAGCCCGAACAGCCCGCTGCCCGAAGAGCCCGACCACAAGGAACTCGAGCACATTGCTCGTTGGCTGAGCGAGAGAAACTTCCGGGCCGACAAGAAGCATTACCCGGGCGCCGACGGCATCGATACGGCCATCGGCGTCCGGCTCGATCCCCGCGTCGGCGAGCCGGCGGCAGGGCAAGAGTACCTGCCCAACCACCCGAGCCATCGCAAGGGATTGGAGGGAGAGTACGATCTGGCCAACGAATTCGCGCGGCAATTCCCCGACCACACGATCATCGAGTTTGGTCGCAAGGCGGGCGAGCACGGGCCGGACATGATCTCGGTCGACCCCAACGGCAAGATCACCCTCTTGGATTCCAAGTGGCGCGGGGCGGATACGTCGATCAGTCCGAGTCGGCGCGCACATCAGACAGAATGGTCCCTCGAAAATGCCCTGGGGCGCGCCGAGAAGAGCATCCCCAAGGCAGTGGCCAGCGGGCGCCTATCGCTTGAAGCCGCGGCCAGGGCGCAGGAGAATGTGGACAAAGGTAAAGTGACCATCGTAACGGTCGGCACTGGAAGTGCGCGCAACGGTGTGATTGAACGAATTGTCGGCCGCGAGCGCGCTGTCGTCCATCCGAAGCGGAAGCCGTGATGCCGGAAGTTTTCGAGCCTGGAAAACGTCGTCAGCTCTTTCTCGACTTCGATTTGGCGATTGCGACGAAGTTCGAACTGGAGACAACTGGCCCGTCCATTCGCTCGCATTATATGGCTAGTAAACTGAGGCGTTTGATCCATGCCCATCTCCTGGGACTGCGAGACCGGGTGCTGCCGGCGATGCGGGCGCTAGAGGACTGGATGGCCAATCAGCCTGGGCCAGCCGAGGGTAAGGATAGCAGCGAATGCTTTCGAGGCTATCAATGGTGGGAGACTCTGGGCCTGTTCAAGTGGCTGATCGAGGGTGATCCGGCGGTAGCCGAGTTCGGCCGCGCGAGCGAGGCGGTCTGGCGGCAGTGGGACAAGTTCGACCGCCTCCTGCCCAACAGGAGGAAGCTGCTGAAGCGGGAGGTACTCGAAGTTGCGCTACCGCTCAACTTGGTGGCGCGACGCCATGAAGTCGGCCTGAAGCTCTGCCAGGAGGCGGGACTCACCTCCAAGGCCTCGTCGGCGCCAGCCATCTCGCGGGCGGAACTGATGTACGGGCAATGGGCCTGTCGTCATCTCGCCGACGGTGGCAAGCCCGACGCGGCCTATGTCGCCAAGGGCGAGGAGATGCTGCGCAAGGTCATGTCGGAACGCTTCATCGAAAACGGCTACTACACAAGGATGGCGATGTGGCTGAAGGCGATCTACCACGACAGCGGCGTCACGAAGACGCCAGAGGAGACAATCCTCAGGGCCTATGACACGATGACCGGCGTCGAGAAGCCCGCCTTCGCAAAGATCTGACGTTGGGAAGAGTTTGGCTAGCAACTGCATCGGTAGAAGCGATGCAGGTGAGCCAAGCAATGGCCGTCGGCGCTTACAGCCCGGACGCCGTGCTCAAGCCCATCGATTTCCACCCATGAAGTCGGCTAATTTGTTATGTGTTCGCCATGTCTCCGTCCCAAGCAACAGGGAGGAGTCTGACGGCGTCTTTTGGAATGTGTGAAGCTTTGGACGAGGTATCGTCGACCATGAACAACATTGCCTCCTTCGCCGCCGACTACAGCGAGGCGCGCGACAAGTTCCTGGCCGCCGCCCGGCTCGCCGACGCAGCGACCTTTCGCTACGACAATTCGACCAAGGGCCCGAAGGGCGAGGCGCTGTCGACCGACGTGGCCTGGATCGGGCCGGCCGACGCCTCGAAGGTCATGGTCACGATCTCGTCCACGCATGGGGTCGAGGGCTATTGCGGCTCGGGCTTCCAGGTCGACTGGCTGGCCGGCGTCGGCGCATCGGGGCTGCCGAAGGGCACGGCGGCGCTGTTCGTGCACGCCATCAACCCCTACGGCTTCGCCTGGACGCGGCGCGTGACGGAGGAGGGCAACGACCTCAACCGCAACTATGTCGACCATTCCAAGCCCTATCCGGTGAACGAGGGCTATCTCGAGATCGCCGACGATCTCGTGCCGGCGGATTTCAGCGAGGCGGGGCGGGCGGCCGCCGATTCGAGGCTGGCGGCCTTTCGCCGGAAGGTCGGCGACGTCGAGTTCTTCCGCGCCGTCTCGGGTGGCCAGTACAGCCATGCCGACGGCATGTTCTTCGGCGGTGGCGGAGCCTCCTGGTCGAACCGCACGCTTCACGCCATCGTCGACCGCTACCTGAAGGGCCGCGAGGACGTGGCCGTGGTCGACTTCCATACCGGGCTCGGCCCCTACGGCTATGGCGAGCCGATCACCCATTACGACATCGGCACCGGCGGCTCGCGCCGGGTGCGGAGCTTCTGGGGCGAGTCGGTCACGGAATCGAAGCGGGGCCAGACGGCCTCCCAGGCGCGCGACGGGCTCGGCCACTACGGGCTGAACCGCGTGCTAATGGAGCCGCAGACCCGGCTCACCATGTGCACGCTGGAATACGGCACCTTCGATCGCGAAAGCGGCCAGAAGGCCTTCCGGGCCGATCACTGGCTGCACAAATACGGCGACCCGCTGGGCAACGAAGCCGAGGCCGTGCGCAAGGCGATGCGCCGCCAGTTCTACCCGGACACCGACGACTGGAAGGAGGCCGTGCTGTTCCGCGGCCACCAGGTCGTGCGCCAGGCCATCGCCGGGCTGCAGCGCGGGCCGCTCTAGCTTTTGGGGACAAGCCCTCGAAAAGCCATACCTCCGCTCAGCGATCCTGCTACAAGTCTGTCCATGCGTGCACTCGTGGCGCTGCTGGCTTTCGCGGTCGTGGCGGCTCTCAATTTCCTGTGGTGGTGGGTTCCGAACCGGCCGGTCGATATCGCCGGCTGGAACGCCGCGCCTCTCCAGAGCGTCTCCTTCGCTCCCTACCGGCCGGGCCAGAGCCCGCTGACGCGGACCTTTCCAACCCCCGATCAGATCGAGGCCGATCTCAAGCGTCTGCAGGGCAAGGTCAAGGCGGTCAGGACCTATTCCTCGGGGGAGAACCTTGAGACGGTGCCGCAGCGCGCTGGCAAGTACGGGCTCAAGGTCTGGCACGGCGCCTGGCTGAACGACAACGACAAGGAAAACCTCGAGCAGATCAACCTGCTGATCGACCATGCCAACAAGTACAAGGACACGGTCGAGCGGGTGATCGTCGGCAACGAGGTGCTGCTGCGCAAGGACCTCACTGCGAACCAGTTGCGCCGCTATATCCGCCAGGTGAAGCAGCGCGTTACCCAGCCGGTCACCTACGCCGACGTCTGGGAGTTCTGGCTGCGCAACCCGTCGCTGGCCGACGAGGTCGACTTCATCACCATCCACATCCTGCCGTACTGGGAAGACGAGCCGATCGGGCTGGACCGCACGGAGGCTGACGGCAAGCTGGCCATCGAGAAGCACCTCGTGGACATCTACAGGAAGGTCCAGGAGCGCTTTCCCGGCAAGAAGATCGTGATCGGGGAGACCGGCTGGCCGAGCGACGGCCGCATGCGCTCGGACGCGCGCCCGGGCCGGGTCGAGCAGGTGAAATACTTCTCGATCTTCCGCGGCGCCGCGGAGCGGGAAGGTTTCGACTACAACTTCATCGAGGCGTTCGACCAGTACTGGAAGGCGCGCCAGGAAGGGACCGTCGGCGCCGCCTGGGGACTGCTCGACGCCCAGCGCCACGACAAGTTCGAGCTCGGCAAGCCGGTGAGGGCGGAGCCGCACTGGCAGATCCTGTTCACCATCTCGACGATCGCCGGCGCGTTGCTGCTGCTCGCCTACGCGTCGCAGCGCAAGGCGGGTCGCTGGAAGGGCATCTTCATCTTCGCGCTGTTCGCCCAGCTCGTGGCGACCTGCTACGTGCAGACGACCTGGATCGATCTGTCGCGAAACTTCTATTTCGAGCGCACGCTGGGCGTCGCCTTCTGGGGCATCCTGCTGGCCCTGTTCAGCTACGCGCTGCTGCGTGGCATTTCCGACAGCCTGACCGGCCAGATGGCCGACCCGTCGCTCTACAGCGCGCGGGTCCGCGACTCCTGGCGGGCGTGGCGCGAGCTGCCGCGCTACCGCATCCTGCGGCGGGTCGACCTGCTGGCGCAGGTGCTCTACCTCGCGCTGACGGTCCTCTGCATCTTCTACCTGATCGTGATCAGCATCGACTGGTACGACGGGGTGATCCGGATCGGCGACTGGTTCCGCCAGATCGCCATTGACGGCCGCTACCGCGATTTCCCGATCTGGAGTTTCGTGATCCCGAGCATCGTGCTCATGCTGTGGAAGACCATCACCATCCTGCGCGCCGAGCCGGTGGTGCGCGACCATCGCTTCGCCCGGGCGCTCTCGTTCGGCCGCCTGCTGGGCTACGACGGCAGTCGCGGCTTCGTGCGCATGGACCGCCGCCTGAGCCGCTTCGGGCCGGTCCTGCCCGAGATCGTGCTGGTCTCGATGCTGGTCTTCTGGGCGATCGTGCTGGTCGTCACCGAAGGCGCCATCAAGTTGCACGATGGCGGTGCCGGGGGATTCGTCTCGGCCGATGGCGGCCGCTGGGTCATCCGGACCCTGTTCTGGAACACCCAGGCCAACTGGTTCGCGTTCCTGGCGCTGCTGATGGCCGTTCCCTATGCCGCCACCATCTACCTCTCGGTACGAGAGCCACTGGCAGAACTGCCGCCGGACTCCTATACGAACAAGTGGTAGGCGCTAAGCCGGGAGTTACGACATGGAAATCAAGGGTGAATACAGGATTGCGGCGTCGCGGGAGAAGGTCTTCGCGGCACTGAACGATCAGGCCATTCTGCAGGCCTGCATTCCGGGCTGCGAATCGCTGGAGATGCTTTCTCCCACCGAGATGACGGCCAAGGTGCGCCTGCGCATCGGCCCGGTGAGTGCCGCTTTCTCGGGTAAGGTCACGCTGTCCGACATCGATCCGCCGAACGGCTACCGGATCAGCGGCGAAGGGCAGGGCGGGGTCGCCGGCTTCGCCAAGGGGGGCGCCGTGGTGACCCTCACCGAGGATGGCGGCGACACCATCCTGAAGTACGAAGTCGACGCCCAGGTCGGCGGCAAGATCGCCCAGGTCGGCGCCCGCCTGATCACGGGCACGGCGAAGAAGCTGGCCGATCAGTTCTTCGGGAAGTTCGCAGAGAGTGTCGGTGCGCCGCCGCCCGTTGCCGCCGCTTCGTGACGATGCCGTCGCTGGACCCGGCGGGAGATCCGCCGCCGCCCGTGCCGTCTGCTGCAGCGCAGCGTGGCTATCGTCACTGGACTGTCATCGGTATCGGCGCCGTGGTGCTGATCCTCGTGTTTCTTGCGAGTCGCTAGCAGCTGGCGCTCGGCGCCAGCAATTCCCTTGACCTCAATGTGGCGGGCTTGTCAGAGTCCCGCCCAACGCCCGGCGGCCGTGTATGGTTGCGGCCGCGCAAATCAATACGTGAGGGGAGATCGAGTATGACCATTTCCGTCGCCATGACCGTCAACGGCAAGTCCGTATCGGGCAAGGTCGAGGCGCGCACGCTGTTGGTTCAGTTCCTGCGCGAGAATCTCGGCATGACCGGCACCCACGTCGGCTGCGACACCAGCCAGTGCGGCGCGTGCGTGGTGCACGTCGACGGCCAGTCGGTGAAGTCCTGCACCATGCTCGCGGTCCAGGCCGAGGGCGCCAAGGTCACGACCATCGAGGGTCTCGCCGAGAGCGCCGAGAAGCTGCACCCGATGCAGGAAGCCTTCCGCGACAACCATGCCCTGCAGTGCGGCTTCTGCACGCCCGGCATGGTGATGAGCGCCATCGACATGGTGAAGCGCCACAACTACGTACTCGACGAGGCCACGGTGCGTCGCGAACTCGAAGGCAATCTCTGCCGCTGCACCGGCTACCACAACATCGTCAAGGCCATCCTGGCCGCGGCTCCGGCCATGAAGTCTGCAGGAGTGTAGCCCCATGACCTCCGCCACCGGAATCGGCGCCCGCGTTCTGCGTACGGAAGACAAGCGCTTCCTGACCGGAACCGGTCGCTATGTCGACGATCTGCCCCTCGCCCGGGCGACCTACGCGTATTTCCTGCGTTCGCCGCATGCCCATGCGAAGATCAAGAGCCTCGACATTTCGGCAGCGGAGAAGAGTCCTGGCGTCGTCAACATCTTCACCGGCAAGGATCTTGTCGACGCCAAGGTGGGCGGCTTGATCTGCGGTTGGGTGGTGAAGGACAAGCACGGCGAGCCGCACAAGGCGCCGCCGCATCCGGTCATGGCGGTCGATACCGTCCGCTATGTCGGCGATACCGTCGCCATGGTCGTGGCCAACAGTCACGACGAGGCGAGGGACGCGGCCGAAGCGATAAAGGTCGACTACGAAGTGCTTCCGGCCAACGTCGACCTCGCCAAGGCGTTCGACAAGAATGCCCCGCAGGTTCACGCCGAGGCGCCGGGCAACCTGATCTACGACTGGGAGATCGGCGTGAAGGCCGATGTCGAGGCGGCGTTCGCCAAGGCGGCGCACGTCACCAAAATGGACATCGTCAACAACCGCCTGATCCCCAATGCGATGGAGCCGCGTGCGGCGGCGGCGGAATACGACAAGGGCACCGGCAACTATACGCTCTGGTCGACCTCGCAGAACCCGCACGTGCTGCGGCTGATCCTGTCGGCCTTCGTTCTGGGCATCCCCGAGCACAAGCTGCGGGTCATCGCGCCCGACGTCGGCGGCGGCTTCGGCAGCAAGATCTTCTGCTACGCCGACGAAACCATGGTGTGCTGGGCGGCCTCGCGGGTCGGCCGGCCGATCAAGTGGACGGCCGAGCGCAGCGAGTCGTTCCAGACCGACTGCCACGGCCGCGACCATGTCACCCATGCCGAACTTGCTCTCGACAAGGAGGGCAAGTTCCTGGCCCTCAAGGTCGAGACGATCGCCAACATGGGCGCCTATCTGTCGACCTTCTCGACGGCGGTCCCGACCTATCTCTACGCGACGCTACTGGCCGGCCAGTACACGACGCCGCTCATCTACGCCAACGTGAAGGCGGCGGTGACGCACACGGCGCCGGTCGACGCCTATCGCGGCGCGGGACGCCCCGAGGCGACCTTCGTCATCGAGACGATCGTCAGCAAGGCGGCGGCGGAGCTCAAGATGGATCCGGCCGAGCTGCGCCGGAAGAACTTCATCCCGTCGACGGCCTTCCCGTACCAGACGCCGGTGGCGCTGCAATACGATTCGGGCAACTACCCGCCGATCATCGACGAGGCGATGAAGATCGCCGACTACCCGGGCTTCGAGGCCCGCCGGGCCGAGGCCAAGGCGCGCGGCAAGCTGCGCGGCATCGGCTTCTCGTCCTACATCGAGGCCTGTGGCCTGGCACCGTCGCAGGTGATCGGCCA
The DNA here is from genome assembly GCF_030651995.1 of Reyranella sp. Lineage (GTDB taxonomy): Bacteria > Pseudomonadota > Alphaproteobacteria > Reyranellales > Reyranellaceae > Reyranella. The sequence goes on from NZ_JAUSBN010000041.1 coordinate 79,774, forward strand.
GCTGGGCGGCGGCGTCGGCCAGTGGGAGTCGGCGCAGATCAAGTTCAACCCGACGGGCAACGTGCAGGTCATCACCGGCTCGCACAGCCACGGCCAGGGCCATGAGACCACCTTCGCGCAGCTCGTCCACGACCGGCTGGGCGTGCCGATGGACCAGATCGAGGTGGTCCACGGCGATACCTCGACGACCCCCTTCGGGATGGGCACCTACGGCAGCCGTTCGCTGGCCGTCGGTGGCTCGGCCATCATGAAGGCGACCGACAAGATCATCGCCAAGGGCAAGAAGATCGCGGCCCATCTCATGGAAGCCGACGTGGCCGACGTCGTGTTCGAGGACGGCACCTTCAAGGTGGCCGGCACCGACAAGGCCGTGCCGCTGGCCCAGGCGGTTTTCGCCGCCTACGTGCCGCACAACTATCCGCTCGCCGAGATCGAGCCGGGCATGGACGAGAACGCCTTCTACGATCCGGCGAACTTCGTCTATCCGGCCGGGACACAGATCTGCGAGGTCGAGATCGACCCCGAGACCGGCATCGTCGAGGTCATCGCCCATACCGCGGTCGACGATTTCGGCAACATCATCAATCCGATGATCGTCGAAGGCCAGGTCCATGGCGGCATCGTCCAGGGCGTCGGCCAGGCGCTGTTCGAGGGCGCGGTCTACGACAAGGAGACGGGCCAGCTGCTGAGCGGCTCGTTCATGGACTACACGATGCCGCGCGCCGACAACTTCCCGTCGTTCAAGCTCGGCTACAAGGTCACCCCGTGCCCGCACAATCCGCTGGGCGTGAAGGGATGCGGCGAGGCGGGGGCCATCGCGGCGCCCGCGGCCGTGATGAACGCGGTTCACAACGCGCTGGCGCCGATCGGCGTCAAGCATGTCGAAATGCCGGCCACCCCGCTCAACGTGTGGCAGTCGATCCAGGGCGCCCAGCGCGCGGCGGCCGAGTAAACGGAGGAAATCCAGATGTACGATTTTGCCTATCATCGCCCGAAGTCGGTTGCCGACGCGATCGCCCTGCTCAAGGGCAATGAAGAAGCCCGTCCGATGTCGGGCGGCATGACGCTGATCCCGACGCTGAAGCAGCGCCTGGCGCGGCCGAGCGACGTGGTCGATCTCGCCGGACTCAAGGAACTCGCCGGCATCAAGGTCGAGGGCGACACCGTCGTCATCGGCGGCATGACCAAGCATGGTGATGTCGCGACCTCGGCCGACGTGAAGAAGGTCATTCCGGCCCTGGCCGACCTGGCCGGTCATATCGGCGATCCGCAGGTCCGCAACCGCGGCACGATGGGCGGCTCGGTCGCCAACAACGATCCGGCGGCCGACTATCCGGCGGCCGTCGTGGCGCTGAACGCCACGGTGACCACCAACACCGGCAAGCATGCGGCCGGCGCCTTCTTCAAGGGCCTGTTCGAGACGGCGCTGGGCGACGGCGAGATCATCACCGCGATCAGCTTCCCCAAGGCCGAGAAGGCCGCTTACATGAAGTTCCCGAACCCGGCCTCGCGCTACGCGATGGTCGGCGTGTTCGTCGCCAAGACGGCGGCGGGCGTCCGCGTCGCAGTGACCGGCGCCGGCCCCAGCGTGTTCCGTGTGAAGGCGATGGAAGAGGCGCTGTCCAAGAACTTCTCGTCGGCTGCCATCAAGGACATCAAGGTCCCGGCCGACGGCCTGAGCAGCGACATCCACGGCAGCGCCGAATATCGCGCCCACCTGGTCGGCGTCATGGCCCGCCGCGCGGTCGACAAGGCCAACAAGTAGCCCTTCGGGTTTCCTGGGACTAACGTCGGGGCGCCCTCAATCGGGCGCCCTTTCGTTTGAGGTGAGTAGAGCATGAAGGCCTTGGTGACGGGCTTCGATCCGTTCGGCGGCGACGAGGTCAATCCCTCGTCCCTGGCGGTGAGCCGGCTGAAGAAGAAGATCGGAAAGGTGACCGTGGTGACGGCGGTCCTTCCGACGTCCTATGCGAAGTCCGCGAAGGTGCTGCGCAAGGCGATCGACGAGGTGAAGCCCGACATCGTGCTGTGCGTCGGCCAGGCCGGCGGCCGCACCGAACTCTGCCTCGAGCGGGTCGGCATCAACGTCCAGGACGCGCGCATTCCGGACAACGACAGGAAACAGCCGCTCGACGTGCCGGTGCGCGCGGGCGGTCCGGCCGCCTATTTCGCAACCCTGCCGATCAAGGCCTGCGTCGCGGAGATGCGCAAGGCGGGCCTGCCGGCCACCGTGTCCAACACCGCCGGGACCTTCGTCTGCAACCATATCCTCTATGCGCTGATGGACATCATCGAGAGCCATCCGGCGAAGATGCGCGGCGGCTTCCTGCACATTCCCTACGTGCCCGAGCAGGCGGCGCGGCTGGGCGGTGCGCCGTCGATGGCGGTCGACGACATCGTGCGCGGCATCGAGATCATCGTCGAGACCAGCGCGGCGCGGACGACAGACATACACACGGCCGAGGGCCGGATTTCTTGAAGCTCGATCACCCCGTCGTCTCGACCGGAGCCGAGCCCCTCGAATACTCGGGATAAACTCCGCGAGGCGAAGTGGAGAGACCTTCTCTCCACGATTTGCCGGGTCTTGGAGGAGAGAAGATCTCTCCACTCCGCGCTGCGCGCTCCGGTCGAGATGACGGAGTAGGGGGCCGCAGTCTACTCCGCCGCGATTGCCAGCGGGGGCGGGGCGTGGTGGAACGGTGCGACCTCCGCCGCGGCGTCCGGCTTCTTCACCCTGAACCAGGCCGCATACAGCGCCGGCAGGAACAGCAGCGTGAGCGCGGTCGCGACCAGCAGGCCGCCCATCAGCGCCACGGCCATCGGACCCCAGAAGACGCTGCGCGACAGCGGGATCATGGCGAAGATCGCGGTGCCGGCAGTCAGCACGATCGGGCGGGCGCGGCGCACCGTGGCGTCGATCACGGCGTCCCACTTGCTGTGGCCGGCTTCGATGTCCTGGTCGATCTGGTCCACCAGGATCACCGAGTTGCGCATGATCATGCCGGCCAGCGCAATCACGCCCAGCAGCGAGACGAAGCCGAAGGGCTGGTTGAACAGCAGCAGGAACAGCGACACGCCGATCAGGCCGAGCGGGGCGGTGAGCAGGACCAGCGCCAGCTTCGAGAAGCTCTGGAGCTGCAGCATCAGGAACAGGATCATCAGGAAGGCCATCAGCGGCATCATCTTGAAGATCGAGGCCTGGCTCTTGGCCGATTCCTCCTGGTCCCCGCCGACCTCGATGCGATAGCCGGGCGGCAGGGTCGCGCGGATCGGCGCCAGCGCCTTGTCGAGGCGGGCGGCCACGTCCGGCCCCTGCACGCCGTCGGCGACGCCGGCGCGGACGGTCATCAGCAGGTCCTTGTTGCGTCGCCACAGGATCGGCTCCTCGAGCTCGTACTTGAGCGTCGCGAGCTGGGCCAGCGAGACCACGCCGCCGGTGGAGGTGCGGAGGTTGATCGACTCCAGCCCCTCGACGCTCAGCCGCTCCGGCGCGACGGCACGGGCGACGACGTCGATCGATTCGGTGCGCTCGCGATACTGGGTGACGGTGATGCCGGTGAGCAGGGTCTGCAGCGTGTTGCCCAGCGCCTGCGAATCGACGCCCAGCGCGCGCGCCTTTGCCTGATCCACTTCCAGGCGCACCGTCTTCGCGAGTTCGTTCCAGTCGAAGTTGATGTCGCGGGTCGCGGGATCGGCCTTGAAGACCTGGCGCACCTGTTCTGCCACCTGTCGCACCTGCTGCGGGTCGTCGCCCAGCACGCGGAACATGACCGGGTAGCTGACGGGCGGACCGTTCTGCAGGCGCTGCACGCGCGCGCGGACGGCTTCGAAATCCTTCTTGAAGAGGTCGTCGAGGGCGGCGACGACCCGCTCGCGCGCCACCAGGTCCTTGGTCATGACGATGATCTGGCCGAAATTTGCGTTGGCCAGCTCAGGGACCGTCGGCAGGTAGAAGCGCGGACTGCCGGCGCCGACATAGGCGGTGTAGGAGGCGACGTCGGAATCGTTGGCCAGCCAGGTTTCGAGCTTTCGGATCTCGGCGTCGGTCGCGGCCCACGAGGCGCCCTGCGCCAGCTTCATGTCGACGATCAGCTCGGGGCGGTTGGCGGTCGGGAAGAACTGCTTGGACACCAGGCCGAAGGCCGCGAGCGAGCCCACGAAGGCCAGCGCCGTGATGACGATCGTGGTCTTGCGCCAGGTGACGCACCACACGACGACCTTGCGGAACAGCGTGTAGAGGCGGCTGTTGTAGGGATCATGGTGCTGGACCTTGGGCGTCGGCAGCAGGTGGTAGCCCATCCACGGCGTGAACAGCACGGCCACGAACCACGAGATGATCAGCGACAGGCCGACGACCCAGAAGATCGAGTTGGTGTACTCGCCGGCACTGGAGCGCGCGAAGCCCACCGGCACGAAGCCCACCGCGGTCACGAGCGTGCCCGTCAGCATGGGAAAGGCGGTGGAGGTGTAGGCGTAGGTCGCGGCCTCCAGCCGGCTGGCGCCCTGTTCGAGTTTCACCATCATCATCTCGACCGCGATGATGGCGTCGTCGACCAGCAGACCGAGCGCAATGATCAGCGCGCCGAGCGAGATGCGCTGGAAGTCGATGCCCAGCATCAGCATGCCGACGAAGGTGATGGCCAGCACCAGCGGGACGGAGAGCGCCACGATCACGCCGGTGCGGACGCCGAGGCTGATGAAGGAAACCACCAGCACGATGGCCAGCGCCTCAAGCAGCGCCGAACTGAACTCCTCGAACGACTTGGTGACGACCTCGGGCTGGTTGGCGATGCGATGCACGGTGATGCCGACCGGCAGGCCGGCTTCGACCTCTTCCATGGTCTTGTCGAGGGCGGCGCCCAGTTTCTGGACGTTGCCGCCCGGGGCCATGACGACGCCGAGGCCGATCACGGCCTTGCCGTTGTAGCGCATGGCAAGCTGGCGCGGATCCTGGTAGCCACGGCTGATCTCGGCCACGTCGCCCAGGGTGAGCGTCTGGCCGTTGGCGGTGAAGGGCAGGGCTATGAGCTGCTCCGCCGAGGTCGGCGCGCCATCGACCCTGACGGCGACGCGCTCGCCCTTGGTCTCGACCGTGCCGGTGGCCACGATCGCGTTCTGGCGGCGCACGACCTCGAGGATCTGGTCGACCGGCACGCCCAGCATGGCCAAGCGCGTGTGACTGAACTCGATGTAGATCTTCTCGTCCTGCAGGCCGAACAGGTCGGCCTTGGTGACGTCGGGCACGCGCAGCAGGCGCTGGCGCACCGCCTTGGCGATCTCCTTGACCTCGGCCGGCGAGAAGCCGTCGGACTCGAAGGCCCAGATCATGCTGTAGGTGTCGCCATACTCGTCGTTGAAGAACGGACCGACCACGCCCTGCGGCAGCGAGTTCCTGATGTCGCCGACCTTCTTGCGCACCTGGTACCAGAGGTCCGCGACCTTGGAGGGCGGCGTGTCGTCCCGCAGCGAGACATAGATCACCGTCTCGCCGGGCTTGGTGTAGCTCTGGACGTTGAAGAAGTAGGGCAGCTCCTGAAGCTTGGTCTCGATCTTCTCGGTGACCTGCTGCTCGACCTCACGCGAGGTGGCGCCCGGCCAGGCGGCCGAGACGACCATCTGCTTGATGGTGAAGGGCGGGTCCTCGGCGCGGCCGAGATTGAAGAAGGCATAGAAGCCAGCCAGCGTCAGCGCGATCATGAAGAACACGGTGAGGGTGCTGTACTTCAGCGCCAGCGCCGAGAGGTTGGTGCGCGTCGTCATGGATCGTCTCCCCTTGGAGCGAAGTCGGCCGGGCAGAGTCGCTAGCGGGCCGCCTGTTGCTGCGGCGGGAGCGGCTTCACCTTCTGGCCGGTCTCGAGCTTGTGCACGCCCGCGGTGGCGATCAGTTCGCCCTCCTTCACGCCCGACAGGATGGCGGCCGTGTCGTCGCGCCACCGCGCGATGGACACGGGGCGCAGTTCCACCGTGCCGGTATCTCGATCTACCACCCAGACAGCGGGCTGCGTGCCGCGCTGGAAGATGGCGGAGAGCGGTACCTCAGCCACCGGCGTTGCGTCGGGCCGCTCGAATCCCAGGGTCGCGGTCATGCCGAGCCCGATGAACTCCGGCGGCTCGAGGACACTGAAGCGCGCGGCATAGGTACGTGTCACCGGATCGGCGCTGGGCGAGAGTTCGCGGAGCCGGGCGGCGTGGCGCCGGCCGGGATCGGACCAGAGTTCGAAGCTCGCACCCTGCGCCGCGCGCACCACCTTCAACCGGTGCTCGGGAACGCCGACCACGATCTCCAACTCTTCCGTTCGAGCCAGGCGGATCACGCCCTGGCCTTGCGACATGACCTGACCCACCTCGGCCTGCACGGCGGTGACGACGCCCGCCGCGTCGGCGCGCAGCACCGTGTAGGCGAGGTTGTTCTCCGCCGAGGAAAGCTGGCTTCTGGCCTGGTCGACGCGGGCGAGGGTGGTCGAGGCCAGCGATTGGCGCTGGTCGAGGGTCTGCGGCACGAAGGCCATGCTGCCGCGCAAATTCAGGTAGCGATCGTGATCGGCCTTGGCGCGCACATAATCGGCTTCAGCCGACGCGAGCGCGGCGCGCGCATTGTCTACGGCCAGCTGGTAGTCGGCGGGATCGAGGACAGCGATGACGTCGCCGGGTTTCAAGACCGCGCCGACATCGACCGAACGCTGCACGATCTTGCCCGCAACGCGGAAGCCGAGCGTGCTCTCGATGCGAGGCACCACCGTGCCAGCCAGCAGCAGGGTCCGGCTCTGGGTCTTGTAGCTGATTTCGGCAACCCGGGCCGGCCGGATGACCGCCTCGGCGCCGGCCGAGGGGCCGGCGGGATCGCGGGTGAGCGAATAGGCCGCGAAGGCGCCGCCTGCCATGGTGACACCGATGGCTGCCAGAACGGCCAGCTTCGTCACAGAGGCGTGAGGGAGACGAACGTTGGGGAGACGCATGGCGGGCCTTCCTTCAGACGTTTACAATGGATCTAAGAATCTAAACGCCGTTAACTTACCATTGATAAGTTACCGACGTTAATATAAGAGTCAAGGGCAGGAGAACCCCGGTGAACGCTTTCTCGACAGCGGCGACGGGCGGCCGGAAGAAGCGCGGTGAGGGCCATACCCGCCGCGAGGAAATCCTCCAGGCTGCCAAGGAACTGTTCCTGGAGCAGGGTTACGAGGCCACGACCATCCGCAGGATCGCCGACCGGGTCGGCGTGTCGGCGCCCGCCCTCTATCTCTATTTCCCCGACAAGGAACAGATGATGCTCGCGCTCTGCGATCAGACCTTCGGGTACCTGATCGAGAGGATCGCTGAGATCGAGAGCACCGTGAGTGAGCCGCGCGAGCGCATCCGGCGCTTCGGCGAGGCCTACCTCAAGTTCGGCCTGGCCCATCCCGACGAGTACAAGCTGATCTTCCTGGGCACGAACATTCCCGAGTCGATCCGCAAGCTGGGACATCGCATGCCGACGGACGATCCGACGCGCCCCGGCATCGGCGGTGCCATCGTCTTCCAGCGGCTCGTGGGAATTCTGGCCGAGGCCGAAGCTTCCGGCCTCAAGCTCAATTACCCGGCGGACACCTGCGCGGAGCTGTGCTGGATGGCCATGCACGGCGTCGTCGCGGCCCTGATCCTGAAGGCCGACTTCCCGTGGTCCAATCGCGACCTGCTCGGCACGGGCATGCTCGACATCGTGATGAAGGGCATCATCCGCACCGACTGAAGATCAGGCCGCGAGACGCGCGGGCTTCTTCGCCGCGGCCCGTGTGTGCAGCAGCTTGCTGAGGCCCCAGGTCGCTGCTGCTCCGACCACCAGCACACCGACGCCGACGAGCGGCCGGTACCACAGCCATCCAAAGGCGATCACGATCGGCGCGATGGCGGTGGTGCAGACCAGCGCCACGAGGAAGGTGCCGGCGCCGATCACATCGCCCAGCAGCGGAATGACGCTGCCGGCGACGGCCAGCGGGCGCAGCACCAGGTTGAATCCGATCAGCATGAAGATCATGCCGATCAGGCGCAGCACCCAGGTCATGGTGACGTTCTCTTCCTGGGCATGCTGGAACATCACCTTGGGCGGCACGGTGCCGGCCGCGATCAGCTCGACCGTCGTGCCGGTATGGGTGGAGAAGGGTGCGAAGCCTGAGCCGGCCTGGGCGGCGACCACGCTGGCCGTCTGCAAGGGCACCTCCGCAAACGAGATGCGCATGTCGCCGATCGCTGGCTGGGACGGATCGCGGCCGACATAGAGCACGCCGTCGTTCACGGCGACCGGCTTGTTGACGCGAATCTGCAGGGCATTGGCCTGGACCTCCGTCGCCGCCACTCGCTTCGCCTCGCCAAAGCCGCGCAACAGCGAATCGGGAACGGCAAAGGCGCCGAGCCGCGTGCCGGCGGCCAGCAGGTCGCGCGACTGGTAGGTCATCACCGGGTTGGTATGGCCGCGCGGCTCCTTGAACCGGTCCGAGTCGATGGGCTTGTCCGACCAGGTGCGCACATACTTGTAGGTCGTGGTGCGCTCCTCGCCGCCGCCGAATTTCGCGCGGGTCTCGCTGTGGGTCTCTTCCTTCCATTGAAAGACTTCGACATGGCGCACGAGCCGCACGCCCTGCACCTTTAGGCCGAAGTCGGGATCGGACACCGGTCCGGCCGTCGAGAGCATACCGGCCACATGGATCAGCCGGCCGTCGTTCGACCGGTCCACGGAATCGGCCGAAACGCTACGCACGATGCCGGCGCCCTCCGCCAGGCCCTGCGCTGTGCGAATCGCGCGGCCTTCGTTCCAGAACAGAACGCCGATCGACACGACGACGAACATGAGGCCGATGAGGACCCCGACGATCGCCTGCCCGAGGCGGGCGAACCAGGAGGTATTGGTAACCTCGGTGATCTGATCGACGCCGCGCTCTTCCATTGAACCTGCCCTCGGGAACGGGGGCGGAGACTAACGCCTCGGCCAGACTCTCGGGAAGAGGTCGCAGGTCATCGCGGTGCCGGCGGCGAGGTCGGGCGTGTGGGGAAACTGGAAAGTGCCGGGGCGCGGGTCGTAGCGGGCATCGTCGCCTGTATAGCGCAGCGACAGGCCGCGCCGCCGTGCGCCCGGCGTGTCGTTGCCCGGTGCGCCGTGCACGATCATGGCGTGGAAGACCAGGCAATCGCCGGGCTCCATCGTCCACGACCTGATGTCGTACTTGCCGCGCTCGGCGTCGATGTCGGGGATCTGGACGAGATCGCTCGACGTGAACTTGGCCTCGTGTCCCTTGCGGAAGGGCGTCGGCCGGTAGTTGATGCCCCAGCGGTGGGACCCGGCAACAAATTCGACCGCGCCGTTGCCGAGATCGATATTGTCGAGGGCGATCCAGACGGAGGCGATCTGTTGGCCCGTGACCGGCCAGTAGGGCTGGTCCTGGTGCCAGGGCGTCGGATGCGCCGTGCCGGGCTCCTTCACGAAGAGCTGGTCGTAAAAGAAGTCGACATTCCGCGAGCGCATCAGCGCGGCGGCGATTTCACCGGCCGGCGATGTGAGGGCGGCGAGGCGGAAATCGTTGTCCCGGCGCCACATGAACATGTCGCCGAAGAATTTGCCCGACGTGCTGCCTTCCGCGAAGTTGGTCGCATGCGGGCCCGGCTTGAGGAGGTCGCGCTCGACCGCCTCGCACAGGATTCCGACCCACACGGCATCGAAGGCGCCGCGCAGGCAGACGACGCCGTCGCGTTCGTACGCGGCGACGTCCGTTTCAGTGACGGGGATCAAGCGTTCTGCAGGACGTGGACGGCGCGATTGGCGAGCAGGTCCTTGTTCTTGGCCGCATAGGCCTTCATGTGCTCCGACGCGCCGTGGGCCTTGAGGTCGTCCATGCTCTCCCACTTTTCGATGACGACGAAGGTATCGGGACCGAACTTGGCGAACGGACCGCCATCGATGTCGACGGCCGCGCCATATTCGATGCAGCCCTTCTCGGCATGCACGGCCGGGACGTTGTCCTTGAAGTTCTTGAGGACTTCGTCGCGCTTGCCGGGCTTGGCCGTGATGATGGCAATGACGTGGATCATGACTGTCTCCCTCTGGTCTTGTTCGTGGCCTAGGCGGCGCGTCCGTGTCTTAGCAGACGACCGGGCAGCTTGTCGTCGGCCGAGACGGTGTCCTTGTTGTCCTGGCGAATGATCTTGCCGTTGACGACGACGGCGTCGATGCCACTCGCCTCGGAGACGAGGCGGTCGGCGCCGGCCGGCATGTCGTAGACCCGCTTCAGCGGGCCGGGGCTCACGGTCTTCGGATCGAAGACGACGATATCGGCGGGACGGCCTTCGGCCAGCACGCCGCGATCGGTGATGCCGAACATCTCGGCCGGCCGCTGGGTGAGATTGTGCACGGCTTCCTCGAGCGTGAAGACCTTGCGGTCGCGCACCCAGTGACCGAGCAGATAGGTCGAATAGCAGGCGTCACAGAGCTGGCTGGCATGGGCGCCGGCGTCGGACAGCGCGATGATCGTGTTCGGATCGGTGATCAGCTCCGCCACTTCCTTCTCGTCGAAGTTCATGACGGCCATGCGGAAGCGGGTCTTCAGGTCGTCGGCCAGTGAGACGTCTAGGGCGAGATCGACCGGGTCCTTGCCCAGCCGGGCGGCCGCCACGGCCAGCGGCATCTCTTCGAGCTCGCGATGCGATGGCGACCACGAGATGACCACGCGGTCCCACCATTTCTGGAACAGCGGCGTGACCTCGCTGCGCAGCTTCTCGCGCCAGGCCGGATCGGCATAGGCGCGGCGGCGGGCGCCGGGATCCTTCGCGTCGGCTTTCGCCAGCTCGTTCATGAACGGCATCACGTCGAAGATGAACGGCTCGGCGAAGGTGACCTCGAAGTTGAGCGGCCGGCAGCTCACCTGCGGGATCACCATGGCGCCGGACTTGCGCTGTTCGGCGGCGAGGTCGAGCTGCTTGCGATGGCCGCCCGGGCCGTAGAGGTGAGAGAGCAGGGCGGTCCAGGTGACCGGGATGTTATACTTGCGGCTGACCTCCGCCATGTGGCGGGTCGAGAAATCGCGGCCGATGGTGATCTGCATCAGGCCGCGCTTCATCTCGCCCATGACCGAGACGAGGGCGTCCATTTCCTCGGGCGTCGCCTGGCGGCTGGGCACAGGCTTGCCGGCATAGCCATTGTGGCTGACCGAGACGGAAGTGCCGAAGCCGATGGCGCCGGCTTCCATCGCCTCGTGGACCAGCTTCTTCATCGCGCCGACCTCGTCGGCCGTCGCGGCCCGCTCGGTCGATTCTTCTCCCATCACGTAGAGGCGCAGCGGCGTGTGCCCGAACAGGGCCGCCACGTTGATCGCCGAGCCGCGCTTCTCCAGCGCGTCGAGATATTGCGGGAAGGTCTCGAACGGCCAGTCCATGCCGAGGCCGGCTTCCAGCACCTCGAGACTCATGCCTTCGACCTTTTCCAGGGTCTGCATGATCATCTTGCGGTGGATTTCGCGGGTCGGCGCGACGCCGAAGCCGCAATTGCCGATCACTGTCGTGGTGACCCCATGCCAGGGCGAGATGGTGAGCATTCGATCCCACAGGATCTGGGCGTCATAGTGCGTATGCACGTCGACGAAGCCCGGGGAGACGACCTTGTCCGTGGCGTCGATCGTCTGCACGGCAGGCCCCTCGACCTTGCCGAGCGCGACGACCTTGCCGTCCTTGATTCCAAGATCGCCGACGAAGCCCGGCTTGCCGGTGCCGTCGACGATGGTGCCGCCGGTAATCTTGAGGTCGAAGGTCATGGCCACTCCGGGGTAAACACCTGTTCATATTGGCGCGGGTGCGTCGCAGGGGCAATGCCGTGCTTGCATGGCAAGGTCGCGCTGCTACGTTCCGCGCGGTTCGGGAGGATTATTGATGGCCAAGCACAAGATCGCGCTCATTCCGGGTGACGGAATCGGTAAGGAAGTTCTGCCGGAAGGCGTGAAGGTTCTGGAGGCCGCGGCGCGGCGTTTCAACTTCGAGCTCGAGTTCACCGATTTCGACTGGTCGTGCGATCGACTGGTGAAGACCGGCAAGATGATGCCGGATGACGGCATGGAGCAACTCAAGGCCTTCGAGAGCATCTTCCTCGGCGCCGTGGGCTGGCCGGGCGTGCCCGATCACGTTTCCCTGTGGGGCCTGCTGATCCCGATCCGCCGCGACTTCGACGAGTATGTGAACCTGCGCCCCGTGCGCCTGTTCGAAGGCGTGCCGTCGCCGCTCGCCAACCGCAAGCCGGGCGAGATCGACTTCTGGGTCGTGCGTGAGAACACCGAGGGCGAGTACAGCTCGATCGGCGGCCGCATGTTCCAGGGCTCCGACGACGAGATGGCCATTCAGCAGTCCATCTTCACCCGCAAGGGCGTCGACCGGATCCTCAAGTTTGCCTTCGAGTTCGCCCGCACCACGAAGAAGAAGCATGTGACGTCGGCCACCAAGTCCAACGGTATCATCCACACGATGCCGTTCTGGGACGAGCGCTTCGCCGAGATGTGCAAGAAATATCCCGACATCAAGGCGGACCAGTATCACATCGACATCCTGACGGCGCATTTCGTGCGCAACCCGGACTGGTTCGACGTTGTGGTGGGCTCCAACCTGTTCGGCGACATCCTCTCCGACCTCGGTCCGGCATTGACCGGTTCGATCGGCGTGGCGCCGTCGGGCAACATCAATCCGGAGCGCAAGTATCCCTCGATGTTCGAGCCGGTCCACGGTTCGGCCCCCGACATTGCGGGCAAGGGTATCGCCAATCCGATCGGCCAGATCTGGTCCGGCGCCATGATGGTGCGCCATCTGGGATATCCCGAGGCTGCCGAGGCGATCGAGCGGGCCATCGCGGCCTCCCTGGTTGAGGGCGGTCCCCGCACCAAGGACCTGGGCGGCAACGGCGACACCAAAACCGTGGGCGCAGCGATTGCAGAGCTCGTGAAGACGGTGTAGCAGCCGCTTTACAGTGAGTCTTGGGAGGTAACCCTATGAAGAGACGCAACCTGCTTGCCGCCGCGGCGGCAGCCGCTCTGGCCGCGGCGCCCGTCGGCGCCATGGCGCAGGCCTATCCGACGAAGCCGATCACGGTCATCGTGCCGTTCGCGGCCGGTGGCCCGACCGATGCCCTGGCCCGCGTGCTGACCGCCCGCATGGGCGAGGCGCTCGGCCAGACGATGATCGTCGAGAATGTCGGCGGCGCCGGCGGCACCATCGGCGTCAACAAGGCCGCGAAGGCGACGCCCGACGGCTACACGATCCTGTTCGCGCACATGGGCACCCTGGCGGTGAACATCGCGCTCTACAAGACGCTGCCCTACGACAGCCAGAAGGACTTCGAGCCGATCGGGCTCGGCGGCACGAACCCGATGGTGCTGGTCGCCAAGAAGGGCCTGCCGGCCAAGGACTTCAAGGAATTCGAGGCCTATGTGAAGGCCAACCAGAAGAAGGCGCAGTACGGCATGGCCGGCATCGGCGCCGCCTCGCATCTCGGCGGCCTGATGCTGAACAACATGATGAAGGTCGACGTGCTGGAAATTCCCTACAAGGGAACCGGCCCGGCGCTGAACGATCTGGTGAGCGGCCAGTTCGACTACATGGTCGACCAGGCGGTGAACGTGCTGCCGCAGATCAAGGCCGGCACCATCAAGGCGCTGGGCGTCAGCACGCTGAAGCGCCTGCCGCAGCTGCCGGACGTGCCGACGATCGACGAGTCGGGTCTGAAGGGCTACGAGGTCACGATCTGGAACGGCTTCTTCGTGGCCAAGGGCACGCCGAAGGATGCCATCGACAAGCTCAACAAGGCGTTGGTCACTGCGCTCGGGGACGAGAAGGTGCGGTCTCGCCTGATCGAGCAGGCCGTCGATCTGCCGGAACCCAAGGACGCGACGCCCGCGGCGCTCGCCGCCCAGCTCAAGGCCTCGATCGACAAGTGGGTGCCCACCATCAAGGCCGCCGGCGTTCAGCCGCAGTAATCCCGACCACCGAAGACACGAAGGGCCGCCGCAGGGCGGCCCTTCTTTTTTGCGGACGACGCATCAACCCGGATTGGCGGCCGCCGATGGCGTCGTCGGCTGTTGCCCGCGAGGAGGCCGCTGCCTGTCAGGAGACTTTCCTGGGCCTGCACCCGTTGGCTGTCCCTGCTGTCCCATGCGGGGCGGCTCGGGAGGCGGCGCGCTGCTTCCTCCGCGTCCGTTCGGAGGAGGCGGTCGACGCTCGGCCTGCGTGTTCGCGCCGTCATCGCGTGCCTGGGCGCCGGCCTTGCCTTTGGGTGGCGGTCCCTGCGGCCGGTCGGAGGATGCGTCCGTCGATGACTGGGTAGAAGAGGGCGGCGGCATCCGGTCTTGGGCGCAGACCGCGGTGCTGGCGAGCGCAAGCAATAGAAGAGAGACCGAGGCAACGGATTTCACCGATTGCATGCAGATTCCTTTGGGCCGAGATCGGCGGTCGATACCGCCTTGTCCTCGCTACGCCCTCCGGTGAAGCCGCATCCCCCGATTCAATCTGGGCAATCAGGTGGCAATGCCCAGAGTGTCGAAACCAACGTCGACCGCGCGGCGCGTGTCGCCTCTCTCGTCGCGCAACGCCAGCAGGAGCGTGCGCGCCGACCAGTCGATCTCGACCACGCCGAAATTGGCAGCGGCGAAGAGGGGGCCGAGGCGGTTGGGTCCGGGCTCCTTGGCAGCCCAGTACACCATGTTGAGGCCGCTCGAAGTGGCTTCGTACAGCGGATAGAGACCTTCGGGACTCTCGCGGTAAAGCGCGCCGATGTGGCGATCGCCCGACAGGAAGACGACGCCCTTGGCGCCAATCTCGCGAATCGTATCGACGAGCTTCTGCTTCTCCAGAGGCATGTTCCCCCAGCGCTCCCAGCCATGGCCCTCGGCCAGGACCTGCGTGCTCGACACGATCAGGCGCAGCTCGGCCGGCTTGCGCAGTTCAGCCGCGAGCCACGCCCATTGCTCGGCGCCCAGCATCGTCTTGGCCGGATCGGGGTCGGGAAGGTAGCGCTGCTTGCCCGGCGCGCCGCGCTTGTCCGTGATCTTGAGCGGCGAGCGGAACCAGCGCACGTCGAGCAGGATCACCTGCACGCGCTTTCCCGGCGGTCCGATGATCCGCGAATCGTAGATGCCGCCGCGCGTGCGCCGGATGTCGCCCGCCGGTGCGCCCCAGAAATCGAGGAACAGGTCCTTGGCGATCTCCTTGTGAGCGAACTCCACGCCGCCGTCGTTCACGCCGTAATCGTGATCGTCCCAGACGGCGAGATGGGGCACGGTCTCGCGCAACCTGGCGTAACCCGCGACGAGCCTGGCTTCGTCGTAGGCCCGCTTCAGATCCGCTGCATCCGGGGAGTGGAAGTCGCCATAGACATTGTCGCCGGCGAAGATGAAGAGGTCCGGCCGGTAGGCGAGGATGGGCTCCCAGATCGGCTGCGGCAGGGTCTGCTTCGCGCATGAGCCGAAGGCAATGCGCGACAGGGGCTTTTCAGGCTGCGCCAAAGTGGCGGCGGGGATCAGCGAAGCGGCGCCCGCTAGGCGGGCGAACGTGCGGCGGGAGAACATGGTAAACACCATAATGACATTTTGTGTGGTTTGGATGGCGGCAGCATGAAGCGCCACTTGAAGCGTGCCCTCGAACTGCTTCTGATGCCCCTAGCCGCGGCGATCGTCTTCATCGAAGACGTGCTGCTGCACTACCTGGGCGTCGCCATGGCGGCGTTCGCCAAGTGGCCGCCGGTCGCCCGGCTTGAGGCGTGGTTGGCGCGGCTGCCGACCAAGGCCGCCCTGATCGCCTTCGTCGCGCCTTCGGCGCTGGTACTGCCGATCAAGCTGGCGGCCGTCGGCTTTGCCCTGCATGGAAAGTTCGCCCTGGCGACGGGCAGCATCCTGCTCGGCAAGATGCTTGCGACCGCGCTGGTCGCGCGCCTCTACAAGATCCTGCGCCCGACCCTGGTCACGATGCCATGGTTTCTCGCCACCGAGACGTGGGTCTTCAAATGGCGCGACAGGCTCTACGCCTTCGTCCAATCCCTGCCGGTCTGGCAGAGGACGAAGGCCATGGTGCACCGTCTGCGCCGCTGGCTGTCGGGTTTGGTGGCCGGGCTACTGGCACGCTAACCAGGTCCGAGGCGGGTGCCGGCCTCCTTGGCCGCGCGCCGCAGAGCTTCGAGAAACTGCTCGACCGAGCGCGACGGCGGAATCAGCGCCGGCAACAGCATGCCGACGTGAAACAGGGTCCTCGGACGCCACGGCACCATGGCGAGCCGGCCTGCACCGAGAGAGGCCGGCGTGAGCGGATCGGCGATGGCGACGCCGGCACCCCGGCCGACGAGACGGCAGGCGAATTCGAGCGAGTCGACGACGATGCTCGGGCGAATGGCGACGCCTTCCGCCGCGAACATGGCCTCGACGTCATCGCGCAACTGCGTGCCGGGGCCGAGAACCACCAGGGTCTCGGCTGCAAGATCGCGGGCGCCCAGCGACTTTCGCCGGGCGAGGGGATGCCGGGCCGGCAGGACGACCATCGCGGGCAGGCTCAGCAGCGGTTGCGCCTCGATGCCGGGATTGTCGAGCGGCAGGGCGCCGATGCCGAGGTCGAAGGACTGGTTGGCGACAGCCAGTTCGAGTTCGCGGCGATGAACGATCGCGATGTCGACCTCGACCCCGGGATGATGGCGATGGAAGTCGGCTACGGCCGGCGCCAGCAGGCTGGCGGCGAAACGCGGCATGCTCACGATCCGGAGACGGACCTGCGTGCCACCCGCCACACGCTGGGCGATGCGGGGCAGGTCGTCGATCGCCACCAGAACCCGCCGCACCTCGGCAAAGAACGTGGTCCCTTCGGTCGTCGGCACGAGGCGCGTGCGATCGCGGTGGAAGAGCCGAAGCCCGGTTTCATGTTCGAGGCCTGCGAGCAGGCGGCTTGCCGCGGACTGGCTCATGTTCAGCGACTGGGCGGCGGCGCCGAGGCTTCCCAGCTCCATGATGCGCAGGAAGAGCCGCAGCGCCTGCAGTTTCACCTGATACCTCTTGCGAGAATCGCAACGACCCGTCCGCTGTTTGCATTTTATACATGAGCAGGCGCCTGTCACTCTTTGCGAACCCACAGAGGAGCGTGATCCATGACCGTTCGCCCGCCCAATATCCTGCTGATCCTCGCCGACAATCTCGGATGGGGCGAACTCGGCTGCTACGGCGGCGGTGTGCTGCGCGGGGCACCGACGCCGAGGATCGACGCCCTGGCAGAAGAAGGCCTGACCTGCCTGAACTTCAACGTCGAGAGCGACTGCGTCCCGACCCGCTCGGCGCTGATGACCGGGCGTCATCCGATCCGCACCGGCGCGATGCAGTCGGTGCCGGCCGGCCTTCCCCAGGGCCTGATCCCCTGGGAGATCACGATCGGCGAACTGCTGCAGGGTGCCGGCTACGCGACGGGCTGCTTCGGCAAATGGCATCTGGGCGACCGGGAAGGGCGCCTGCCCAAGGATCGCGGGTTCGACGAGTGGTACGGCATTCCACGCACCTCGAACGAGGCGATGTTCACGTCGGCTCCCGGCTTCGATCCCACGATCGTGCCGATGCCCTACGTGATGGAAGGCGTGAAGGGCGCGCCGGCGCGCGACCTCGCGGTCTACGATCTCGAGCAGCGCCGGTTGATCGACGGCGAGCTGACGCGCCGCACGATCGACTTCATGGAGCGCCAGTCGGGCGCCGGCCGGCCGTTCTTCGCCTACGTGCCGCTGACGCAACTGCACTTCCCGACCTTGCCGCATCACGACTTCGCGGGCCGCACCGGTGCCGGCGACTTCGCGGATGCGATGGCCGAGATGGACCATCGGGTGGGGGAAATGCTGGATGCAATCGACCGCCTCGGCTTGCGCGAGGATACGCTGGTGCTGTTCGGCAGCGACAACGGCCCGGAGTTCCGGCGGCCCTGGCGCGGCACCGCGGGGCCGTGGCGCGGCACCTATCACACGGCCATGGAAGGCGGGCTTCGGGTTCCCTTCATCCTGCGTTGGCCGGGCCGCATCGCGCCGCGCCGCACGACGGAGGTGCTGCACATCACCGATCTTTATCCGACCCTGGCGAAGGTCGGCGGTGCTCGCCTGCCAGCCGACCGGCCTATCGACGGCATCGATCAACTCGGCTTTTTCCTCGGCGATCGGCCAACCTCGGCGCGCGACGGGTTTCCCTACTACATCAAGACCGAGCTGCGGGCCGTGAAATGGCGCGACTGGAAGATGCATCTCATGTGGGAAGTCGAGCCCAACGAAGGGCCGATCAAGCTGGAGACGCCGTATCTGTTCAATCTCGTGAAGGATCCGAAGGAGGAGACCGACACGAACATGGACGAAGGATGGGTGCGCGGCCCGATCCGCCGCCTGATCGAATCGTTCCAGGAGAGCCTCAAGGCCCATCCGCCGATTCCACCCGGCGCGCCGGACGCTTTCGTGCCGGGCGGAAAGGCGGGCGCATGAGACGCGCGCTCCTCCCGTTCCTCGCGGGCTGCGTCGCGCTTTCGGCCTTCGCAGCCGCGGCGCAGGACTGGCCGAACAAGCCCACGTTGAAGGAGTTGGGCTTCAAGGCCGAGTAGGGCGCCTTCCGCTCTCCGGCTTGCGCCTTTGTGCGGCCGCCCGCACTTGCGTTAGGCTCTCCGCTCACAGTGAACCTCACGGGAGTCGCAGGACCATGCCGGAAGTCGTCCCCAACAAAGCCGCCCTCGGCGCACGCATCGAAGGGCTCGATCGCGCCACAGCGAACGAGCCTGCGGTGGCCGCGACCCTGAACCAGGCGCTCGCCGAGCATCTGCTGGTGGTGATTCCGGGAGATCCGATGACGCTGGAACAGACGCGGGAGTTCTCGAAGGCCTTTGGCGCGCCGCAGAGGCAGCTGCTGCGCTACAAGCGTAGCGGCGCCGTGCCCGACGTGTCGGTCATGGTGAGCACACTGATGGCCGACGGCACGACCGACAAGACGGCCATTCGTGCGGAAGACTGGCACACCGACGATTCCTACTTCGCGGTGCCGGCCAAGGCGACCCTGCTGCACAGCATCGAGATTCCGAGCCACGGCGGCGCCACCTGGTTCTGCAACATGCACTCGGTCTACGACGCACTGTCGGATGCGACGAAGAAGCGGATCGAGGGCAAGCGCGCGATTCACGGCTACGACACGCCGCGCGCCCGCAACCGGCCGTCGCCGCGCACACCGGAGGAGATCGCCGAGACGCCGGATGTCGAGCATCCGCTGGTGCGGACGCACCCGGTGACCGGCCGAAAGTCGCTCTACCTGAACCCCAACCGCCTCGACCGTATCGTCGGGCTGGAGCGCGCCGAAAGCGACGCGCTGCTCGACGAACTCGCCGACGAGGCGCGCAAGCCGCAGCATCACTTCGGTCACGTCTGGAGCAGGGGAGACATCGTCGTCTGGGACAATCGCGCCACCATGCACCGTGTCGTCATCGATTATCCGGTGGGCGAGGAACGGATCATGCAGCGCGTGCTGATCGAGGGCGAGCCGCCGATCTGAGGGATTGATCGCCGCCGGACCAGCTCCGATTGGTGACAAAGGAATGACTCGATGAGCGACGTCGTCTTCCGCAAAGGTGAGCACGTACTGTTGCGTCCCCTCCAGCGAGCAGACATCCCGGCAATCCGGCGCTGGATGAATGATCCGGAAACAACCCAGTACCGGTTGGCGCGGGCGTTTCCTCTCATGGAAAAGGCCCAGGAGGAGTGGCTGGACAGGCTGTCGGGTTCGACGACGGAGTTTGGCCTCGGCATCGTGACGATCGAGGACAACAAACTCATCGGTTGGATCGGCTTGCATGAAGTCGATTGGGCACACCGCACGGCCACCACCAGCACAACGATCGGCGAGGCGGATCATCTCGGCAAGGGCTACGGAACCGAAGCGAAGATGCTGCTGCTCGACTTCGCCTTCAATGCGCTCGATCTGTATGCCGTCCGCTCACGCGTGATGGACGACAACAAGCGCAGCCTCGCTTACGCCCGGAAGAACGGCTACGAGGAAGTAGGACGCCTTCCAAAGTGGATCCGCCGGCAGGATGGAGAACGGTGCGACGAAGTCGTGCTTGTCGTCACGCAGGAACAATGGCGACCGCTGTGGCAGGAGTATCTCAGGAACAGAAGAAGTCCTGGGTAGTGCGGGCACAGTGGCGATGCGGCCCGCCGGCGGCGAGGTCATCCAGCACGTCCATACGCGATCTCCGCGGTATTTAAGTACCGTATTGTCCCCCCTCCCCAGGCGGGTCATTTCGTTTGTTTCGGTTATTTCGGATATTTCATTTGTGCGGCTTGGCCGCGCCGGCGAGGCACGCAAGCCGGTGCATCGTTTCGGGCAAGCGGAAAGGTCCTTCGCTGCGGTCAGGATGACAAGTTTGTCGGGGCCGGCGCGGTGCGCCGAAGGAGCGGTCAGCGCACCGCGCCCGACGTCCGCATCTTCTCGATCTCTGCCTCGCCGTATCCGGCCTCGCTGAGAATCTCGGCGGTATGCTCGCCAAGGCGGGGCGCATGCGTCTCGGCCGCGCGTTCTCCGCCGGAGAACTTGTTGGCGCGGCGCGAACGGCGGATGCGGCCTTCGCTGGGATGGTCCTCGGGCTGGAAGAAGCCGACATCGGCCAAGTGGGGATCGGTGAGCAGGTCGTCGATCGTGTTGTAGCGCGCGGCCGGCACGTCGAGCCGGTCGAAGATCTCCAGCCATTCCGCCGTCGTCTTCTGTGCAAGGCCGGTCTTGCGGACCTCGAAATAGGCGGCGGCGTTGTTGGTGCGGGCGAAGGCGCTGTCGAAGCGCGGGTCGGTCTTCAGTTCCGGCCGGCCGATGGCGTCGAAGAAGGCGAAGGCCTGCGGGTTGGTGTTGGGCCCGACGGTGATGTAGCCGTCCTTCGTGGGCAGCGGGCGGTAGTCGGGGCTGAGCAGGCGGCCGTCGCCGCTGGGACCGATCGGCGGATCGAAGGTCGCCGCGCCGAGATGCTCGCTCGACACGAACGAGGCCATATTCTCGAGCATGGGCACGTCGATCGCCTCGCCGCGGCCGGTCTTCTCGCGCCGGTACAGCGCGAAGCCGATGCACTGGGCGGCGATCAGGCCCGTGGTGTGATCGCTCATCACCATGGGCACGAAGCGCGGCTCGCCGGTGGCGCGCTCCAGGGTGCCGGCGACGCCGGACAGGCTCTGCACGATGGGATCGTAGGCGGGGCGGTTGTAGTAGCGGCCGCCACGACCGAAGGCCAGGATCGAGCAGTGGATCAGCTTCGGGTTCTTCTTCGCGAGGCTCGCATGATCGAGCCCGGCGCGGGTGAGGGCCTCGGGCCGCACGTTGCTCACGAACACGTCGGCCTTCTCGATCAGGCGATGCAGCGCCGCGAGCCCGTCCGGCTGCTTGATGTCGAGCACGATCGACCGCTTGTTGCGGTTGAAGTTGATGAACTTGCCCGACATGCCGGGATTGCGGCTGCCCTGCGCCATGGTGCGTAAAAGATCGCCGCCCGGGGCCTCGACCTTGATGACCTCGGCGCCGTAGTCGGCCAGGGTGCGCGTGCAGATGGGACCCACGACCACCGTCGTCAGGTCGACCACTCTCACGCCGGAGAGCGGACCACCGCTCACGCCGCGAACTCCAGATCCATCTCGCCGCACAGCACGCCGTTCTTGTCGGCGGCCCAGAGCTTCAGTTTGCCGTCCTTCTGTTCCTCGCCGCGCACGTCGATCAGGTCGCCGACCCAGAGCGGATGGACGAGGCGGGCGCTGTAGCCCTTCAGCTCGCCCCTGGCGTGCTTCAGCGCGGCATCGACCATCAGGTGCATCGACAGGCCGCCATTGGAGACGATGGCGGGATAGCCTTCCTCGTTGCGCGTGTAGTCGCCGTCATAGTGGATGCGGTGGGCGTTCCAGGTGATGCCGCCGTAGCGGAAATTGAGCGTGTTGGTGAGCTGCGTCGTCTCGCTCCAGGCCTGGTCGGTGCGGGCCTGCGTGGCCACGGTGGCCGTGGTCTTCTGGCCAGGCGGGACGGCGGGCCGGTAGATGGCGTCGAACGTGTCGGAGGCGATGGTCCGGCCGCCCTGTTCGATCGTGTGGCGCATCGTCAGCACAAAGATGTCGCCCGAGCGGCCGGTCTTGGGGACGATGTTCGCCACCTCGGCCTTCTTCAGCGCCGGCTCGCCGGCCTTGAGGCGTCCCATGATCTCGACCCGGCGGCCAGCGCCCATACGGCGTGGCATCGGGATCGGCGGCAGGACGATGCCCTTGTTGGGATGGCCGTCGGGACCCAGCTCGCCCTGGCGGACGGTCTCGGCGAAGAAGACGGTGAACCAGTGCGGCGGCAGCTCCTGGCCGCGCTTGATCGAATCAGGGTCGACGTCGAAGGTCGCGGCGACGCGGCGGACGGCCATCATGCCGATATCGTCCTCGACCGTGCGTACCCGCCCGATCCAGGGCCGCAGGGTCTCCATCGTCTCGTCCATCCAGCCCATGTCCGTTCCCTCAGAAGTGTTGCGACGCGCATCCTCCAACAAAAGAAGGGCCCGCAACAGCGGGCCCTTCCATGATCCGAAAGTTCGGAAAAGATCAGATCGAGTAGTACATCTTGTACTCGATCGGGGCCGGCTGGTGTTCCCAGTTGTAGACCTCTTCCCACTTGAGCTCCATGTAGGCGTCGATCTGGTCGTCGGTGAACACGCCGCCCTTGGTGAGGAACGAGCGGTCGGCGTCGAGGGCGTTGAGGGCCTCGCGCAGCGAGCCGGCGACGGTCGGAACCTTCGAGAGTTCTTCCGGCGGCAGGTCGTACAGGTTCTTGTCCATCGGGTCGCCCGGATGGATCTTGTTGTTGATGCCGTCGATGCCGGCCATCAGCATCGCCGCGAAGGCGAGGTACGGGTTGGCCGAGGGATCGGGGAAGCGGACCTCGACGCGCTTGCCCTTGGGCGAGGACGCGTAGGGGATGCGGCACGAGGCCGAGCGGTTGCGCGAGGAGTAGGCCAGCAGCACCGGCGCCTCGAAGCCCGGGATGACGCGCTTGTAGGAGTTGGTGCTGGCGTTGGTGAACGCGTTCAGCGCCTTGGCGTGCTTGATGATGCCGCCGATGTAGTACAGCGCCGTCTCCGACAGGTCGGCATAGCCCGAACCGGCGAACAGCGGCTTGCCGTCCTTCCAGATCGACTGGTGGGTGTGCATGCCCGAGCCGTTGTCGCCGTAGAGCGGCTTCGGCATGAAGGTCAGCGACTTGCCGTAGCTGTGGGCGACGTTATGCAGCGAGTACTTGTACTTCTGCACGTTGTCGGCGGTCTTCACGAGCGTGTCGAACTTGAAGCCGAGTTCGTTCTGCGCCGGAGCCACCTCGTGATGGTGGATTTCCATGGTGAGGCCCATGTCGGTGCAGACCGACATCATCTCCGCGCGCAGGTCGTTGTGGGTGTCGACCGGCTGGACGGGGAAGTAGCCACCCTTGACGCCCGGACGATGGGCCAGGTTGCCGCCTTCGACCGCGATGCCGGTGTTCCACGGCGATTCGTTGGAGGAGATGCTGTAGAAGCTGCCCTGCATCTGGACGTCGTAGCGGACGTCGTCGAACACGAAGAACTCGAGCTCGGGTCCGAACACGGCGGTGTCGCCGATGCCGGACGACTTCATGAAGGCCTCGGCGCGCTTGGCGGTCGAGCGCGGGCAGCGGGCGTAGAGCTGGCCGGTCGAGGGCTCGACGACGTCGCAGCTGACGATCAGCGTGGTCTGCGCGGAGAAGGGATCGAGCACGGCGGTGGAGGGATCCGGCATCAGGATCATGTCGGACTCGTTGATCGCCTTCCAGCCGGCGATCGAGGAGCCGTCGAACATCACGCCGTCTTCGAAGGTGCCTTCGTCGGTGGCGGACGCCATGCGGGCCGTGTGCTGCCACTTGCCGCGCGGATCGGTAAAGCGGAAGTCAACGAACTTGACGTCCTTTTCCTTGATCAGCGCGAGAACCTGTTTGGCATCCATTGTCGATCGTCCCTCTACTTGTGGTTTACTGCTTCAGCCCCCAAAGGCCGGGTCCTCATACGGCGGCGTCACCACGCTCACCAGTACGAATTCGAATCGCGTCGTCGATACTCGACACGAAGATCTTGCCGTCGCCGATGCGACCGGTGTGCGCGGAGCTGCGAATCGCCTCGACCGCCTTTTCCACCATCTCATCCTCGATGATGAGTTCGAGCTTCACCTTCGGCAGGAAGTCGACGACGTATTCCGCGCCACGATAGAGTTCGGTATGGCCTTTCTGGCGGCCGAAGCCCTTGGCCTCGAGAACCGTGATGCCTTTCAGGCCGATCTGGTTGAGGGCGTCCTTCACCTCATCCAGTTTGAAGGGCTTGATGATCGCTTCGATCTTCTTCATTTGGCTTGAGACACTCCGCGCGCAGGCACCGGGTCCTCCCAATCGGAAGAGCCCGTGTGAGATACAGGGAAGCACATTCCATGCCAGAAATTTCCACGACCTGAAACGGGAATTGTCGATTCACTCTGTCTGTTTATCAGGCGGGTTGAGCAAACATTCATCAGCTAAATGATCAAATATCAGGCAGTACAGAATCCATGAAACCTGCAAACTCGACGATGGCCGGCTTGGGCACGACCGTGTTCGAAGTCATGTCGGCGCTTGCCCGCGAACACAATTCCGTCAACCTCGGCCAGGGATTTCCCGACGACAAGGGACCGGAGGAGGTTCGTGCCGCGGCGGCAGACTATCTGCTGAATGGCCACAACCAGTACCCGCCGATGATGGGAATACCGGAACTGCGGCAGGCGGTGGCGGAACACGCGAGGCGTTTCCAGGGGCTGGAGGTTGACTGGCAAAGCGAGGTGCTCGTCACGTCCGGCGCGACAGAGGCCCTTGGCGACTGCCTGTTCGGCCTGATCGAGCCGGGCGACGAGGTCGTGCTGATCGAGCCGCTCTACGATTCCTACCTGCCCATCGTGCGGCGAGCGGGCGGAATCCCCCGGCTGGTGCGACTGGAGCCGCCCGAGTGGCGCCTGCCGAAGGAGGAGCTGGCTGCCGCTTTTGGCCCCAAGACCAAGCTCATCCTCTTCAATACGCCGATGAACCCCTGTTCGAAGGTCTTCGACCGGGAGGAACTCTCCTTCATCGCGGAGCTCTGCGTGGGGCATGACGTCTACGCCATCTGCGACGAGGTCTACGAGCACATCATCTTCGACGACCGGCGGCACATCTCGCTGATGACCCTGCCGGGCATGCGTGATCGCACGGTGCGGATCGGCTCTGCCGGCAAGAGCTTCAGCCTGACGGGGTGGAAGGTGGGGTACATCACCGCCGCGCCGGGGCTGATGACGCCGATTGCCAGGACGCACCAGTTCATGACCTTCACGACCCCGCCCAACCTCCAGTGGGGGGCGGCAACGGGGCTGCGGTTGCAGGACGGGTATTTCTCGACCTTGGCCGCCGACATGCAGCGCAAACGCGACCGACTCGCAGGCGCTCTGGCGACGATCGGTTTCGACGTCCTGCCGGCCCATGGGACCTACTTTGTCACCACGGACTTCCGGCCGCTGGGCTTCAACGGCACGGATGAGGAATTCTGCCGTCACATAACTGTAAAGGCGGGAGTAACAGCCGTCCCGGTCAGTGCCTTTTACCAGTCGCCCGAGGCTCCCCGGTATTTCGCGCGCTTCTGCTTCTGCAAACATGACGCCACGTTGGACAGCGCCATCCAGCGGTTGGCGGCCCATTTTGGAGACTAAATCTCTGGTATTTGCAGTTTCCAAGCTATAGGATGCAATTGTCATCCACTTTTCAGGCCGCTTTGGCCCTGAACCAAGAGAGTTACTGCATTGGCATTGCCAATATCTGCATATCCGGGCCATATCCGGCGCGCATGGCGTTCCATGGTGAGCTTGCTGCCGAAATGAATTGGACCGACGACGCTGCCCCCGCAGCGGCGGCCCCCAAGCCCATTCGCATGGATGGTCGTCGTTTGCGCAGCGAACGGACAAAGCAGCTCATCATCGAGGCCTACCTGGATCTGATCCGGGAGAACCCGTCGGTGCCGATGCCGACCGCGGCGGAGATCGCGGCGCGGGCCGGCTACTCCGTCCGGTCCATTTTCGAGCGCTTTCCGGACCTCCACACGCTGCGAGTCGCGGCGGCCGATTATAGCCTGGCTCATGCGGCGGCGTTGGCGCCGGCGCGCGACGTCGATGGTGATCGCGCCACACGCATCAGGTCGCAGGTGGAGACAAGGGCAGGGACGTGCGAGCGTGGGGTCGCGCTGTGGCGTGCGCTGCTGTTCAATGTCGACGAGAACGACGCCCTCAAGGCACGCATCAAGATCGCGCGCGACCGAACGATCCAGCGGATGGAGCTCATGTATCGACCAGAACTGTCGATGCTCTCCCTGATCGAACGCCGCAATCTCCTGATCGCTCTGGAAGCCGTGACCGATATCGAGAGCTGGGCGCGGATGCGCGACATGCACGGCCTTTCGTTCGCCGAAAGCTGTGGCGTCTGGATCCGGGCCATTGACCGAATCCTGCCACCGACCCCGCAAGAACTCGCACCATCATGAATTCTGGACCAAACAAGATCGACGGCCGCCGACTTCGCAGCGAGCGGACCAAGCAGTTGATCATCGAAGCCTACCTTGCGCTGGCCCAGCAGATGTCTCCGCGTGTACCGACGGCCGCCGAAATCGCCGAGACGGCGGGCTATTCGGTGCGCTCGGTGTTCGAGCGATTTCCCGATATCCGCGCACTTCAGGTGGCGGCCGTCGACTATTCGCTCGCGCAGATGGCGGCGCTGGCGCCGCCATGGGGAGCCGATGGCGACCGCAAGACCAGGATCGACTCACATGTCCGGACTCGCGGTCAGACCTGCGAGAGCTGGCTGCCGCTGTGGCGTTCGCTGATCGTGAACCAGGGCGACTCGCCGGAACTGAAGTCGCGCATCCGTCTGGCGCGTGACCACGTCACAGCTCGCATGGAGCTGATGTTCGCACCGGAGTTCGCCTTGATGCCTCATGGGGAGCGACGCCGGATCCTGATTGCACTCGAAGCGCTGACGGATGTCGAAAGCTGGGCCAGGATGCGCGAACTGTTCGGCCTGTCCATCGACGAGGCTTGCCTCGTCTGGACGCAGGCGATCGATCGCCTGCTACCTGGGAATTCCGGCGGCACGGAATGACGGAGCGGGGCATGCAGCCATGCGAAGTTTCGGTCCAGGCTCAACCCGTCGACGGCCGAAGGCGGCGCAGCGCGAGGACACGGCAGGGTCTGCGAGGAATGGCTGCCACTTTGGCGGGCGCTCAACGCCAACCAAGGGGATTCGCCGGATCTCAAGGCGCGGATACGGCTGATTCGCGAGTTGGTCATCCGGCGAATTGAGGAACTGTACGCGTCGGAACTCACGGCACTCGACAAGCGCGAGCGGCACCAGACGATTCTGGCCATTGACACGCTGGTCGATTTCGAAAGCTGGGCGCGCATGCGCGAGCAGTTCGGATGGTCGTTCGAGGATGCCTGCGATGCCTGGAAGCGGGCCATCGATCGACTTCTGCCGCCGACCCCGCCTGTTTCTTGACGCTCCCGCCGCCGGGGCGTAGGAAGGCGCCGCTTCGTCGGGAGCGATCCGCGATGGCGGCCGTAGCTCAGTTGGTTAGAGCGCCAGATTGTGATTCTGGATGTCGCCGGTTCAAATCCGGTCGGCCGCCCCAATCGCCCTCACGAGAAGCCCCCCAGGTCTGAAAATGCGCGATCTCCTTCCCCGAGGCGAACTGGCTCTCCTGAACTGTGCCGAGATGGCGCGGGCCGATGCCTTTGCGATTGCCGGCGGAGTGCCCGGCCGGGTCCTCATGGAGGCCGCGGGCCGCGCCGTGGCCGCGGCTGCGATGCAGCGTTACACCAGGCGGCCGGTGGTGGTGCTCTGCGGGCCGGGAAACAATGGCGGCGACGGCTTCGTCGCGGCGCGACGGCTGCAGGAGGCGGGATGGCCCGTCCGTCTCGTTCTGTTCGGGGCAGTCGGCAATCTCAAGGGCGATGCGGCCTGGGCGGCCGGGACCTGGGCGGGATCGGTCGAGCTATGGTCCGCCACGATGCTCGACGATGCGCCTCTCGTGATCGATGCCATATTCGGGGCGGGCCTCAGTCGGCCGATCGATGGCGAGATCGGTGCCGCCATCGAGTTGGTGAATGCCCGGAAGCTGCCCGTCGTCGCCGTCGATGTGCCGAGCGGCCTGCACGGCGATACCGGGGAAATCCTGGGCCATGCGCTCGAAGCGGCGACGACCGTGTCTTTCTTTCGGGCGAAGCCCGGCCACTATTCGGTCGAGGGCTTGCGGCGCTGCGGCCACCTGCACATCGCCGACATCGGCATCCCAGCCGATGCCCTGACGGAGATTGGTCCCCGGGTCTGGCTGAACGGCCCGGCTCTGTGGGCGCATCTGCTGCGGCGTGACGACCTCGCCGATCACAAATATGCGCGCGGTCACCTCACGATCCTGGCCGGCCCTCATGCCACGGGCGCAGCGCGCCTCGCCGCGCTGGCCGGACGCCGGGTGGGCGCCGGACTGGTCACGATCGCGGCCTTTCGTTCGACGTTGCCTGCGTTCCAGGCGGCGGAGCCCGGCAATCTCATCGTCGAAGCCGACGACGGCGCGATGTTCGCCCATCTGCTGAGCGACGAGCGGCGCAATGCCATTCTCATCGGGCCGGGATCGGGCACGGGCGAGCGGACGAGAGAGGCGGTCCTCGCGGCCCTCGATGCCAGACGCAGCGTGGTTCTCGACGCCGACGCGCTCACCGTGTTCGCGGCGGACCCGAAGCTGCTCTTTCGCAGAGTTCGGGGCCCGACATTGCTCACTCCCCATGAAGGCGAGTTCCGCCGGCTCTTTCCGGACCTCGGTGGCCGGGCCGGCAAGCTGGACCGGGTGAGGGAAGCGGCGGCGCGCAGCGGGGCGACCGTGCTGTTGAAGGGACCCGACACGGTGATCGCCGATCCGGATGGCCGCGCCGTCATCAACGTGCACGCCACGCCCGCACTGGCCACGGCGGGGTCGGGCGACGTGCTCGCAGGACTGATCGGCGGACTGCTGGCGCAGGGTCTCACGCCGTTCGGCGCGGCCTCGGCGGCGGCCTGGCTGCATGGAGACTGTGCGCGGCTGTTCGGCGGTCCCGGCCTGATCGCCGAGGATTTGCCCGCGCTTCTTCCTCGCGCACTTCAGTCGGTGTCGTCCTTCAATTGACCGGTCGGCGGGGTCGGGCTAAGAGGCGCGCGATTCGGCCTTCGCGGCACGCCCCGATGGCTCAGAATGTGGTTTGGGCTGGCTTCGGGCGGGCGTGGTGGAATTGGTAGACACGCGAGATTTAGGTTCTCGTGCCGCAAGGCGTGGGGGTTCAAGTCCCTCCGCCCGCACCAGGAAATGGAAGTGAGACAATGCAAGTTACGGAACTCTCGGCTGAAGGCCTGAAGCACCAGTTCAAGATCGTCGTACCGTCGAGCGAGCTCACGTCGAAAATCGACGAGCGCCTCGCCGAAATGGCGAAGACTGCGGCCCTGCCGGGCTTCCGTCCGGGCAAGGTGCCGGTCAGCCTCCTGAAGAAGCAGTATGGCCAGGCGCTGTTCGGTGAGGCGGTCGAAGCGGCCGTCAACACCAGCACGGCGAAGGCGATCGAGGATCGCGGCCTGAAGCCCGCCCTGCAACCGCGCGTCGACCTCAAGCAGCTCGAGGAGGGCAAGGACGTCGAATTCGAGGTCGTCGTCGAGGTGCTGCCCGAAATCGGCCAGCTCGATTTCTCGGGCGTCGAGCTCGAGCGGCTCAAGGCCGAGGTTCCGGAGAAGGACATCGATGAGGCGCTCGAGCGCATCGCCAAGGCGAACCGCGAGCAGAAGCCCGTCGATCCGCCGCGTGCCGCGCAGAAGGGCGATGCCATCAAGCTCGACTTCGTGGGATCGGTGGACGGTGTCGAGTTCCCCGGCGGTGCAGCCCAGGACTACGTGCTGGAGATCGGCTCGGGCTCGTTCATCCCGGGCTTCGAGGATCAGCTGATCGGCGCCGAGCTCGGCAAGCCCGTCGACGTGAAGGTCACCTTCCCGGCCGAATACGGTGCGCCCGAACTCGCCGGCAAGGACGCCGTGTTCAAGTGCACGGTCAAGGAAGTGCTCGAGTACGTCGACACGCCGGCGGACGATGAGCTGGCCAAGAAGAACAACTTCGAGAACCTCGAGGCGATGCGCAAGGCGATCGGCGAGCGGATCGGGCAGGACTACACGCAGATCTCCCGCACGATGATCAAGCGTCAGTTGCTCGACAAGCTCGCGGACAGCCACAAGTTTGCCGTGCCGGAAGGCCTCGTCGAGGGCGAATTCAACGCGATCTGGCAGCGCATCGAAGAAGCCAAGAAGAACGGCCAGAAGGTCGAGGAAGACGAAGAGAAGATGCGCAAGGAGTATCGCGACATCGCCGAGCGCCGGGTTCGCCTGGGCCTGCTGCTGGCCGATGTCGGACGCTCCAACAGCATCGACGTCACGCCGGAGGAACTCAACCAGGCCGCGATGCGCGAAGCCATGCGCTACCAGGGCCAGGAGCGCCAGGTTCTGGAGTACTTCAGCAAGAATCCGGAAGTGAAGGACCAGCTTCGCGCGCCGATCTTCGAGGAGAAGACGGTCGACTTCATCCTCGAGCTCGCCAAGGTTTCCGAGAAGTCGGTTACACCGGAGGAACTGCTCAAGGCCGCCCGCGAGGCGGAAGAGGAAGAGGCCGGCGAGAAGGCCGCAGACTGATCTTGGGCCGGTGGCCTTGAACGGGATCACCGGCGCTGCCACTTTTCATCGATCAGTCACTCAAGGGGGCCCGCGATGATTCGCGACCGCGATCCGCTGGAAGTCTACAACAACTACTACGTGCCGATGGTGGTCGAGCAATCGGCGCGCGGCGAGCGCGGCTACGATATCTGGTCGAGGCTGCTGAAGGAGCGGATCATCTTTCTGAACGGTCCGGTCGAGGACCATGTGGCGGGCGTAATCTGTGCCCAGCTGCTCTACCTCGAAGCCGAGAACCCGACGAAGGACATCTCCTTCTACATCAACTCGCCGGGTGGCGTGGTGACGTCGGGCATGGCGATCTACGACACCATGCGCTACATCCGCCCGCACATCTCGACCCTGGTCTACGGTCAGGCGGCGTCGATGGGCTCTCTCCTGCTGACGGCGGGCGAGAAGGGCAAGCGTTTTGCCCTGCCGAATGCCCGGATCATGATCCATCAACCCTCGGGCGGCGCCCAGGGCCAGGCCACGGACATCGAAATCCACGCCCGCGAGATCCTTGCGACCCGGGCCAGGCTCAACCAGATGTACGTGGAGCATACCGGCAAGCCGATCGAAGTGATCGAACTGGCCATGGAGCGTGACAAGTTCTTCGCTCCCCTGGAAGCCAAGGAATTCGGCCTCATCGACGATGTACTCGAAAAGAGGCCGACCCCGACCACCATCCAGGCTGCTGCCTCCTGAGCAGCAGTCGCGACCAATTGTTTCCCGTTCGCACGGCGACACACCATATTTTGATGTTGTCGCCGTCCGGGCGGCACGTTTAACATAGGCTTGTGAGCGGGCCCTCAGGTCGCGGGGCCCCCCAAGCGGAGGTGCGTTACCGACATGCCAGCCGCCAAGTCCGGGGGTGATTCCCGCAACACCCTGTATTGCAGCTTCTGCGGCAAGAGCCAGCACGAAGTCCGCAAGCTCATTGCCGGTCCGACCGTGTTCATCTGCGATGAATGCGTCGAACTCTGCATGGACATCATCAGGGAAGAGAGCAAGACGACCCTCGTCAAGTCCAAGGATGGGGTACCGTCTCCCAAGGAAATCCGTCAGATCCTCGATGATTACGTCATCGGCCAGGATCAGGCGAAGCGTATTCTTGCTGTGGCCGTGCACAATCACTACAAGCGGCTCAGCCACGGCGGCAAGGCGAACGAAATCGAGATCGCCAAGTCCAACATCATGCTGATCGGCCCGACGGGCTGCGGCAAGACGTTGCTGGCCCAGACGCTGGCCCGCATGTTGGACGTGCCGTTCACCATGGCCGATGCCACGACGCTGACCGAAGCCGGTTACGTCGGCGAGGACGTCGAGAACATCATCCTGAAGCTGCTTCAGGCAGCCGATTACAACGTCGAGCGGGCGCAGCGCGGCATCGTCTACATCGACGAGGTCGACAAGATCAGCCGCAAGTCGGACAACACGTCGATCACGCGCGACGTGTCGGGCGAGGGTGTCCAGCAGGCGCTGCTGAAGATCATGGAAGGCACCGTCGCCTCCGTGCCGCCGCAGGGCGGGCGCAAGCATCCGCAGCAGGAGTTCCTGCAGGTCGACACGACCAACATCCTGTTCATATGTGGTGGCGCTTTCGCCGGCCTCGACAAGATCATCTCGATGCGCCGTCAAGGCACCTCGATCGGCTTCGGTGCGGAAGTGCGCGGGCCGGAGGATCGCCGCACCGGCGAAATCCTGAAGGATCTCGAACCGGAAGATCTGCTGCGATACGGCCTGATCCCCGAATTCGTCGGCCGCCTGCCGGTGATCGCCACTCTAGAGGACCTGGATGAGGTCGCGCTCATCGAGATCCTGACGCGCCCGAAGAACGCGCTGATCAAGCAGTATCAGCGGCTGTTCGACATGGAGGGCGTGAAGCTCAAGTTCTCCGACGATGCACTGCGCGCGGTGGCCCAGAAGGCGATCCTGCGCAAGACCGGCGCCCGCGGACTTCGCTCCATCATGGAGACGGTCCTACTCGACACCATGTACGACCTCCCGTCGCTGGACGGGGTCGAGGAAGTGGTGATCAACCGGGAAGTGATTGAGGGGCGCGCCCAGCCGCTTTATGTGCACGGCGAACGCAAAGAAGGCGTTGCCGCTGCGCCGGCCTGAGTTTTGCTGCGTCGGCGGCAACCGTCGCCGGCGGTCTCCCCGACGGGGCTTGAACAACCCTCTGTTCAGGCCAATCTCTGATAACGAGTGCGCGCGTTCGCGTGCCGTGGATTGCCCACTGGGGATCCGCGGCCGAGGCACGGGTAGCTCTAACAGCGTACGTTGCGAGGCATCATGAACGCCCCCATTCAAGGAACCGTCTATCCCGTCCTGCCGTTGCGCGACATTGTCGTGTTTCCAGGCATGATCGTCCCGCTCTTCGTCGGTCGCGAAAAGAGCGTCAAGGCCCTGGAAGAGGTCATGAAGGACGACAAGCAAATCCTGCTGATCGCGCAGAAAAATGCCAGCCAGGACGATCCCGGCCCCGACGACATCTATACGATCGGCACGCTCGGCACCGTTCTGCAGCTCCTCAAGCTGCCCGACGACACCGTCAAGGTGCTGGTCGAGGGCGGCCGTCGTGTGAAGATTGTCGGCTACAACGACCGCACCGACTTCTTCGAAGCGCGTGCAGTCGACATGGAAGAGTCCGCCGGCGAGAGCGCCGAGGTGCAGGCGGCCGCACGCACCGTGGTCTCGGAGTTCGAGAACTACGTGAAGCTGAACAAGAAGGTGCCGCCGGAAGTCGTCGTCTCGATCAACAAGATCGAGGAGCCGGCCAAGCTTGCCGACACCATCTCCGCCCACCTGGCGCTCAAGGTTGCCGAGAAGCAGCAGTTGCTCGAGCTCGACTCCGTCTCGAAGCGGCTGGAGCGCATCCTCGGGCTGATGGAAGGCGA
Source organism: Reyranella sp. (assembly GCF_030651995.1). Lineage (GTDB taxonomy): Bacteria > Pseudomonadota > Alphaproteobacteria > Reyranellales > Reyranellaceae > Reyranella. The sequence continues at coordinate 113,474 of NZ_JAUSBN010000041.1, forward strand.
GATCGGCGTCCTGCAGGTCGAGAAGAAGATCCGCAATCGCGTGAAGCGTCAGATGGAGAAGACGCAGCGCGAGTACTATCTCAACGAGCAGATGAAGGCGATCCAGAAGGAGCTTGGCGAGACCGAGGACGGTCGCGACGAGGTTTCCGAGCTGGAGAAGCGCATCAAGAAGACCCGCCTCAGCAAGGAGGGGAGGGAGAAGGCCAATGCCGAGCTGAAGAAGCTCCGGACGATGAGCCCGATGTCGGCCGAGGCGACGGTGGTGCGCAACTACCTCGACTGGCTGCTGTCGATTCCGTGGCGTAAGCCGACCAAGATCATCAAGGACCTGAAGTACGCCGAGGAAATTCTCAACGCCGACCATCACGGCCTGGAGAAGGTGAAGGAGCGTATCCTCGAGTATCTCGCGGTCCAGCAGCGCGTCGACAAGATGAAGGGCCCGATCCTGTGCCTCGTCGGCCCGCCCGGCGTCGGCAAGACCTCGCTCGGCAAGTCGATCGCCAAGGCCACCGGACGGAACTTCGTTCGCATGTCGCTGGGCGGCGTGCGCGACGAGGCCGAGATTCGCGGCCATCGGCGGACCTATATCGGCTCGCTGCCGGGCAAGGTCATCCAGAGCATGAAGAAGGCGAAGTCCTCGAACCCGCTCTTCCTGCTCGACGAGATCGACAAGCTGGGCGCGGATTTCCGCGGTGACCCGTCGTCGGCGCTGCTCGAGGTTCTGGATCCGGAGCAGAACACGACGTTCAACGACCACTATCTCGAAATCGACTACGACCTGTCGAACGTGATGTTCATCACCACGGCCAACTCGCTGCGCATGGCGCAGCCGCTGCTGGACCGCATGGAGATCATCCGCTTGGCCGGTTACACCGAGGACGAGAAGGTCGCGATCACCCGCAAGCACCTGATCCCGAAGCAGATCGAGGCAAACGGGCTCAAGGAGAGCGAGATCGAGATCCACGACGACGCCGTGCGTGACCTCGTGCGTTACTACACGCGCGAGGCGGGCGTCCGTAACCTGGAGCGCGAGATCGCCAACCTGGCCCGCAAGGCCACCAAGGAAATTCTCATGAAGGGGGCGACCAAGGTAAAGATCGGCCGCAAGAACCTCGAAAAGTATGCCGGCGTCCGGCGCTTCCGCTTCGGCGAGGCGGAGCTCGAGGACATGGTCGGCATCACGACGGGCCTGGCCTGGACCGAAGTCGGCGGCGAACTGCTTCAGATCGAGGCCGTGCTGGTTCCGGGACGTGGCCGCATGACCGTCACCGGCAAGCTCGGAGACGTGATGCAGGAGTCGGTGCAGGCGGCCAATGCCTATGTCCGCTCGCGCGCCCATGTGTTCGGCATCAAGTCGAATATCTTCGAGAAGCGGGACATCCACATCCACGTGCCCGAGGGCGCGACGCCGAAGGACGGCCCGTCCGCCGGCGTGGCGATGATCACCTCGATCGTGTCGGCGCTGACGGGCATTGCGGTGCGCAAGGAAGTGGCCATGACCGGCGAGATCAGCCTGCGCGGGCGGGTCATGCCGATCGGCGGTCTCAAGGAGAAGCTGCTGGCGGCGTTGCGCGGCGGTCTCAAGACCGTGCTCATTCCCAAGGAGAACGAGCGCGATCTTCCGGAGATTCCCGACAATGTGAAGAAGGGCCTGGAGATCGTGCCGGTCTCGACCGTGGACGAAGTCCTGGCCCGCGCCCTGGTGAAGCCGCTGGTGGCGATCGAGTGGGTCAACGACCTCGACGCCGTGGCCGCCAAGCCGGCCGAGCCGACAGAGGCTGCCAGGGCCCACTGAGCCCGTCTGGCCGAACGAGAATGCGAAGCCCCGGAGAGATCCGGGGCTTCGTCGTTTGGGGCCAAATCATGCGATCTGTTTCGGCGCGGCCACAAAATATGGTATAAGTGGCTTAGGATTTGGATTGCCGGACCGGGAGAGGCTCGCCTGTGAACAAGCACGATCTGATTGCCGCCGTCGCTGCGTCGACGAATCTCTCCAAGGTCGATGCCGCGAATGCCGTCGATTCGATCCTCACGGTCATCACCAAGTCGCTCAAGAAGAAGGAAAAGGTCCTTCTGGTCGGATTCGGGACATTCCAGGTGACCAAGCGGAAGGCAGGCGAGGGGCGAAATCCCCAGACCGGCGAGAAGATCAAGATACCTGCGGCAAATGTGCCGCGTTTCAAGGCCAGCAAGGCCCTGAAGGACGCGATCAACTAGGCTTTTCCCTCATCGCTGTGCTACCACGCGCGTCGGGCGATTAGCTCAGCGGTAGAGCATTCCCTTTACACGGGACTGGTCGGCGGTTCGATCCCGTCATCGCCCACCAATTTTGTTTCGCTGGTCATCATGTGTGTGGCGGAACGTATTGAAATATCGGGCATTTGTGCACCTCTTCGCTGGTGCAGTATGCTTGACACACAATAGGCGCTCCTATATCTCTCCGCGCGCCGTTTGGGGCTGAAAGCGGGCGTAGTTCAGTTGGTTAGAATGCCGGCCTGTCACGCCGGAGGTCGCGGGTTCGAGTCCCGTCGCTCGCGCCAGCCCAAACACTGGCAGCCCATAAAAACAGGGCGCAAGGGGTGGCGATGGAAGCTCTTCTGCGGGAATACCTGCCAATCCTGATCTTCCTTGGACTAGCCTTCGGGTTGGTCTGCGCCATGCTCGGCGGGTCGTATCTGATCGCCCGCCAGAATCCGAACTCGGAAAAGCTGTCGCCGTTCGAATGCGGCTTCGCACCGTTCGACGATGCGCGCGGCCAGTTCGACGTTCGCTTCTATCTCGTCGCGATCCTTTTCATCATCTTCGATCTCGAGGTCGCGTTCCTGTTTCCGTGGGCGGTGGCGCTGGGCGATATCGGCCTTTTCGGCTTCTGGTCGATGATGCTGTTCCTCGGCGTGCTGACGGTGGGCTTCATCTACGAATGGCGTAAGGGAGCCCTGGAATGGGAGTGATCACTCCGGCCAAGCCCAATTCGGCGGCCGAGGCGGCGCTGTCGCGGGCGCTTAACGACGAGCTGGCCGACAAGGGTTTCGTGGTCGCCCAGCTCGACAAGCTGGTCACCTGGGCGCGCACCGGTTCGATGTGGGGACTGACCTTCGGTCTGGCCTGCTGCGGCGTCGAGATGATCCATTGCTGGATGAGCCGCTACGATCTCGACCGCTTCGGCTTCGCCCCGATGCCCAGTCCGCGCGCCGCCGACGTGATGATCGTGGCCGGCACGCTGACCAACAAGATGGCGCCAGCGCTTCGCAAGGTTTACGACCAGATGGCCGAGCCGCGCTACGTGATCTCGATGGGCTCGTGCGCCAACGGCGGCGGCTACTATCACTACAGCTATTCCGTCGTGCGCGGCTGCGATCGCATCGTGCCGGTCGACGTCTACGTGCCGGGCTGTCCGCCGACCGCCGAAGCGCTGCTCTATGGCGTGCTGCAGCTTCAGAAGAAGGTCCGTCGCACGGGCACGCTGGTGCGCTGATGAGCGAGGCCCTCAAGGAACTCAGCGACCATATCGCCCAGACGCAGGCGGGCGTGGTGTCGAAGACGGAAGTCCGCCTCGGCGAGCTGATGCTAGAAACGACGCCGGACAAGATCGTCGCTCTGCTGACCTACCTGCGCGACGATCCGAAGTGCCTGTTCAAGCAGCTGATCGACATTTGCGGCGTCGATTGGCCCGAGCGCGAGAAGCGCTTCGACGTCGTCTACAATCTGCTCAGCCTCAAGAACAACCAGCGCATCCGCGTGAAGGTGCAAACCGACGAAACGACGCCCGTGCCGTCGGCCGCACCGGTCTACAGCTCGGCCGGCTGGTTCGAGCGCGAGACCTACGACCTTTACGGCGTGTGGTTCTCCGACCATCCCGACCTGCGCCGCATCCTCACGGACTACGGTTTCGAAGGGCACCCGCTGCGCAAGGATTTCCCGCTGACCGGCTTCGTCGAGCTGCGCTGGGACGACGTGCAGAAGCGCGTCGTGTACGAGCCGGTGAAGCTCGCCCAGGAATTCCGCCGCTTCGACTTCCTCAGCCCCTGGGAAGGGGCGCCCAAGGTTCTTCCGGGCGACGAGAAGGCCCAGGAACCGGCCGCGGCACCGGCGAAGGCGAACTGACATGTCCGACGTCGAAATCAAGACACTGACCATGAACTTCGGGCCGCAGCATCCGGCGGCCCACGGCGTGCTGCGCCTCGTCGTCGAGATGGACGGCGAGATCGTTGAGCGCTGCGATCCGCATATCGGCCTGCTGCATCGCGGCACCGAGAAGCTGATCGAGTACAAGAGCTACCTGCAGGCGGTGCCGTACTTCGACCGGCTCGACTACGTCTCGCCGATGAACCAGGAGCATGCCTACGCACTCGCGGTCGAGAAGCTGCTGGGCATCGAGGCGCCGGAGCGTGGCCAGTACATCCGCGTCCTGTTCTCCGAGATCACGCGCATCCTCAACCATCTGCTGAACGTCACGACCTTCGCGATGGACGTCGGCGCGCTCACGCCGCCGCTATGGGGCTTCGAGCAGCGCGAACTGCTGATGGAATACTACGAGCAGGTGAGCGGCTCGCGCATGCACGCGGCCTATTTCCGGCCGGGCGGCGTCCACCAGGACCTGCCGGCGGGCATGCTCGATTCGATGGAAGGGTGGATCAAGCAGTTCTACCCGTTCATGAAGGACATCGAGAGCCTGCTGAACGAGAACCGCATCTTCCGTCAGCGGACGGTCGATATCGGCATCGTGTCGGCCGACCAGGCGCTCGACTGGGGATTCTCGGGCCCGCTGATCCGCGCCTCGGGCCTGCCGTGGGACCTGCGCAAGTCGCAGCCCTATGACGTCTACGATCGCATGGATTTCGACATCCCGGTCGGCAAGACCGGCGACTGCTACGCACGGTACCTCGTGCGTATCGAGGAAATGTACCAGAGCACCCGCATCATGGAGCAGTGCATCGCCGCGCTGCGCAAGGTCGGTGGTCCGGTGCGGGTCGACGACCGCAAGATCTCGCCGCCGCGCCGCGGTGAGATGAAGGACTCGATGGAAGCGCTGATCCATCACTTCAAGCTCTACACCGAGGGCTACAAGGTGCCCGCCGGCGAGACCTACACGGCGGTCGAGGCGCCCAAGGGCGAATTCGGCGTCTATCTCGTGTCCGACGGCACCAACAAGCCTTACCGCTGCAAGATCCGCGCTCCCGGATTCCCGCACCTGCAGGCGCTCGAGATGATGACCAAGGGACACCAGCTCGCCGACATGTCGGCGAACATCGGCTCGCTCGACATCGTGTTCGGCGAGATCGACCGCTAGGAGACGATGCGATGGCGATGATCACCGCCGACCCCAAGGACGTCCCGCAGGTCGCGAGCTTTTCCTTTACGCCCGAGTACATGGCGAAGGTCGAGGAGCAGATTGCCCATTATCCGCCGGGCCGTCAGGCGAGCGCCGTGATCGCGGTGCTGGACCTGGCGCAGCGCCAGCAGGGCTGGCTGCCGCGCGCGGCGATGAACGAGGTGGCGCGTCTCCTCGAGATGGCGCCGATCCGCGTCTACGAGATCGCGACCTTCTATACGATGTTCCAGTTGCGGCCGAAGGGTAAGTACCTGCTACAGGTCTGCACCACGACGCCGTGCTGGCTGCGCGGGTCCGAAGCTGTAATGAAAGCCTGCCAGCATGCCGCCGACGGCGAGACGTTCAGCGTGCAGGAGGTCGAGTGCCTGGGCGGCTGCGTCAACGCGCCGGTCGTGCAGATCAACGACGATTTCTACGAGGATCTCGACGAGGCCTCGATGAACAAGGTGCTCGACGCGCTCCGGCGCGGCGAGACGCCAAAGGCCGGACCGCAGGTGGACCGCCAGACGTCGGCGCCGCAGGGCGGCCTGACAACGCTGAAGGGCGAATAGACGATGCTTGGCGACAAGGACCGCATCTTCACCAACCTCTACGGCGTCCATGACTGGCGCCTGGCCGGCGCGCGCACCCGTGGCGCCTGGGACAATACCAAGGCGATCCTCGACAAGGGCGTCGACTGGATCATCGACGAGATGAAGAAGTCGGGCCTGCGCGGGCGTGGCGGCGCGGGATTCCCGACCGGCATGAAGTGGTCCTTCATGCCCAAGGAAGTGAAGGACCGGCCGCACTATCTCGTCGTGAACGCCGACGAGTCGGAGCCCGGCACCTGCAAGGATCGCGACATCATGCGCCACGATCCGCACCTGCTGATCGAGGGCTGCCTGGTCGCGGGCTTCGCGATGCGCGCCCATGCCGGCTACATCTACGTGCGCGGTGAATTCTACAACGAGGCGCAGCACCTGATCGCTGCGATCAAGGAGGCCTATGACGCGGGCCTGCTTGGCAAGAACGCCTGCGGCTCGGGCTGGGACTTCGATCTCTACGTCCATCGCGGCGCCGGCGCCTACATCTGCGGCGAAGAAACGGCGCTGCTCGAGAGCCTAGAGGGCAAGAAGGGCATGCCGCGGCTGAAGCCGCCGTTCCCGGCGGGCGCCGGCCTCTATGGCTGCCCGACCACGGTGAACAACGTAGAGTCGATCGCGGTGGCGCCGACGATCCTGCGCCGCGGCGCCGCCTGGTTCGCGGGCATCGGCCGGCCCAACAACACCGGCACCAAGCTCTTCTGCATCTCTGGCCACGTGAACCGGCCGTGCAACGTGGAAGAGGAGATGGGCATCCCCCTGCGTGAGCTGATCGAGCGCCACTGCGGCGGCGTGCGCGGCGGCTGGGACAATCTGCTGGCGGTGATCCCCGGCGGTGCCTCGGTGCCGCTGCTGCCGAAGTCGATCTGCGACACAGTCCTGATGGACTTCGACTCGCTGCGCGACCAGCGCTCCGGCCTCGGCACCGCGGCGGTCATCGTCATGGACAAGTCGACCGACGTGGTGAAGGCGATCGCGCGGCTCAGCTACTTCTATAAGCATGAGAGCTGCGGCCAGTGCACGCCCTGTCGCGAGGGCACCGGCTGGATGTGGCGCGTGATGGAACGCATGGTCACGGGCAATGCGCGCCTTGAAGAGATCGACGCGCTCGAAGACGTCACGAAGCAGGTGGAGGGCCACACGATCTGCGCGTTGGGCGACGCGGCGGCGTGGCCGATTCAGGGCCTGATCCGGCATTTCCGGCCCGAGATGGAGCGCCGCATCCGCGCGCGCACCGAAAAACTGGCAGCCGAGTAGGCGGGGCGGGGAGCAGGCAATGCCCAAGGTCAAGATCGACGGCGTCGAGTTGGAGGTGCCGGCCGGCATCACCGTGCTGCAGGCCTGTGAGCTGGCGGGCGTCGAAATTCCGCGCTTCTGCTATCACGACCGTCTCTCCATTGCCGGCAATTGCCGCATGTGCCTGGTCGAGGTGAAGCCGGGCCCGCCCAAGCCGCAGGCGAGCTGCGCGCTGCCCGTCGCCGACAAGCAGGAGATCTTCACCCAGACGCCCACCGTGCAGAAGGCGCGCAAGGGGGTGATGGAATTCCTGCTCATCAACCATCCGCTGGATTGCCCGATCTGCGACCAGGGCGGCGAATGCGACCTGCAGGACCAGGCGATGGCCTACGGGTTCGACCGCAGCCGCTATCACGAGAACAAGCGCGCGGTGCCGGACAAGGAGCTTGGGCCCCTCGTCAAGACGTCGATGAACCGCTGCATCCATTGCACGCGCTGCATCCGCTTCGCGACCGAGGTCGCCGGCGTCGAGCAGCTCGGCGCCACGGGCCGCGGCGAGAGCATGGAAGTCACGACCTATGTCGAGCAGGCGCTGTCGACCGAGCTCGCCGGCAACCTGGTCGATCTCTGCCCGGTCGGCGCGCTGACGTCGAAGCCCTACGCCTTCGAGGCGCGTCCCTGGGAACTGACCAAGACCGAGTCGGTCGACGTCCTGGATGCGCTGGGCTCCAACATCCGCATCGACACGCGCGGTGCGCAGGTCATGCGCGTGCTGCCGCGCCTCAACGACGACGTGAACGAGGAGTGGATCTCCGACAAGACGCGCCACGCGATCGACGGGCTGCGTCATCAGCGGCTGGATCGGCCCTATGTCCGCACCAAGGGCAAGCTCGTGGAAGCGACCTGGGACCAGGCCTTCGCCGCCATTGCCGCCAAGCTGACCGGTCTGGACGGAAGCAAGATCGCGGCGATCGTCGGCGACCAGTGCGACGCCGAGTCGATGGTGGCGCTGAAGGACCTCATGGCTTCGCTGGGCTCGCCCAACGTCGACTGCCGCCAGGACGGCGCCAAGCTCGACGGTCCGCGCGGCAGCTACATCTTCAATGCCGGAGTCCGTGGCATCGACCAGGCGGATGCGATCCTGCTGATCGGCACCAATCCGCGCGTCGAGTCGCCGGTGCTCAATGCCCGCATCCGCAAGCGCTATGTCCACGGAAAGTGCCCGATCGGCAGCATCGGCACCGCTGAAGACCTGACCTATCCGGTCGAGCGGCTGGGCGCAGGCCCGGCGACGCTGCGGGAACTGGTCGATGGCAAGCTCGGCTTCTTCGACAAGCTCAAGAACGCGAAGCACCCGCTGATTGTCGTGGGCATGGGCGCGCTTGCCCGCGAGGACGGCGCCGCGGTGCTGGCGATGGCATACGAGCTGGTCGGCAAGCTGAACGCGGTGCGTGATGACTGGAACGGCTTTGCCGTCCTGCACACGGCGGCGGCGCGAGTCGGCGGCCTCGACCTCGGCCTGGTGCCGGGCGAGGGCGGCCGCGACGTGGCCGGCATCCTGGAAGGCTGCCAGAAGAAGGAGATCGAAGCGGTCTTCCTGCTCGCGGCCGACGAGATCGATACGACCAAGCTCGGCAAGGCCTTCGTGATCTACCAGGGCCATCATGGCGATGCCGGCGCCCATCGCGCCGACGTGATCCTCCCGGGCGCGGCCTATACCGAGAAGCCCGGTATCTACGTGAACACCGAAGGCCGCGTCCAGGTTGGTCGCCGCGCCGGTTATCCGCCGGGCGATGCCCGTGAGGACTGGGCGATCCTGCGCGCGCTGTCGGAGCGGCTGGGCAAGACGCTGCCTTACGACACGCTGCACCAGGTCCGGGCGCGACTCGTGGCCGTCAACAAGGTCTTTGCGGCGATCGACCAGCAGGCGCCCGGCGCCTGGGGCACGTTCGGCAAGCCGGGCGCGACCACCGATGCGCCGCTCAAGTCGGCGGTGCCGAACTTCTACATGACCTGTCCGATCAGCCGCGCGTCGAAGACCATGTCCGATTGCATGGCCTCCCGGTCCCATCTCATGGCGGCGGAGTAGGGACATGTACGCCGATCTGATCACCTTCTTCACGACCAACTGGCTGGGCATGGCGATCGTCATGCTGGCGCAGTGCCTTGCGGTCACCGTGCCGCTGCTGGTGGCCGTGGCCTACATGACCTATGTCGACCGCAAGGTCTGGGCCTCGATCCAGCTGCGCCGCGGTCCCAATGTCGTCGGTCCGTTCGGCCTGCTTCAGCCCTTCGCCGACGGGCTGAAGCTGGTGCTCAAGGAGACGATCGTTCCGTCGAGCGCCAACGGCGTCCTGTTCATCATCGCCCCGATGATCGCCTTCATGACGGCGCTGGTCGCCTGGGCGGTCGTGCCGTTCGACGACGGCTGGGTGATCGCCGACATCAACGTCGGTATCCTCTATCTCTTCGCCATCTCGTCGCTGGGCGTCTACGGCATCATCATCGCGGGCTGGGCCTCGAACTCGAAATACGCTTTCCTCGGTGCGCTGCGCTCGGCGGCGCAGATGGTGTCCTACGAGGTCTCGATCGGCTTCGTGCTGATCACCGTGCTGCTGTGCGTCGGCTCGCTCAACCTGTCGCAGGTCGTGCTGGCCCAGTCCGGCTGGTTCTGGAACTGGTTCTGGCTGCCGCTGCTGCCGATGTTCGTGATCTTCTTCATCTCCGCGCTGGCGGAGACGAACCGCACGCCATTCGACCTGCCGATGTCGGAAGCCGAGCTGGTGGCGGGCTTCCACACCGAATACTCGGCCATGACCTTCGGCCTGTTCTTTCTCGGCGAGTACGCCAACATGATCCTGCTCTCGGCCCTGGGCGCGGTCCTGTTCCTGGGCGGCTGGCATTCGCCGATCCCCTATGCGCCGTTCACCCTGGTGCCGGGCGTGGTCTGGTTCGCCCTCAAGATCGCCTTCCTGCTGTTCATCTTCAGCTGGACCAAGGGCACCCTGCCTCGTTACCGCTACGACCAGCTGATGCGTCTGGGCTGGAAGGTGTTCCTGCCCGTGTCGCTGGGCTGGGTCGTCCTCACCGCTGCCGTCCTGACGTTCGGCGGCTGGCTGCCGAAGCCCTAGGAGCAATCGCCAATGGCTTCCCTCGACCGTACCGCGCGCGCCTTCCTGCTCACCGAGCTGCTGGCGGGCTTCGCCCTCACCCTGAAGTACATGTTCAAACCCAAGGTGACGGTGAACTATCCCTACGAGAAGGGTCCGCTCAGCCCGCGCTTCCGCGGCGAGCATGCCTTGCGCCGCTACCCCAACGGCGAGGAGCGTTGCATCGCCTGCAAGCTCTGCGAGGCGATCTGCCCCGCCCAGGCCATCACGATCGAGGCCGAGCCGCGCGACGACGGCAGCCGCCGCACGACGCGCTACGACATCGACATGACCAAGTGCATCTATTGCGGCTTCTGCCAGGAAGCCTGCCCGGTCGATGCGATCGTGGAGGGGCCGAACTTCGAGTTCTCGACCGAGACGCGCGAGGAACTCATGTACAACAAGGACAAGCTGCTCGCCAACGGCGACCGGTGGGAGACACTGATCGCGGCGAACCTCCACTCCGAAGCGGCGTATCGCTGAGCCGGGCGGGGGAGAGACAGATCATGATACTCCAGGCCCTGGCCTTCTACGTCTTCGCCGCGATCACGGTGGCTTCGGCCGCCATGGTCGTCGTCTCGCGCAATCCCGTCTATTCGGTGCTGTTCCTGATCCTGGCGTTTTTCAACGCCGCAGGCCTGTTCCTGCTGATCGGGGCCGAGTTCATCGCGATGATCCTGGTCATCGTCTATGTCGGCGCGGTGGCGGTGCTCTTCCTCTTCGTGGTCATGATGCTCGACATCAACCTCACGCAGCTGCGGGAGGGGTTCCTCGATTACTTCCCGGTGGGCGCGCTGATCGGCGCTGTGCTGTTCGCGGAGCTGCTGCTGGGCGTCGGCATCATCGGTGCCGGCTCGGCGACCATCGCGGGCCTGAATGAGCATGGCGCCCAGGTGACGGCGATCGACAATACGCGTGCCATCGGGCGGGTGCTCTACACCCAGTACTTCTATCTCTTCCAGGTCGCCGGGCTGGTGCTGCTGGTCGCCATGATCGGCGCCATCGTACTCACCCTGCGCAGCCGGCCCGGCGTCCGCCGCCAGAAGGCGGGCGAGCAGATCAACCGCACGAAGGAACAGTCGATCACGGTGGTCAAGGTGCCGACGCGGGGAGGGGTGTGATGACGATCGGCCTGGGCCATTACCTCACCGTCGCCGCGGTGCTGTTCACGATGGGCATTCTCGGCATCTTCCTGAACCGCAAGAACGTCATCGTCATCCTGATGTGCGTGGAGCTGATGCTCCTCGCGGTGAACATCAACCTGGTGGCCTTCTCGGTCTTCCAGGGCAACATCGTCGGGCAGATCTTCGCCATGCTGGTGCTGACCGTGGCCGCCGCGGAGGCGGCGATCGGGCTGGCGATCCTGGTGGTCTATTTCCGCAACCGCGGAACGATCGAAGTCGAAGACATCAATGCGATGAAGGGCTAGGGGCGCGCTCATCATGGATCTCGCCATCAAGCTCATCGTCTTCCTGCCGCTGCTCGCGGCGGCGATCGCCGGCCTCTTCTGCCGCGTCATCGGGGCACGTCCCGCGCAGGTCGTGACCAGTGCCGCGCTGCTGATCGCGGCGGCCCTCTCGGTCTTCGTCTTCGTAAAGATCGGCTTCGGGACGGAGAAGCTGATCGTCGTGAAGCTCTTCTCCTGGATCGATTCAGGGACCCTCGACATCGCCTGGGCGCTGCGCGTCGACACGCTGACCGCGGTCATGCTGATCGTGGTCACCGGCGTGTCGTCGATGGTCCACATCTATTCCATCGGCTACATGGAAGACGATCCCGGCATCCCGCGCTTTATGTCGTATCTCAGCCTGTTCACCTTCTTCATGCTGATGCTGGTGACGGCCGACAACCTCGTGCAGCTCTTCTTCGGCTGGGAAGGCGTGGGCCTCGCTTCCTACCTGCTGATCGGCTTCTGGTACGACAAGCCCTCCGCCAATGCCGCCGCGATGAAGGCCTTCATCGTGAACCGGGTCGGCGACTTCGGTTTCGCGCTGGGCATCTTCGCCGTCTGGATGCTGTCGGGCTCGGTCGGCTTCGAGGAGATCTTCGGCAAGGCACCGCAGATGGCGCAGATGCGCATCGAGTTCCTCGGCATGGACCTGCCGGCACTGGAGACCGCCTGCCTGCTGCTGTTCGTCGGCGCGATGGGCAAGTCGGCGCAGCTCGGCCTGCACACCTGGCTTCCGGACGCGATGGAAGGCCCGACCCCGGTCTCGGCCCTGATCCATGCCGCCACGATGGTCACCGCCGGCGTCTTCATGGTCTGCCGCCTGTCGCCGCTGTTCGAGCTGGCGCCCACCGCCTCCATGGTCGTGACCCTGATCGGCGCCGCGACGGCCTTCTTCGCCGCGACCGTCGGCCTGACCCAGTTCGACATCAAGCGCGTCGTCGCCTATTCGACCTGCAGCCAGCTCGGCTACATGTTCTTCGCCTGCGGCGTGGGCGGCTACTCTGGCGCCATGTTCCACCTCACGACGCACGCCTTCTTCAAGGCGCTGCTGTTCCTCGGCTCGGGCTCGGTGATCCACTGCCTCCATCACGAGCAGGACATGCGCAAAATGGGGGGCGTGCGCGAGAAGGCGCCGCAGACCTTCATCCTGATGTGGGTCGGAACCCTGGCACTGTCGGGCATCGGCATCCCGTTCCTCCTAGGCAACGGCCTGGGATTCGCGGGCTTCTACTCCAAGGACATCATGCTGGAGTCGGCCTACGGCGCGCACACGACGGTCGGCCTGATCGCCTTCTGGCTGGGCATCATCGCCGCCTTCATGACCGCCTTCTACTCGACGCGCCTGATGTTCATGACCTTCTACGGCAAGTATCGTGGCGATCATCACACCTGGGATCATGCCCACGAGTCGCCGCTGGTCATGATGATCCCGCTCTATGTGCTGGGCATCGGCGCCGCGTTCTCGGGCCTGGTCGGCTACGACTGGTTCGTCGGCCACGACTGGCGCGCCTTCTGGGGCAATTCGCTCGCCGTGAAGGCCACGGAAGAGGTGCTGCACCACGCCCACGAGGTGCCGCTCTGGGTGAAGCTGCTGCCGCTGGCGTTCGCGGTCGCCGGCATCGCCCTCAGCTACTACTACTACGTCCTGCGCACCGACATGCCGGAGCGCACGGTGAAGCGGTTCCCGGGCCTGCACGCGCTGTTCTACAACAAGTGGTACTTCGACGAGCTCTACGATGCGGTGTTCGTTAAGCCCTCGCTGGCCATAGGCCGCTTCCTCTGGAAGAAGGGCGACGGCGCCGTGATCGACGGGCTTGGCCCCGACAATGTGGCCGCTCGAGCGCAGGACATGGCGGGCATGCTGATGCGCTTCCAGAGCGGCTATCTCTATCACTACGCGTTCGTGATGCTGGTCGGCGTGGCCGGTCTCGTCACCTATTTCATACTGTCGGCGAGGTAAGGCCCCCGATGTCGAGTTGGCCCATCCTCTCTCTGGTCACGTTCCTGCCGCTGGTGGGGGCGCTTTTCTGCCTGATCGTCAACGGCCCGAAAGAGGCTGTCGACCGTAACTGCCGCAGCGTGGCGCTGGTCACGACGCTGGCGACCTTCCTGATCTCGCTTCTTCTCTGGATCCGCTTCGACCCGACGAAGGCGGGGTTCCAGTTCGAGGAGAAGGTCGCCTGGGTGCCGGCGCTGAACATCGGCTATCACGTCGGCATCGACGGCATCTCGCTGTTCTTCGTGCTGCTGTCGACCCTGCTGACGCCGATCTGCATCCTGGCGAGCTGGGAATCGATCAAGGTCCGCGTCAGGGAATACATGATCGCGTTCCTCGTGCTCGAGACCTTCATGGTCGGCATGTTCTGCGCGCTCGACCTGGCGCTGTTCTACATCTTCTTCGAAGGCGTCCTCATCCCGATGTTCCTGATCATCGGCGTGTGGGGCGGCAAGCGGCGCGTCTATGCGGCCTTCAAGTTCTTCCTCTACACGCTGCTCGGCTCGGTGCTGATGCTGCTGGCGATCATCGCCGTCTACGGGCAGGTCGGCACCACGGACCTGCCGACGGTGATGGAGAAGCTCGACCTGCCGTTCACCTGGCAGTGCTGGCTGTGGCTGGCCTTCTTCGCGTCGTTCGCGGTGAAGGTGCCGATGTGGCCGGTCCACACCTGGCTGCCGGACGCCCACGTCGAGGCGCCGACCGCGGGCTCCGTCATCCTGGCCGGCGTGCTGCTGAAGATGGGCGGCTACGGCTTCCTGCGCTTCTCGATCCCGCTGTTTCCCGAGGCGACGCAGTACTTCGCGCCGATGGTCTTCGCCCTCTCCATCGTGGCCGTGATCTACACCTCGCTGGTCGCGCTGGTGCAGGAGGACATGAAGAAGCTGATCGCCTATTCGTCGGTCGCCCATATGGGCTTCGTGACGATCGGCGCCTTCGTCATGAACATGCAGGGTGTGCAGGGCTCGATCTTCCAGATGCTGAGCCACGGCATCGTGTCGGCCGCGCTGTTCCTCTGTGTCGGCGTGGTCTACGACCGCATGCACACCCGGGAGATCGCGGCCTATGGCGGCCTCGTGCATCGCATGCCGCGCTACGCCTTCACCTTCCTGTTCTTCACCCTGGCAAGCGTGGGGCTGCCCGGCCTGTCGGGCTTCGTCGGCGAGTTCCTGGTCCTGCTGGGTGCCTTCAAGGCCAATACCTGGGTGGCGTTCCTGGCTTCGACCAGTCTCATCCTGGGCGCGGCCTACGCGCTCTGGCTCTATCGCAAGATCGTCTTCGGCGAGCTCACCAAGGACTCGCTCAAGGGCATCCTCGACATGAACGGTCGCGAGATCGCGATCTTCCTGCCGCTGGTGCTGCTGACGATCTGGATGGGTGTCTATCCCAACTCCTTCCTCGACCCGATGGCGCCGGCGGTGGACAAGCTGATCGGCGACTATCAGGCGGCTTTGAAGCTCGCCCGCACCGCGGCGCTGGTACCGTGAGCGGCCGGGAGTAATGAACATGATCGTCGGTCTCGAATCCTGGACCCTGGCCCGGCCGGAAATCTTCCTCGCGGCGGCCACCGTGCTGCTGCTGATCTACGGCGTCGTCCGGGGTGAAATCGCCACCCCGTTCGTGTCGGTGGCGACCTCGGTGGCGCTGCTCGTGACGGCGGCGCTGCTGTTCCTGCCGTATCGCGAAGGGACGGCTTTCTCCTCGCTGTTCATCGTCGACCGTCTGACCGCGACCATGAAATCGATGGTGCTGGTGGGTTCCGCCATCGCCATCCTGATGTCGCGCGCCTATTTCGAGCAGGCCAAGGCCTGGCGGTTCGAGTATCCGATCCTGGTCGCCCTGGCGACGCTCGGCATGATGCTGATGATCTCGGCCAACGACCTGATGGCGCTCTATGTCGGCCTCGAACTGCAGTCGCTGGCGCTCTACGTCATCGCCTCGTTCCAGCGCGACAGCGTCCGTTCGACCGAGGCCGGCGTGAAGTACTTCGTCCTGGGCTCGGTCGCCTCGGGCATGCTGCTGTTCGGCTCGTCGCTGATCTACGGCTTCTGCGGCGGCACGGCCTTCGTCCAGATCTCGGGTGCGCTGGCCGACGGCCGCGCGACCGAAATCGGCGTCATCATCGGCCTGGTGTTCGTGGTTGCCGGTCTCGCCTTCAAGGTCTCGGCCGTGCCGTTCCACATGTGGACGCCGGACGTCTACGAGGGCGCTCCGACGCCGGTGACGGCGCTGTTCGCGGTCGCCCCGAAGATCGCCGCCCTGTCGCTTTTGGTGTCGGTCCTGATGGGCCCGTTCAAGCCGCTGTTCGCGCAGTGGCAGCAGATCATCGTCGTGGCTTCGGTGCTCTCGATGGCGCTGGGTGCCTTCGCCGCGCTCCGCCAGCAGAACATCAAGCGTCTGATGGCCTATTCGTCGATCGGCAATGTCGGCTACATCCTGCTGGGCGTCGCCAGCGGCACCGAGAAGGGCATCCAGGCGGTGGTCTTCTATCTCGCCATCTACCTGGTCATGACCCTGGGCGTCTTTGCCACCATCCTGATGATGAAGCGCCGCAACATCATGGTCGAGCAGGTTTCCGATCTTGCGGGCCTCGCCCGCAGCCAGCCGATGATGGCGCTCGGCATGCTGATCTTCATGTTCTCGCTGGCCGGCATTCCGCCGCTCGCAGGCTTCTGGGGCAAGCTCTACATCTTCATGGCCGCGGTCGACGCCAAGCTGTTCGTCCCGGCGGTGCTGGGCGTTCTCGCGTCCGTGGTGGCCTCGTACTACTACCTGCGCATCGTGAAGGTGATGTACTTCGACGAGCCGGCCGAGGCGATCGACCGACCGTCCTTTGGCGTCAACCGCGTGGTTGCGCTGGCGGCCGCCTTCCTGATCGCGATCTTCTCGCTGGTTCCGCAGCCCCTGAGCCTGATCGCCGAAGCGGCCGCCAAGGGTCTGTTCCAGTGACCTCGATGCCCGTCCTCCCGGACGGGTGGACGCTGGTCGCGCTCGAAAGCGTCGGCAGCACCAACGACGAGGCCATCCGTCACGCCGACGCCGGCGCTCCCGAAGGCACGGTCGTCTGGGCGCGCGAGCAGTCGGGCGGCCGCGGTCGTCGGGGCCGTAACTGGGCCTCACCGGTCGGCAATCTCTACAGTTCCACCATCCTGCGGCCGGCTTGTCTGGCGCAGCGCGCTGCCGAACTGGGCTTCGTCGCCGCGCTCGCGGTCGGCGACCTCGTGCCGCCGGACCGCAGCGTTCGCCTGAAATGGCCCAACGATGTGCTGGTCGATGGCGGCAAGGTCGCGGGAATTCTGCTGGAAAGCGCGATCGGCCAGGACGGGCTGGTCGAGCATGTCGTGGCCGGCATCGGCGTGAACGTCACCTTCGCGCCGCAGCTTCCGGAGATGCGCTATCCCGGCGCGGCGCTGGGCGGGACGGTCGAGGCGGCGCTGGAGGGTCTCACGCGGGCGCTGGCGGCGCGCTTGGCGCAATGGCGCCAGGACGGGTTCGAGACGGTGCGCCGTGAATGGCTGGCGAAGGCGGGCCCTCTGGGAGCCGAGGTCGACGTCCGGCTGGGCGAGGGGCTGCTCCGGGGCCGGTTCGCCGGGCTGGACCGCGAGGGCGCACTCCTGCTGGATACGGCGGAGGGCCCTCGCAAGATCGTGTCGGGTGAATTGCTGGGCCGGGCGGCCTGAGGAGGGCGGGAATGCTGCTGGCCATCGACGTTGGCAATACCAACTCGAAGTTCGTCGTCTTCGATCATGACAGGATCGTCGCCGCGTGGCGCCTGCGCACCGAGTCCAAGCGCACGTCCGACGAGTATGCCGCCTGGGTGACGCAGCTCATGCACCTGCAGGGCTTCGATCCCAGGTCGATCAAGGGCGCGATCCTGGCCAGCGTCGTGCCGGCGGTGAACACGCACCTGCGGCGCCTCTGCGAGACCTACTTTCACAGCAAGCTGCTGATCGTCGGCGAACCCGACTGCGAGCTGGGCATCAAGGTCCTGATCGACCGGCCGGCTGAGGCGGGCGCCGACCGTCTGGTCGGCGTCATCGCCGGCCATACAAAGTATGGCGGGCCGCTGATCACGATCGACTTCGGCAGCGCCACGACCTTCGACCTCGCCGACAAGGACGGCAACTTCATCGGTGGCGTGTTCGCGCCCGGAGTCGAGCTGACGATCGAGGCCTTCTATCTGATGACGGCGCGCCTGCCGCGCATCCGGGTCGAGAAGCCGGCCCAGGTGATCGGCAAGAGCACCGTGGCCAACATGCAGTCGGGCATCTTCTGGGGCTATGTCGGGTTGATCGAGAGCCTAATCCGGCGCATCCGGGAGGAGTATGGCGAGCCCATGAAGGTGATCGCCACGGGCGGACTCGCCAGCGTGTTCAAGGACGAAATCGGATTGTTCGACTTCATCGAGCCCGACCTGATGTCGCTCGGCCTGCTGGAGATCTGGCGGCGCAACCGCGGATGACGGTTCCCTCGAACGACGAGCTGCTCTTCCTGGCCCTCGGTGGGGCCGGCGAGATCGGCATGAACCTCAACCTCTACGGCACGGCCGGCAAATGGCTGATGGTCGATCTCGGCATCGGCTTCGCCGACAGTACGATGGCCGGCGTCGAGGTGGTAATGCCGGATCCGGCGTTCATTGTGGAGCGCCGCGACGACCTCGTCGGCATCGTGCTGACACATGCCCATGAAGACCATCTTGGTGCCGTCGCGGACCTCTGGCCGCGGCTCAAGGTACCGGTCTATGCGACGCCCTTCGCCGCCTCTGTCCTGAAGCGCAAATTGATCGACGCCGGCCTGCGGGACCAGGTTCCGGTCACCGAGATTCCGCTGGGGGGCAAGTTCAGCCTCGGGCCGTTCGAGCTTGAGATGATCACCATGACGCATTCGATCCTCGAGCCGAATGCGATGGCGATCCGCACGAAGTTCGGCACGGTCTTCCACACCGGCGACTGGAAGATCGACCCGGATCCGCTGCTGGGCGACCTCACCGACGAGGCCATGCTGAAGCGCATCGGCGACGAAGGCGCGCTCGCGATGGTCTGCGACAGCACCAACGTCTTCGTGGAGGGCGAGGCCGGCTCCGAATCGAAGGTCCGCAGGAATCTCGAGAAACTCACGAAGGGGCACGCGGGCAGGGTGGCCGTCACCTGCTTCGCCTCCAATCTCGCCCGGGTCGAGAGCATCGCCCTGGCGGCGGTCGCGGCCGGCCGACACCCGGTCCTGTCGGGCCGCGCGCTCACTCGCATGCTCGAATCGGCCCAGGAATGCGGCTACCTGCTGGATTTCCCCGAATGCGTTCCCGAGAAGCAGGCGGGCTACCTGCCGCGCGACAAGGTGCTGTTCATCTGCACCGGCAGCCAGGGCGAGCCGCGAGCTTCCATGTCGAAGCTGGCCGGCGGCGAACATCGCGACCTTGTCCTCGAGGCCGGCGATACCGCCATCTTCTCGTCGCGGGTCATCCCGGGGAACGAGCACTCGGTCGGGCGCCTGCAGAATTCTCTGATGGCCCGCGGGGTCAAGGTCATCACCGACCGGGAAGCCGACATCCACGTCTCGGGGCACCCGGCGCGGGACGAGCTGGTCCGGGTCTATCAGTGGGTCCGGCCCAAGATCGCCCTGCCAGTCCATGGCGAGGTGCGGCACATGATCGAGCATGCCGAACTGGCCCGAGCCTGCCAGGTGCCGGAAACCATCGTGGCGCCCAACGGCACGCTGGTGCGGCTGGCGCCGGGGCCGGCGGAAATCATCGACCATGTCTTTTCCGGCCGACTGGCACGCGACGGCGACGGGCTGATCCCGCTCGACGGCGAGTCGCTGCGCGAACGGCGCAAGCTCCTGTGGAACGGCGCGGCGGCGGCGACGCTGGTGGTGGACAAGCGCGGCAAGGCCCTGGCGCCCCCCAAGGTCTCGCTGCGCGGGATCGACGACGCAGGCGGCGAGCTGGAGGAGGCGATCGAGGACGCGCTGGCCGAGATGTTGGCCGACCTCAAGACCGCCGAACGCACCGACGACCGGCGCATCGAGGAGGCGGCCCGCCAGGCCGTCCGGCGCGTCGTGCGGGCGCACCTCGGCAAGAAGCCGTTGACGGACGTGCACATCGTCCGCATCTAAAGGGCGCGCAGCCGCCGGAGAAGACCATGATCGGACGCCTCAACCACATCGCGATTGCCGTGCCCGACCTGGCCAAGGCGAGCGAACTCTACCGCACCGTGATGGGCGCCAAGGTGAGTGCGCCCAAGGAACAGCCGGCCCATGGCGTCACGGTGGTCTTTGTCGAGCTGCCGAACACCAAGATCGAACTCCTGCATCCGCTCGGCGAGAAGTCGCCGATCGCCAATTTCCTGGCCCGCAACGCCGACGGTGGAATCCATCATGTCTGCTACGAGGTCGAGGACATCTACGCCGCCCGCGACAAGCTGAAGTCGCAGGGTGCGCGCGTTCTGGGCGATGGCGAACCCAAGATCGGCGCCCACGACAAGCCCGTGCTGTTCCTGCATCCCAAGGACTTCACCGGCACGCTGATCGAACTCGAGCAGGTCTGAGGAGCATCGCGCCATGGGCTGGGCTTCCGGCATCATGGTCTACCTGGTGATCTGGTGGATCGCGCTATTCATGGTTTTGCCGCTGGGCGTGCGGCGCGTCGAAAACCCGGGCAGGGGCCAGGAAACGGGCGCGCCCGAGCGGCCGGACCTGCTTCGCAAGGCGATCATCACGACCATCCTGGCGGCGGTGCTTTGGATCGCCTTCTATGGCTTCTACCAGCTGGATCTGCTGAGCTTCAGGCGGCTCGAGGGGTCCTGAGTAGCGCTGCCATGGGGCGCTCTTCCCAAAAGGAAACGGCGGACCGATGGTCCGCCGTCCTCTACCCCCGAAACTCGTCGTAGGCGGCTTGCGCCGCTCTCCTCCCTAAACCCGGACAGTGCCCAAGGCTGAGGCTGTTTAGCGTGCCGCTAATCGGTTGCCAAGACCTTTTCTTTCGATCCGACAGTCTTGGGCAGAAGAATCTTCAAGGCCCCGGTCGTTCGAGTACAAACTAATGTCCGTACCGTTTCCCTGTTCATACAATGACCATGTATTTGATCACGAACAGGACAGCGAGAATTGCCACGGCCGGATGTACATCGCGATAGCGGCCGGCGGCAATCTTGATGCCGGCGTACGAGATGAAGCCGAACGCGATGCCGTCGGCGATCGAGAAGGTGAAGGGCATGGCGATCGCCGCGATGACCGCCGGCGCCGCCTCGGTGACGTCGCTCCATTCGACCTCGGTCAGGCCGCGCGCCATCAGGCAGGCGACGTAGAGCAGTGCCGGCGCGGTCGCATAGGCAGGGATCGACGCGGCAAGAGGCGAGAGGAAGAGCGCCAGCAGGAACAGCACGCCGACCGCCGCGGCTGTGAGGCCGGTGCGTCCGCCGGCATTGATGCCCAGCGCGCTCTCGATGTAGCTCGTCGTCGTCGAGGTGCCGGCCGCCGCGCCGAGCATGGCGGCGGCACTGTCGGAGATCAGGACGCCACGCAGCCGTGGCACGGTGCCGTCGGGTCGCATGAAGCCGCCGCGATGGGCCAGCGCGATCAGCGTGCCGGTATTGTCGAACAGGTCGACGAACAGGAAGGCGAAGACCACCGTCACGAGCCCGACCTGCAGGGCCCCCGAGAGATCCATCTGGAGGAACACGGGCGCGATCGAGGGCGGAGTGTCGAAGATGCCCACGAACTTCTGCTGGCCGGCCAGGATGGAGATCGCCGTCACGACGAGAATGCCGATGATCACGCCGCCCATGATGCGGCGGTGTTCGAGCGCGACGATGAGGACAAAGCCCAGCACCGCCATCACCACCGGCCAGCTCGTCATCTTTCCGTGGGTGACCAGCGTCGCCGGATGGGCGACCACGATGCCGGCATTCTTCAGGGCGATCAGCGCCAGGAACAGCCCGATGCCGGCCGCAATCGCCATCTTGAGTGACTTCGGGATCGCATTGACGATCCATTCGCGGATCGGCAGCACGCTGATGATCAGGAAGAGGACGCCTGAGATGAAGACGCAGCCCAGCGCGACCTGCCAGCTGTGGCCCATGCCGCCGACCACGCCGAAGGCGAAGTAGGCGTTGAGGCCCATGCCCGGAGCGAGAGCAATCGGATAGTTGGCGAGGAAAGCCATCAGGAAGCAGCCGACCGCGGCCGCCACGCAGGTGGCGGCGAAAACCGCTCCGAAGGGCATCTTGGCCTCGGCCAGGATCGCCGGGTTGACGAAGATGATGTAGGCCATCGCCAGGAATGTCGTCAGACCGGCGACCAGTTCGGTCCGGACGTTTGTCTTGTTCTCGCTCAGCTTGAAAAGTCGTTCCAGCATCCCGCTCCCCCCGAAAGTCGCGCCCAGTGTGCGGGCACATGGCTGTGAAAAGCCAGACGTGCCACCCGGTTTGCCTTTGGCCGACCCGTTCCCTACAGTCCGCCGCCACCCCGATACCCGGACCGAGGACCGATTTCGCATGCGCATGAGCCAGTACTTTCTGCCGACGATGAAGGAGACTCCGTCGGAAGCGCAGATCGTTTCGCACCGGCTGATGCTGCGCGCCGGCCTCGTCCGCCAGACCAGCGCCGGCATCTATGCCTGGCTGCCGCTCGGCCTGCGCGTGCTGCGCAATATCGAGCGGATCGTGCGCGAGGAGCAGGACGGGGCAGGTGCCCAGGAAGTGCTGATGCCGACCATCCAGTCGGCCGACCTGTGGCGCGAGAGCGGCCGCTACGACGCCTATGGCCCCGAGATGCTGCGCATCAAGGACCGCCACGACCGCGAGATGCTCTACGGCCCGACCAACGAGGAGATGATCACGGTCCTCTTTCGCGACGGCGTGAAGAGCTACCGCGACCTGCCGAAGAACCTCTACCACATCCAGTGGAAGTTCCGGGACGAGGTCCGCCCGCGCTTCGGCGTGATGCGCGGCCGCGAGTTCCTGATGAAGGACAATTACTCGTTCGACATCGACAAGGCCGGGGCCATCCATTCCTACAACAGGATGTTCGTGGCCTATCTGCGGACGTTTGCCCGCATGGGCCTGAAGGCAATTCCGATGCGCGCCGATACAGGCCCCATCGGGGGCGACCTCAGCCACGAATTCATCATCCTGGCGGAGACCGGCGAGAGCGCCGTGTTCTGCCACAAGGGGCTGGTCGACAAGGACATCCTCAGCCGCAAGATCGACTATTCGTCCGACCTGCAGGACATCGTGAACGAGTGGACGTCGCTCTATGCGGCGACCGACGAGATGCACGACGCGAAGGCCTTCGAGGCGCTGCCCGAGAGCGAGCGCCTTGCCGCGCGCGGCATTGAGGTCGGCCACATCTTCTATTTCGGCACCAAGTACTCCAAGCCGATGAACGCCGTGGTCGCCGGCCCCGGCGGCGAGCAGATCACGGTCGAGATGGGCTCCTACGGCATCGGCGTCTCGCGGCTGGTCGGCGGCATCATCGAGGCCAGCCACGACGATGCCGGCATCGTCTGGCCGGACGAGGTGGCACCCTTCAAGGTGGCGATCGTCAACCTGAAGCCGGACGACGGCGCCGTCGGCGGCGCCTGCCAGAAGCTCTACGACGCGCTCAGCGCCAAGGGCGTGGACGTGCTGCACGACGATCGCGACATGCGGCCGGGTGGCAAGTTCGCCGACATGGACCTGATCGGCATCCCCTGGCAGGTCATCGTCGGCCCCAAGGGCCTGGCGGCCGGCAAGGTCGAGGTCAAGAACCGCAAGACCGGCGCCCGCGAGGAGCTGGCGCCCGAACAGGTTCTCGCGCGGTTCGGTTGAACCGCGGACAGGGCTCTGCCATGTCCTTTGCCGCCGAGCGCCTGATCGCCTTCCGCTTCCTGCGCGCCCGCCGCGAGGAGGGCTTCATTTCGGTGATCGCCGGCTTCTCGCTGATCGGCATCACGCTGGGCGTCGGCACGCTGATCGTCGTGATGTCGGTGATGAACGGCTTTCGCGTCGAGATGCTGGCGCAGATGTCGAGCATCAGCGGCCAGCTGGGCGTCCAGTCCAATGGCGGCGCGCTCGAGCCCACGCCCGATTTTCTGAAGCGCCTGGCGGCCGTGCCGGGCGTCGAGTCCGCAACACCAACGGCCGAGGGCCAGCTCATGGCGGTCGCCGGCGACCGCGTTCGCGGGATCGTGCTGCGCGGCATGCGGCCCGACGATATCCGCAATCGCGCGCCGCTCGCGTCGGCGATCGAGGGATCGCCGGAGAGCCGCGAGCGCTATCGCACGCTCTGCAAGGCGGAGGATGACAGGCCCATCGACTGGGGCACCCTCAAGGGCTTCGGCGACGACTTTACCGTGGTGGTAGGCCGGCGGCTGGCCGACCTTATGAACCTGAAGGTCGGAGACAGGGTCCAGCTCGTGTCGCCGGTCTCCGTCGCGACGCCGCTTGGCGTCATGCCGCGTTCGGCCGCGGTCAAGGTCTCCGCGATCTTCTGCACCGGCATGTACGATTACGATTCCAACTTCGTGTACGCGCCGCTGCAGGACGCCCAGCACATGCTCAACCTCGGGCCCAACGTCACGGGCATCGAGGTTTTCGTGACGGACAAGGCCTCCCGGGCCGAGACGCGCCGGCTGCTCATGCAGGCGGTCGGGACGCAGGGCTGGGTCTTCGACTGGTTCCAGGCCAATGCCGGTTTCTTCTCGGCCGTCGTCGCCCAGACCAACATGATCTTCCTGGTCCTGACGATGATCGTGCTGGTCGCGGCGTTCAACATCGTGTCCAGCCTGGTCATGCTGGTGCGGACAAAGACGGCGGACATCGCCATCCTGCGCACCATGGGTGCCAGCCGGGCGACCATCATGCGGATCTTCCTGCTCGACGGGCTGTCGATCGGCGGTGCGGGGACGATCCTCGGGGTCGTCCTGGGCCTCGCCTTCGCCCGCAACATCGAGGCGATCCGGCAGTGGCTGCAGCGGACCTTCGACATCGTGCTGTTCGACCAGACCCTCTATCTGCTGGCCGAATTGCCGTCGCGGATCGAGTGGAGCGAGGTCGCAGGCATTGCGGTCATGGCGCTGGTGTTCGCGCTGCTGGCCTCGATCTATCCGGCGGCCCGCGCGGCGCGCCTCGATCCCGTCGAGGGCCTGCGACGTGAGTGAGCGCGCGCCCGTTGTCGAGCGCTGGCTCGCCTGGCGCTACCTCGCGACACGTCAGCGCGAGGGCTTCGTGTCCTTCATCGCGATGTTTTCGCTGATCGGTGTGGCCCTGGGCGTGGGGACCCTCATCGCCGTCCTCTCGGTGATGGGTGGCTTCCGCGAGCAGTTGCTGGGCCGGATCATCGGCATGAACGGCCATGTCGTGATCGCCGCCCGCGACGGGCTGCTGCAGGCGACGCCCGAGCTGCTGGCGAAGCTCAAGGACATCCCCGGCGTCGAGGCGGTGCGCCTCACCCTGGAGAGGCAGGTCCTGGTGACGGGCCACGGCCTGACGCGCGGCGCCCAGCTGCGCGGCGTGCGGCGGGAAGATCTCCTGAACCGGGAGATCGTGTCGAAGAACATCGTCTTCGGCGATCTGGCGGAGTTCGGCACCAAGCCCGGCCTGGTGATCGGCGAACGGCTGCGCCAGCAGATGCAGGTGAGGGTCGGCGAGCCGCTGACCGTGGTGACCCATCAGCTGAACGAGGGCGGCACGATCGCGCCGCGCTACAGCGACTACGAGATCCTCGCCACCTTCCTGAGCCGCCGCTACGAGTTCGACAGCACCCTCGTGTTCATCCCGTTGGCGGTGCTGCAGGAGGATCTCGAATACGGCAAGGAAACAGTGAGCTCGATCGACCTGTTCCTGAAGGACCCGCAGGCCGCGCCGCGCGTGGCGCAGGAGCTGCGCCGGTCGCTCGGCCGGGAGGATCTCCGCGTATCACACTGGCTGGGTCTGAATGCGCGCTTCGTCGGCGCCCTGCAGGTCGAGCGCGTGATGATGTTCATCATCCTGACGCTGATCGTCGTGGTGGCCGCCATGAACGTGGTCGCGAGCTTCACCATGCTGGTGCGCGTGAAGCGGGGCAGCATCGCCATCCTGCGGACCATGGGCGCCAGCCCCGGCACGATCGTACGCGCCTTCTTCATGTCGGCCGCAGCGGTCGGCGTCGCCGGCACGGCGATCGGAGCGGCGCTGGGCCTGTTGCTCTGCGCCAACATGCCAGCGATCGGTCGCGCTCTGGCGTACGTCACCGGCGGTACCGGAACGGCGGGGGCCGAAGTCGACTTCATCACCTCGATGCCCGTGCGGGTGGATCCGGTCGAGGTGGCTTTCATCATCGCCGTCGCGATCGTGCTCTCGCTCGTCGCCGCGGCCTATCCGGCGTGGCGCGCCACCCGGGTCGAACCGGTCGAAGGATTGCGACATGAGTGACACCGCCAAGCCGCTTTCGCTGCAGGGCATCCGCCGCACCTTCGTCCAGGGCGACCGTCGGCTCGACGTGCTGCGCGGCGTTTCGGTCGACCTGCACCCCGGCGAGATCGTGGCCATGGTCGGTCAGTCGGGCAGCGGCAAGTCGACCCTCCTGCACATCGCGGGCCTTCTCGAAAGGCCAGATGAGGGGGAGGTCGTGGTCGACGGCAAGCCCACGGTCCGGATGGCCGACAAGGATCGCACGGGCCTGCGTCGCAATTTCCTCGGCTTCGTCTATCAGTACCATCACCTGCTGCCGGAATTCTCAGCCGTCGAGAACGTGATGCTGCCGCAGATGCTGAACGGTGTCGTGCGCGGGGCAGCACGCAAGCGGGCGGCCGATCTCCTCGGCCTGGTCGGGCTCGGCGACCGGCTCGACCACCGTCCGGGGCGCCTGTCGGGCGGCGAGCAGCAGCGGGTGGCGATCGCGCGGGCCGTTGCCAACGCCCCGCACGTCCTGCTGGCCGACGAGCCGACCGGCAATCTCGATTCCACGACGGCCGAAACGGTGTTCCAGCAGTTGCTGGCGCTGGTTCGCGAGACCGGCATGGCGGCCCTGGTCGCCACCCACAATCCCGAGCTGGCGGCCCGCATGGATCGCACGGTTCGGCTGAAAGATGGCGTGCTCGATGCCTGACAGTCCACAGGCCTCGGCGCGATGATGGCCCGTGGCCATCGCTGATTTCATCCATCTGAAAGTTCGTTCCGCCTATTCGCTCACCGAAGGCGCGAACAAGGTCGACAAGGTCGTCTCGCTGGCCAAGGAGGCGGAGATGCCGGCGGTCGCCGTCACCGACCGCAACAACCTGTTCGGCGCGCTCGAATTCTCGCAATACGCCTCCAAGGGCGGCATCCAGCCGATCGTGGGCTGCGACCTGGGGATCCGGCGCGAGGAGGAGGGAGGCATCGCCACCGCGAGCAAGGTCCTGGCCATCGATTGGTTGACCCTGCTTGTGCAAAGCGAGCAGGGCTATCTCAACCTGATGCGGCTGGTGAGCCGCGCCCATCTCGACTTCAAGGTCGGCTCGGTCGCGGCGCTGCCTCTGGTGGACCTCGAAGGCTCGACCGAGGGGCTCATCGCCCTGACCGGCAGTGTAGGCAGCGGCGTCGGCCGCTTGCTGGCCGCCGGCCAGACGCCGGCGGCGGCCCATATGCTCGACCGCCTGCAGGGTCTGTTCGAGGGCCGGCTCTATCTCGAACTGCAACGCCATGGCGAAGATCTGGAGCGCCGGATCGAAGGGCCGCTGGTCGATCTCGCCTACGAACGAAACCTGCCGCTGGTCGCGACCAACGACGTGCACTTCCCGAAGAAGTCGATGTACGAGGCTCACGACGTGCTGCTCTGCATCGAGCAGGGCGCGCATATCGACGATCCCAACCGTCGGCGCCTGACGCCGGAGCACTATTTCAAGTCGGCAGCCGAGATGCGCAGCCTGTTCTCGGACATTCCCGAGGCCTGCGACAACACCCTGGTGATCGCCCGGCGCTGCGCCTACATGCCGGCGCCGCGCAAACCCATCCTGCCGCGCTACACCAAGCTTCAGGGCCGCACCGAGGGCGAGGCGCTGCGCGACCTCGCGAAGACCGGGCTCGAGGAGTTGAAGACGCTCGGCCGTCTGGCCGTGGATATCACGTATGAGCGCTACACCGACCGTCTGACCTACGAACTCGACATGATCGAGAAGATGGGGTTCGCCGGCTACTTCCTGATCGTGGCCGACTTCATCCAATGGGCAAAGGACCATGACGTGCCGGTGGGGCCGGGCCGCGGTTCGGGCGCCGGCTCGCTGGTCGCGTGGTCGCTCAAGATCACCGATCTCGATCCGCTGCGCTGGGGCCTGCTGTTCGAGCGATTCCTCAATCCCGAGCGCGTGTCGATGCCCGACTTCGACATCGACTTCTGCCAGGACAAGCGCGACCGCGTGATCCGCTACGTGCGCGACGAATACGGCCACGACAGGGTCGCCGCGATCATCACCTTCGGCAAGCTGCAGGCCCGGGCCGTGCTGCGCGACGTCGGCCGCGTGCTGGGCATGCCCTACGGGCAGGTCGACCGTATCTGCAAGCTGGTGCCCAACAATCCGGCCAATCCGGTGACCCTGGCCAAGGCGCTGCAGACCGAGGAGCTGCTCAAGGAGCAGTACAACGCCGACGAGGAGATCAAGCGCCTGATCGACCTCGCGCTGCAGCTCGAGGGTCTGTTCCGCAACGCTTCAACCCATGCTGCCGGCGTCGTGATCGGCGACCGGCCGCTCGACCAGCTGGTGCCGCTGTTCCGCGATACCGACAGCAAGGAATCGCTGCCGGCCACCCAGTTCAACATGAAGTGGGTCGAAACGGCCGGGCTTGTGAAGTTCGACTTCCTCGGCCTCAAGACGCTCACGGTGATCGAGAAGGCCTGGGATTTCATCGGGCGCGACCAGATCGACATCGCGAAGCTGCCGCTCGACAACCGGAAAACCTTCGAGCTCCTCTGCCGCGGCGACGGTTCGGGCGTGTTCCAGCTCGAAGGCAACGGCATGCGCGACGTGCTGCGCAAGATGAAGCCCGACCGCTTCGAGGACATCATCGCCGTGGTGGCGCTCTATCGGCCGGGCCCGATGGAGAACATCCCGAGCTACATCAAGCGCAAGCATGGCGAGGAGGAGCCGGACTACCTGCATCCGCTGCTGGAAGGGATCCTGAAGGAGACCTACGGCATCATGATCTACCAGGAGCAGGTCATGCAGATCGCGCAGGTGCTGAGCGGCTACACGCTCGGCGGCGCCGACCTGCTGCGCCGCGCCATGGGCAAGAAGATCCAGGCCGAGATGGATGCCCAGCGGGCGAGCTTCGTCGAGGGCGCGGAGAAGAACGGCGTCAAGAAGGACAAGGCGTCGTCGATCTTCGACCAGGTCGACAAGTTCGCAGGCTACGGCTTCAACAAGAGCCACGCCGCCGCCTATGCGCTGGTCTGCTACCAGACGGCCTATTTGAAGGCCAACCATCCGGTCGAGTTCTTCGCCGCCACGATGACCCTCGACATGGGCAACGTGGAGAAGCTCAACGGCTACCGCCGCGACCTCGACAAGATCGGCGTCGAGCTGCTTCCGCCCGACGTGAACAGGTCGACGGCCGAGTTTACCGTCGAGAAGACCGAAGACGGCCGGAAGGCGATCCGCTACGCGCTGGCCGCCATCAAGGGCGTTGGCAAGGAGGCGATGAACCGTCTCGTCGAGGAGCGCGACGAGAAGGGGCCGTTCAAGGACCTGTTCGACTTCGCCGAGCGTCTCGACCAGCGCGTGCTGAACAAGCGCCTGCTGGAGAGCCTGGTGAAGGCGGGGGCCTTCGACTCGCTGAACAGGAACCGGGCACAGACCTTCGCCACCGTCGAAGCGCTCACCCGCCATTCTCAGGCGACGCACGAATCGCGCGGCAGCAACCAGAACAATCTGTTCGGCGACGACACCGCCCAGCGCCGTCCGCAACTGCCCAAGGTGCCGGACTGGGCGCCGATGGAGCGGCTGCAGAACGAATTCGCGGCCATAGGCTTCTATCTCTCGTCGCACCCGCTGGCCTCCTATGAACGCAGCCTGCAGCGGCTCGGGGTCAGTCGCGCGGCCGACCTGCCGGCCTTGCTGGCGCGGGGCACGCCCGGGCGGATCAAGCTCGCCGGTACGGTCATCGACCGGATGGAGCGCACCTCCGCAAAGGGCAACCGCTTCGCCTTCCTGCAGTGCTCGGATCAGTCCGGCGCCTTCGAATGCGTCATGTTCAGCGAACTGCTGAGTTCCAAGCGCAACCTCCTCGAGGCGGGCCAGGCGATCCTGATCTCGGTCGACGGCCGCCTCGATGGCGAGCAGGTGAAGCTGACCGCGCAGTCGGTGGAGAAGCTCGAGGATGCGGTCGCGAACTCCGCGGCGGGTCTGCGCATCGTGATCTCCGATCCCGTGGCCCTCGACGCCCTGCGCAAGGCGCTCGAGGGCAAGCGCGGGCGCGGGCGGGTCACGCTGGTGGTGCCCCTGGAAAAGGAGGAGTCGGAGGCCGAAGTCACCTTGCCCGGCACCTATTCCATCGCCGGCGGCCTGCGCGACACGATCGGAAGTCTGCCGGGGATCGCCCAGGTCGAGGAAATTTGAGCCTGCAGCCCGGCCTCTTCGAAAGCGAGATGGCGGCGCCGAGGCGGCATGCCGCGGCGGCGGGCGATGTCAGGCCCGCAAGGGACTCGCCTCTGCTGGAGGCACCGCTTCTCCCGCTGGATATCCGGCTCGGCACCTCCTCCTGGTTCTTCCCCGGTTGGCGAGGCCTGGTCTACGAAGGCGTCCATCCGCAGGCGACGCTCAGCCGCAAGGGGCTGGCGGCCTATGCCCAGATCCCGCTGCTGCGGACCGTCAGCCTCGACCGAACCTTCTACGCGCCGATCTCGGCCGTCGACTATGCGCGCTACGCCAGTCAGGTGCCGGAGCATTTCAGCTTCGTCGTGAAGGCGCCGGCGATCGTCTGCGATGCCGTGATGCGCGACGAGGAGGGCAGGGGCAAGGTGCCGAATCCTCACTTCCTCGACGCCGCGATCGCTACCCGGGAATTCGTTCTGCCCTGTCTAGAGGGGCTCAAGGCCAAAGCGGGCCCGCTGGTCTTCCAGGTTTCGCCTCTGCCGCGCAGCCTCGTCGAGGACGCTTCGCTGTTCATCGAGCGGCTGGAGGCATTCTTCGCGGCTCTGCCCCGTGAACTGGGCACGCATCGCCCAATTTACGCGCTGGAACTGCGGAATCCCGAGTTGCTGACGCCGCGCCTGATGCGCATGCTGGCCAGGGCCGAGGTCCGCTATTGCGTCGGCCTGCACGACCGGATGCCGGAGGTCGAGCGGCAGGAAGCGGCGCTCAGGGCGCTAGACGGTGAGGAGCCGGGGCCGCTCGTGGTGCGCTGGAACCTGCACCGTGGCTTCCTCTACCAGGCCGCAAAGCAGCGCTACGAACCGTTCGACAGGCTCGTGGACCAGGATGGCGAGACCCGGCGGGCCCTGGCGCGGATGGCAGCCACGGCCTTCAGGGCGGGCCGGAAGGTCTGGATTACCGCCAACAACAAGGCCGAGGGCAGTGCGCCCCTCTCGGTCCTCGAACTGGCCCGGGAAATAGCCAGTCAAATCGGCTAAGGCCTTGATTTCATTGGCACTTGCATTTTTGGCGGCAAACCACTAGAAACGCGCCACTTCGCACGCGGGTTTGCGGTCGACGGGGAGACATCCCGCCGCTCGCTCCGGTGTTCCCATTCCGGGAACGACGCCCGCGGAGGCTCAACCGGAAAAGGAGAACGGCATGACCATGCCGACATTCACGATGCGCCAGCTGCTGGAAGCCGGCGTCCACTTCGGCCATCACACGCGCCGCTGGAACCCCAAGATGAAGCCGTACCTGTTCGGGGTGCGCAACGGGGTCCATATCATCGACCTCACCAAGACCGTGCCGCTGCTGGAGCAGGCGCTGCGTCAGGTTCGCGACGTCGTCGCGAGCGGCGGCCGCGTCCTGTTCGTCGGCACCAAGCCGGCAGCCGCCGAGCGCGTCGCCGACGCGGCCAAGCGCTGCGGCCAGTACTACGTGAACCACCGCTGGCTGGGCGGCATGATCACGAACTGGAACACGATCTCGGCGTCCATCAAGCGGCTGCGCGAGCTGGACGAGCGCCTGAAGGGCGACGTCGTCGGCCTCACCAAGAAGGAGCAGCTCGACCTGACGCGCGAGCGCGACAAGCTCGAGCGCTCGCTGGGCGGCATCAAGGAAATGGGCGGCACGCCCGACATGCTGTTCATCATCGACACCAACAAGGAGTCGATCGCGGTCCTCGAAGCCCGCAAGCGTGGCATTCCGATCGTCGCGGTGGTCGACAGCAATTCCGATCCCGACGGCATCGACTTCCCGATCCCGGGCAATGACGACGCGATCCGCGCCGTGTCGCTCTACTGCGACCTGCTTTCGAGTTCGGTGCTCGACGGCATCCGCGCCGAAATCGCCGCCACGGGCGGTGACGTCGGCGAGCTCGCCGAGCAGCCGGCCGAGGAAATTCCCGCCGTCGAGGCCCCGGCGGCCGAAGCGGCACCGGCCGAGTAGTCCGGTCCCTTCATCGAAGAGAAACAGACGGGGCCGGTCGTAAGACCGGCCCTTGTTGCACTAAACGGAGCAAGACATGGCTGAGATCACTGCATCGCTCGTCAAGGAACTGCGCGAGAAGACCGGCGCAGGCATGATGGATTGCAAGAAGGCGCTGGGGGAGACGGCGGGCGACGTCGAGAAGGCGGTCGACTGGCTGCGCACCAAGGGCCTGTCGGCGGCCTCGAAGAAGGCCGGCCGCGTCGCCGCTGAAGGCCTCGTCGGCGTGGCGGCCGATGGCACCCGCGGTGCTGTCGTCGAGGTCAATGCCGAGACCGACTTCGTCGGCCGCAACGACCACTTCCAGAAGTTCGTCGCCGCGGCGACCAAGCTCGCGCTCGAGAATGGCGGCGACCTCGCCAAGGTCGCAGCGGCGCCGTTTCCCGGCACCGGCCGTGACGTGCAGGGCGAACTCACCAACCTGATTGCGACGATCGGCGAGAACATGAGCCTGCGCCGCGCCGCCTCGCTGTCGGTGTCCGACGGCGTGGTCGTGGCCTACACCCACAATGCCGTCGCGCCGGACCTCGGCAAGATCGGCGTGCTGGTGGCCCTCGAGTCGACCGGCGACAAGGCCAAGCTGGGCGCTCTCGCCAAGCAGCTTGCGATGCATGTGGCCGCGACCAACCCGCAGTCGTTGACGGTTGCCGACCTCGACCAGGCAGCGATCGAGCGCGAGCGTGCGGTGCTCGCCGAGAAGGCCGGCCAGCAGGGCAAGACGCCTGAGATCGTCGCCAAGATGGTCGAGGGCGGGCTGCGCAAGTTCCATCAGGAAGTCGTGCTTCTCGAGCAGGCCTTCGTCATGGATGGCAAGACCAAGGTCTCGAAGGTCGTCGAGGACGCGGGCAAGCAGGTCGGCGGGCCGGTCAGGCTCGTGGGCTTCCTGCGCTTCGCGCTGGGCGAGGGCATCGAGAAGAAATCTGAGGATTTCGCAGCCGAAGTGGCTGCCCAGCTCAAGAAGTAGTAGTAGAAACGACCGGGGCGCAGACATGTTGTCTGCGCGCCCAAGACAAACGTAATCAGAGGCATCTGATGCCGTCGGCTCCCCAATTTCGCCGTGTCCTTCTCAAGCTCTCAGGCGAGGGGCTCATGGGGAATCGGGAGTACGGCCTGGACCCCGACATGGTCACCATGGTCGCACAGGAAGTGAAGGCCGTGCACGACATGGGCGTGCAGGTCTGCCTGGTGATCGGCGGCGGCAACATCTTCCGCGGCGTGTCGGCGGCGGCTTCCGGCATGGACCGCTCCAGCGGCGACTACATGGGCATGCTGGCGACCGTCATCAATTCTCTGGCAATGCAGAGCGCGCTGGAGCAGCAGGGGCTGCAGACCCGCGTCCAGTCGGCGATCCCGATGACGACGGTGTGCGAACCCTATATCCGCCGCCGCGCCGCGCGCCACATGGAGAAGGGACGCGTCGTGATCTTCGCGGCGGGCACCGGCAACCCATTCTTCACGACCGACACGGCCGCCGCCCTTCGCGCGGCCGAGATGGGCGTCGACGCGCTGCTCAAGGGCACCCAGGTCGACGGCGTCTATTCCGCCGATCCGCGCAAGGACAAGAATGCCCAGCGCTACGACACGCTCGGCTATCTGGAGGTGCTGTCCCGCGACCTGCAGGTAATGGACGCTTCGGCGATCTCGCTTGCGCGCGAGAACCGCATCCCCATCATCGTCTTCGACATCCACAAGCCCGGCGCCTTCGCGGCGACGATGCGGGGCGAGGGCACCTTCACGATCATCAAGGACGAGGCCTGAACATGTCTGCCGATCTCAACGAGCTCGAGAAGCGCATGCACGGCGCGATGGATGCGCTGAAGAAGGAATTCGGCGGCCTGAGGACCGGACGGGCCTCGGTCAACCTCCTCGACCCGGTGATGGTCGAAGCCTATGGCCAGCGCATGCCGCTCAACCAGGTCGGAACGGTCAGCGCACCGGAGCCGCGGCTTCTGACCGTCAGCGTCTGGGACAAGGGCCTGGTGACGCCGACCGCCAAGGCGATCCGCGAGGCGGGCCTCGGGCTCAACCCGTCGCCGGACGGCCAGATGATCCGCATCCCGATTCCGGAGCTGACGACGGAGCGGCGCAACGAACTCGCCAAGCTGGCCCACAAGTATGCCGAGCAGGGCAAGGTGGCGGTCCGGAACATCCGCCGTGACGGCATGGAGGCACTCAAGAAGGCCGAGAAGGACCGCAAGATCTCGGAAGACGAGCACCGGCAGAAGGCCGACGAGGTGCAGAAGCTCACCGACCGTTACGTCAAGCTGGTCGACGAGGCGCTGGTGCACAAGGAAAAAGAGATCAAGACGGTCTGATGTCCACTGCGCCGCTGCCCGCCAACCCCGACTCAGGGTCGGGACCTCAGCACGTCGCCATCATCATGGATGGAAACGGGCGATGGGCGAAGGCGCGTGGCCTGCCGAGGGTCGCGGGACATCGCCGGGGCGCCGATGCGGTGCGGCGTGTCGTTCGCGGCGCCGGCGAGCTGGGCATACCCGTCCTGACGCTCTTTGCCTTCTCGACGGAGAACTGGACGCGCCCCGCCGACGAAGTGGCCGACCTGATGGGGCTGTTGCGGCACTACCTGCGCAGCGAGCTCGACGAGCTGCGCAAGAACGGGGCGCGGCTCCGGGTCATCGGCAATCGTGAAGGCCTTGCGGCCGACATCGTGCGCGACATCGCCGACGCCGAGGACATGACGGCGGGAAACGCGCGTATCGACGTCAACATCTGCATCAACTACGGCTCGCGCGACGAGATCCTGCGCGCGACGCGCCGCCTGGCGCAGCGGGTCGCGGCGGGAGAGATCAGCGCCGACGGCATCGACCAGAAGAGCTTCGAGCGCGAACTCCTGACGGCGGGCCTGCCTGATCCCGACCTTCTCATCCGGACCAGTGGCGAGCAGAGGATCAGCAATTTCCTGCTCTGGCAGTGCGCCTACTCGGAGCTGGTTTTCGTCGACACGCTGTGGCCGGACTTCGGCAAGGAACACCTGGAACAGGCCATTGTGGAGTTCCGTAGGCGTGAGCGGCGTTATGGCGGCCTCGGAAGGTAACGCCGCCCCGACGGCGCGCGGTGGGCGCTTCGCCGGTCTGCTGATGCGGGCGCTCTCGGCCGTGGTTCTCGGGCCACTGCTGCTCGCGGCGGTCTGGTACGGCTTCCCCTGGATCGATCTCGTGGCGGCGGTCGCGGCGCCCATCATATTCTTCGAGTGGTCGCGCCTGACCCGGGGCGCCCCTGTCTTGCGCCTCCTCGCCTGGGCCTACGGTCTCGCGGCGCTCGGGGCGTTGCTTTGGCTGCGGCACCAGCCGGGGGTCGGCCGTGAGACCATCCTCTGGATCCTGGTATGCATATGGGCGACCGATATCGGTGCCTATTTCGTTGGGCGCACGGCCGGCGGAGCCAAGCTCGCGCCGCGCATCAGCCCCGGCAAGACCTGGTCGGGACTGATCGGCGGCATGGCGTGGGCCGCTGCGGGGAGCGCCATGATGGGGTACGCCTTCGGTCTGGGAGAAACCGTGCATCTTGCCATCGCCGGAGCGGCCCTGGCGATCGTCGGGCAGGCCGGCGATCTACTGGAATCGGCTGCCAAGCGGCGGGCCGGCGTCAAGGACAGCGGGCGTCTCATTCCGGGCCACGGCGGACTGCTGGACCGGATCGACGGCTTGATGGCCGTGCTCGTTGCAGTGGGGGTCGCCCGACTGATCGCGGGAAACTCGTGGCCCTGGACATGACGCGGTGGGTTGCACCCTCACCAGAGAAGCCGCGCGGCGTCACGATCCTGGGCTCGACCGGCTCCGTCGGACAGAGCACGGTGGATCTCATAGCGCGCGACCCGGCGAGCTATCGTGTCGAGGCGCTGGTCGCCCGCAGCTCGGTGGAATTGCTGGCGGAGCAGGCGAGGCGCCTGCGGGCGCGCCTCGCGGTCGTCGCCGACGCCGAGCGGTACCAGGCGCTGAAGTCCGCGTTGGCCGGTACGTCGATCGAGGTGGCAGCCGGTCCCGAGGCGGTCATCGAAGCGGCACAGCGACCCGCCGAATGGGTGATGGCGGCGGTCGTCGGGTTCGCCGGCCTGGCACCGACGCTCGCGGCGGCGCGTCGAGGGGCGTTGGTCGCTCTCGCCAACAAGGAGGCCCTGGTTTGCGCCGGGCGCCTGCTGATCGACGCCATCGAGCAGTCGGGCGGCGTCCTCCTGCCTGTTGATTCCGAACACAACGCCATTTTCCAGGTGTTCGAACCCGACCATCATCGTGCCGTGGACCGGCTCATCCTGACGGCGTCGGGCGGCCCCTTCCGCAACTGGTCGCTGGCCGACATGGCCGATGTCACGCCGGAGCAGGCGCTGGCCCATCCCAACTGGGACATGGGAGACAAGATCTCCATCGATTCGGCGACCATGATGAACAAGGGCCTCGAGCTGATCGAGGCGCAGCTCCTGTTCGGGCTGCCGGAGACGCAGGTCGACATCGTCGTTCATCCTCAGTCGGTCATCCACTCGATGGTCGCCTACCGCGACGGCTCGGTGCTGGCCCAGCTCGGGACGGCCGACATGCGCATTCCGATCAGCCACGCCCTGGGATGGCCGGCCCGCATTGACGGCCCCTCTGCCAAGCTCGATTTCATGACCATTCCGGCCCTCACGTTCGAGCGGCCCGATTCCGGCCGCTTTCCGGCTCTACGGTTGGCGCGAGAGGCCCTGGTGTCGGGCGGTTATGCCCCCATCGTCCTGAACGCGGCGAACGAGGCGGCGGTGGCGGCGTTCCTCGCCCGCCGGATTGGCTTCCTCGACATCGCCCGGATCGTGGAGGACGTGATGTCGGGCTGGAACGGACTTTCGGATGAGGTCGATGGGCTCCAGCAGGTGCAGGCCGCCGATCTCGAGGCCCGCAGGCAGGCTGAGAGTTTCTGCCGGGCCAAGGCCCGTGGAATTTGATGTAGAATGAACTTCGTGGTCGAGTAGGGCATGCAAAGCATCGTCAGCCTGTTTACGACATACCTCCCGTATTTTTTTCTGGTGCTGACGCTGCTCGTTTTCGTGCACGAGTATGGTCACTACTGGGTGGCGCGTCGCTTCGGTATCCATGCCGAGGTGTTTTCGATCGGGTTCGGGCCCGAGATTTTCGGTTGGACCGATCGCAACGGTACGCGCTGGAAGGTGTCGGCCATCCCGCTCGGTGGATATGTCAAATTCCTGGGCGACAGCGACGCGACGAGCGCCACGCCAACCGGCGAGCCCTTGTCGACCAGCGATCGCAAGCGCGCCTTCTTCAGTCAGCCGCTCTATGCACGGGCTGCCGTCGTGCTCGGCGGACCGGCCGCCAATCTCCTGTTCGCATTCCTGTTGCTGACCGGCGTCTTCTTCTTCGCCGGCGAGCCGTATACGCCCGCGACCGTCGCAGTTCAGGTCGACGGCCCGGCGGCCAAGGCAGGGCTGCGCACCGGCGATGAGATCGTTCGCCTCGCCGACAAGCGCGTCAACCGCTATGAGGATATCCAGGAATCCCAGTTTCTCTACTGGACCAAACCGATGCCGGTCGAATACCGGCGCGGCAACCAGCTTTTGAATGGCGAGATCCAGCCGCAGTACTGCGAGCGCACCGACCGCTACAACAACACGCTGCGCTACGGCAACCTGGGTATCGACCAGTTCATTCGTCCCGTCGTCGGCGGCTTCACGGCCAATAGTCCGGCGGAGGCGGCGGGGCTCAAGGTCGGTGACCTTTTGGTGGCGATCGACGGCAAGCCCGTCGACTATTTTTCACGCATTCCCGAACTGATTGGCTCTCAGGGCGGTCAGCCGGTGACCGTCAAGTACGAGCGCGATGGAAGATACGGGGAAACGACCGTTGTCCCGATCGTCGACAAGGTGCTCGATTGCGCGGGCAAGGAGCAGGTCGTCGGCCGCCTGCGCGTGCGTCCGCCGGCGGTGACGGAGCTTCGCGACCACGGTGTCATCGGCGCCATGGGAGCGGGGGTGCGCGCCGTCTGGGGCATGACCTCGATGTTCTATACGTCGATGGGACAGATCCTGACCGCGACGCGTCCTGTGGATGAATTGGGCGGGCCGATCCGGATCGCCAAGGCCGCGGGTGAGGCCTCGCATGCGGGATGGGCAGGCATTCTGAACCTCGTCATCGCGCTTTCCGTGGTACTCGGCATCTTCAACCTGCTGCCGGTACCCATGCTCGATGGCGGTCACCTCGCAATGTATGCCTACGAGGCCGTGCGCGGTAAGCCCCTCAGCCTGCGGGCCCAGGAGGTCGGGTTGAAGCTCGGATTTGCGCTCGTGATCGGCATGGCGCTGATCGCAACTTTCAATGACATCAGGCTTTTGCTGCGCTGAATTCATGCGACGTAGCGAGAACAGCCTGGGGGACAAAAGGGGTGGCTTACGCCCTCTCGCCGGTCTAGAAAGCTGCGTTCACGTTTTTGACCATCGGCAGGTTTGACTGGCGCCGGGGGGAAGTTTGATCTTTCGTTGGGCCTTACTGGCCATTGTCGCAATTCTGGCCTTCAACACGCCGGCCTATGCCCAGCGCGGTGGTGCCGTGGCTGCGGCCGGCGGCACGATCGCTGGCATCCAGATCCAGGGCAACGTCCGTTCCGAAGTGGAGACGATCCGCTCCTACCTTCAGCTGAAGGTAGGCGAGCCGTTCGACGCGGCCGCGGCCGATCGATCGCTGAAGGCGCTGTTCGCGACGGGATTGTTCTCCGACGTGGTCATCGAGATGCAGGGCTCGACCCTCGTCGTGAAGGTCACGGAAAATCCGATCATCAATCGCGTCGCCTTCGAGGGAAACAAGAAGATCGACGACGACAAGCTGCGTGACGAAGTGCAGTCGAAGCCGCGCCAGGTCTATACGCGCGCGCGCGTCCAGGCCGACGTCGATCGCATCCTGACCATCTATCGGCGCAGCGGCCGCTACAACGCCTCGGTCGAGCCCAAGATCATCAATCTGGAGCAGGGTCGCGTCGACCTCGTCTTCGAGATCAACGAGGGCGACGTCACGGGCGTGAAGCGCATCAGCTTCGTCGGTAACGAGGCTTTTGGCGACGGCACGCTGAGGGGCAAGATCCGCACCTCCGAGAGCGCGTGGTGGCGTTTCCTCTCGTCGGATGACCGCTTCGACCCCGACCGCCTGAACCTCGACCGAGAGCTTCTGCGCAAGTTCTATCTCTCCGAGGGCTATGCCGATTTCCGCGTGGTATCGGCAGTCGCCGAGCTTGCGCCCAATCGCGAAGGTTTCTTCATCACCTTCACGATCAGCGAGGGCGATCGCTACAAGTTCGGCAATGTCGACGTCACGAGCCGCTTCCAGGGCCTGAACGTCGATGTGCTGAAATCCTTCC
Organism: Reyranella sp.; assembly: GCF_030651995.1. GTDB lineage: Bacteria > Pseudomonadota > Alphaproteobacteria > Reyranellales > Reyranellaceae > Reyranella. Next base: position 153,115 of record NZ_JAUSBN010000041.1, read on the forward strand.
TGACGATCGCGGAAGGCGACTGGTACGACGCCAACGAGGTCGAGAAGTCGGTTTCCAACATCTCGGAGGCGGTGGGTTCGCTGGGCTACGCTTTCGTGGAGGTTCGGCCGAACATCCGGCGCAACAAGGACAACAACACCGTCGACGTGACCTTCGATGTCCAGGAGGGACCGCGCGTCTACGTCGAGCGCATCAACATCTCGGGCAACACGAGAACGCTCGACAAGGTGATCCGCCGCGAATTCCGTCTCGCCGAAGGCGATGCCTTCAGCACCGCCAAGGTCCGGCGCAGCCAGCAGCGGCTCCGCAACCTCGGATTCTTCGAGAATGTCGACGTCTCGGCAGCACCCGGCTCCGCGCCCGACAAGACCAACCTCGAGGTCCAGGTCGTCGAGCAGAGCACCGGCGAAATCTCGTTCGGCGCAGGCTACTCGACGACGGCGGGCATCGTTGGCGACATTTCGGTCAAGGAACGCAACCTGCTCGGCAAGGGCCAGGAGGCGCGTCTCGGTCTGTCGATCGGCACGCTGAGCACCTCGATCGATCTGGGCTTCACGGAGCCTTACTTCATGGACCGTGAGCTTTCGGCCGGCTTCGACGTCTTCTGGACGTCGAACGATCGCCAGAACATCGCGAGCTACAGTGACCGCAGCCTGGGCTTCGCGCTGCGCGCCGGCTGGGCATATTCCGAGAACATTCGCCAGCTCGTTCGCTACACGCTGCGGCAGACCGACATCTACAATGTCCAGCCTTGGGCTTCGTTCATCATCCAGGATAACCAGGGCACGCAGGTCGTCTCCGAACTCTCCGAGACCATCATCTGGGACACTCGCGACCAGCGCCTCAACACGACCAAGGGCTGGATGGTCCGCAACTCGATCGCAGCCGCGGGCCTGATCGGCACCGAGCAGTACTTCCGCACCACGGCGGACGCCGTCTATTACAGGTCACTGTTCGAGGACGTGGTCATCTCGGTCGGCGGTTCGGCGGGACTGATTCTCCCGTTCAACAACTCCTATGTCCGCCTGAACAACCTGTTCTTCATCGGCGGCGACACGCTCCGCGGCTTCGCCGTCGGCGGTATCGGTCCGCGTGACGCCAATACGACCGATTCGATCGGCGGCCAGTTCTATTACACGGCTACGACGGAGCTTTCCTACCCGTTGCCGCTCGTTCCCAAGGAAGTCGGCCTCCTCGGCAAGGCCTTCGTGGATGCCGGATCTCTTTGGGGCGTCCAGGCGCAGAGCTATGGCTTGGCGTCCGTGCTGACCAGCCAGCTGGTGCGCGTTTCGACCGGTGTCGGCATTCAGTGGGTATCGCCCTTCGGGCCCATCCGGATCGACTATGCGATACCGCTTCAGTACGAGTCGTGGGACAAGCAGCAGGCCGTGCGTTTCAGCTTCGGCACGCGATTCTGAGCGGAGAGGCCACGGTCATGAACGCCCCAGTCGAGAACACGACCGTTGCCGCGGCGAAGTCGGTGGACATCAAGCGGATCCTCGAGATGATCCCGCACCGCTATCCGATGCTCATGGTCGACCGTGTGATCGACATGCAGCTCGACCAGAGCGCGGTGGGCATCAAAAACGTCACGATCAACGAGCCGTTCTTCCAGGGGCATTTTCCGTCGGAACCGGTCATGCCGGGCGTGCTCGTCGTCGAGGCGATGGCGCAGACCGCCTGTGTCCTCGTTGTCTCGACGTTCGGGGCCGAGTCGGAAGGCAAGCTAGTCTATTTCATGTCGATCGACGGCGTGAGGTTCCGCCGTCCGGTCGTGCCCGGCGACCGTCTCGAGCTTCACGTCACCAAGGTGCAGAGCCGCGCCAATGTCTGGAAGTTCTCGGGCAAGGCGATCGTCGACGGCAAGGTTGCCGCCGAGGCGACGTTTGCCGCCATGATCCGAGACCGGTAATCCGCGAAAGAGCAGGGAGGGGATGATGCCCGATACCCAGTCCAGTTTCCGTATGCTGCATACGATGATCCGCGTCATGGATCTCGACAAGTCGCTTGCCTTCTACACTGGCCCGATGGGCATGAAGCTGCTGCGTCGTCGCGACGTGCCGGACGGCAAGTACAGCCTGGCCTTCGTAGGCTATGGGGACGAGCCGGAGCATTGCGTCGTCGAGCTGACCCACAATTGGGACCAGGCGAAGCCATACGAGCTCGGCACCGGATTCGGCCACCTCGCGATTGGCGTCCCCGATGTCTACAAGCTGTGCGAGGACGTCACCAAGGCTGGCGGCAAGGTCACCCGTCCGGCCGGTCCCGTGAAATTCGGGACGACCGTCATCGCTTTCGTGGAAGATCCTGACGGCTACAAGATCGAATTGATCGAGCGCAAGGGCTGAGCGATGCTCAGCGCGAGGAGCGACAGGACATTGCCATTGGCAATGTCCGAGAGCGCCGACGGAAGAACGCCCCAACGAAGCACAAAAAAAAGGCCCGCATCGCGGGCCTTTAAACTTTCCGACAGTCCGATCCTAGAAGAATCGCCAGTTCGCGGCCACCAGGGCCAGCGCTGCGCCGGCAAGACCAGCGACCAGCATCCATGTTCGCACGCCGCGGCGGCGGAAATTGTCGTTGGCAGGACGGCCCACCCGCACGATACGCGGCTGGGCCTTCGGTGTCTGGGTGGCCGCCCAGGATGTTTCCCCCTGGCGCGGCCCGAACGATGATCTTGCCATGTGCTTCTCGCTTCCCTCCCGGACAGCGATTTCAGCCCCTCATGTGGAGCGGCTTGTAGGGGCGTTCCGTCTGGCCGTTGTAGAGCTGGCGGGGACGGCCGATCTTCTGGTCCGGGTCCTCGATCATCTCGTTCCACTGCGAAATCCAGCCGACCGTACGGGCCACCGCGAAGAGAACGGTGAACATCGAGGTCGGGATGCCGATCGCCCGGAAAATAATGCCCGAGTAGAAGTCGACGTTCGGATAGAGCTTCTTGGAGACGAAGTAATCGTCCTTGAGGGCGATCTGCTCCATTTCCATTGCCAGCTCGAGCAGCGGGTCGTGGGTGATGCCGAGCGACGTCAGGACCTCGTGGCAGGTCTGGCGCATGACCTTGGCGCGCGGGTCGTAGTTCTTGTAGACGCGGTGGCCGAAGCCCATAAGACGGGTGTGATCGGCCTTGTCCTTCACGCGGGACAGGAAGCCCGGGATGTTCTGCTTGCCGCCGATCTCGTGCAGCATGTTGATGACGGCCTCGTTGGCGCCGCCATGGCTCGGGCCCCACAGCGAGGCGATGCCCGCGGCGATGCAGGCGAAGGGGTTGGCGCCCGACGAGCCGGCGAGACGGACGGTCGACGTCGAGGCATTCTGCTCATGGTCGGCGTGGAGCATGAGGATGCGATCCATCGCCTTCTCGACGATCGGATTGACCTCGTACTCCTCGGCCGGAACCGAGAACATCATGCGCAGGAAGTTGGCGGCGTAGGACAGGTCGTTGCGCGGATAGACGAACGGCTGACCGACCGAATACTTGTAGGCCATTGCCGCGATGGTCGGCATCTTGGCGACCAGGCGGTAGGAGGCGACCATCCGCTGGTGCGGATCGTGGATGTCGAGCGAGTCGTGATAGAAGGCTGAAAGGGCGCCGACGACGCCGCAGCAGATCGCCATCGGATGGGCATCGCGGCGGAACCCGCGATAGAACTGGCTGAGCTGCTCATGAACCATCGTGTGGTTCGTGATGTCGCGGACGAACTTGTCCTTCTGCGCCTTGTTCGGCAGGTCGCCCTTCATCAGGAGGTAGGCGACTTCCATGAAATCGCTCTGCTCGGCGAGTTCGGCGATATTGTAGCCGCGATGAAGCAGCAGGCCTTCGTCGCCGTCGATGTAGGTGATCTTCGAGCCGCACGAGCCGGTCGAGGTGAAGCCCGGATCGTAGGTGAACATGCCGGAGTCGCCGTAGAACTTGCGAACGTCCACCAGGCGCGGTCCGAGGGTGCCGTGGATGATCGGCATCTCGTAGGTTTTGCCGGTTTCGTTGTCGGTCAGCGTCGCGGTCGATTTGGCCATCGGGTGAACTCTTTTCCAGGCTCGATTCAAGCAAGGCGCGCGCATCCCGCAGGGTGCCGTTCGCCGGTTCGGCGGCACCCTAACAAGACCCTAAAGAAGGCGCAATTGAGCAGCCGGGCGGCTATTTCGCGGGGCGTAGAAAACGCACGATCCGACCGTCGATCGCGGCCAGCGCGAAACCGATCAGGACCATGCCGGCGAAATGCCGCGGCGCCAGCTGTTCGCCCAAGATCAGGGCGCCGAGCAGGATGGCCGTGACTGGTATCAGAAACGTAACAAGCAGCAGATTGGTTGCGCCGGCGGCGGCAAGTATCCGGAAATACAGGACGTATGCGAGGGCAGTCGATAGCAGCGCGAGACCCGCGAGTGCGGCCCATGTCGTCATGCCGGGAGGAGCGGTGAGCATCCAGGGCCGGTCGACGAGCAGCATGATCGGCAGAATCAACATGGTGCTCGCCGTGACCTGGCCCGCGGCAGCTTCGAGCGGTGCGACGCCCATCTTCCCGAAGCGGCTTCCATAGACACCGGCAAAGGCATAGGCGAAGGCAGCACCCAGGCAGGCGAGCTGGCCCATGCTTCCCAATCGATCGCCGATCAGCAGATCCGGGCCGACCAGGACCGTCACGCCGGCGAAGCCGATCAGCAGGGCGGCCCGCTTGGCGGGGGTCATTTTTTCGTCGCGGGTCGCGAGATGGGCAACGACCAGCGTGAACAGGGGCGTCGTGGCGTTCAGGATCGAGGCCAGGCCCGAGGCGATCTGCGTCTGGCCCCAGAAGATCAGGCTGAAGGGGATCAGGTTGTTCAGCAACCCCATGATCATGAAGGCGGCCCAGGGCGTTTCGCGCCGGAAGAGGCTCTGGCCGGTCAGCCAGAGCCACAGATTCAGTGCGAATGCGGCAAGGGCGACGCGACCGAAGACGACCGTTAACGGGCGTAACTCGGCAACGGCCACTTTGGCGAAGAAGAACGACCCGCCCCAGAGGACGGACAGCGACACCAGCCAGATCCAGACACGCAGGCTCATGGGTGGAGCCTGCGGGCATCGCGCGGACCGATCTATCCGGCTGCGGACAGCAATCGCGACTCGTCTCGGGGCAGCGCTACCTTTAACTCTGGACCTGCACCTTTGCCCAGGTGTCCCGCAGCTCGATCGTGCGGTTGAACACCAGAGCCTTCGACCGGCTCGCGAGGTCCGGGCAGAAATAGCCCAGCCGCTCGAACTGCACGGCTTCCCCTTCAGATGTCTCTGCCAATGAGGGCTCCACCAGCGCGCCCGGCAGGACTTCGAGCGAGCCTGGATTCAGGTCAGCGTCGAGATCGCCACCGGCGCCCGGGTCAGGGCGGTTGAAGAGCGTGCTGTACAATCGGACTTCGGCGGGAAGTGCATCCCGGGCGGACACCCAGTGCAGGGTGGCCTTTACCTTTCGACCGTCCGGCGCGTTGCCGCCGCGGCTCGCGGGATCGTAGGTGCAGCGCAGTTCGACCACGTTGCCGTCGGCGTCCTTGACCACCTCGCGGCAGGTGACGAGATAGGCGTAGCGCAGCCTGACTTCTCGCCCCACGGCCAGCCGGAAGAATTTGTTCGACGGATTCTCCATGAAATCGTCGCGCTCGACGAAGACTTCCCTGCGGAAGAGAAGGGTACGCGTGCCGGCGCCCGGATCCCCCGGGTGATTGACGGCCTCCAGCTCTTCGACGTGGTCTTCGGGAAAGTTCTCGATCACGAGCTTGAGCGGCCGCAGGACCGCCATGCGCCGCTGCGCCGCCTGATTGAGATGGTCGCGGATCGAGTGATCGAACATGGCGAGATCGACGACGCTGTTGGCCTTGGACATGCCGATGCGCCGAACGAAGTCGCGGATCGCCTCCGGCGGCACGCCGCGACGGCGCAGGCCTGCCAGCGTCGGCATGCGCGGATCGTCCCAGCCACTCACAATGCCGCGCCGCACCAGATCCGTCAGGTGGCGTTTGGAAAGGACCGTGTACCCGAGATTGAGTCGGGCGAATTCGGTCTGGCGCGGGCGCGCCGGCACCGGCAGGTGGTCGAGGAACCACTCGTAGAGCGGGCGATGGTCTGCGAACTCCAGGGTGCAGAGTGAGTGCGTGACGTGTTCGATGGCGTCGGACTGGCCATGCGCGAAATCATAGGTCGGATATATGCACCATTGCGTGCCGGTGCGCGGGTGAGCCGCGTGTAGGATGCGATACAGGACAGGGTCGCGCAGGTTCATGTTGCCGGAAGCAAGGTCGATCTTCGCTCGCAGCACGCAGGCACCGTTGGGAAACTTGCCGGCGCGCATGTCGCGAAACAGGCTGAGATTGGTTTCCATCGAGCGGTCGCGGTGCGGCGAAGCGCGGCCCGGTTCGGTCAGCGTGCCGCGCATTGCCCGCATCTCGTCGGGCGGGGTGTCGTCGACATAGGCGAGGCTGGCGCGGATCAGATGCTCGGCCCAGTCGTACAACGTCTGGAAATAGTCCGACGCATGGTGCAGATGCTCGCCCCAGTCGAAGCCGAGCCAATGTACGTCCCGCTTGATGGCGTCGATATATTCCTGCTCCTCCTTCACGGGATTGGTGTCGTCGAAGCGAAGGTGGCAGCGGCCGCCGGTTTCGGTCGCAATTCCGAAATTCAGGCAGATCGACTTTGCGTGGCCGAGATGCAGGTAGCCGTTCGGCTCCGGCGGAAAGCGAGTAACGATGCTTTGCACTTTTCCGCTGGCGAGATCCGACTGAACCAGGTCGCGAATGAAATCCCGCGCCTCTTCGTTCGCAGCGACCTCCGGCATCGGCTTCTTGTCATCCATTACGTGTCTCCCGTTCAAGCGGCGGCCGCCAGCAAACGAACCTTGCTCTCGGCGGGCCCGAGCACGGCCAGCACTTCGAAGATGCCGGGCGAAGCGGTCGAGCCGGTCAGCGCGACGCGGAGCGGCTGGGCGACCTGGCCAAGCTTGAGCCCGTTCGCCTCGGCGAACGTGCGCACGGCTTCTTCGAGCGCCTTTTCGCTCCAGTTGCTCGCCTGCATCTCCAGTGCCGGCGCGAGCTTGGCCATGACGGCACGGGCGTCGGGCGTCAGCACGCCGAGCGCCTTGTCGTCGGCGATCGGCGGCGCGCCGGCGCGCGCGTAGAAGGCGAGACTGTCAGCGAGTTCGACAAGCGTGCGCGCGCGCGGCTTCACGCCGTTCAGGCCGCGCACGATGCGTTCGCGGCCGGCGTCGGCGACCTTGCCGCCGATCTTTTCCTCGATGCGTGGCAACACCAGCGGCAGCAGCTCGGCATCCGGCGTCTCGCGCAGATAGTGCGCATTGAGGTTGGTGAGCTTGGCCATGTCGAAGCGCGAAGCCGAGCGTCCGACACCGTCCAGGTCGAACCATTCGATCGCCTGCGCCGTCGAGATGATCTCGTCGTCGCCATGGCCCCAGCCCAGACGCAGCAGGTAGTTTCGCAGCGCCGTCGGCAGGAAACCCATGTCACGATAGGCGTCCACGCCGAGCGCCCCGTGTCGCTTGCTGAGCTTGGCGCCGTCGGGACCATGGATCAGCGGGATATGGGCATAGACCGGCTCTAGCCATCCCATCGCGCGGATGATCTGCAGCTGGCGGAAGGCGTTGTTCAGATGGTCGTCGCCGCGGATCACGTGGGTCACGCTCATGTCGTGATCGTCGACGACGACGGCCAGCATGTAGGTGGGCGTTCCGTCGGCGCGCAGCAGGATCATGTCGTCGAGCTGCGCGTTCTCGACCGTGACCTCGCCCTGGACCGCGTCCTTGATGACCGTCTGTCCGGACGGCGGCGCCTTCAGGCGCACGACCGGCTTCACGCCGGCGGGAGCCTCCTTCGGATCGCGGTCGCGCCAGCGGCCGTCATAGCGCATCGGCTTGCCGGCGGCCTTCTGCGCCGCCCGCATCTCGTCGAGTTCCTGCGGCGAGGCATAGCAGTGATAGGCATGGCCCTTGGCCAGCATCTCGAGGGCGACCTCGGCATGGCGGGCGGCGCGCGAGAACTGGTAGGTGACCTCGCCGTCCCAGGGCAGGCCGAGCCACGACAGACCGTCGAGGATCGCGGCGATCGCCGGTTCGGTCGAGCGCGCGCGGTCGGTGTCCTCGATGCGCAGCAGATACTTGCCGCCGTGATGCCTAGCGAACAGCCAGTTGAACAGGGCCGTGCGGGCGCCGCCGATATGCAGGTAGCCGGTGGGCGAGGGGGCGAAGCGGGTAACGACGGTCATTGGCCAGGGAACTTGTGCTCGGTAAGCGCGGGTTTTGCCGCAATTTGGGCGGAAAAGCGCGCCGTAGGTAGGGGAGCGTCCGGTTAGTGTCAAACCTGCGCGCCTGGATCCTCGAACAGCTGGACGCCGAGCGCGGCCGATGGATGCTGTGGCTGCCGGTGGCGCTGGGATTGGGCATCGCCGTCTACTACGAGCTGCCGACCGAGCCTGCCCTGTGGCTGGGACCGGCGCTCGCGGCGGGATCGCTGCTCATCGCCGTCTTCGCGCCGGCCGGCAGCTTCGCCCGTGCTCTCGCCATTGGCGCCGTCGCCGCCTCGTCCGGCCTCGGCCTCGTCGCCTGGCGTACGGCGAGTGTCGCGGCACCGACGCTCACCCGGCCGCTGTTCAGCCTCAACGTCGAGGGCAGGATCGCCGACATCCAGCGTCTGCCCGAGGGCGTGCGCGTCGTGCTCGAAGCCGTCCGGCTCCGGGGTAACGGCGTGCCGCCGCCCGAGATGATGCCGGCGAAGGTTCGCGTGACCCTCAACCGGGGGGCGCCGCCCCTGGTGATCGGGGACCGCCTGCTCGTGCTCGCGAACCTGTCGCCGCCGGCCGGGCCAGCGGCGCCCGGCGCCTTCGATTTCCAGAGGGTCGCTTGGTATCACCAGCTCGGTGCTGTCGGATATGCCCTGGCGCCTGCGACGGTGATCGAACGCGGCCGGCCCGACGGTCTCGTGCGCAGGATCGACTCGCTGCGCGCCGATCTGTCTGCCCGCATCCTGCACGTCCTGCCCGGGCCGGCGGGTGGGGTGGTTGCGTCGCTGCTGGTCGGTGAGCAGACCGCCGTCAACAAGGACGTGGCGCAAGCCATGCGCGATTCCGGCCTGGCGCACATCCTGTCGATTTCCGGCCTGCACATCGTCTTCGCGGTCGGCCTCGTGATGGGCCTCGTGCGCTACGGCATTGCTCTGATCCCGCCACTCGCCCTGAGAGTCGACGCCAAGAAGGTGGCGGCCGTACTCGCCCTTATGGCAGCGGTGTTCTACACGGCGCTGGCCGGGGCGCCGGTGCCCGCGCAACGCGCCTGTGCCATGGCCGCCTTCGCGCTGCTCGCCATTCTGCTCGACCGCACGGCTCTGTCGCTGCGCCTGGTCGCCTGGTCAGCCGTGCTCGTGCTGGTCGTTGCGCCTGAGTCGCTGACCGGCGCTTCGTTCCAGATGTCGTTTGCCGCGGTCGTCGCACTGATTGCGGGCTGGGAATCGGCGGCACCCTGGCGGCGGCGCCTGCACGAGCGCGCCGAAATATCCCGCCATCACTGGATGTGGCGGCTCGGGGCCGCGCTCGGGGCCAGCCTGCTCACGACCCTGATCGCCTCGATCGCGACCGGGGCCTTTGCGGCCTATCACTTCAATCGCCTGTCGTTTCTCGGCGTGGTGGCCAACCTGCTGGGGGTTCCCCTCACAGGATTCTGGATCATGCCTTGGGGCCTGCTCGCCATGCTCCTGATGCCGTTCGGGCTGGAAGCCGTCGCCCTGGTGCCGATGGGCTGGGGCGTCGACGGACTGAACGCCATCGCCTTCCGCGTCGCGGCCTGGCCCGACGCCGCGATGTTGGTGTCGTCGCTGCCCGGGGCCAGCCTGTGGCTGCTGACCGCCGGTGGCCTCTGGCTCTGCCTATGGCGCCGCCGGTGGCGCTATGCGGGCCTTCCCATGGTGGCCATCGGTCTGATGCTCGGAACGCCGCCGGCCCCCGACCTGCTGATGAGCGAGGATGGCCGCGTGCTCGGCCTGCGCGACGAGCGCGGCGTGGTGCATGTCGCCTCGGCTCGCATCGATCGCTATGTCACCGATTCCTGGGCCCGACGCCAGGGGCAGGAGGGGGCCCGGCGCTGGACCGTCAGCGCCGACGAGCAGGCCCTGGGCCTCGGTTGCACCACCGGTCTTTGCCGTTGGCGCAAGGGACCGTGGCGCATTGCGCTGGTGAGCGACGAGCGACGCCTGGTCGAAGCCTGCGGCTCGGCCGACATCGTGCTTTCTACCGTCGATGCGCAGGCGCGTTGTCGTGGCCCGCGGCTGGTGATCGACCGGCGTGATGCCTGGAAGGACGGTGCGCACGCATTGTGGCTCGACGATCTCGGCGTGCGCCGCGAGACCGCGAACGGACGCCGCGGCGACAGGCCTTGGGTGCCCAACAGCTCGATGCGCCAGACCGCGCCGGTCAAGGCGCCCGGAGCGTGAGTTCAGTGATAGCGCCGGTAGAGGCCGGCGAGGCGGCCCTGGATCTTGACCCGGTCGGGCCCGAAGATGCGGGTCTCGTAGGCGGCGTTGGCGGGTTCGAGCGCGATCGAGGCGCCCTTCTTGCGCAGCCGCTTCAGGGTTGCCTCGGTGTCGTCGACCAGCGCCACGACGATCTCGCCGGACTCGGCTGTGTCGGAGCTCTTGATGATGACGATGTCGCCGTTCTGGATGCCCGCCTCGACCATCGAATCGCCCTGGACCTCGAGGCAATAATGGGCACCCGAGCCCAGCAGCGAGACGGGCACGTCGACGGTCGTCGAATTGTCGCGCAGCGCCTCGATCGGCGTACCCGCGGCGATCCGGCCGTAGAGGGGAAGGCTGAGCGCCTGGGCTTCGTTGGCGGCCTGGATGGCGCCGGCGAGCGGCACGCGATCGGCGCGGACGATCTGCGGCACGAAGCCTTCGCGGCCGTCGGAGAAGCCGGCCCGGCGCGAATCGGCCAGCAGCGGCGTGACGTTGGGCGCGGGCAGGGCGGCGCTGTCGGGCAGCTTGACGACCTGGAGGGCCCGCGCGCGATGCGGCAGGCGGCGCAGGAAGCCGCGCTCCTCGAGCCCGGTGATCAGGCGATGGATGCCCGACTTGGACTTCAGCCGCAGCGCTTCCTTCATCTCGTCGAAGGAGGGCGAGACGCCGTCATCGTTCAGCCGCTTGTTGATGAACAGGAGCAGTTCGTTTTGCTTGCGGGTGAGCACCGTCTTCTCCCCAGAACGCCTACCGGATTTAGGAACAAATCCTGAAACCCGGCACATGTTCTAGTTTAGTTCCTTCTTCCGGTCAAGTTATCCCGAGGAACGGAGGGGAGAATCAGTGGATCAATAGCCTCCGGGAAGGCTCGCGAGATCGACGACCTGCACGATGTCGCCCGCCTTGCGCGCGGGATCGTGGGGCGGGCGGATCATCAGCCCGTCGCAGGCGGCCAGCACCGACAGCATCGAACTGTCCTGCACCGGGTGCGGATCGACGGTGAGGCTGCCGTCGGCGTTACGGCCGAGGCGAGAGCGGACATAGTCCTCGCGCTGGTCGTTCTGCTTCACATCGATCGCGAGCCGGGCGGGCTGGGTCTCAACGAGGTCGCCGGGCTGGCCGAGCATCCGCTCCAGGGCGGGCTTCATGAACAGGAGCGCGCAGACCATGGTCGAGACCGGATTGCCGGGCAGGCCGAGCACGCGGGCGCGGTCACGGGCGGCGAACATCAGCGGCTTACCGGGGCGCATGGCGATCTTCCAGAAATCCATGTCGAATCCCTGGGCCTTGAGCGCACTCTGTACCAGATCGTGGTCGCCGACCGAGGCGCCGCCGAGCGTGATCAGCAGGTCGTGCTGCGCGCCGGCTTCGATGCAGCTCTCGATCAGCCTGGCATCGTCGCGCGCGATGTCGAAAAGCGTGGGCTCGCCGCCCCAGCCGCGCACGAGGGCGGCCACGGCAATACCGGACGAGGAGACGATCTGGTTCCGGCCGACCGGCTCGCCCGGCATGACAAGTTCGTCGCCGGTGGAGAGGATGGCGACCCTTGGCTTGCGACGAACGGAGAGCCACGGATGGTTCATCGCGGCGGCCAAAGCGAGGTCGCGCGTCGTTAGGGTGCGGCCCACCATCAACGGCGTGTCGCCCGCAGAGAAGTCGAGTCCAGCCTTGCGCACATGTCGCCCCAGGCGCGGCGCTTCCAGAATGGTGATCGTGGCACCGTCGGCCCTGGTGTCTTCCTGGATCACGATCGAATCGGCGCCCATCGGCAGCGGGCCGCCGGTGAAGATGCGTACGGCTTCGCCGGGATGCAGCGCCTGATCGTAGGAGCTGCCGGCCGGCGCCTGGCCCACGAGCGTGAGGGTCGCCGGTGCGGCGGGCACGTCGGCCGCGCGCACGGCATAGCCGTCCATCGCCGAGAGATCCGCCGGCGGCTGGGTAAGACGCGCCTTCGGCGAGACCGCGAGCACACGGCCCGCGGCTTCGGCGACGGACACGACCTCTGACGGAAGCGGGTCGAATGCCGCGATCACGCGGGCATGGGCATCACGAACGGAAAGCATTCCCGGCCTCATCGAGCTGCCCATGTCCCCGACTTGCCGCCGGACTTGTGGAGGAGCTTCACCTCGGAGATCACCATGCCGCGGTCGACCGCCTTGCACATGTCGTAGACGGTGAGGGCGGCGACGGAGGCCGCCGTCAGCGCTTCCATCTCGACGCCGGTGCGGCCCTTCAGCTTGCAGGTCGCCTCGATGTCGACCGCCTTGCGCTTCGGGTCGAGCGACAGCTTCACGTCGACCGAGGACAGCGCCAGCGGGTGGCAGAGGGGGATCAGGTCCGGCGTCTTCTTCGCCGCCATGATGCCGGCGAGCTGCGCCACGGCCAGAACGTCGCCCTTCTTGGCCTTCTTGTCGCGGATCAGCTTCAGGGTCGCGGCCTGCATGGTGACGCTGGCGCGGGCCACGGCGACGCGTTCCGTGATCTCCTTGTCGCCGACATCGACCATGCGGGCGTTGCCGCCCTCGTCGAAGTGGGTGAGTGCCGCCTTCCGCGTCATGCCGCCTCGCGCACCAGCATCTCGCGCACCGCCGCTTCCACGTCGGGCTTGCGCATGAAGCTCTCGCCGATCAGGAACGCCGAGGCGCCGACCCGGGCCATGCGCGCCAGATCGGCGGGGGAGCCGAGGCCGCTCTCGGCCACGAGGACGCGATCCTTCGGCACCAGCGGCGCGAGCTTCTCGGTCGTGGCGAGATCGACGGCGAGCGTCTTGAGGTTGCGGTTGTTGACCCCGATCAGGTCGGCATCGACCTCGAGGGCGCGTTCGAGTTCGTGGGCGTCATGCACCTCGACCAGAACGTCCATGCCCCATTTGTGCGAGAGCTTCGCCAGCTCGGCGGCCATCGCGTCGTCGAGGCAGGCCATGATGAGCAGGATGCAGTCGGCGCCCAGCGCACGGGCTTCCGGCACCTGGTAGGGATCGATCATGAAATCCTTGCGCAGCACCGGCAGCTTCACCGCCGCGCGCGCCTGCGTCAGGAACTCGTCCTTGCCCTGGAAGTAGGGCTGGTCGGTCAGGATCGAGAGGCAGGTGGCGCCGCCGCGCTCATAGGATTGGGCGAGGGACGGCGGATCGAAATCCTCGCGGATCAGGCCCTTGCTGGGTGACGCCTTCTTGATCTCGGCGATCAGGCCGTAGCGCCCCTCGGCGATCGTGGCCTTGAGCGCTTTGGCAAAGCCGCGCGGTGAATCCGTATCCCGGGCCAGGTTCTCGACGACCCTGAGCGAGCGCTGCGACATGCGCCCGGCCACATGGCGCTTCTTGTCGGCAACGATCCTGTCGAGCGTGTCGCTCATGCGCAAATCCTCTTCAATGTCGCCAGCGCGTCCCTGGCCTTGCCGCTGTCGATCGACTGGGCGGCCATGGCCGCGCCTTCCTTGAGATCCTTCGCCTTGCCCGCGACCATGATCGCGGCGGCGCTGTTCAGCAGGACGATGTCGCGGAAGGCGTTCTTCGCACCGCCCAGCAGCGCGTGAATCGCCTCGGCATTATGCGCCGCGTCGCCGCCCTTGAGCTGTTCGAGTGTGGCGCGCTTCACGCCGATCTCCTCGGGCGCGATCTCGATCTCGGTGACCTTGCCGTTCTCGAGCGAGGCGGCCCAGCTCGCGGTGGTCGTGGTGAGCTCATCCATGCCGTCCTGGCCATGCACCACCAGCGCCCGCTCGAGCCCGAGCTGGCCCAGCGCCTGCGCCACGGGCTTCAGCCAGCGGCGGTCGAAAACCCCCACGAGCTGGCGCGTCACCAGGGCGGGGTTCGACATCGGTCCGAGCAGGTTGAAAATGGTGCGCGACGGCGCCAGCTCGACGCGGGGGCCGGCCACGTTGCGCATGGCGCTGTGATGGCGCGGCGCCATCAGGAAACAGACTTTGGCCTCGACCAACGCCTTCTCGAGCTTCTCGATGGGAACTTCGAGACCGATGCCCAGGGCCGCGAGGACGTCGGCCGCGCCAGACTTGGAGGTGAAGGCGCGGTTGCCGTGCTTGGCCACCGGAATGCCGGCGCCCGCGACGACGAAGGCCGAGCAGGAGGAGACGTTGTAGGTGCCGTGATGGTCGCCGCCGGTGCCCACGATGTCGATGGTGCCCTCGGGCGCCTTGACGCGCAGCACCTTGGCCCGCAGCGCCCGCGAGCCGCCGGCCAGTTCCTCGGCCGTCTCGCCGCGGACCTTCAGGCCCATCAGGAAGGCGCCCATCTGGGCCGGCGTCGCGTCGCCCGAGGTCATGATGTCGAAGGCGCGCTCCGCCTCGTCGATGCCGAGGGTCTCGCCGTTGCCCACCTTGGCCAGAAGGCCGCGAAAATCGTCGATGTCGCCGCTCACCAGAACCCCGCGCTTTTTGCCTCTTGCCGGTTCGCCCGGCCGGCGCGAAGCTATATCACATGGCTCAAGAACTCATCCTCAAGGTCACTGGCATGGATTGCGACGGCTGCGTAAAGGCCGTCACCCGTGCCGCCGCAGGTGCGGGCACCGCGCCTCTCTCCGTCGACCTGAAGAGCGGGGAGATGCGTCTTCCCGAAGGCGCGGACGTCGCGGCGATCACCAAGGCGATCCAGCGCGCCGGATTCGGGGTCGCTCCCTAGCTTTAACTAAGCCCTACAATATGTTGATAAATCAACATATTCTCGTTTTTTTGGACCGCGAGCGTCCCGCTCGCTCATGTGAGGTCGCTGCGGTCCCGAAGGGCATGACCCACAGAGGCTGGCACTCGTGAGGGTATCTACCCCATTTCGACTCGGCCGAAATCACACAGTTTGTAACCTTCCGGCTTGCCGACAGCCTGCCCAGCGCGGTTGCCCAGTCCCTCGGCAAGCTGGCGGATAACCTTGCGGAAACCGATGGGAAACTGGATTCCGGTTTCGGGTCGTGCTGCCTCAAGGACCCATCGGTGGCCAAAGTCGTCGAGGATGCGCTCATGCACTTCGATGGGCAAAGATATCTGCTTCTCGCATGGTGCATCATGCCGAACCACGTACACGTGCTCGTTGAGCCAACGGCCGGAAGCGCCCTCGGTAGTATCGTCCATTCATGGAAGTCGTTCACCGCCAAAAAGGCGAACCGGCTCCTGGGGCGAAGTGGGCCGTTTTGGCATAGGGACTATTTCGACAGGTACATACGGGACGAAGGGCATCTGGCCCGGACCGTCGAGTACATCGAGAACAATCCGGTGAAAGCAGGACTTGTTTCAAGCAATGCCGACTGGCTCTGGAGTTCCCGCCGCTTTCGGATCTGAACCCGAGGGCGAGCAGGGTGTGGACTTCATGAGCGAGCGGGACGCTCGCGGTCCGGAACAATAGACTCACTCACTCGATCTTCACGCCGGCATCCTGGATGATCTTGCGCCATTTGGTGTTCTCGATGGCGATGTAAGCCTCGAACTCCTGGCGCGATTCCTTGGCCGGGACGAAGGACAGGCTGTTCATCCTCTCCAGCACCGCGGGATCCTTGAGGATGCGCATCACCTCGGCACTGAGCTTGTCGAGGATCGGCTCGGGCGTCTTCGCGGGGGCTGAGAGGCCGATCCAGCCGACGGCGACGACGCCGTAGAGTCCCTGTTCGGCGACGGTCGGCACCTCCGGCAGAAACGGCGAGCGGCGCTCGTCGGCGATGCCGATCGCCTTCACCTTGCCGGACCTCACCGGGCCGACCGCGCCGGGAACGGCATCGGACAGGAGCTGGATGTCGCCGCTCTGCAGCGCGAGCTGGGCCTCGGCATTGCCCTTGAACGGCACGTGCGTGAGCTTGATGCCGGCCGCGCTCTTCAGCATCTCGACCGCGAGATGGCTGGCGGAACCATTGCCGGACGAGCCGTAATTGAGATCGGCGCCGGCCTTTGCCTTGGCGACGAGGTCGCTAACCGAGTTGATGCCGCTCTTCAGGCCGGTCATCAGCACCTGCGGCGTCAGCCCGATATTGGCGATTGGCGCGAAGTCCTTCTGCGGATCGTAGGGCAGCTTCGGATAGAGCGCCGGGCTGATCCCGTGGGTGGAGATCGTCACCATCAGCAGCGTGTAGCCGTCGGGCGCTGCCTTGGCCGCGACGTCGGCGCCGATCTGTCCGCCCGCGCCAGGCCGGTTCTCCGCGATCACCTGCTGACCGAGCGCCTTGGTGAGCTGATCGCCCATCATGCGCGCGAGGATGTCGGTCGCCTGGCCGGCCGGGAACGGCACGATGATGCGGATCGGCTTCGCGGGCCATGCCTGCGCGAAGGCCGAAGGTGCGACGCTCGATACGGCGAGCAACGTGACGAGGGATCGGCGATGCAGCATTGTTGTCATCCCGAGCGAAGCGAGGGTGTGGATTCAAGTTTGAAGTGCAACAGTTGAGCGATGAATACCTCGGCCGGGGTCTTGAACCCAAGGCATTTGCGCGGGGTGTTGTTGTAGGCGGCGATGCAGGCGTGGAGAGCCTCGTCGTCGAGTGTGTTC